>JBGSHW010000106.1:0-113741 GCA_041751975.1 Pirellulaceae bacterium
GTTCCCCCCCGATTCCTCCAGTGTCCTCAGCCCGACCAAATTCGGATGGCTGATATCGGCCAACGAACGAAACTCACGTTTGAAGCGATGCAGGCTCGCGCCGTCCACGTTGGGAAGGACTTTCAGGGCTACCACCTCACCCCGCTCATGGTGCCGAGCGCGGTAGACCACACCCATGCCACCCTTGCCTAGTTCGCTGATCAACGTGTAGTTGCCCAGCCGTTGCCCCGGCCGACTGAATTCGGCCGTTGCCGGCTCCGCGTCGGTGTCACGAGTTGCTGCGCTATCAACCAGCGAATCGGAGATCGAGTGACGGGGTGCACGGCTTAAGTTGCGGCTGGATTCTTTGACGGTTTGATTCGTCGGCGGCTGGGGAGTGAATTGACCAAGCAGCGCGTTGAATCTTTCCAGCAGAGCTTGCCGCTGATCGACTGGTACGTATTCGAGTTGTTTGAGCCAGTCCTGCAAATCCGGGGCTTGCCCCTTCGCCAATTGTGCATCGAGCTGCAACGAAAGTGCATGGACTTTGTCCTCAGCTTGCTCCGAGTTGTCTGGTTGGCTGCCATCGTGCGATGAAGGATCCGGCGAATTCATCGATGACATTTCACAATTCGGGAATTGAAGTTTTGTGCGGACGTTGACAGATGTCTGGTCATTTTGACGAAAACTGGCCATCAATGCAAACCAGCTTCGGAAATTGCTGGGGCAATTCGTCGGTGGAATTGGGGGCTGCGAACTTTGTAGCTTTTTCATTCGACGCAGCCGATATCACGATATCGGCATGCGAACAAAGATCCTGAAAGGACACGCCTCCGCAGAGGGGCGTCGATTGGGAAGTCATCATTTTGGCGAGCCGATAGGCTACGAGCCTTTCCTTCCTTGCGAATATTGAGTCGTCAACTTTCCGCTGTGAGTGAATTGGTCGCCAACTGGAGATTTTTCGATTGAAATCGTCTGTCGAGGGAAGCCGAGGCGGTCGCGAGTTAACTTGCTGGGCGCACTTTTGCCAGTAGCGGAGAGCACACGAATGGTCTAAAATAATTACGGTTCCGCAAATAAGTTACCGATTTGCTGTCTCCTGCCGTGGGATCTCGGCGGAATGCAAGTTGACGAGCCAGTACGAATAACTGGAGCACGTAATTGAGCCCGTCATCTGCCAGCCCGGAAGATTCGCCAGTCAATCGGCCGGACTCGGAATCAACCGATGAGCTTGAGTCGCTTTCAGTGCAGTTCAGCGAGCAACTTGCCATTGGCCAACAAGCGGATGTCAATTTTTGGCTCAAGCAGGTTCCCCAGGATAAGCGACAAGCTCTGCTGGAGCGACTGAACTCAATGGTGATGAGGTTCCAGTCTGGCCGGATTCCATCTGCACCGCTGTCAAAGGGAGAAGATGTTTGTGCTGCTCCTGTCGAGCTCTCGCAGTCTCGAGTTGATTCGATCGCCGAAGACCGGGCCACACGCGATACCGATATGGAAAATCGCACAGGCGTATTCTCCGGCCCTTCCAAGCTGTTGGGCAACTACGCGTTGGAACAGGAACTCGGACGCGGTGGCATGGGGGTTGTCTTCCGTGCACGCCATACGGGGCGCGGAGAAGTGGTGGCGCTGAAGGTTCTTCCCGATGTGGACGGTACCAGTCTTCATCGATTTAAGCGAGAGTTTCGCTCCCTGGCTGATCTAAGTCACCCCAATCTGATTGGTTTGCGGACACTGGAGTCCGATGGTGACAACTGGTTCTTCACGATGGAACTGGTCGAACGGGCTCGATCGTTTCGTTCATTCATTCGCGCGGACAACGTACTTAACGTTTCTCGGTTGAGAGGCAGCCTCACGCAGCTCGTTCAGGGCGTCCATGCCTTGCACCAACATGGCGTGATCCATCGCGACTTGAAACCATCCAATGTCTTGGTCGATCAAGCAGGGCGGGTGGTCATTCTAGATTTCGGATTGGTCTCTGAGCTGGAACGTCGCCATCAGACAATAACTGCCCGAGACATGTCGGGCACGCCTGCCTATATGGCCCCAGAAACGGTAGCGTGTGAAGAGGAAACCTATGCTTGCGACTGGTACGCCGTGGGCACCATGCTCTACGAGGTGTTGTGCGGGCAGCTTCCCTTCGCAGGAGAATCACTGCAGATCCTTTCGGACAAACGCACTCAAGATGCCCCGCCACTGCCCAACGCACGGCTCATTCCCGATGACTTGCGACAACTCTGTATGGATCTGTTGAAGAGAGACCCGCGCCAGCGTCCCAGCTACTCCGGAATCATGGCCATACTGGGAGGGCCGGACATTCGTCAGGAGGCTTCCGCTGAGCATCACGATATGCTCTTGGGACGCGAGTGGCATCTGGCAACAATCAAGACTCAATACGAACGTGTGCACGAGTTCGGCAAGCCAATTGCCGTGTTTATATCGGGCAAGTCGGGTGAGGGCAAGTCAGCACTGGTAGAACGTTTTCTGCGAGACCTTGCCGAGAGTGATGATGTTACCTTGCTCGCCGGTCGCTGCTACGACCGAGAATCGGTCCCCTTCAAAGCGCTCGACAGTCTCATCGATGCACTGGCCAGCTACCTCCGCCAGCTTGAGACAACGGAGGCTGCCATCCTTTTGCCCGATGATGCCAATTTTCTTGCCCAGGTGTTTCCTGTGCTTAGTCGAGTGGATGTCATAGCGAAGAGGCCGGCACCGGATGTTGCAAGACTGGATCAGCAGCAGGTGCGGAAGCGTGCCTTTGGCGCGTTGCGCGAACTACTCAGGCGTGTTTCGAAGTCCCGTCAGGTCGTCATGTTTTGCGACGATTTGCAATGGGGGGACGCCGATAGTGCCGAAGTGCTAATCGATGTACTTGCCGGAGATAACGCTCCTCGACTTTTACTCCTGGGCAGTTACCGCTCAGATGAGGCGGACGACAGCTCGTTCCTGAGAAGATGGAAGGAGCTGCAAGCGAACCCAGCTGGTAGCCCCATCCAAACCGAGCAGATCCCCGTTGGTCCACTCAGTCTTGAACATTGTGTAAAACTGCTCACCCATCGATTCCCGTTAAGCCCTCCTAACATCGCACGCAAGCTAACGCGGCTATTGTTTGAAGAGACAGGAGGAAACGCGTTCCTGATCAGCGAACTGTTCGAATGCCTCGATATCGATAAAGGGACGGTTCGACGCATCCCATTGAATCAAGTCTTAGCACATAAGCTGTCCCGATTGCCAAGTGATGCGGTCACCTTGCTCAATATCCTTGCGGTAGCTGGCCAAGCCGTTGACCAATTCGAACTCATTCGTGCTTCCGGATGTACGGCATCCGCCCATGCCACATTGTCACTGATGCGTAACGAACGACTGGTGCGGATGCTGGGTGAGGAGTCAGCGACAAGACTGGATACCTATCACGACAAGATTCGTGAGACTGTCATGGGCTCGCTGGGAACTGTCGCGATCCAACAGGTTCACGCCAAGTTGGCCCACGTCATTGAAAGCCAGTCAACCGAAATTTCGCGAGAAACCATCGAGAGGATGCTGGCTGGAGAGGACATACAGCACCCCAACATAGAACGAATCTATGATCTTTCCGTCCACTTTGCAGGAGCCCAATTGGCAGACAAAGCCGCCACTTATTCCTTTTTGGCTGCCGAACAGGCCCGGCGACAGTTTTCGCATGAGGTGGCTGTCCGTCAGTATCAGATCTGCATGTCCCAGCAGCCGAGCGGATTACTAGAACATTGCCACTTTCGCATAAATCTCGGCTTCGCTCACAGTTTGCTACTGGGCGGAAAGTATGTGAGTGCGATCGAACAGTCTCAAATCGCTCTGGAGCATGCCGCGACCCATTTGCAACGTGCTTTGGCACTCGAGCTACTTGGGGAACTTGCTCTCAAGCAGGCTCGCTTTAACGACTGCATGACGAACTATAACGCGGCTTTGCGCGAGCTGGGAATTCGCGTCCCCAGGTCTAATCTTGGAATGATTGCAGCCAGCGGCTGGCAGACCCTGCGGCATATCTTTCAAAGCTCCCTCTTTCGCAGCCATGGAATTCGCGAGGCTCCGATCGAGGAGCAAACTCGGCTTCGTTTATTTGCACGCGCATTTTACGCCGGTGGATTCACCAACACGCCGTACTTCCTGTACACACTGCTGTATGGAATGAATCGCGGAGAACGTTGGAAACCTACTCGCGAACTCGCCATGCAATACTCGTTGTTCGGTTGCATTTTGGCCGTTTTCGGAATGTCGAAACGAAGCATCCTCTTTGTTGATCGGGCAATTAGGATGCAACAACAATCGAAGGATGATTTTGGGGAGGCTCACGCTTTTGGCTGGTCGGCCATCAGCTATTTCGCTGGTGGCTATTACTCCAAAGCCGTGGAACACGCCGAGAAGGCCATTGTGAGATTTGAGAAGGCTGGTGATCCATGGGAAATGAACCTGGTTCAGCTTCACCACGCATGCGCTTTATTCATGCTGGGGCGACTGGACGAAGCGATCGTGACAGCAGACGAGGCATTTAGGCGGAGCGCCTATTACGAAGACACGCGGACAAACTGCACGCTCTATTGCATTGCCAGATCAAGCGAAGGCAGGAACGATATTGACGCGTATATTCCGCGGGTCAAATTGGTGGATGAAGACATCATATCGACATGCAATCTGCATAAAGCGTTGGGGATTTCCCTACTAAAGCGCGGCAATATCGATGAGGCCATCGAGAAACTTGAATTGGCTTGCACCAGACCACTACAGAATCTACTCCCCCATTTTCACGTCATACCCGCCTTGCCGTTGCTGGTCTCAGCTCTACGCGCTCGAGCCCAACGCGATGGAAATCGACGAGATCTAGCCAGAGCGCACCGATTAGCTCGACGAGCTGCCTGGCTTTGTCGCCTGTTCCCCACGGAATATGCCTTCGCTCTGCGAGAATATGGACAACTGCTTGCTCAGCAAGGTAAACACAAACGAGCCGCAAAAGTTCTGGAAAAGAGTTGCGGCGTGGCCGCAAGACAGGACGCTACATTCGAGTTGGCACAGTCAAATTTGGCACTTGCGAGGGTAAAAGTGGATATGGGTTCACTCGGAGCGGATCAAGAACTTGCCAGAGCCGAAGCGGAAATAAAGCATTTCCACGATTTAATCGACAAGGGGCTAAAGAACTTGAAGACCATCGCATAGTCAATTTTGCGGGGTGCTCGCGAAAGCGAACAGGACGTCTTGCTACGCAGTCGTGATTGTGGAACCTTTGAGTTGCAATAATCGAAACACCTAGAAATCTTTTGAGTTGGTTGTCGTTTAACAGTTTGGAATTGTCCTCAGGCACTTGGTCGATCGGTTGTAGTCGAATACCATCGCGACCGCGCCGAACAGTTCGCCATTGAACGTTCGCCGCAGTGACGCGGTTCTTGCGGCGAAAATCGTTGCAACGACCAGGCTGTGGATTCGCAGTCTCATTCCCACACCGCCATTAGCTAGCTAAAGCGAGGGATGCGCCGTCATGTAAATTGAGAGTTGGCAGTAGACATTCTTCTGATTTAATAGCGTTGAGCGTTGGCAGACCTGCAGTTTTGTGACGATTGTGACGATTAGGACAGTCGTACGGCCAATTTGGCCTTTGCGGATGTTTTACTGTGGGGGTTTTGATATGTCATGGCGCAACCTATGCCAGATTAGCTTCGTGCTGATCCTTTCGGTATTGTTGAGCAAAGTCGCATTCTGTCAGGGTCCAATTCTTCAGGCGGGAGGACCAGTCAATCGCAGCATGGGTGGTGCATCGGTCGCGGCACCCATTGATGCCATTGGGGCAATCTACTGGAACCCTGCTTCGATCAGTGGAATGAAAAATTCTGAGACGGCGTTCGCTCTGGACTTCTTAATGCCCAACCACACCGTCTCATCTTCGATCGGATCGTTATCTGGCTCAACGGAAGCCGACGCAGGTTCGTTTGCGATCCCCAACGTCGGCTGGGTCCACCGCACGAAGAACGAGCGGCTCACGCTTGGCGCCGGTGTCAACGCAATTGCCGGATTTGGAACCAATTTGCCAGCGGATCCGACTAATCCTATCCTTGCTCCTGCTCCGACAGGCCTTGGACAAGTCAACTCCAATGCGCTTTTCCTTCAAATCGCCCCGGTGATTTCGTACGCCGTTACCGAGCAGTTGTCGGTAGCAGCCGGACCGACCATCACGACAGGGAGAATATCGTTGGAACCGTTTGTGCTCAATTCTGCAAATGCCGATGGGTCATACTCGTCGGGACAAGGTACGCGCTATCATTGGGGCGGCGGATTTCAGTTTGGCACCTTTTACGTTTATGATCCGCAGTGGCGATTTGGCGCCTCATTTAAGAGTCCCACATGGATGGAGGACTTTACCTTTAATGGAGAGGATGAGAATGGTCTTCCGCGGAGGCTGACCGCTGACATTGATTTGCCGTTGATTTTATCCGTTGGTACATCTTATCAAATGAACGAACAGACGTTGGTGGCGCTCGATGTTCGGTACTTTGACTACGCCAATACAAATGGACTGGGCGATGCGGCTGTTTTTGACGCAACCGGTGCACTGGGTGGACTCGATTTCAGCTCGATCTTAGCGACTGCAGTGGGAGTTCAGCGAAATGTGAGCGATTTGCTGACAGTTCGCGCGGGTTACACCTACAATCAGAATCCCATTAAGAACAGCGAGGCTTTCTACAATATTGCGACGCCTGTCATCTATCAGCACATGCTGTCCGCCGGAGCTTCGCTCAATTTTACAGAGCTGCTTTCGGCCAACGTGGCTTATTCGCACTACTTCGAAAATTCGCGGAGCGGAAGAATTGTTCTACCAGGCATTGGAGAAGTGCCGGGATCCACTTTTGTAAATACAATGGACGCCAATGCCCTAAGCTTTGGTTTGACGATACGGCATTAACTTTCGCTTGCACGAGCTCAGACGAATGGCAGTTCGACTCGAGCCAATTGCTATCACTGCTCAGGAGTCGTACACAAAGCAACAGTCTGCCGCTGCTTGCGATCGGCGAAACATCATGTCCAAGTTAGCCGCTGCGGCCAGTGTCGCATCGGCTTATGTTCCAAAGGGAGCGTGGTGGCTTTGGAGCTAGTCTACGATTTGTTGGCCGATTCAATTTTTCGCAAGGCTTCATCAACGCCGCGGGCTTCTTCGGCAGAGAGTTCTTTATCGGTTCCAAAACGCAGGCGATAGTAAAGCTCGGTTAGGTAGTTGAGCGATGGTCCGAGATTGGCTGCGGAGTTGTCGAAGGTGGCGGCGACGGCGGTGGTAAATTCTTGAGGTGTTTGGAAGGTGGCCCGCCTCAGGCCACGTTTTTCCAGTAGGGCGAGGCAGCGGGCGTAGAAAGCCTGTTTCACTTCGTAATTTCGTCGCCGATCCAGTCCCAATCGATGGGCCAGATTGGGAGCCCAACGAGGCAAGTTGGCGATCAATTGCCACGTGCCGACGACCAGAGCGCCGAGAACGACTGTCGCGATGGCGAGAGGCCAGGCGAAACCGATGCGACGTCGGCTGAAGCGACCCTTCTCCAGGTCGGATAGGAATTCTTTAAACCTCGCAATCATCCCGTCGTAGGCTTGCTCTCCGTTACCGGTGACAGGTGCGTAAAGATTATTCTCGCCGCTGATTTTTTGTGCATCGACCACATAGTCCTTCCATAGTTTCTCGGCGTAGTCGATGGCTTGCCCGCGTTGAGGCGTGATTTCAACTTCCCCTCCACTGCTCGACGGTGTTGGATCAAAACGAATCCAGTAGTAATCGCTGCGATCGTTGAGCCAGCGAGCGTGCTCGGAATTCTCAAGTTGCTCGCGGCTGAAAAGGCCTTCAACCCACGCGTGGGCGTCGCTTTGCTTGACAGGGAAGAACCCCCCTAAACTGTTGTACTCGGTAGGTCGGTAGCCTACGACAATGCGAGACGGAATCTTGTTTTGGCGCAACAGAGCCACGAGTGCGGCGGCGAAATATTGGCAGTGACCCTGCGGCTGATTGAGGATAAAGTCCTCGATCGGGTCCATATTGATTTCTTGCGGCGGACGCAAATCGAGGCTGTAACTGAATCTTTCAGAAGACAGGAAGTGGTTTTCATACGCGACAGCCGCCTTATAAAGATCCTGTTCGTCAATGCTGAGTTCTGCAAGCAGGTTGCGCCGGTATTGGTCAACTTCCTGGAAGTTGCCCAGTGGCTGTGCCAATTGATAGAGCATCGGTTGCACCCAAGATGGCGGCAAGAAGGCGGGGGTGATTGCCAGTTGTTCACTTTTCGCGAACCCTCCAGTACCCAGCGTATACACAAACGACTTGCCAATCGACGGACTATTTGCCTCAACGGGGTCGAGCAACATGTTGAACCGATCGTAGTTCAAGTCGATAGGTTGCTTCGCCGACGGTGAATAAGGAAGTGGGATCGTATACAGCACCGAAGCGAATTCGCGGCGGATGTCGAACTCTGCAAGCACCAAATCGCCACCTCCACTGCGGACGAATGGGGCAATCCCAGTGGAACCTGTCAGGGGTGGATGAAAAGGTTGATTGATTGCCAGTCCCCAAACCGGTTGTTCACGCCGCGTGCCAGCTGCTGTAGTTGAGTAGTAGGCGTCAAAGACTCTCGCCCGCAAGTAGGGTGGGTCACTCAACTGATATGTTTTGCCCGTCACTTCAGATTTAAAACTAACCCGCATTACTTGGGTAGGGTTCTGCAAAAGACGACCGAATAGTCCCAAGCGCAGTTCAGTCGGTAAGCCAACGCTGGGGCTTACTCCCAGACCTGCCCGAAAAACTCCAGGGGAAGTTCGGGGCAATAAGTAGAAAAAGATCGCGGCAAACGTCAAAGCGCCGATACCGATAGGGAGTGCCTGCAGGCTGCGCCGCGCGAACTTGGTAGCTTGCACATCGGGGGTCGCCACAAATTGGGTCGATACGACCCGTTGTTTTACAGGTTCTCCCAATATCGGCCTGACGTAGCGTCGGTACATAACCTCCAAAAAAATCGGGACCGGTTCGTCGATGTTTGAGTCGATATGGACAAGTGTCGCGTAGCGTGAAAACAGAAATAGGGAGGAGACCCAGAGCAACATGATCGGGGTCAACAACAATCCAAAAAACAAATTGTCGTTGATCAATGCGGCAACAATCATTTCCAGCAATAGGAAGATGGCCAGTTGCTCGTAGACTCGCAGACTTTTGCGTTGTAAAAAAAGTATGCATTCGGGGTAGATCAAGAGGCCAGCCACCGCTACAAGTTGCCCTGCCTCCGAGTTGCTCACAAAAACGCTGTACACATACGTAGCGATGGCAAAAATGGTGGCCACTGACATGCCAACGTAACTTCCAACCTTTCTAAGTTCGAACCAACCTAGCGTATCGACGAAGATGAATCCGCAGAGACTCGCCACGAAGACGACCGCTGGCAGGTAGAATCCACCGCTCCCCGTGGCAATCAGCATGGCCGTCAACCAAGCGATCACCGCGAAGTGCAAGGTAAGATTGCGACGCAGCTGTTTGATCAGTTCGAGGTCCATGAAAAGTAGGGCTCCAATTGTCCAGCTGAGACGTCTAACCACTTAAGCTTAACACGCGAAAGTAGCTTGCTAACTAGCGGATCCTTTAGCGATTTTCGCAGTTGTTCCACTTGCGACGCACGGGTGCTAACGATCAGTAATGATGGATTGGCCACCAGCGGCAGGGTGAGGCTCCGCACAGCGCTGAGCAGATCGGGCGAGGCGCTTGGCGCAATTGAAGCCAATGAATCCAAGAGGTTATCGACCAAAACCGGGCTACGGGCATCGGTTACCGTGATGATATGTTGACCGGCGACGGCAGCCGACAAACTATCCGAGCCGACTTTGGCCGACTGCGTAGCGAACGTCGCTAGAAACGAAATCGCTTTTTCGCACAGAGGGCAAGACTCACCCGCCTTGAGATTGGTCGCGTACAAATCGAGCAGGAGCGAGCTTTGTCGTTGTTGTTGTCGTTCAAACTGGCGAACCGACAGCTCACCCAGACGGGCAGTGGTGCGCCAGTGGATCCAGCGGCGGGAATCTCCCGACTGCCATGGTCTCAAGCCGTAGAACTCAGCTTCATGCGTCCCGGCTTGGGGCGAGGCGGCGGCGTGCCCCACGTTCAATTGTTGGTACAGGACGCGGACTTTAGGTGTTAGCTCGCCCAGCCGCGGCCGCACAATCAGCGTGCGGGCATTGTCGAGTGTTCGCCAGCCGCGACCGAGGCCAATTGGAAATCGAGTAGAAAGCGTGGTTGGACCAATGCAGTACTTGCCGCGTTCGTGAAATTCCAGTTCATAACGACACCGTGCCGAACCCCTCGGCCGAATCTCGTCGATCGCTGCCACACCCCGATCGGTTAGCTTTTTGGAGTGCGGCGCCAACTGATGCAAGCGGTCCTCTACCACCACCAACCATGAGCCAAGCCACAACTTCGGATTGGTCAACTCAAGCGAAATCGAAGTCACTTTGCCCACCACAGCATACAAGGGCAAGCGTCGCTTGGCGGTTAGCTTTAGCAAAGTGCGCGTATTAAAACGCCACTGCAGGACGAGTAAGCCGATCATCGAGCCGGCCAACAGAATCAAGAGGTTGATCTCGCGAATGACTGCGCCGACGAAAATGAACAAGAGCACTGCCAGGAAATGGACACCCTCACGCGTCAGTCGAAATTTGACTTGCGACAGGTATCTCGCTTGATTGCGTCGACGCCGTGCCAACCAGCGCTGCCAAAGCGTAGCCGTTAAGCTAGCTGGCGGCACTTGGACTCGCGCAGCGCCGCGTTTAGAACTTTCGCTGTTAGCGGTTTCTCGAAGTGAGTTAGCAGAAGCCATGCTTGATTTCCAACCAGTAGGATGCGGACACTGGCATGCGCTGTTAAACCGGAACGGCAATACTACCGAGCAGCTGACGGACAACGTCCTCGGAGGCGCTACGATCCGCTCCGGGAAGCATACCGCGCGGAACAATGCGGTGAGCCAAAACAGGAATCGCCAGCCGCTTGATGTCATCTGGAATCACGTGATCGCGATCCTCAACCATCGCCAAGGCCTGGGCCGCGCGATAATAGGCCAGCGCGCCACGGGTACTCACACCTACTTGCACCGCATCGCTGTCGCGCGTGGCATGGATGATGTCGAGCAAGTAATTCACCAGCGATTCATCGAACGTCACATTGCGAACCTGCTCCTGCAGTTCGCGAATCCGACCGAGTTCGATTACCGGTTTTAGCTCGTCGACCGGTTCGCCAATACGATGCGAAGAAAGCAAACGCAATTCGTGTTCGCGCGATGGATAGCCCACCGTGATACGCAGCAGAAAGCGGTCCAATTGACTCTCCGGCAGCAGATAGGTCCCTTCGAACTCGAACGGATTCTGCGTGGCAATCACCAATAGCGGATCGGGTAAATGATGCGTTTCGCCATCGGCGCTAACTTGACTTTCCCCCATCGCCTCCAACAGGGCACTTTGCGTTCGCGGCGGAGCCCGATTGACTTCGTCGGCCAGCACCACATTGGCGAAAATCGGGCCAGCGTTGAAAGTGAACTGTCCACTGGATGAATTGTAGATACTGCTACCAGTGATATCGCTCGGAAGCAGGTCGGGGGTGAACTGCAAACGCGTGAACTTGCCATTGATGCTCCGCGCGAGCGCCTTAGCGATCAAGGTCTTGCCGACTCCCGGCACATCCTCCAACAAAATATGTTCGCCCGCCATTAGGGCCGCCACGACCAATTTGACGACTTCTGATTTGCCGAGTACCGCCAGTTCGATATTGGCCCGCAAAGCAGCTAAATCCCGAATGCTATTCGCTTGCGACATGAAACCCCTTAAACTGTGAAGTGTAGGCGGCGCGACGCCGCTGGCATTCTCCTCTAGCCCTGGTCGTCTAGCCGCAATGGGTTACGAGGATGCAAAGTTTATACACCCGATTGGCTGGCAAAGAAACGGGATACCCGTTCATCGTCGAGCGCTGCAACGGGTGCAAGCAACCGATATAAGCAGAAGTTATGCAACGCGCGAATTCTTCCGAAACGTCTCGAAAACAAAATCTCCGGCAGCTTTGGCCACGGGTTGCTGTGGGGCTGGTGGCGCTGGGTGCTGTGGGCGGAGTGCTTTTTGTACAGTGGAACGCCTCCGAGTTCGACTTCGCTGCCGTGAACGTGATCTCCGCCATCTGTGTCCTGGTTTTGTGGGGCTGCCTGGTGGTCGCCCTGCGACTATCGTCGTTGCCGAGAGTGGTGGGTTGGACCGTGACGGTTCTGCCAGTCATTTGCCTGGCGCTGTTCTTATGTTTCTACCGGGTGGAACGCTTAGACGGCGAACTCGTCCCCAAGTTTCGTTATCGCTGGGCCGAAGCGCCCGCACTCACGACTCACGTGAGCACCGCAGTCAATGCTGAATCCCAACTGTTCGAACCGCGGGCTACCGACTTTCCGCAGTTCCTAGGCCCCACCCGCAACGGTGTCGTGGTTGCCCCAGCCATTCTCACCGATTGGGAACTGGCTGCACCGCAAGTGCTCTGGACCATTCCGGTCGGCCCCGGCTGGTCGGGCTTCGCAGTCCAAGGTGACATCGCGATCACCTTGGAACAACGCGATGCACAGGAGTGGGTTACAGCTTATAACGCCAACTCCGGAGAACTCGTCTGGAGTTATGCGATGGAAGGCAAGCACTTCAACATGATGGGAGGAGCCGGCCCGCGCAGCACCCCGACGATTGCGAATGGACTCGTGTACGCTGCCTCAGCGGTCAGTCAGCTGGTGTGCCTGGACTTGCTCACCGGCCAAGAAAAGTGGCAGAAGTCATTGTTGGAGTTAGCTGGGACCACCCAAGTAGCATTTGAAAAAGAGGTCTCGTGGGGCCGCAGCGCATCGCCGCTGGTCTGGAACGGACTGGTCATCGCATCACTCGGCGGTGCCAAAGCCGCAGGGCCGGTGCAGACGTTGATAGCCTGCGATGCAGTGACCGGTGAGGAACGCTGGCGAATGGGGGATGATCAAATCAGCTACTCCTCGCCGACATTGTTCGTTATCGGCGGCCAGGAGCAAATCGGGATCATCAGCGAACGGGCGCTGCTGGCGTTTTCTCCAACCGATCAGCAAAAATTGTGGTCCGTCGACTGGCCAGGGAGTAGCTCCGGTGCGGCAACCGTTTCCCAACCCATCCAAATCGGCGAAAATCAAGTCTTCATGTCCAAAGGCTACGGCGAAGGGTGCCAACTGATCGAAGTCCAACTCGAAAACAATCAATGGACCACCACCGTGCTGTGGCAAAATAAGACGGCGCTTAGGACCAAGTTCACCTCCGCAGTGGTGCACGCGGGATACGCCTACGGTTTGAGCGACGGTATTTTGGAGTGCATCGATCTGCGGGATGGAAAACGCAAGTGGAAGAAGGGGCGATATCAGCAGGGCCAAGTCTTGCTGGTCGGCGCGCAGCTGCTGATCACTTCTGAACGCGGCGAGATCGTCCTCGTCGATGCCTCGCCAGATGCCTTCGTGGAACGGGCCAAAGTCGACGTGATCGGCGACGTGACTTGGAACACAGCCGCTTTGTCCGGTGATCGACTGTTCATGCGTAACTCGGACGAAGCGGCTTGCGTGCGACTGCCAATGGCGGCAACGGGTGTCAGCAAGTTTGATGGCAACTCGGGTGAACAGGTCATCCGCATCGAAGGGGGAAAGATGCAAGCGCACAACATCCAAGAAGTCAACCACCAAGAGCTTGATAACGAACTCGTTAGTAACTTTGCTTCGGAGTCCAGTCATGCCCGATGAACTTCCGCTGGATATGCTCGTCATCGCTCCGCATCCTGACGACGCAGAACTGGGGATGGGAGGGGCGATCGCCAAAATGCTGCAGCGCGGTTGGCGCGTGGGAGTGTTGGATCTGACCGACGGTGAGCCGACCCCCTTTGGCGATGTAACCACCCGGGCCAAGGAGACCACGCGCGCCTCGGCCGCACTGGGGCTGAGCTGGCGCGAAAATCTCGGGCTGCCCAATCGTAGCCTGGAAGCGACCCTGGCCGCCCGCGCTCAACTGGCCAACGTCTTTCGTCGCGTCCGCCCTCGGTGGTTGTTTGCTCCGTACTGGGAAGACGCGCACCCTGACCACACCGCAGCCACGCAATTGGTCGAGGCCGCGCGCTTCTGGTCCAAGCTCACCAAGTCGACTTTGGAAGGTGAACCGTATCATCCGCAACGCGTTTTTTACTACTACTGCATCCATCTCAAGCATGTCGCACAACCCGCTTTTGTTTTAGATATCTCCGATCAATGGGAAATGAAGCGGCAGTCGATCGAGGCTTACGCCAGTCAATTCACAATCGGCCGGGAACAGGTCTCGCCGACCTTGATCGAGCGCGTCCGCGATGAAGCCGCCTACTGGGGCAAGATGATCGGCACGCGGTACGGTGAACCCTTTGCCAGTCGCGAGGCCATCGCGCTGAGCGATTTTTCGACGTTGGTGTAAGGGGGTTGAAGAACGGAAAGGAGGGAAGAAAGGGAAGTGTAGCCACTTCCACTACGGGGGCAGGGAAGGCGGGAGGTGTAGCCACTTCCACTACGGGAGAAAGGAAGAAAGGGAAGTGTAGCCACTTCCACTACGGGAGAAAGGGCATGCCCACTGCACACGTCGGGTGTGGGTTACGAAGCGACATCGCTGAATATTGCGACCGGGCACACCCATCTGTTTAGGGGGTCGGCAAGGTCAGTTTTAGTCTTGCCTAAATGCGTTGTGTAGACCTTATCGATAGTGCGGGCCTAACGGACTAATGGACAGATCCCAGGAACTCGCGATAATGATGGGGTGAGGTCGCGCGTTCGTCTGTGAGTTGCAAAGTCGAGAGTGGAACGAGTATCGCAAGAGCAACGAAGTGCGAATATGGCTCGCGTCCGATCGCAAGACACGACGCCTCAGTTGACTTTTCGAAAAATCTGTTTTTCGATGGGACACCGCTAACGTTAACGGCTTCATGCAAAAGACTTTCCAGGCTGCCTACATTTGGCGTCCCCCGCTCGTCAGAAGGCCATCTTGGTCCGCGGCTGCTTGTGGCATCAGCACAGGGACCATCCGCCTGCTTCATTTCCGAAAACAAGAATCGAGTTTTGGCAAGAAGAGTTATCCCTAATCAAAAATAAAGATGCAATTAAGAAACGAAAACTGACTTGGCTCGCCTGGACCTACCGTGTGATTTGGGAATGTGAAGCCAAAGACGCCGACTGCTTACAACACGTCTGAAAACTTTTCTAGCAACGGATGCGACCGAATGACGAAGCCCTTTAAGATGATTGATCTATTCGCCGGTGCCGGGGGAATGACGCAAGGATTTGTGAACGCCGGTTTTGTCCCTGTGCTTGCCGTTGAAAAGGAGTCTGATTTCGCGGCCACGTACGCAGAAAACTTCGGAAAGCACATTATTGCCGATGATATCATCGAAGTTTGCAAGCGTGATTTTGATTTCAAAGCCGATGTGGTAATCGGCGGTCCGCCGTGTCAAGGCTTTTCGAATTTGACGGGAAACCAATCGAGTGACCCACGTAGGGAAATGTGGCGTTACTACATGGACATAGTCGAAAAAACTGACTGCAAAGTCTTTGTCGTCGAGAACGTTCCCAATATCCTAAAGAGTTCTGAAGGCGAAGCTTTGATTTGCAAAGCCCGCAAGCTTGGGTTCTATGTTGGTGATTACAGTACCGGAATCCTCAATGCTGCTGATTACGGGGTACCTCAAAATCGCCGACGCGCGATCATCATGGGATCGCGGCTCGGCAGGCTTTGTTTACCCCCGCCAAATGGGATCCGTCGAACGGTCCGCGATGCTTTTCGAGGAATCCCCTTACAACCAACCCATGTTGAACTATCGGAAACTCCAGTAGAGACCCCGAAGTTGCACATAGCTCGCAATCCAACTGAACTTTCCCAAAAGCGATATCGACTGATCCCGCCCGGCGGAAATCGATTTGATTTGCAGGCCGCAGCACCAGAGTTGACGCCTGATTGTTGGATTCGCAAGACGAAGGGCGGAACGGACCTCTTCGGTCGACTTGATTGGGATGGTCCAGCAAGATGTACCATTCGAACTGAATTTTACAAGCCGGAAAAGGGACGCTACCTCCACCCCTCGGAGCATCGACCTATTACACATTGGGAAGCTGCGCGCTTGCAAACGTTCCCCGATACATTTCGTTGGCACGGAACGAAGATTCGGATAGCGATCCAAATCGGCAATGCCGTCCCACCCGTATTTGCACAAGCGATTGCAGAGCATGTGATGCGACACCTTAAAGGCGAGAAGGCAGCGGTATCAAGAAAGCCAAGCCAATTGCGACTCGCTTTCGGGGAGGTTTAAGGCAGATGCCTGCTGAATCCACTCTCAACAACTTACGTGAGAGATATCACCACTCGATTTGTAACAAATTACTTGGTTATTGGATTAAGGATGGAAAGCCAACCGGTTCATTATCCAAGGCAGATAGTTCGAGTGTTAACACTCAAGATCTAGCCTTTGCTCCAGCTGCAGAGATCAGTTTTCCGCTCCGTAAAAACGTTCTATCGGGACAGTCCACTGGTTCGTCTGAATTGGTAACGTAAACATGCCGAGGCGAACACGCGTCCTAGACATCCAGGAACTTCTTCAGCACATCAATCGTCAGCTTGACGAATATAGCGCTGCGTACGATGAGCTAACCCTACAAGCACGCGTTGCAAAGCTCGTTGAAATCCGGCACGGAACCGACGATCTTGGGGTCAGTGTTCTTCACGATTCGATTGAATGCGAACGGAATGCTCGTGCTCGCATCGAAGCTTACCTAGTCGCAAATGTCGGGCGCGTGGTTCACAGCGATGAGCTTGCTGTAGTATCCGGAATTTCGGAGTACGGCCGTCGCCTCAGAGAACTACGCGTTGAAACTGGGTATCGAATCTTCACGGGAGCCTCGTCCGACATATCGACCGGTTTGGATATTAAACCGGACGAATACATGCTGACTGATCCAAATCCTGATCGTGATTCGGCACGGCGTTGGCACGTAGCGAACCGTATTCGAAAAATGCCCGGGAGTGCAAAGAGCCGGATACTCGAGTACTTCAAGGAAAATGTGTTGCGGATCGTGACAACCGAAGAGATTCGGTATGTCGCGAAGGCAAATGATTTTCCTCGCCGGATTCGCGAGCTCCGCACTGAAGAAGGCTTTGCAATAGCAACATTTTTCACTGGGCGCCCTGATTTACGGCAGGGCGAGTATGTTTTGCTTGATGTTGACCGCTTGGCGGCACCTCACGATCGTCGCATTTCAGTCGAGGTTCAGCAAGCTGTTTATGAACGAGACAACAATGCTTGTCGTCTTTGTAGGTGGACGCCAGTGGATTGGAAATTAGAGGATCCGAGGATTTTGGAGCTTCATCACTTCTTGGAACATGCGCGCGGCGGTGAGAACACGACTGCGAATTTACTGGTGCTCTGCAGCAGATGCCACGACGAAGTGCATGCTGGCCGAATGACGGTGCCGTAATGTATTCGACAAGTCATCTCAAATCAAAGAGTAAGATCGGAAAGCGTGACCAGTTACCCGCCGGGTAGCCAGGATGAATACAGGGAGATACGGAAATCTTAGTCAAGGAAAAGCGGCCAGCCCGTGATTGGGGAACGGGGAAGTGTAGCCACTTCCACTACGGGGGCAGGGAAGGCGGGAAGTGTAGCCACTTCCACTACGGGAGAAAGGAAGAAAGGGAGTGTAGCCACTTCCACTACGGGAGAAGGGGAGCATGGGCGTTAGAGTGCACGCGCGTGGCTGCGGTCGTCGTTGATCATGAGATTCACGCTGCCGGCGCCGAGCGCACCGGTCATGGCTTGCAGGCTGGCGGCGAGTTGACTGAGCTCGGTGCGGAGATCGGGCCGCTGCTGGAGGAGCTGCTGCAGAAAGGGAGCTTCCTCACCCGCGATATCCAACTTCTCTTCCCCACCGGCATCCACAGCTAAGTTCAGCTCGAACGGACGCTGCATCCCATGCTCGCCAAACCACTTTCGCAGACGCCCAGCAATCGCTTCGAGTTGCTCCGAAACAGTTGGCTTCTTGGACCCCGCACCCGCAACTTCACTCTCCGCCGCTGAGCCTGAAGCGGCCGTGCGGATGCCATCCAACGCCTGCGCGAAGCTCTGGCCAGCATTGGCCGCAAACGCACCGACAGACTGTGCCGTGCTGACCGCCAACGGTGTCGCCATGCCCAAAAGTAAAGAATGCAGCTGCATAAATCGCCGGCCCGAGTTGCGATGCAATAGAATTGCGAACCATGAATCGCGAACCAAAGACAACGCACGGAATTCACAGTTATCCCCGCTGTAATCGTCACAATCGTTCTGTCTTGTCCAGTTTAATCCACCAAACCTGTAGCTGGACGAAGAAAGAGAATAGCTAAAATTTAACGATTTAAGTGATTGCGCCGACGCGTTGGTTCCGATGAATAGGTTGGGCGGAGGGACTGTGCGTATTCGCGCAAAGTCGTATCCATGACACGATCGAAAAACTCAATTGCTAGCATCGGCGGGGCGTTCGTCAGCCTGTTGGTCCTATGCGCTGCTGGCATTGCACAACAGCCGCGCAATTCGCATGCGGTGGCGGTCAACGATCGTTCTCCCCAGCCTGGCATGCATCGTCCAGCGATCGCAAGCAGTTCATCTCAACTAAGTCCCGCCCGGCAGCATCTGGGACAGCAACATCTGGGACAGGCGCGTTCGATACAGCCGACTTCAGGCCGGCGGCGTTCCTTCCAGGCCAGCGGCGGTGCGAAGCGATCGAGGGCAGTGCAACCGGCGTCGATACAGCTGGCTCCCAGCGCTCTCTCCCACGGCTACGATCAGACACTGGCGCCGGGCGCAACCGCTTCCATTCTCCAGTCGCAGGAGGTGTTCGTTGGCGAGCATTGGGAAGATTCGCAAGCCGATCTGCATTCCCTGGGATGCGACAGTTGCGGCATGGCCACGCAGTGTTGTTGCAATCCGGTTGGGGCGTTGTTCGATTGGAGCCGAGTGGATTTGTGGGTGGGTGTGACCAGTTTTAATGGTGCTGGCAATTTTATGTCGTCCGGCAGCCCAGGCTCGCCGGGTGAGGTTGAAGGAAATGTTGGCTTCCAAGAGGGCTTCAACTTCGGGTCGCGCGTTCCGAGCTTGTTGAGTGGCCAAGTGGGCTCGCAGTTGGGGATGCGATTCACCCATACCAATTTGGATGGGAGTGGGGCCGGTGATGATAACCGGACGCAAATGTTCTTGACGACTGGGCTATTCCGTCGCGTCGATTATGGGCTGCAGGGAGGGTTGGTCATCGACTACTTGCACGACGATTGGCTTTACAAGTCGGATTTGGTGCAGCTCCGTGGCGAGCTGAGCTATCTATTTTCACCCTACCATGATTTCGGTTTTCGGTTCACGGACAGCCAGCGAGTGGATGAGTCGGAGGTGCGCGTGCGTGGCGCCACCGCCCCGCAGACCATTCGACTCTCTGGGCTCAACAACTACCGCTTCTTCTATCGTTATCGCTTCAGCGAGCGAGGGAGAGGTTTGGCGGAGCTTCAAACGGGATTCACCGAGGACTCGGGGGCGGTCCTCGGTGTTTCCCTGAAGACTCCTTTACAAGGGCAGTTGGGGTTAGAGACCTCTGCCGTGTATCTGATACCCCCAAGCGATGCGGTGGTGCCGTATCGCGACGAGGCTTGGAGCATGGGGATGGCGATTGTGTGGACCCCCGGTCGCATTTTCGGAACCGGCCGCGATTACTATCGTCCACTCATGGATGTCGCGGACAACGGCAGCTTCCTGACTCGCCATAGTCGCTGATCGCTCCGCCGATCAGAACGGCAGTCTTCAATCGCTCCGCCGATTGCTTGTGGACGGCTGGTGGCGGCCCATGAAGGCTCCGCAGGAGCGTGGCCCTCCCGCGACGGCGTTCCGCTCCCGTTAATCGCCTGTTTCGTGGTTCAAAGATCTTTAAAGACGACCTATTTGCGCCAACTTCCAAAATCTGCCAGCCTGCTGCGGCTGAGCTTGTATGCCGAGGGTGGGTAGGGGATAATGAATAGGCGGGTCAAGAATCCCACCCCCTTCCCGATTGCCTTCCCGCCTGAAGTCGTTCGCTCTTCCCGCCTTTTGAGAGCTGCTCGTGAACTACAAATTTCCAATTGCTGTCCGTCTCTGTCGACTGGCATTCAGCGCGCTCCTGCCCGGATTGTTTGGCCTGAGCGTGTTCGGTCAGAGCATTCCTAATGCGGCCGTTCCGCCCGATGAGGGGGTGGAGAACAAGGCTGGCGTGGCGAGCCAAGTACCGGTTGCAAAGTCCCCCGAGGTGCTGGAGCAGGAAGCGTACTTTGTTGAACAAGTGCTACCCCTCTTGGAGCAAAACTGCTTTGAGTGCCATTCGCACGTCCATAACGACTCTAGCGGCGAGTTGATGCTCGATTCGCTCGCCGCGATGCTGCGGGGGGGAACGCGTGGTGCTGCATTAGTTCCCAGTGATTCGGCCAACAGCCTTTTGTGGCGGGCACTCACCCACACCGATAGTGACTTGCAGATGCCACCTTCGGCCAGGCTCTCAGATAACCAGGTTGCGGTGTTCGAGCGCTGGATCCAGGGCGGTGCACACGTGCCCGACGCAATGCGGGGGATGGAAGCCACCGACGGGCAAGCGGCAGCCAAACTGGGTGAGAACCACTGGGCCTATCAGCCACCCCAACGTTGGCAAGCGACCGGCGTGGCGTCGGACGGGTCTATCGATGAGATCATCCAGTTGGGATTGAAATCGCAATCGTTATCGATGTCGCCAGCCGCCGATCGTCGAACGTTGGCAGTGCGGCTCAGCTACGATTTGATCGGCCTGCCACCCAGCTTGGAAGAGATCGCGGCGGTGGAGCAGGATCCGCGAGCCGACGAGCAGGTACTGAGCGAGTTGATCGATCGGCTCTTGGCCTCCGAGCACTTCGGGGAACGCTGGGCAAGGTATTGGATGGATGTATCGCGTTACGCCGACACTAAAGGCTACGTCTTTCAAGAGGATCGTGAGTACCCGGGTGCTTACCAATACCGTGACTGGCTGATCAACGCGTTCAACCAGGATATGCCCTATGATCAGTTCGTGACCAAGCAGTTGGCGGCCGATTTGGTAAGTCCAAGCGATGCGCAGAGCGATCTCCCGGCGCTTGGCTTTTTGACGCTCGGTCGAAGATTTTTGAATAATAAACTCGACATCATCGACGATCGACTGGATGTCGTTTCTCGCGGATTGATGGGAATGACACTTGGGTGTGCGCGTTGCCATGATCACAAGTACGATCCCATCAGCCAAGCCGATTACTATGCCATGTCGGGTGTTTTCTTAAACACCGACGAACCGGGTGGCGAACCGTGGCCTCATCGCCTTAAGGACTCTGAAGAGTCGCGTGAATCGTTCATTTTGGTGCGGGGGAGTCCTGGCAATCGAGGTGACAAAGTCGATCGAAGGTTTGTGACGTTCCTGGCTCCCGAAGAAAAGGTTTTCGCGGAGGGGAGCGGTCGGGTTGAGTTAGCGCGGGAGATCACTGCCGCCGACAATCCATTGACTGCGCGGGTGATGGCCAATCGCATTTGGTTGCGGCTGACCGGCTCTTCGTTGGTCGAAAGTCCCAGTGACTTGGGGACCCGTTGCCCGCCGCCAGCCCAGCTCGCGCTGCTCGACCACTTGGCGACGAGCTTTGTCGACGAGGGCTGGAGCGTCAAAGGCTTGATTCGCCGCATTGCCTTGTCTAAAACCTATCAACAGCAAAGCCTCGACCGTGCCGAGGCCTCTGCCATTGATCCTGAAAACGTGTTTTACTGGCGCATGAACCGCCGCCGCCTGGACTTTGAGGCCTTTCGCGACACGCTGCTCGCTCGTGGAAAGCTGTTGGATCCGACCGTCCGCGGACCTTCGCAGAAAATCGATGGTACCGCGCTGATGCGGCGTCGGACGGTCTACGCGTACATCGATCGACAAAATCTCCCAAGCGTTTTTCGGACCTTTGATTTCGCCAGCCCCGATACTCATAATTCCCAGCGCGCCCTAACCAGCGTCCCACAACAGGGATTGTTTGTGCTCAACAGCACGTTTGTAACTCAAGTCGCCGAGGAACTCGGCAAACAGGCGTCGCAGCAGGAACTGGCCGAGGTAAGCCATGGCGACTCCCACACGCATGCAACTGCAGACACTGCAACGGACAAGGATACCAATCGTCGTAACCAGGTGCAGGGTTTGTTCCGGTCCATCTTGGCGCGCGACGCGAGCGCTCAAGAGTTGCAGTTGGCGGCAGAGTTTCTATCGCAGGCCGACGTATCGCCCACCATAGGAACTCAGGCACGCTGGGTGTGTGGCTTCGGCAAGTTCAATCCGGATACCAAGACGCTCGAGAGCTTCCAGCCTCTTCCCACCTTCACCGACGGTCGCTGGCAAGCCAGCCGTAAATTCCCTGACGACGCACTTGGCTACCTGCTGCTCAGCGCTGAAGGTGGCCATGTGGGGCGCGATCTGGAGCATGCTGCCGTTCGCCGTTGGATCGCTCCCCGCGACGGAGTGATTGTGATTCGAGGCAAGCTAAAGCACGAGGCTGCCGAGGGGGATGGAGTGAGAGGTTCGATACTTCTGAGCAACGCGGGTCCGATAGATGCTTCGAACGTTCCTCTTGGCGAGTGGATCGCCAAGCAGGAGGAGCAACGCACGGGCGTTAAGGCGACCAACGTGCGTGCCGGTGATACCATCGATTTCGTTGCCGACTGCATCGGGTCCGACAGCCATGACTCATTCCACTGGACGGTCCGCGTGCAGTACACCGACGGTGCAGGAGAGACTTTTGTTTCCAAGGATGGCTTGCCCACGCCGCAGCTGGCACCGCTCGACCGCTGGTCGCAGCTCGCACAGATTCTGCTGGCCACCAATGAGCTGGCTTATGTTGATTGAATACCCGTCCGTTGTTGTCTCAGAATCCAACCAATTAACATTTTAGAGTCAGATCATGTCCCACCAGCGACCGTCATCAACCTGTCCACTCTCACGACGCGAACTCCTGACCCGTTGCGGCATGGGCTTCGGAGCGTTGGCAGCCGAAGCGTTGTTGGCGAACTCGGCCACGGCAGTCGATAAATCAGCGGCTGGCACTAATCCTCTGTTGCCCAAGCCGCCGCAGTTTGCGGCCAAAGCCAAACGCGTTATCCATATTTTTGCCAACGGTGGACCGAGTCACGTCGATACATTCGATCCGAAGCCATCGATCCACAAGTATGCGGGGCAGCCGTTGCCGGGGGAGACACCCCGCACGGAACGGAAAACGGGGGCGCTGTTTCCATCCCCGTTCAAGTTCCGAAAGTATGGTGAAAGTGGCATAGAAGTCAGTGACCTTTTTCGGCACACAGCGCGGCACATGGATGACATCTGTGTGATCCGTTCGATGCACGCCGATGTCCCCAACCACGAGCCCTCACTGCTGTTGATGAACACGGGTGAATCGCGTTTGGTGCGGCCGAGCATGGGGTCTTGGATGACTTACGGTTTGGGAACCGACAATCAGAATCTGCCAGCCTTCATCTCGATGTGCCCGGGGGGCTATCCGATTCAGGAATCGCAGAACTGGCAAGCCGGCTTCTTGCCGGGGATTTACCAAGGAACCTATATCGACACGCAGCATGAGTCGATCGACAAACTGATCGAGTACGTGAAGAACGAGCGGGTCGATGATGTTGGGCAGCGTCGGCAATTGAATTTGATTCAGCAACTCAATCGTATCCATCAGCAAGCCCGCGATACCGACCCCCAGTTGGAATCTCGCATTCAATCGTTTGAACTTGCCTATCGGATGCAGAAAGAGGCGTCCGAAGTGTTCGATGTGTCGCGCGAGCCGCAGCATGTGTTGGATGCCTACGGACCGGGAACCCAGGCGCGACAGTTGCTCATCGCCCGGAGGCTGATCGAACAAGGTGTGCGTTACGTCCAGGTCTGGCACGGCGCCGGGCAACCGTGGGATAACCACGATGACATTCAAGAACAGCATGCGCGACTGGCCGGTGAATGCGATCGAGCGATCGGTGCGTTGCTCAGCGACCTCAAAGAACGTGGACTACTGGAAGAAACCTTGGTGATCTGGGGAGGTGAATTCGGACGAACCCCGACCGTCGAACTGCCTAAGGAAGGGGCCAACCAAGGCAAGGTCAACGGCCGCGATCATAACCACTGGGGCTTCAGCATGTGGCTGGCCGGAGGTGGCGTGCGCGGTGGTTATGTGCACGGTGCCACCGACGAATTCGGCTTCAAGGCGGTTGAGAACCGAGTCCATGTGCACGATCTGCACGCGACCTTGCTCCATTTGCTTGGCTTTGATCACGAGAAATTCACTTACCGCTGGGCGGGACGCGATTTCCGTTTGACCGATGTGCACGGTCGCTTGATCCACGAGATCATGGCTTAGGCGTTGCATCACCAAGGGCGCGTGGTGATCATACCTTCTTCGGGGCTGCTCGCCGTGGCGTACAGCCGTTTCGGAATGCGGCCCGACAAGTACGCTTGGCGACCGGCGATGGCCGCATGCTGCATGGCCAACGACATGCGGACGGGATCGCGAGCGTGAGCGACAGCGGAGTTGAGCAGTACTCCATCGGCCCCGAGCTCGAAGGCCACAGCCACATCGCTAGCCGTGCCCACTCCCGCGTCGATGATAACGGGATAGGTTGGATCCCCTTCTTTTAAGTACTCGAGGATGATCTGCAAGTTATTGGGATTGAGGATCCCTTGGCCACTACCGATGGGGCTGCCCGCCGGCATGACACTGGTCGCTCCAGCATCTTTCAAGCGACGGGCAACGATGGGATCATCGCTCGTGTAGCACAGCACCTGAAAGCCCTCGGCGACCAAAGTACTGCAGGCTTCGATGGTGGCGACGGGGTCGGGCAACAACGTCTTGCTGTCCCCGAGCACTTCCAACTTGACCCAGTTGGCTCCAGGATTCTCAAGGGCCCGCAGGATCTCGCGACCTAACTTGGCGACCCGCACGGCATCGGTCGCGTTGTAACAGCCGGCCGTGTTCGGAAGGAGCAGATAGGTGGCGGGGTCGATGTAGTCCAAAATGTTTTGGCCGACGCGGTCGTACATCCGTTCACGGCGGACCGCGACGGTGACCGCGTTGGCACCCGAAGCGGCCAACGAATCGCGCATTAACTCAAGCGTGTCATATTTGCCTGTCCCCAAGATCAAGCGACTGGCCAAAGTGAACTCGCCGACACGCAGCGGCTCATCCGCCACCGGTGTCCATGCAGGTGCGGAAGTTGTTGGCTCGGTGACTGCCGAGTTGTAGACTCCCGGCGCTGGAGGAGGTTGATGTTCGTTCATCCTCGATCAACCTCCCCCGACGAGCGTGACCGCCTCGATCACATCACCTGTGCCGACGGTCGTCTGCGCATGCAATTCGCGGGGGATGATCTCCAGATTCTGTTCGACGGCCACCAGCTGGCTCCGCATTTGAGCAACTTGCAGCAAATCGGCAATGGTCGAACCGGCGGGGACTTCCATGGCTTTGCCATTGAACTGAATTTGGATCTTCGGGTCGCTCACTGCACCACAGTTTCGTAAAAAAGTCTATTCGTCGAAGGCGGCGTCAAACGCGCGATCGCTTGGGCTGAAGTTCATATTCTTGGTAAAGCGGCAAGCCTCGGCAGCGCCAAACTCGCGATTCATGCCACTGTCTTCCCATTCGATACTGAGCGGTCCTTGGTAGTCGATGACGTTCAACGCGCGGATAATCTCTTCGAAGTTCACTCCGCCGCGCCCCGGACTGCGGAAATCCCAGCCTCGGCGTGGATCGCCAAAGTTGAGATGACTGCTTAGGATACCGCTGCGGCCGTTGAGCGTCTGGATAGCATCTTTAACGTGTACGTGGTAGATGCGTTCAGGGAAGGCCCGAATGAACTCGACGGGGTCGATCCCTTGCCAAATCAAGTGACTGGGGTCGAAGTTAAAGCCGAATTCTTCGCGATAGCCGACCGCTTCCAATGCCCGTTCGGCGGTGTAGATATCGAAGGCGATTTCGGTCGGATGGACCTCGAGGGCAAACTTCACGCCACATTCGCCAAACACATCCAAGATGGGATTAAAGCGTTCGGCGAACAGCTTGAAGCCATCGGCAATCATCGCGTCGGAAACGGGTGGGAACGAGTAGAGCAACGGCCAAATGCTTGAGCCAGTAAAACCGTTGACGACTCCCACGCCGAACCGCTGGGCGGCCCGCGCGGTTTGCTTAAGTTCTTCGCAAGCCCGTTGATTGACCCCTGCAGGCTCTCCGTTGCCCCACACATAGTCTGGGAGAATTATTTTGTGGCGAGCGTCGATCGTGTCGAGTACCGCTTGACCGACCAAGTGGGCGCTGATGGCGTGGCACTGAAGTCCATGGGAGTCGAGCAATTCGCGTTTCCGCGAGCAGTAATCATCCTCCGACATCGCCTTGTCAACTTCGAAGTGATCGCCCCAACAGGCGAGTTCGATTCCATCGTAGCCGAACTGACTGGTCAGTTTTGCCATGTGTTCAATGGGTAGATCGGCCCATTGACCGGTAAACAAGGTGACGGGACGTGCCATAGGGGATTCCTCCAAGCGGCTAGGTGGGAGCTATTGAAAGGTCATGCAGCTGCAGAAAAGCAGGCAAACAGCCTACGCCTTCTGCCTGCTTTTTGAAAGTAGGCTTTACGACTTCAGCAGACGAGCTCTTCCCAGATTGCCAACTTATGGCTATTCTCGACCGGGTCCTCCAGGATGGTCGCATTCACTTGGTCGACTTCGTTCCGGATCTCAAAGAAAGCATCCAGCAGCTCGGGGTCAAAATGAGTTGCGCGTCCTTCTCCCATGATCGACATGGCCTCTGACTCGGGCAGGGCTTCACGATAAATGCGATCGTGCGTTAACGCGTCGTACACATCGGCGATTGCGACGATCCTGGCGGCCTGAGGAATCCTCACGCCGCGAAGTTGATGCGGGTAACCACCGCCATCCCAACGCTCATGATGGCTCAACGCAATCTGCCGGCTCAATGCCAAAACAGGTAGCTTGGATGCGGCCAAAATTTCGTCGCCAAAGATCGTGTGCCTTTGCATTAAGCGGTACTCCTGCGGCGTCAACTTTCCGGGTTTGCGGAGGATCACATCCGGAATGGCCAGCTTGCCAATGTCGTGCATTAGCGCCGCTAGCCGCAAATCCTCAACCTCCATATCTGACCAACCAACTGCTTTGGCCAACAAACCGCTCACCAGGCCTACCCGTTGGTTGTGCGTTCCCGTCTCATGATCTCGGTAGCATGAGGCCACGGAGAGCAGTTTCATGATCTCAACGTGGATTTGTTGCAGCTCGAGGGTCTGGTGCAACACCAGCGATTCGATCTCATTTGACTTGCGAGATTCAAGTGATCGATCGCGGAAACGAGCCAGTGAATAGTTGACTTGCAGGGCCAGAGCTTCAAACGAAAGAGGGAGCGGAAGCTGGCCATCGGCACCTTGCACAATACCCTCAATCGCTGCCATGCTTTGGGCCGGTTGGCAGAGTAAAAGGATTTGTGCGAGAGAATTTCCCAAACGCCGCCATTCCGAAAATTTGACCTCGGTCGCTCCGGATACTCCCAAATCCAGCAAAATGACGCCGAAACATCCCTCCGACAACATAGCCTCTGCTGCCACCAAGTCGGAGGTCCCCAAAACGGATAGCCCTGAAGCCCGCAAGGGCTGCACGAAGTGCTGCTGCTCGACCGAAATCAGCAGAGCATCGTATAGGTTTTTCGTCTGTGTCTGAACGCTCTCAATCACGCTTGTCGCCTCAAGCTTGTAAATCGCAACAGTACAAAGGTTGCTTGAGATTTCAGTCTCGCTCAAAGGCAGCCTTAATTTTGCACGCGAAGCCCCCCAGAAACTGCGTTCGGGTATTGGTTTAACGATCCAATCGCTGAAATCGGACTCCAAAGTCCGTGCGAAAACGCTCATTCGCTTCAAGATGCGAGCACTTTCTAGTCAAAATTTGGGATTTAACCTGCGGAGATTACTGATGTAAGCGAAGGATTCGCTAGCTCTTTGCAGGTTGGAAATGGCTCGACAAGGGGCCAAATTGAGAAAGTCGTAGGGGAGGAGTAGAGCGCCGCTGCCCGCTCGTTTCCGCACAACGACCGACCATGACGATTGTGAGGGACGATTGAACACAAAACTGAATGCGCAGGGAGCAGAATTTCAAAGACCGCATTGCAGCATCGGAGGCGATCGTCTAAAGTCATCACTTGTTCGGGGTGTAGCGCAGCCTGGCTAGCGCATCTGGTTTGGGACCAGAGGGTCGTAGGTTCGAATCCTATCACCCCGACTTCGGCTGAAAGCCGAAGTAGAGAGTAGAGGGGAGAAAGTAGAGCAGTAGAGCGTTCAAGACCGGGAGATTCTCCAGGGCCCAAGACGTTCATGGCGGCTCGATTTTCTCCCCCTCTACTCGGTCTACTTTCTACTGCTCTACTCACTTCCTTGGAGCAGCCAGATGACTTTCCAGTTCGAGAAGTTGCTGGTCTATCAGAAGTCTGTTGACTTCGCTGACCATGTTTGTGCGACGACCCTGCAGTTCACCCGCGGCTATGGCTTCCTAGTCGATCAGCTCAATCGGGCAGCTCTCTCCATCTCCGCCAATATTGCAGAAGGCAACGGCCGCTTCACCAAAGCCGACCGCAAGAACTTCTTCATTATCGCTCGCGGAGCGGTTCAAGAATGCGTACCACTCCTCGAACTTGCCCGACGTCGCAATCTAATTGCCGAGCCCAAACACATCGAACTCAAAGCTCATCTTGAAGAAATTTCCAAGATGCTATTCACTTCCCCGGAGCAGTGACATGACTTTCCAGTTCGAGACGTTGCTGGTCCATCAAAAGTCTGTGAGGCTTGAATCCAGTTCATGCGCTGCCTTGTCGAGACGGTTGGAATTGAAAAGCGGCGGCACGATGCCGCTGCAGCTTCTTCACAAGATGCGTTCCCCGGTTGGGAGCGGAAGGGCGTTACGATCTTGAGTCTGCTGATCAAAACGAACCAAATACGGGAGAGCAAAATGAGCGTCTGAGAAATCCTCAGACGCTCCGGAACAGGTCATTGACGCACCGTCGACTCCGGCTATCCCTCGTCAGGTTGTGTCCCCACAGAGCCTAACTCTGTTCCGCCAGGCGCTGGTCGTAAACCCGAAGCAACGTTGCATTATTATTTCCACTGGCACGGTTAGATCAATGAACACCCGAGCCATACCTCGAAAAATCCAACACCCCTGTCCGAAACTGGCTTCGAGAAAGGAATTTCAAAAAGACTTTTGAAATCAGCTATTGACCAACGTTAAGTCCGTCGCTGACACCTTTTGACACGTTTGTTTCCTTGCATTGTTTGCTCTACAAGTACATGCCCACGAAGCCGCCCGCTTGGTCGCTGGCGATTTCCATTTGGCGGACGCGCTCAAGGGTCTTGCTCAAGTCACCGTTGTGGATATAGCGATTGAACTCGACTAGCACGCTCTGCCGCACCGACTCGGCCAGCCAATCGACGATAGCTTGGTTGAGCCAGCCGCAGGTTTCGCGTTTGAGTTCGACGCGAAGTTCGGAGCGTTGGGCCATCAGATCCGAAGAATCGGTAAGCATCACTCCCTCGAAATCAAACTGCACCATGCCAATGTTCGGATCGTTGGTCAGATGAAAGGTGCAGGTGGCGTTGTGCAAAAAGTACGTGTTAAGCGTGCCGTGTTTGTCGATCGCGGCTTTGACACGCAACATTTTTTGGGCCAGCTTCGGTGACGCGTCAAGAGGCACGTCGACGCGGGAGACGGAGCGAAGTGGCAAACAGTCGAAAACGATCTCGACCCATCTCCCTGCCGCAGAATGCTGATTAGGTTGCGTCATGTTTCAGTTTTTGATTAGCAAAGTCGTTTTGAATAGGTGATTAGAGCTGAACGCCTAACCGGAGATCTCAAGGAGCATAGTCGATGGACCAGCGGGGCGGCAACACTGACAGCTTTGGGTTGAAAAAAGTAGAGTTTGCAGGGTTTCACCCACCTAACAACCCTTTGTACGTGCACGACAGCCGGGTCGCAATCTTAAAACGGCTCTCATGCAAAGGCTGGTGCGCAGCTTTGGGCAAGCTGTGGCGGTTTTGTTGTTTACCTCTTTCGGTGGGAAAAACTCTCGGTATTCCGCACCTAAGCTTACTAGAATGGCGGTGCGAAAACAGTTACGATTCTGTCATCTCCACGTATCTCCGCAGTTGCATGCAAGAACTCCCACCATGAACCTCAAGATTGAAGACCAAACCGACGGTCTGTGCCAGATGTCGCTCTCGGGCCGCATCAGTCAAAACACGCCGGGACTCAACCTGGATTTGCTCTCCCAGTTACTGGGCGAGTCGAACTACAACCAACGGATCCTCGTCTCGCTCAAGAATACCGACTACATCGATTCCAGTGGAATCGGCTGGCTGCTGGCCACTGATAAAAAAATTCGCTCTGCAGGCGGGACGTTGGTGCTCCACTCCGTACCGGTCGATGTGCAACATGTATTCGGATTGATGAAGTTGCATAAAGTCCTAAACATCGCCAAAGACAAAAACTCGGCACTCGCGACGGGGAGCAATCAATGAGCACTGCCACAGCAACCAACAATGGCTCCGGTTTGCCGCCCGAGTTGGCATCAATCAATGAAAAGGAACCCAGACAAGCGCTTGACATCATCTTGAGCAAAGCGGTTGAGTGGAAAGCCAGCGATATCTTCCTCATTTCTAACGCGAACCATTATGTGGTCTCCGTTCGCCAACTGGGAGTGATTCGGCAGTTGGTCGTGCTCTCTCAAACGATGGGGGTTCAAGTGCTGCACTTGATCAAGTCGGCGTCTGGAATGGACCTGTCCGAACGCCGACATCCACTGGACGGCCGTTGGAATTACCAAGCGGACGGCCAACCGGTCGACTTCCGTGTCAACAGCATGGGGACACTGCACGGTGAAGATATGGTGCTGCGGGTGCTGCCCGCTTCCGAACGCAACTTGGATCTATCGAGTCTTGGTTTTGTAGGCGATCAGTTCGCTCACCTCCGCGCAATGCTCAGCAGCGGCAGCGGCTTGCTGTTGGTGACTGGACCAACCGGTGCTGGTAAGTCGACCACGCTCTACGCTTGCCTCGACTACTTGAACAATGGGCGGCGAATGATCAGTACCCTGGAGGATCCCATCGAACATATCATCAAGGGAATTCGCCAGTGCCAGGTGCAACCCAAAGTAGGGCTGGGCTTCCTTGAACTGCTCCGTGGAATTTTGCGTCAAAGTCCCGATGTGATCATGATCGGCGAAATTCGCGACGAAGAGACGGCCGAGACTGCCGTGCGGGCCGCCAACAGCGGACACCTCGTGCTGAGCACCCTGCACGCGCCGCTGGCTGCCGGTGCCGTCCAAAGCATGTTGGCCTTCAACGTCAATCCGTTCTTTTTAGCGAATTGCCTATTGGGCATTGTGGCTCAACGCCTGATTCGGCAGCTCTCGCCGACTAGCCGCAAGATGTATGACATTAGCCACTCCCCCGAAACCTTCCGCGACGTGCGTAGTTATCTCGAGCCCGGACAGGGCAATGTGATCTTTGGTCCAGACGCGTCCGACCCGAATTCGCAAGACGGTTACGTTAGCCAATCGGGCTTGTTCGAGGTCATGACGATTGACAAATCGATGAAAGAGAAGATTTGCGGGGCCGGTAGTGCAGCGGATTTGCATAAAGCGGCCATCGATCGCGGCATGCTCGACTTTAGCCGCGCCGCCTTGCTAAAGGTCGCCCAGGGGGTCACCGATGTGGAAGAAATGAGTCGCGTGATACCGACGGTGGAACTGGCAGAATACGAGTAGGTGGGCGTCCACTATGAAATGCGGGACTCGTAGCCTCGTCCACTATGAAAACCAGGGACGATTATTCAATTGCGAAAGCTATTTCACTGGAGCGTTACGATGACCCGAGGCCTGCGTTTAATCATTGCGATCTTGGTCGCGGTTGTTCCTGCCAGTCGCTTGTGCGCTCAAGAGGCCGCATCCGTCCTGGTGGCTGAATATGTGCCGGGACAAACGCTGGCTTCGATCTCGGTGTGGCCGGCGCGGTTGGCCAACAGTCAGACCCTGCAGATGGCTCCCTTGGAAGTGATCACCGCAGCTGGGTTGGAGAACGCAGGGATCGATCCGTTGAAAATTGAACGCATCGATGTGCTGATTGGCATGCCTGGGCTAATGGGACCGCAATTTGGCGCCCTGATTCAGTCGACCGCGGCATTCGACTTAAACGATCTGTCTCCGGAAATGCTCGATGGGAATGGAGTCGTCGACGAAAATGGCTTTGAATACGTGCGACTTCAAGGACCACAAGAACTCATCGTGCACGCTGTTGATGCCAACACGGCCATTTTTGGTACCAAGAACTTTGCCAAGATGATGCGGCGGAATGCCGATCCGAATAACGACATCGCCTCGGTCTTGGCCGCGATCCAGTCCCGCCAAGATGCCCTGGCGTTTGTCTCCATTGCCTCGCTCCGACCGCTGTTGGCTGGCTTCGTAGAGGGAACTCCCCTGCCACCGCCCATCGTGGGCGACCTGTCGACGGTCATCGATGCCACCGAGCTGCTGGCACTGCGGGTCCAAATGAGCGACGAAGAAAAGCTGCAGTTGGTGGTCTCCGCCAAGACCCCAGCGGATGCTGAAAAAGTTGAGGCGGCGATGGCCAACCTGCTCAGCTTCGCGCACGAACAGATCACCTCAGAAATGAAGTCGAACACTCCTCAAGACAGTCCTACAGGAGTAGCCATGCTTGCCTACATCGATCGTCTCGGTGTCGAGATCCTGGGTATGCTGAAGCCCAAGCGGAGCGATGCGAGGTTAATCTACGAAGTCAAAGATTTTCAGGATGCGAGCGTCATCGGTTCGCTCACCGCCATGTTGTTGCCCGCCATCCAAGCGTCGCGAGTCTCCGCACAACGTGCACAGTCGTCAAATAACTTGAAACAGCTGGGGTTGGCCTTGCACAATTTTGAGTCGGCTTACAAGACATTCCCTGCCACCGCGGGTTTGGATGACGAGGGAGAACCGATGATCAGTTGGCGGGTGGCTGTGCTTCCGTTCCTGGGTGAACAAGAATTGTTCAACGAGTTCAACTTGGAGGAGCCGTGGGACAGCGAGCATAACCTTGCGTTACTGGAAAGAATGCCTGACGTCTATCGGCATCCCCAACGCGAGACAAAACTTGGCCATACGGTTTATCAAGCGCTCGTTGGTGAAGAAACCCTCTTGCGGTTAAAAGAGCCGACGCGTTTGCGGGACGTAATGGATGGCTTGAGCAATACTGCAATGTTGGTCGAGACGCAAACGGAACGGGCCGTACCTTGGACGGCCCCGCAAGACTACGAAGTGAACATGGACGATCCCTCGGCTGGCTTGTTCGTCGATGGATTTTACTCTTTCCTGCTTGGAGACGGAAGCGCTCGTCTCTTCAACGACACCGTCGATCTGGAAATCCTCAAAGCCATCTTTACGCGCGCCGGCGGCGAAGTAGTTCAGTTGCCAGACTGAAACGGCAGGTTTCGACCACGTAGTAGCCTCTCTCCGAGAGGCGAACAGCTGACCTTTCGCCGAGAGGCGAAACAACTGCCTCTCGGAGAGAGGCAGCTACGTGGAGGCAGCTACGTGGAGGCAGCTAGGTGTAACCACCTCAGCCTGAGATAGATCGAGTACAATAAGAGCCTAATCGCCCGCTGGGACGCTTGCCGAGGATTGGAACATGGCCAAAAAACACCGCTTCGACGAAAAGAAATTCCTGGTGGATCCGGGAAGTGAATTGCAGCTGTCGAAACGCCCCACGCAAGCGGGGAAGGAACTGAACGATAAAGTGCACGCGGCTGAGGCCTTGGCGGTAGACATCACGCAGTTGCAAGAGGCCCAACGTCGACTTTACGCAAGCAACTCGCATTCACTGCTGGTCATCCTGCAAGGGATGGATGCCGCGGGCAAAGATGGCACCATTCGGCATGTGATGAACGGCGTGAATCCCCAAGGCTGTCGCGTTTACTCGTTCAAGGCACCGGGCGGCGCGGAACTGGACCATCACTTTCTGTGGCGTTCCATCCCGTGCTTGCCTGCACGCGGCATGATCAGTCTCTTCAATCGCTCGTACTACGAAGAAGTGTTAGTGGTTCGCGTGCACCCCGAATTCTTGACACCTCAACGGATTCCCAAGCTCAATTCGCTCAAAGAAAAATCGCTCGAAAAACTTTGGAAGCGTCGTTACAAGGAAATCAACGGCTTCGAACAGATCTTAGCCAATAACGGAACACAGATTGTCAAGTTTTATTTGCATGTCTCGCGGGACGAACAAAAAGAACGGTTGCTGGAACGCTTGCGTGAACCTGAGAAACATTGGAAGTTTAATGCCAATGATTTAGCAGAACGCAAGCTCTGGCCCAAGTACCAAACCGCCTTTGAAGAGGCGTTGAGTGCCACCAGCACGAAAGCAGCTCCGTGGTACGTCATTCCAGCCGACGACAAGTGGTACGCACGAGCAGCGGTGGCGGATATCTTGACCGCCAAATTGGAATCGCTGGAGCTCGAGTATCCCACGGTTACCCCCGAAGAGCGGGCGACCTACGATGGGCTCGCCCAACAACTCGAAAATGAGTGACATGTAACCATGTTAGTTCGCGCTTTGTTGTTTCTAATGTTGCTGTGGGCAGAAGCCACCGTGGCTCAAGTGCCTTCGGATTCTGCGCCAACTCTCTCAGCCGCCTCCAGCTCTAGCGCCTCTGCGACTGGCAGCCCAGTTCCGCAGGAGCCTGTGGAGGCGTTTCCGGAGGTCTATAACAGCGAGCCGCTCACGGAGGATCTACTCACCCCTGGCGAAGCACTTGAGAAACTCCGTTTGCCCCCCGGCTTCTCCGCGACTTTGTTTGCGGCAGAACCGGATGTTCAGAACCCGATCGCTATCTCGGTCGATCCAGCCGGAAGAGTGTGGATCGCTGAGAATTACACCTACGCTGAGCGGACGGCGCGGTTCGACCTGACGCTTAACGATCGCGTCCTGGTCTTGGAAGACACCAACCATGATGGGGTGGCGGATCAACGGACGGTGTTTCTTGATTCAGTCAAGATGTTAACGGGGATCGTGACGGGGCAAGGGGGTGTGTGGTTGATGTGCCCGCCTCAGTTGTTGTTCGTGCCCGATGCCGATGGTGATCTGATACCCGACGGACCGCCCCAAGTCGTGTTGGATGGCTTTCATGTGGCCCGCGAAAACTACCACAACTTCGCCAATGGTTTGAGTTGGGGGCCGGACGGCTGGCTGGTCGGTCGTTGCGGTGCCTCTTGCCCCGGGGAACTGGGGCTCCCTGGCAGCGGCGACGCCGAGCGGGTGCCCATGCGGGGCGGGATGTGGCGTTATCATCCGCAGCGAAGAGTGGTTGAAGCGCTGACACACGGCACAACCAACCCTTGGGGGCACGATTGGAACTCTGTCGGCGATTTGCTGTTTATCAACACAGTGAACGGACACCTGTGGCATGCCATCCCCGGAGCGCACTTTAAGCGCTCACACACCATCGATGCCAATCCACACGTCTACGAACTGCTGGATATGCATGCGGACCACTGGCATTTCGACACCGGCCAAGGTTGGCAAGCCTCTCGCGATGGCTCAGCGGCAGAGCTGGGCGGCGGGCACGCTCATGTTGGCATGATGATTTATCAAGATGAAACGTGGCCCGAGCCGTATCGAGGAAAGCTGATGACCGTCAACATGCACGGTCGTCGTGTCAACGTGGAGAAATTGGAAGCGGAGGGGTCGGGCTACGTAGGACGCCATGAGGCCGATTTCGTGTTTTCGAACGACTTGTGGTTTCGCGGAATGGAGATCACCACCTGTGCCGATGGCAATGCCCTGCTCATCGACTGGAGCGATACCGGCGAGTGCCACGATCATACCGGCGTGCATCGCACCAGCGGAAGAATCTACAAGCTTCGCTACGATCCCGTGGTCGCACTGCCAACCCCAGTTACCACCGAAGAACCGGTGGTGTTGGCGGAGTTGCAGCGTACGGGGACCGAGTGGCGGGCGCGTCGCGCGCGGGAAGTCATGCGCTCCATGCATCTCAAAGGAGTCGACTGCGCAGCCGCTCTCGAGCTGTTGACGCTGGGCTTGAACGCAGGGACAACTACCGTTGAACGACTGCGCTGCTTGTGGGGACTGGGCCAGCTCGACGCCCTGGACGAGACACAACTGCTGTCGCTGCTGGACGATGCGGACCCGCATATCCGCAAGTGGTCAATTCGCTTGCTGCTCGAACCGCTGAGGCTTGATAACAGCGATGGCACCCGGCCTCGTGCTTCCGCAATGGATGGCACTACGAAAATCAACATGAATTCCGAAATGTTGACACGGGTTTACCTGCCGCGGCTGTGTGCGCTAGCCCGCTCGGAGCCGGTTGCATCGGTGCGGTTGGAATTGGCCAGCAATCTCCAACGGTTGCCTCATCCCTTAAGGATCGAGCTGGCCAAGGGGTTGCTGTCGCATGCAGAAGATGCCGACGATCACAACTTGCCGTTGATGATTTGGTACGGACTCACGCCGTTGGGCGATGACCTGAGTTTGGAGTTGGTGGAGCTCTTGCACGAATGCCAGTTGCCTTACATGCAGCGTTTGATTGCGAGGCGGGTCAGCGAGCGTGGGGTATCGCAGGCTGGCATGCTGGACCGTTTGGTCTCCGTTGCCTTGCAGTTGCCACAGGCGAATCAAACCCAAATCGTGCTTGGAATCTTTGCTGGCCTGGCAGGGCAGCGACAAGTAGCGATGCCGTTGGGCTGGCAAAATCTCACCGATCGACTGAGGGGGGTGAGCGATCCCACCTTGCAGCAAGCCGTTCAGCAATTGGAAGTCTTGTTTGGTGATGGCCGGGCGATCGCTGAGTTGATGCGACTGGCGGCCGACGGCAAGCAACCCTTGGAGGTGCGGACAGTCGCCCTGCAGTCGTTGGTTCAGGCCCGGGCACCTGAGTTGAAGCCACTGTGCCTGAAGCTGCTGGGGCAACGTTACGTGAACATCTTTGCGGCCGAAGGTTTGGCCTCTGAGGCTGATCCTGAGATTGGCGTGGAGTTGGTTAAGCGACTGCGAACGTTTGCACCACTGGACCGCCCCCGTGTGATTTCGATTTTGGCATCGCGACCAACGTGGGCTCGGTCACTGCTCATGGCACTGGCAACCGGTGATATTGACCGTGAAGAAATCAGCGCTGCGCAGGGGCGGCAAATCGTCAATTTAGAGGAGCCCACGCTCACCGCATTGTTATACGAGCATTGGGGTCAAGTGCGTGAGAGTTCCGCGGAACGTCGGGAGCAGATCGAGCGTTGGCGAAGGGAGTTGACGCCGGAGCAGTTGGCTGTCGGAAACGCAGTGCAGGGAAGACAACTGTTCGAAAAAAACTGCGGCAGTTGCCACATGCTGTTTGGCCAAGGTGGCAAGCTTGGCCCCGACTTGACCGGTGCCCAACGTTCGAACATCGACTACTTGCTCGAAAACATCATCGATCCGGGTGCAGTGGTCACGAAGGAGTTTCGCGCCACCATCGTGCAACTGGTCGACGGCCGCGTCTTGACTGGCCTCGTCACCTCTCAAACCGAGACATTATTAGAACTGGCCACGGCCAATGAAGCCTATCGCATTCCGCTTGAAGAGATCGAGCGGATGCGGGCCACGTCGGCATCCACCATGCCCGACGGATTATTAACACCGCTGGGTGCAGAAGAAGTACGTGATTTGCTCAGCTATCTCCGAAGTAAGCAGCAGGTCGAGTGAGTTAGTCAGCCTTAACTGCGGTTAGGTGGGTGCCGTTGGGGCGTTGGTCGGGTGCAGCTGGTGTTCATCCAGTGTTTTACTTGTTGGACGAAACACGTAGTCGCATCTCTCCGCGATGCGAAATGTCTGCGTCTCGGAGAGAGGCAGCTACGTGAGGCCTAAGCCGTAAGACTCGCGATCGCTACTGCAGCGGCTGCGCTAACCGCCACGCTGCCTGAAACTCGCAGTGCATTTCTTGCCTTATGCAACTTGGGCTCGCCGGAATTTTTCAAAGCGTTGGACGTGACGAGACATGCTTCCGAGGCAATCAGAAGCCCCATAAACAAAAAGATGTTAGCCATCGTGCACCTCTTCGGGTGTCATTGGAAGACTTTGGAAATTCTTTCGCAGTTAAGCGAAAGTCTCTTGGTCAGCTAATTGTAGCTGGATTTTTGAGGTGGTTCAAATTGCATGAAGTTCGCGAGCGCGGTCAATAACACTGCCGTTAACCGGAGCGATCTTTTAGTGGGCTTCGAGCCAGTTGGCTCCCATACCCGCTTCCACGGCGAGCGGAACGGACATCGGAAGTACCCCCGACATCGCCTCGACGATCAAGGGGACCACAGACGGCTCCTCCGACTTGTCGAGATCAAAGACGATTTCGTCATGCACGGTCAGCAGCATCTTGGTCTGAAAGCCCCCCGCCTTGAGCAGTCGATGGACACGAATCATGGCGAGTTTGAGGATGTCGGCTGCCGTTCCCTGGATAGGACTGTTCATCGCCAACCGCTCAGAGGCACTCACCACCGTGCGACTGCGAGAATTGATATCGCGGAGATAGCGTCGCCGCCCCGTCTGCGTCTGCACAAACCCATGCTCTTTGGCAAATGCGATCGTCCGCTCAATGTAGGCCGCAACTCCGCGGTACTCGGCGAAGTAATTCTTGATCAACTCCTGCGCCTCGCCGCGCGGTATGTTCAACCGCTGCTGCAAGCCAAAAGCCGAGATGCCGTAGATGATTCCAAAGTTCACCGTCTTGGCCTTGTCGCGCATTTCGCGGGTGACTTCCTCCAACGGGACCTTGTAGACCTTCGAAGCGGTCACGGCATGGATATCGGTTCCTTTCGCAAAGGCCTCAATCATCGCTTCGTCGCCGCTCAAGTCGGCCATCACCCGCAGTTCGATTTGCGAATAATCGACCGACAGAATTGCAAAATCTTCGTTGCGGGGGACGAAGGCAGCCCGAATTTCACGCCCCCGTTTCTTGCGAATGGGAATGGTTTGCAAGTTCGGTTTGTCCGATTGCATGCGTCCCGTGGCTGTCCACGTTTGCTCATAGTGCGTGTGCACCCGACCGGTCCGTGGGTTGACACTCAGCGGAAGTTGATCGACATAGACGCTTTTCAGTTTGACTGCGTTGCGGTAGTCCAGAATGTCGGCAATGATCTGATGGCGTCCCGCCAAGCGCTCAAGTTCCGACTCGCGGGTCGAGTACTGACCGGTGGCGGTCTTTTTGGGTTGGCTCTCCAATTGCAGCTCTTCGTACAGCACTTTCCCCAATTGCTTGGGGGAATCGATGTTGAAGTCGTGTCCGGCTAGAGTGAAAATACGATCGCGGAGTTCATCGATCTCCACCGAGAGCTTGACCGAGAAACGTTCGAGTGCGCCGATGTCCAGTCGAATGCCTTCATGCTCCATATCGACCAACACCGGAATCAGTGGGCATTCCACTTCGTAGCAGACCCGGGCCACTCCCTGCGACTCGATGTCGGGGCGAATAGCTTGGGCCAACTGCAGTGTGATGTCGGCATCCTCACAAGCATACTTGGTCACTTCGTCGATCGGCACATCGCGCATGTTGCCCTGATTGGGCCCTGGTTCACCAATTAGTTCCGTGATTTTGATTTTTGTGTAGTTCAGATAGAGCTTGGCCAAGTAGTCGAGGCCATGCCTCATCTCGGGTTCTTTCATCGAGTGCGCGAGCATCGTATCAAACAGAGTGCCGGCGACATCAATACCGTGCCATTTGAGCAGTTCGCAATCGTACTTGAGATTGTGGCCCACCTTGACGTTCTGCTCGCTCTCAAACACCGGACGGAATTCTTCCAGAATCTGTTGAGTTTCCGTCTCGGGACAAACGACATAGTAGGCTTCGTTTTTCTTCAGCGAAAAGGCGAGCCCGAGCGGAACGGCCTCGCGCGGTTTGATGCTCGTCGTCTCCGTATCGAAGCAGAATTCGGGAGCGGCCAATAGTTTCTCGATCAGTTCCCGCCGCGCTTCAGGGGTGGCCACCGTGATGTACTTGTGCCGTACGTCATGCAACGTCAGTTCATCCGACATGCCATCGAAGAGCGAGGCCTGGATTTCTGCCTCACGCTTTTCGCGCACCACGGTCGCGCGACTGGCCGAAGATGAGAAGGTATTGCCGAACAACCGTTTGCCCAGCGTGTCAAACTCCAGCTCGCTGAGGAAGGCTTTGAGTTTCTTGTCGTCGTGCGATTTCCAGCGAAACGCGTTGATATCCAACCCGTGAGGCACATCCAGCTGAATGGTAACCAGCTTTTTGGAGAGCAAGGCTTGTTCGACATGCTCCTCGATCCGTTCTTTCTGTTTGCCTTTCAGTTGATGGCTGGATTCGATCAGATGTTCGAGCGAACCAAAGTCGGCGATCAACTTCTGGGCCGTTTTGGGGCCAATGCCGGGAACGCCAGGGATATTGTCGCTCGCATCACCCATCAACCCCAGCACGTCGATCACTTGTTCAACTCGACTTACCTCCCACTTGGCCAACACCTCCGCGACCCCCAGCAGCTCGAACTCCGAGCCCTTGCGCCCAGGCTTCCACACATGCACATTGTTGCGGACCAGTTGATCGTAATCTTTGTCGGGGGTGACCATCAACGTGTCAAAACCCGCATCGGCGGCTTGATGGGCCAGCGTGCCGATGATGTCATCCGCTTCGTAACCGGGCATGCGAATACAAGTAATGTTGAAGGCATCGAAGAGTCGATCGATCCAGAGCAATTGCAGCGCGATATCTTCCGGCATCGCGTCGCGCTGGGCTTTGTATTGCGGAAAGGCCGTGTGCCGAGCGGTGGGTTCAGCCGTGTCAAATGCGGCGGCAATATGCGTCGGTTCTTCGCGACGGATGATATCGAGGAGCGTATTGGCCACGCCGAAGATAGCGGAAGTGCAAATTCCACCCGACGTGAACCGAGGACTGCGGACGAGGGCGAAATGGGCGCGGTATATGAGCGCCATTGCGTCCAGGAGGACTAGTTTTTTTAAGATCGGCTCGTCGCTACTCACGATAATCGCATCCCCCGCAGAGTTCACAGCATGTTGAGGGGATGAATCTATAGGCAAATCGCGATTAGATCAATGATCAGTCTGTCACTCTTAGTTCCTTATGCTCATTGCTGGCTGAAGGTCAGGCCGCGGAGGCTGTCATCGCCACTTTCGTCCATGACCGGGTCGAGCGCTCCGGTGAGAACGAAGCCGTCGATTTGCGAACGGGCCTGAGCGAGCTCCGTCTGGGCTTGGATGAACTGCAAGTTTGAGTCGAAGTAGGTGCGTCGGGCGACCAGCACTTGGACGAAGCTCGTTTCACCGGCGCGGTAAGCTACTTCGGCGAGTTCCAGCGACTCAGCAGCGTTCGGCAAAATCTCGGCGGTGTAAGTCGAAACGGCGGCCAGCGCCGAGTCGAACGATTGCGAGACAACCGCCAAACGTGCCTTGATCGCGTTTTCGATGCGTGCTGCATCGAGTACTGCGCGACAGTACTCGGCACGCGCCGCAGCCATGTTGCCCTGGTTCTTGTTGAAGACCGGCAGCGGCGCGCCGATTTCCAAGTTGATCAAGCCCGAATTGGTCCCGTTGTCGATACCAGCGGCGATCTGAGTGGTCACATTCGGAATCGCCTGCACACCTTGACGCTGCAAGTTGGCACGGGCCTGCGTAATACGGGCCTGGGCGGCTTGATATTCCGGACTGACCGAGACAATCATCGCCGCTCGCGATTCCCAGTTCTCGAGCGAATCCGCCTTTGGCAATTCCCCAGTCAGCGTGCGTGGGGGCAACTGAGGGCTGCCCGTTATGGCCACCAGTTCGCGCCAGTTGGCGCTAAAGGCGATCTGTGCTTGCTGCAGCGCCAGGTCGATCTCGTTCTTCTGTACCTTGGCTTGCAACACGTCCAGTTTGGAACCTTCCTGAGCCTTCATCCGCAGTTCGGCCAATTCCACCCCCGTGTCGGAGACGTGCCGGAAGTCGTTGATGACACGCATTCGCTCCTGCGCCGCCAGAGCCTCGTAGAACTTGACACGCACGTCGGTGGACACGCGCACCTTCTGCGTTTCCAGTTCAAGCAACTGCGAGCGAAGGGCCTCGTTGAGCACGCGGCGGTTGAGGGCCAGTTTGCCAGCCGTCACGAACTCTTGCTCGATGAACGCGGTGTGTTGATCGGTTCCCTCGTCAGCCAGCTGCACCGCTTGATAACCCACCGTCGGATTGGCCCGCAAGCCGACTTGGGTGCGATAACCGGCCGCCTTTTGAGTCGTTGCTACCAACGCTTGTATCGTTGGATTGTTGGCCAGAGCCAGCGATTCCAAATCGACCAGGCTCATGGTGGGCGCATTGCCAGAAAACACTGTTAGACCGTCCGACTGATTCAATGGCGAAACAGGAGTGACTGGTGGCCCTACCGCCACATCTTGTTTGACATACCGCACATCAGAGGGTGAGGCGGTTGTGTCGACCGCAAGTTCGCCGTCGTGGCTGGCGAGTTGATAATCCATCCCGTCGTAGAGAGCGGCAGCCCCCTGGGGCGTTTGATAAGCGACCGTCTTGGCCGTGATCAACTGAGCGGGTGTTGTTGAAGGGTCGCTCGGCGATTCATAGGTCGGCAAAGCCATGGCGGATGGCGGACGCTTCACAAAGCGCTCGCGCCAACCATGTGTGGCACATCCGCATGTATGCAAAAGCAGGCAGGTGCAGGTAATCGCTGAGCAGAATCGTTTCGATCTAAGGTTCAACACGAGGCTTACTCACTCAGTAAAAGTATTCCAAAGGCGACCTTGCTTGTTATCGGTCGCACCGAGACGGCACTGCCCACATCAGGCTTTTCCGAACTAAATCGAGTGGGCTTTTGTGGGATGGCCGACGAGTAAACGGAAGAATCGAAACAACTTGACACGCTCCATTGATAGCAATTCGCATCGATCGCTCAATGAAAACGCTCTTCTGCGTGCGATAAGTGACCAGCGCGCCAACACAGGTGTCAAGCTTGATGAGCATTTCTGCAACAGGGTGAAAGGAATCCAAATGAACGTTGGAAACATCAACCCCAACAAAAATCTTTTCCGTTTCCGAAAAAGACATCAAACAACCCCAGCCTAGTAAATTCGAGCTTGCATAAAGCAGCTTATGCGACGGTTCGGGTCAAAATGTACATCTTGCGTTCTAGCTGACACACGGTATGAGGTACCTAGGAGTCTAGGATCTACAAGACGTTTGGAGGCATCGGTTTCCAGTTGACATTCGAGTCGTCGGGACTGATTCCGCGAAAACATAGCGTGTTAACCTTGGGAGCATGCGCGGTCGATGACCCTGGCGTGTCCTTCTACGTCGAGTTCCAACCCATCTCGGCTTGGAGCGTTAGATCCAAAAGTGCGATTCCTGATCCTGAAGGTCGGTTACCAGGGAACCGAAAAACAGATCGCGGGCTGAAGCCCCACCGGTCAACTGGTTGTCGCCACCATTGCCCGTTAGCTTTTCATCGGACAGCAGCGTGGCGCGCAGTTGGGAGACTCGGGCAGCATATTCTGCCGCAGGCCCAACCGCTGTCCATTGCAGCAGAATGGCCATTAGGTTTTGCCGAGTGCTATCGATTAGATTTCCACCGATCAGAAGATCCTCGTCCTCGCCCCCTTCGAGCAAGCTAGCTGAGGCGCCTGCAATCAGCAGATCTCGTCCGGAGCCTCCCTGCAGTAGGTTGCCGCCAGTACCCCACAGCAGATCGTTGCTGCTGCCGCCAATCACATTTTGAATGTTCGCAACTAAACCTGCGCCGCTGGCTGTTTGCAGCGGCAAGTAAACCATCACCGCCGTCGAGTAGGCGGAATAGTCGAGGGTATTCACCCCACCAAAGCCATCGATGGTCCCATCTATCAGCGCACCGTCACTGAAAACGAATCGATCGTCAAACTCTGCACTGCCGTAAAAACTCTGCACGTTGCTGAAGGAAGCACTGCCTTGGAGTACACCTGCATTGTTTGTGGTGATTGTCCAGTCGTTTGCGAGATTGGCACCTTGCAGCAAGTTATTACCACTGCCACCATCGATCGCAATGTTAGCCACGAAGGCATTGCCTCCCATGACATAGATGTCGTTTGACTGTCCCCCCAACAGTTTGACATCCCACGTTGCATAGTCGCGGAATAGCAGCGAGCTTCCGCCCAGTCCAGTGATGGTTCCCCAAGGCCCCGAGGACTCGTAAGGACTGATGGTCACATTGCGTGGGATGCTCGAATTCCCTGAATCGTCGTAGGTCACTTGAACGTGATCATCGACTCGGTAGCTTGCGACCGCCATAGAGCCCTTGATCAAGTGCATGTTTCCTCCCAAAGCTGGCGCAAGGCTCCCAAGAACAATTCTTGTGTCATCGCTGACCGCCATATTGAGGTAGAGGCTGGCGGGGAGGCTGCGAACGTTCAACCTATTCCCGCCCGACAAGGGTGCTAGGTAAATAAGCTGAGTCAATCCGTTGTACGTGATCCTCGGCATCCCGGACCGCTCTAGGATCACGCCGGAGTTCTCCGCGGGATTCGTGGAGATAGTTGTCGAACTCGCCGTCGGATTGAAGTAATCGTAGAAATAGGCAAAGTCGAGATCGGGCTGTGGGCTGTGGATGGTCACGGGCCCTAAGATTCTGCGTACGTCGGCAGCGAAACCGATCGTAAACACATCGTAGTCAGGCCCCCCAGTGACTACGACCTCGGTATTGGCTGGCACCGCATCGACGTTGACTTGGTTGTAGTTCCCTGTTTCGAAGACGCGGCCGGTCTGATAGTGGATTTTTCCGAACTCTGTGAATTTGAATGTGAAGCTGTTCAACAGTCGGTTGACGCCACCCACGATTGCCGAATCGTACCGAGAGAAGAGCGACCCTTGGGCCTCGTTGTAATCGATATTGGTCCTAGTCGTGATACGAGAAGCGGAGTCATCGACATAGACATTGATGATCCCGGCACCGGTCACTTGGACGAGTCCCCCAATTGCATCGAGAGCAGAGATGGCATCACCGATTGAGATCGACTGGGCTAGGCCGCTCCCGAGGTTGAGGTTTAGCGGAGCGGAAGCGCCTTGCACTACGACTGAGTCATCGCCACTGCCGGTAAAAATGTAGATGCCTGCTCCTGTGGGACCAAGCACTTGCGGAGTTCCGTTAATGCTGAAACGATTGCCTTGGCGGCTGCCATAGATCTCGAAATTGAAGAAGCCATCGAGGTCTCCAAAGTCAACCGCTCCGTTCGCAAACCCCGTGCTCCTGTCGCGTCGCGTGAACTGCCTATCAGTCAGCGTATAATCGTAACCCAGCAATCCGGTGCTGGCACTATCGGTGATCACCACATCGTTCGTGGCGTTCTCATTCCCGTACAGCGTTACCTTGCCAGCCAGCCGGTTGAGTGTTCCCGAGCGACCGCGAGGGCCACCCACGGTGATCTGATTCCAGCCGTCGCCGCCATCGATGGCCAAGGAACCCGTTGTACCACGCACACTCAGCGTGTCGTTCCCAGGGCCCGCATAAACGGACGTCCATGTGCCATCGGGATGGGTGCTCAAGTGGGTATTGATGACATCGTAAAGGTTGTCCGCCGCTCCACCGTGAATGTCCAAGGCCCGAATATCCCTTCGGTTGAAGGTGATGGCTGCTGGAGACAGTCCACTGACAGTTCCAAGAGAGTTGGTGGCATTCATCGTAATCGTTCGAGGAATGAGGCTGTTGCGGTTGTCCAATTCGAGTGTTGACCAATTGCCTGAATTGGTAACCCTCAGCGCGCCACGGATACTTTGCATATCTCCTTGGAGTCCCACTTTGACCGTGTCGGCGCCGCGTTGGCCGTTCACCGTGACCGAGGAGTTTGATCGATAAACGTGAACAGCATCAACTCCCAATCCCGAATTGAGTATGTATGGGGTTGAAATTCTGGTGTCCTCTAAGATTACTTCATTACCTGCCGCTCCTCCATTTACGGTCAGCGAGGAGATGATTGCCGAGCCGAACGATATCTCATTCTCGCTCGGGCCACGTACATCGTTGAGTCCGATCTCGAGGAGGCTCGAAATGCTTGCCGCAGAGTCGTCGACGGTGAGATTGGTTGGAGTGAAGAAATCGCTGAAAGCGAACGTCGTAATCTCGACTGTACCGCGAATATTCGCAAGCTTTCCTCCGCCGACATTCACGTTACGGACCGAATCCACAATCGTCGCCGTCCCGATGGGATTCGCAAACAGTTGAGCCCGGGAGTTGCTGCCTTGACCTTTGAGCCGCAAATTTTCCAGACCCTTGAAAGTCAATGGAAAGTTGGTGAGTCGTCCGGATTGCACCAGAGGCGCGTTGGTTACCGGCGCACCCCCAACGTCGATACGTGTGCCGAAGATCGAGAGTTGATCATTCCCTCCCAAATCATCTAGCACAACCGCAGCACCGATTGCGTCCAGACCACCCGGGAATGCTCCCACATGAATCAGGTCATCGCTACGGTTGGAGTAAACGGTCAGTGTATCGTTGCTACGTTTTCCGCTAAAGCCTTCGACGTGATACTGAGCCCCTGGGAAAGATTTGCCGTAGACCTGCACATCCTCGAAGTTGCTGAAGAAGAACTCGTCAGTATCTTCGAATTCGACCATGTTGTCGTCTTGATTCAGGCCGCGTTCGATGACATTGCGTTTTAACTTCGTAGTTGGCTCATTCACTCTCGGTAGGGCAGGCACCGCGGAAATGTTGTAACTAAACTCAGCAGTGGCTGGACTTGTACGGGCATTCAAATCTTGGAACACTAGGGTGTCCCGACCGCCTCCACCGTGAAAGGAGAGTTGTTGCGGAATGTCCTGACCAAAGCGGTCCTTAGCGGACGCTTCAAAAAACGTATCCATGCCGTTACTGGAGCTTCCCACCACAAAAGTATCGTTTTGGCTTCCGCCCAAGATAAAGACTTGATTGAGCATATTGCCGGCCACGTTGAAGGTCGTCGGTCGGGACGAACTACCGGTGATATCCAAGCGATTGATACCCTGGAGTGAAATATCCACGATGTCAACGTTTTGTTGCACATCCAGACCGCTGTCGAACCGCCTCGTCCGAATCCTCTGCACGTGATTCTCTGTCACCAGGAAACTAGTCGTTGCAAAGCGATCGCTGTTTTTCAAATCACTCATGGTGACAAAGTCCTGTCCGCCGCTGCCACCGATGATCTCTAGTTCCCCTAGCATCTGATTCATATGGAGTAGAACGCTGCCAACCCCCCAGAAGTTCTTCTCGCCGCCGACGAGCGAGAGTGTGGTCCCGAGGGGAACACCGCGGATCAGGAAGTTGCCCCCGACATCCTGATGGGCATTCACCGTTACCGACTGCATCCCTGCGTGAAAAACATTGACATCGAGCTCGTTGTCGTACAAACGCTCCAGGCGTTGCGGGTAAGCCCCACTGCGCGTTTCATAAAGGGTGTATGTAGGCTGTACGGACACTGTGGATTCAAGCAACCTCAGACTGTTCTTTCCATTGCGGCCATCGAGTTGGATCGGCACCTTGACACTGCCGTCAATGGCAAAGTGGTCGGCGTCGCTAGACCCCCAGAGCAGAAACTCACTGATCTGACTTACGGGCCGCGAGACGGGTAAGACCGTTTCAACCTCAAAGGTCTCTTCACCGAAACGCAGCAATGTGACCTGTACGACCTCCAACATGTCGTCCTGATTGACTCGCACAATCCATTTATCATCATTGCCGTCGTTGGCTGACGGTAACGAATTCAGGTCCAGTGCAAAGGGGGTCTTTCCTGGCGGTTGCCCTGGCGGAAGTAGAAATGGATTGACTTGGTATTGAGATAGTGACAGGTCGAGTAGTCTCGTTGCTGCCAACTGCTTCGAATACAGTACGACGTCATCTAGCAAAGGAATCGGGGTTCGTGCTACCACGTTGAATTTTAGATCGACGTCCAGAGTTCCCCCGGTGTTGATAAAGGGCTTGTCTTTTGCGGCGGGTAGCTCGGTCTCCGAAAAGACCCGGAACTTGTTGTCACCATCGTAATCCGTGAACTGTATCAAGAAGTCGTTCACTGCAACTCGGCCGATAATCTCCGCACTCAGTTCCACCGGGTTAATCACAAATCCCAGAGGGTGAACGAATTGAAAAAGTGGCAAGCGAGCAGCAGGCCCCACACCGACGCTGCCGGTGGCTTTGAAGATAGGCTCCTGGGTTCCGATGTAAAAACCGGAAGCAAGTCCCAACGAGTCTTTTGAAACTCCATTTACGGTCTTAAAAAACTGTCGCAGACCATATGTGTCGTAGCCCGCCACATATTTTAGATCGAAATCAATCTCACCCCGCGCGACTGCCTCGACATCCACGGGGCCCAGTTTGAACAACGGGTAAGACTTTTCAAAGGCATTGAATGGGGGAGAGTGGAACTCGGCGGTGAACTTGACCAAGTCCGTATCCTGCCCCAAGAATAGCCGGAATACTCCCCCACCCGGATCGTCAAGGAACGGAAATTCCAATTGGACTTTGTTGTTGAGGGTCAACAGATAACGTTCGAGTTCCTTGATCCCTTCTTGGGCAAAGTCCGGTAGTCGGGGATCGGCCTTGAGTCGATCGATCAACTTTTGTGCCTCTCCCCCTAACTTGGACACAAGTTTGGTCAATTCGTCGCGGTCACCTAGATTATCCAGGTACTTTGCTAAGTCCTCTGGCAACTGCGTCAGAGACCGATTCCTCAAATCCCCATTGCTCTCCGTGAGACTGAAGTCACCAAAATGAATTTTCAAATTGTTGTCGGCGGCCTTAATCTTGTCCAAAATCAACATAACGCTGTTGACGGTGTCGACGACGTTGATGATCGCCTTGACATCGGGTGGCAGGCTGGCATTGCCATCGGCGGCCTTGGCCAAAGTCAGTGGAGTGATGGGTCCAAGGTTTGCTTCTTCGCTTAGATCGCTGAGGCCAGGGATCCGGAAGTTAATTAAGGAGAAGCCCGCTTTCAGGGGTGTCAGCTGAGTTTCAATGTCGCGAAAAATCGGGGCAAGCATATTGCTGACCAACTCATTCAAGGCCACCCGCACATCCTTGAAGGCAACGCTAGGCACAGCTCCCAGTTGATCCGAGGTATTTCTTGGATCCGAGCCATTAAAAGGCCATAGCATCTGCAGTTCCGACTCGATGGTGGGCAACAAGAAACGCACTTTGTCGTTCGGGGTACCGTCCAAACCACTTTCGAACTTCGACATCGAAGCGATGAGGGTCAGATTCATTTCGGCCTTGCCCTGTAGGCGAGGGATGTTCAGACGCACGTTCGAGGCGAACTTATCGGTGTTGGTTATATCGAACAAGACTTGCGCGCTTAAACCCGTGGTCCCCAACGGGCTAGGACGGGCTGTCATTCGCATGAAGCCGACAATGCCCGTGAACTGCGAATTCGGCGTGAGCTCGGCCTTTAGATTGAGCGAAAACTCGTCGGTGCTGCTAGTATCAAAAAACGCTTGCCCATTTTCCAGGCCGAATTTAAGTTCCTTGTATTCAAATTCCGCAAACACGGACAATCCGCCGTTCGAATCGAACCGCAGTGGTACCGCCGATAGCCCCAAGCCGATCTTGAAATTTTCGTTGGCTATGTTCACCTTTCCGGTGAGTCGAACCCGAATGGAGATATTGTTGACATTCCCTGTGGCATCGAAGCCGACAGGTGAAACGTCCACATCACTCACTGTTGTCGGGCGCACGCTGCCATCCAGGGTGCCCAAGATTCCCGCATTTTTCAGAGTATCGAAGAGTCGGCTGCGAATCTGGGTCTGCGTCATCTGCGCATTGGTCAATCCCGTTAGGCTTTGAACCAGCTTGTCGCGCATATTCTCGATGAGTCCCGGGCGGGATTCGTTGACTAATGTGTTCGGATTATCGGAAACTCGTCGAATCTCCGGGATGCTGCTCAGCGATCGATTGAGGACCGGCAAGACTGCTTTCGAAGCTGTAAGCACACTACCGAGGCTTGATTCAGCAGCCGTCAGACGCGAGTTGAGCATTTTGGCCAAACCGTCAAGGTCATTGGCCAGCAGTCGGCGACTTTCAAGAGACTCAAGCACCGGCCGCCGCGTCTCCTGGTGGGACATCCGTCGGACAAGGCTTTTGCGCGCACGGCAACGATTCAGAATGCTAAGTAGTCTCGATTTCTTCCAAGCCACGGCAGTCTCCCCCAAATGACCCTTGGGACAGCTTTCGAAAATGAATGTCCCTATGAAGGAAATCGCCAACAAAATCGACAACGCACAAAAACTTTAGATTTTTTGTTGATTGGTCGTTAGCGGTTCACGCGCTGAATGTGATCATCGCTTATCGCAGTTTTGGCTTCCTTGGAGAATCCATCCAACTCGACCTGCTGTTCAAATGCGAGGCTTGACCGAAACTGGTCCTTCAGCAATTCAGCCCGACCAAAAAATTCATGCGCGGCATTGTGCTCGCCAAGTTTTGAGCTGCACAGCGCTAAGAAGTAGAGATCAAAGGGCTGAGACTCAGGAGATTGATCAGCCAAACTCTGCTTCAACATCGCTAATGCACCTTCATATTTCCCAGCACGATACTGAGCAACACCCAGCGTGTTCGCATAAAATCGACGCTCCGCTTCCGTGCCATGCTGCACGGCAATCTGCGCTAGCTCCATCGCTCGCTCAGGGTCCCTGAGTTGCTCTGGACCCGTTACCATCAACCACGCCAATCGGTTACAGGCTTTTGGATTCTGTGGCTTTAGGGCAAGTGCCTTCGCAATCGCTACACGGGCCAAATTAAAATCCGGTTGAGCCGCCGCCAATTCAGCTTGAACAATGTACTGGGTAGCTTCTAGCTGTTTGAACCGTTCGTCGAATCGAATATCAACCTTGGGCAACTTGGATTTGGGCAACTCGGATTGGTCTGTGGTCGTCGAATTCAACCTATCTACAGCATTTCCTTGTGAATGCGGGGCGATCTCTTCGCCCGCATTCCAACATAAGTTCCGAGCGTCGAGTTCCGCTTGAATGACGTCCAGATTCCACGCGTGAGCCGTTCCACCCTCACGTAGCACGGCCAATTGTGTTCCTGCAGGATTGAAGCATAAGCTGTTGATTTGTTTTTCAGTCGGGCCAACAAGCAACAGCAGCTCGCGCCCGCTGCCGGCATCGATCAGATGGGTTCGACCCAGCGAATCTGATGCGGCTAGCAATTTGCTGTCTGGCGAGAAGCACAAACTCACGCCGCTATTGGGTTTACCACTCACTTTGATTTTATACAGCTCCTGCCAGGACTGCGTTTCCCAAATAGTGATCTCGCCCGCATTGGTCGCCAGCATTTTACCATCCGGGCTAAATTGAGCCGTGCATACCGTTGGCTGGATAATTGTGTGTTGTAATTGGCCAGTTTCGGCATCCCAGATGCATACGTTGCCACTATTCCATCCAGCGGATGCAACGCGTTTTTCGTCGGGGCTTATCGAAACGCGCCGCACGTCTTCGTGTGTGGCTTGCGTACGAATTGATTTTCCTCGCTCCGCTGACCATATTGATACCCCATCATCCATGGGTACCGCAATCATTTGCCCCCGGCATCCGACATCAAAGGGGGCGTCGGCAAAACCCGCTTGTGGAGAATAAATCATTTCGGGAGGTCCATAGGCGACCTCGCTCGCAGAATTGCTGTCGCTCGACTTACACATTTTCCAGCGGCTGATTCCACGTTCACTATTTCCATTTGCGTCGACTCCAAAGCTATTTGAAGTTAGAAGTGATCCATCGAAATCAAATCTCAAGAAGCAGCCTGGTGAGATTGCGCTCGCTAAACTTGTCATCGTGTGGGCGTCAAAGATCTCAAGCGCGCCGCGACTAGAATAAGCAAGAAATCGTCCATCCGGACTGTACGCAACGTCAGCTGCGCCATGCCCTGGAGAGTCACTACGCAACGCGGGAATTGTTTGATAGATGTTGGGACACGAGATCTTGACATGAGCCACGGTTTCAGTGTCAAGCGATTGGATCAAATTGAATCCGCCAGCGGGAGCAGCTGCAAGCTGCTGAAAATGGAGCCCTTTTTGCGAAAACTCGAGTTCTCCGCTACCAACAATCCATAACTGCAGATGGTCACTCCAAACCTGGTTCGTCAACAACCGATTCCCATTCACATCAAAAACAAACATGCTGGGGCCATATGCCGGAATCGTTCTCAATCGCTCGCCCCCTGCGACGTCCCAAAGTTCAATGCCATGTTGGTCGGAACGAATGGCTAAGATCTTTGAGTTGGGATGCCATTCAAACGGTTGATAAAAAGGTAGCCCGGGTGAAACAACTCGAAGAATCACGTTGCCTGTATCGAGGTCGACAACCTGAATCGCATGGTCAATCCACACTGCGGCCCATTGCGAATTTGGCGACATCGCAATGAGATGTTTCCCTCGAAAATTACCGATGGTCTTGATCGATTGCGGATTCTGCAGATCGACAAGCCTAAGCAGTCCGTCGCCATCCGAGCCGATCACGTGGTTTCCATCGCCGCTAAATGTCCAAGGACCACTGCTGGTTGATTCGAATAACAGTTCATGCGAAGGGGAGTTCAGTCTGTAGACGCAACACTGGTCTTTGAAAATGGCCAACTTGGTTCCGTCTCGGCTAAGAACTAACTTCGACTCTGGATGAACGTTCTCAACGCGCGCAAGCTCCATTCCATCGCTGGTTCTTTGCACGACAGCCAGGGTCGGTTCGAGCAGAAAAGCGCAAACGCTCAGTGCATCATCAAAAGATTGCAGTTGCACCGACTTGGGCCAAGGCTTTGTCCATATACAATCGGTTCGCATGTCCGACAAAGCCAGCGCAGCGATCGTTGCGTTTCTCATCCGATCGAATTGATTAGGCTCGAATTGGATTGAATCCCCTAACTCCTGCGCTGCTTCAATAGCTTGCAAACTCTCGAATCGCTGGCCTACTAGTCGACTCGTCCGCAAAGCATCGGCCTGGGCTATGCAAGATTCCCACAGCTGCTCAATCGCCTGGATCTTCAGTGACCTTTGGGTAATCTCCCCGTTGGTTGTTATGAAGAGTTGATTGCTAAGCATGATGGAATATACACTGCTAAGCGATACCACCATCAACAGCAATGAGGCGACCAAGGCTGTGAGGGTCGTCTTGACCGGATTCCGCCGACACCAGCGCCAACCGCGTTCGAGGATCCTCGTGTGACGAGCGGCAATCGGCTGATTCGACAAAAACCGCTGCAAGTCTTCGGCTAGCGCCGCTGCCGAAGCGTAGCGTCGCACAGGACTCTTTTCCAAGCACTTGAGGCAGATCGTTTGCAAGTCTTTCGGAATATGTCGAACTAATTGCGAAGGACGGACCGGTTCGTCAGCGAGCACTTGATTGAGGACTTCGAGCGGTTGGACGCCAACGAATGGAGGCCGACCTGTGAGCAGTTCGTAGAGAATCGCCCCCAGCGAGTAGATGTCGGTCGCAGCAGTCAGCGGGGTTGCTACTCCTTGCTCCCATCCACGTTGTGCCTGCTCGGGTGACATATACGCTACCGTCCCCATCAGATCCCCAGGCAGTGTCGTCGGCAAGCGAGTTGGTATAGCTTCCTCTTCCACAAACTTGGCCAATCCGAAATCGGCGATTTTAATTTGCAGTTCATTGTACGACAAACCGGAAGTCTGCCATTGCCCATCCAAGAACTCGCAACGTTCAGTACCACTCGCGCGGGTGCGAGCATGCGGCAATGGTTGAACCAGCAGGTTACTGGGTTTAAGGTCACGATGGATGACTCCATTTTCATGTGCAAATTGAATCGCAAGAGCCACCTCAAGCAGGATGTTGGCTGCATCTCGCGGTGACCGAGGACGCCGCTCCATCCACGCTGCCAAGGTTCCGCCGCCGATGAACTCAAGCGCTAGAAATGGGTGGCCGGCGTGCTGTCCAGCCTCGTAGATTTGAACGATGTTGGGATGTTGGAGGCGTGCCATCACTTCAGCTTCCAGCAACAGTCGCATGCACAAATTGTCCGATGCGAATTGGCCGGCTAGCAGCATCTTAAGCGCTACCTTGCGATTCAACCGAACCTCGCGGGCTAAGTAAACTACCCCAAGCCCTCCCCGTCCAAGTTCACCTAAGATCTCATAGCCGGGAACCGCAATTCTCTCGATCTCACCCAATTGGTCGACCTTTCGGTTCGCCGTCGCACGAGAATCGTCGTGCATAAGTTCCACGCCGACAGTTCGATGGAATGTAAACTGCCTGCACAGCTCGTCTACAAATTGAGGGTAGCGACTGGCAAAAGCCGCAATAGAAGTCGTTGGATCAAACTCTTCCCGAAGTAAGAACTCCGCAAACAAAAGATCGATCGCCCCTTCCGTATTCTTCAACAAGTCTGGAAATCGCTCGAAGTAGTATTCGACGGAGACTTTTTCTCCTCCTGCCCAACGTCGCGATTGGTCTATCAACAGCAAGTGAGTCAGTTGAGACGGAGAAATCGGATCGTGCATGGCTACGAATTCGCCAACATCAGGCTTTAAGCCCTGGTCCCATCGTCTGTCAAATTCAGCAATCGGAGTGCGCATTGACATCGGCATCTTGCTCGTTAAGCCCCAACAGACTGATGACACGATCGGCCGCGCGGTCAAATTGCATGCGTCGGGCTTGCGCGGTACCGCCAAGGTTCTTGGCGACAGCTTCCCAGGTTAGACCGGCTCTTCGGAGTTCGGACATCGTTCGTTCTTCCTCGGACATGCTTTCCTGGATTTTCTGATACAGCTCTTTTGCCTGAAGCCAAACGCTCGGATTCTCCCTTTGATCGGGAAATACTGCTAATTCTTTGCAATTGTGGTCCATCCGGTCCACATCTCGTTTCTCCGCATGATGCCTTCGCGCCTGCGAAGCCAGCTTATTCTTGGCCATAGACGACAACAACTTTGCTAAACGCTCGGGACTTTGCAAATCATATTGACCCGCCGCAACTCGAACGAAGAAGCTGGACCAAATCGATTGACACACATCGACGGAGTCAAAGAGCTGCGCCATACGACGATCTGTCATTTTGATGCGGAGCTCGCGGCGCACCAGGGGTTCGAAAGCGCTCACAAGCTCCTCCGCAGCCTCTTCATCGCCCGCGCGGATACGACCTATGAAATCTTCAAACGCTTTGTGATCACTCACATTTTTCGCCTATGTAAGCTGAGACAGAAGTCAACCTGTTTATTCACCACGTGGAGTCTATGCGGTCGTAAGGGGGCAGTCAAATTTTTTGGCCGCCTGACCTGACGCAAGCGGACCTGTTTCGGATTGCAAGTGACGCCATGAGCGCCCCTGAGCGAGAGGGATCGACGATTTAAAGGACCAGCAACGGGGTGCGCACGCGGTATTCATCAAGCGATTTGCGTAGGAATTCCAACTTTCTCCAGTTTTCGAGCGATGATTGAGCTGCCGCGCCTCCCCCACTTCCAAACTCATACCGTTCCAGCGTCCCGTATGGTATTCTTATCGCTCGTTTTTGAGCCGGTTCTTGCGCAAACGATTCGAACTACTTGCCCAGACCCCGCCTGTCGAAATCTCCCCGAACCAAAAGCAACCAAATTCCGCAATTTAGTGTCCGCGTTCCCATGGGGATCGGAGCGGTTTTTTTTGCAGAAGCGGCGATGGGTTAGTAGATTGCCCACTACCGACAACCTACCCACTTGGGAATTGCGTTTGGATCTAAGAAAAACTGATGACAGCTAATTTAACTTGCGGAGTCTTTGACGAAGTGATTGAGGAAACAGAAAACTCGCCAGCCCCAGGCAACCCCGAAATATCACCACGCGAACTGCCCGATGTTTTGGATCGTTTGATGTCGGAGATCCTCGTGCGATCCCAGAATCTACCGTCCGGTTCGTATACAACCAAGTTGATCCAAGGGGGTGTCGCCAAGATGGGGGCTAAAATCCTTGAGGAAGCGGCGGAAGTTGTTGACGCTGCCGACAAAGAACCTGCTCCGCATAACGATCACTTGATTTACGAAGCATGCGATTTGATTTATCACCTCTGGGTTCTGTTGGGGAGTCGTGGTATCCACGTCGATTCATTGCGGAGAGAACTCGAACGCCGCGAAGGCACCTCGGGACTGGAAGAAAAACGCCAACGCGTCTCTCCCTCCTAGTTCGCTTACTACGACCACTGCGCCCGCTGTCACCTGTATTCTCTTTTGCGAATCACTTTCAAGAATGACTGAAAATCTGAGAATTGGAATCCCCAGCAAGGGGCGGTTGAGTGAGTTGGCGACCGAGTTGCTCAATCAAGCCGGTTTGCAGTTCAGACGCCAGGAGCGGACGCTGTTTGCACTCGTCAAACAATTGCCGGTTGACATCATCTTTCTCCGGACCGACGATATTCCGGTGTTGTGCGCGGAGGGTGCCATTGACCTTGGAATCACGGGCAGTGACTTGGTGGCTGAAAGCGAGGCGGAGGTGCACACGCGGATGCCCCTGGGGGTCGGTCACTGTCGACTGAGCTTATGCGTGCCAGATAATTCGAGCATCAAGGATGCCGAGCAGCTCCATGGCACGCGGATTGCGACCAGTTTTCCCAACGTCACCAAGCAATTCTTGTTGGGGCATCAAGCCCAGGCGCACTTGGTCAAGCTCTCCGGATCGGTCGAGATCATGATTTCACTTGGAGTCGCCGATGCCATCGTCGACCTGGTGGAAACCGGTAGTACGCTCGCCGCTAATCGCTTGCGGGTGCTAACCGATATCGGAACCTACGAGACGGTGTTGATTCAGAATCCTCAGCGACGCCACGCGGATATGGCCGACCGAATCGTCAAACGTTTAGAAGGGGTGGTGATCGCCCGCGATTATTCGTTGCTGGAATACAATGTCCCGCGCGAGTTGCTCGTTGCAGCGGAGGCGATCACGCCGGGGTTCAATTCACCAACTGTCAGCGCATTGGAAGACAGCGGCTGGTGTTCGGTGCGGGTCATGGTTAAACGCAAGGAAGTGATCGACACGATGGAGAAGCTCGATGCTATAGGTGCATCTGCGATTCTGGAAACAGCCATTGGCAATTGCCGACTGTAGCTCCGGCCGGCTGCGCGGCTGCGGGAACTGTTCCAACTCACTGGACTTTGCCTTGACCCGCAGACCATTGTGCGATATCACAGTGTGCTGCGATAGCAAAACGCACAAGTGATGATCAGCGCAGCGCACGGTTGTGGCAACACAGAGTTACGAAACCAAGTACTTAGAACAGGAACAAGAACATGACGATTACGCGAGTGGGTTCGACTAGCCAGTATGCAAATGGTTGGGACGTAGCGTTCGGCGGAAAAAAGAAGAGCAGCACTTCGAAGGGTCAGCCACAAGCGTCCGCCAAGAAGGAAGCCAAGCCAGCGAAGAAATCCGCAGCGAAAAAGGCAGCTCCTGCTGCAAAAGCACCAGCGGCCACAGCGACCAAGGGTTCCGCCAACAAGGCGAGTACTTCGAAGGCGAGTACTTCGAAGGCGACGGGTGCCAAAGCTAAGGTAGCCAAAGCAACCAAGAAAAAAGCCAAAAAGTAGTTGCAACCTGCTTTCGGGCACGCAGGCTCACCGCGCGCGGTCAACTCGACAACGGGCCAGGATCTTCTCGATGCTGATCTTCTCGATGCTCTTGGCTCGACTCTGTCACGTCGCCGCCCGACCGCAAGCGATCGAAATGGGGCGCCGGAACAGAACTCCCATCGCGTGTGCGGGGGAGTGGCTCTGCGTCTGAGCTTTCGTAAGCATCGTCATAACGCGAAACATAGCCTGCCGTTTTCGCTCGCTCCAGTTCCAGCCGATACTCCTCAACGACATGTTGCTGGATCATGTCCCGACACGCTTGATTGATCGGATGCGCGACATCCGCATAGAGTTTGTTAGGGGTATCGTCCTCACGAGTGTCTCGATGATCGCGTATTTTTGAACCGCAATTATTGCAATAGTTGCTTCGAATGTGGTTCTTGTTACCACAACGATTGCAGCGATTGGTCAACTTGCGGCTCGGCATCGCCACAAAGGGGCCGTGGCTTCCTTCGATGATTTTGAGATCGCGGACAACGAAACAATCATCAAAGGTAATCGAACAGAAGGCGCGAAGTCGGTCCTCCGACTCCTCCATGAGTTTGATCCGTACCTCGGTAATATCCACGGTTGCAGCTCCCATGCTATGTTCTCGTCTAAAGGCTCCGGCACCATCCACTAGTTCGTGTATTGTTCGTCGTTCTCGGCAATTTTCTAATTCGATGCGTTTCTAATTCGATGCGTCGTTTTCGGGTCGCCATCTGCGAGGGGCGGGTTACAATTGGCTTTCAATGGAAGGGACGTAATGCGCGGCTACTTCATAGCAGCGTTCAACACCCGAGCCTCGCGCGGCTGTTTTGGCTCGAGCCAGTGCACTCCTACCTTCTGTATCATCAGCCAACAACGCAAAGCAGCTTGAACCCGATCCAGACATGATACAGTAGTTTAAGCTGGCATCGGTGAAACATTGCAATTGTCGTTCAATCCATTCGGTAAGTCCCGAAGCAGCCAATTGTAGGGCATTGAACAGCTCTGCGCCAATCTTGTGAAATTGCCCATCTTCACAGGCGGCGATTATTTTAGAAGAATTGCGAGTAATCTCTGGCGGGATGAACCGCTGATAGACCTCGCCGGTCGGACAGCCGACGGGCGGGTGGGTCACCAAAAATCTTAGCGGCGGGGCAGCTGAAAGCAACTCACATTTTTCTCCGCGACCGGTGGCGCGGGCCAAACCAATATGTTGGTGATCCCCAAGAAAGAAGGGTATATCCGAGCCCAATTCGGCGCAGACATGGGTGGCTAACTCACGATCCCACCCCCTCCACGCCAAGAGTGCGGCGCATACGGCGGCAGCCGTGTCGCTGCTGCCACCGGCTAGGCCAGCAGCGGCTGGGATGTTTTTTTCAAGTCGCAGTCGCCCCCCCTGCGTTGTCCCCAATTTAGCCTGCAACCGTTTTAGTGCGCGGATCGCAAGATTTTCGTGGTCTGTGGGAATCTTCCAAGCCGGATCGTGCCCAAGTTCCTGGCAGTTCGGCAAGCAGAGATCGAGCTCAAGACCAGACGAGTTGGCAGCTTCGAAGATCACTCGGTCAAACAAACGAACGGGGCACATCACGGTGTCGATTTCGTGATATCCATCACCCCGTTTGCCCAAGACCTCTAGAAACAAATTCACTTTAGCAGGCGCTAAAATCTCGATGATTCGGGAGGTCTGATCAATAATCATGGGGTCACGCTTTAGGCCTCGTCGGCCGCGCGGAGCGAAGGAGTGATCAGCAACTCGTGATTGCAGAAGTCGGACGAAGCAAAATAAAGTTGGAGTTCGCGCGCTGCGCTTTCAGGACTATCGGAAGCGTGCACCAAGTTCATTTGGCGTGAGCTCGAGTAGTCGCCTCGAATGGTTCCCGGCGCAGCCTGCAAGCCGTTAGTGGCACCGAGCATATCGCGAATCAAACGGATTACGTCTAGCCCTTCAACCGCCAAAGCAACAATGGGTGCTGAAGTAATGAACTCTTCCAGGCTGTTATAAAACGGCTTGGACACGTGCTCGGCGTAGTGCTGTTTGGAAAGCTCTGGCGTCACGCGGAGCATCTTCATAGCCACAATGTTGAGTCCTTTGGACTCGAAACGAGAGATAATCTGCCCCACCAACCGGCGTTCGATACAATCAGGCTTAAGCAAGACCAAACTTCGTTGCAACATTCATTGACTCCCAAACTTCCAATGCGAAATGAATCCGGCACACTTGCCATGCGGCACCTGCAATCTGCAGACAACCTAGTTGAATTTTTCAAATTGTGTCTGGAATTGTCGTTTGCGGAAAGAGGCTCACGCGCATCGCTGCGCAAAATTCGCAATAAGAGCCTTCGCTTTTTAAAAATCACATTATCGAAACGGGGTGTAGCGATGGATGTTGCTTTGGATTCCAGGTGTGGCAAAGCGCGGTGGCTGGCTCGGTTGCCGATGCCTCGCGCCAGCTTGCAGACCGTCCTCGTCATCGAGCAAACGGTCGGGATCGCTGCCATCGGGGAGTTGATTGTCGAGAAGTTCTGCGTCGTCGAGGTCGTCCAGTAAATTGTCGGGTGGAGTGGCAGATGCCTTGGGTGGTGCCACCGGCAGTTTATCCCTCGAGGACGAATCGGTCGACAGTGTCGGACCACTGGGGCTTGTCAGCTGTGGCGCTAACGTTGGACCAGGCGGCATCGAGTAACCGTTAACCAACCTTTGCGGACGATGAGCCACTTCGACTGGCAGGTAAGGTGAGGCACGATGGGTGCTGGGATAGGCCGATGCGGGATGATTCTGCTGCACGACCTGAAGTCGACCGGCTGGGCCCGAATGATAACCGTGATGCGAGTAGCCCACGCCCAGGTAGCGTCCAATCGCGTTGAGCCGGGTAAAAGCCTGTTCGTCGGCAGTCGCTGATTGGCATGCACCGGCCGAACACAGCAAGCCCACGAGAAGCCAGCTACTCAAAATTTGCCGCATGGTGGAACACTCCTTCATTCACTCCGCCCACCTGACGGCTTCACCGTCGATGCCTCGACATGGGCGTTGCTTTCCTGATCGGCGGAACGGGCAAGCGGGCTGAAAGCAATCGCGGCCCAGACATAGTGCGGTCGTGCAGAAGCTTACGACTGTAGTGGTCGCACGCATTGCTCCAAGGGTTGACTGGACCGCAGGGCAAATAAAAGCAAAAACAGGGAGTGTCAACCACCTCAAACTTTAAATCGAGCGACCTGCGCGAATCGCACAAACCAACACTCATTCTGGTTTCCCATCGCTGGTTGAAAAACCGAATGCCATGACAACGCTTGCGCGCGTTGGATGGTCGCGAATGGTCTATCGCCAACATCGTCCCTAATTACGAAAAGCCTCGCCGATGAGGCTCATCACAACCGGAATGGATTTCATCACAACCGGAATGGATTAAGGTACGGGATGCAAGCCTTGAACTCCGGCACAAAGTGTTAGCAGTCGCAGATCTTGGCAGATTTCCACGGCCTCGATGGATCGCCGATCGGAAAATTCTTTCAACGTTCCGATGAATGCGCAGGCATCGGCGTCCAATAGGTTAACTTGGCCGTGCTCGGTGCCAACAAGGTAACATTCAGCACTCGGAGACATTTTTAGGCTCCTTACACCTCCCACGGTCCGAGCGAGTGAGTGTTCTAACTTCCAAGTCGAAGTCGAATGCAGACGGACATGTCCATCCGCGTGTCCGCTAACTAGCATCTTGCGAGATTCATCGAACAGCACCGCATTCGCCAGCTGGGTTCCTGGGAGTCGCTGAACGATTCGTTTGCTTTCGATGTCGAATACCGTGATCTCCTCAAACATCCCACCGCACGCAAGATACCGAGGACTTACAAAGCAGACGCAATAGGCTCGCGAGGAGAAGCAATATTCTAGGGTCGGTTTACTGAGGTTTTTGACTTGCCAAAGGCGAAGCCGCGCGTCTCCGCCGCAAGCTGCCAGCTGCCTCCCATCGGCTGAGAACTGCAGCGAACAAATCACTCGGTCATGGATTGAATCTTCAGGAACATGGTAGGCTACGTCCTGGCTGCCTGTTTTTCCTTCGCTGAACAACTGAATCCGTCCATCGCTGCTCCCGATCGCGAACTGGGTGCCGTCGGTCGTTAATGCGACCGCTGTAATCGCCGCGTTGCTCTCGGTGTTGTAAACCTGAATTGTTTGGCCTTGACTGTCAATTTTTTTAACGGAGCCATCTGCAAAACCGACGAGGAACTGATTGGGTCTCCCTTTCCAGTCTGCGAGGGCGGTGGGGCGAATGTCTTCTAACAAGTAATTGAACTGAGGGATTGGCGAGCAAACCAGCTCACCGCTCTCGGCAAGCGAGACGATGGTTTGATCGTCGAGGACCTCGGTCGCCACCACGCTACCGCCATGCGGGGTAACCGCGCGGATCGGTAACAACTCGGTGAGCCCGCCGGTTGGAGTGGTGCGCAAGTCCCAAACGACCATTCCCCCACTGCGTGTTCCGGCAACCAGGTGTTTACCAGTTGAGCTAATGGCCAGCGTCTCAACCACGCCAAGTGGTTGAGCGGCGAGGTACAAAAGGCTGTAGGGTGGTTCACTTGACAGCAGCACAACCCGATCGGAATTGTACTCGCTGTATGCGATCGCCTGTCCATCGGTCGTCCAGAGGGCTCGTGTAGGAACGCCACTGCATTGGATAGGAGCACTCAGTTCGCCGGTTTGAACCTCGGCGATCTTGAACGATTTTTCTTTACCGAGGATGAGAATCTGTTTTCCATCTGGCGAAAAATCGAGGGATCGATGGCGTCCATCGGATTTAATGCCAATTCTCTCGCCGGTTTCGAGATCGCTGATCACCACAGCCCCATAGCGTTGACCAATGGCCAATAGTCGCCCATCGGGTGAAAAGCAGAGCGATTCGCAGGTTGAGGTGGCAGCAAAGCAGTCGCTTTCCGACGTCAGCCAAGCTTGGCTATTGTCGCGGTCTAGCTGGTAAGTGGTCACGAGGGAGCACTTGATGCCGGCAAAACCATCGGCGTTCCAACCCACTGCGAGCCGCTTGCCAGCAGGATCCACTGCGATGGCCGTAGCTTCTCGCGTCGGTGAATCATTAAAGTTGTGCTCGATGTTGCCCGTGACTGCATTCTGAAAGCAGATTTGACCGTTCGAGCCGCCATACACGACCAAATTCGAATCGGGAACGATCGCAAATACGAGTGGTTGGGCAATGGCTGTTTCAAATTGATGTCTGTCGTTGGAAGCGATTGACTTAAGGATATCAAAAGCAAAACAGGTGTTGATGTACCCCTCAATGCGTCCCTCAAGCCGCTCCAGTTGCCGTGCAACCGACCATAAATGTCCCACATGAAAATCTTCGTAAGCGAGGCGCAAGTCGGCCCGGTAGTCGGTCTTCATTTTCTGCAGCTGCTCGCGTTCGATGGCCTTCGACTTCAATTCGAGTTCGACGTTGGCATGTGCTACCTGTTGAATCGCTGCCACTGCACGGGCCTCGCTCCGCTGCGATGCTGCCAGCAATGTCCCTTGCTCTCGATTGATTTGTTGCAGTTTGAGCATCAACGAGAAGAAGACGGTAGCACTCGTGAGGCTGATGAGCAGCACGGTCATCGCCAGTCCATAAACCACCGGGGCCTTGGCCACGGCTCGCCAAGTTCGCTCGAAGGTAGTCCGCGGCCGGACTGTGATTGCCTCGCCCCTCTGCCAACGCCTGAGATCGGCGACGAAAGCTTCACATGACTGGTAGCGGTTAGTGGGATTCTTTTCGAGGCACTTGTGACAAACGGCCACCAAGTCCCTAGGGATGGTCGGATCGTGATGATGGACCGAGATGGGGTCTACCGAACAAATACGCTGCAAGACTTCGAGCACGTTGTTCCCAGGGGATGGCAATACGCCGGCCAGCATCCGATACAGGATGACCCCGAGTGAATAGATATCCGAAGTCGGGGCTTTCGACTTATCGCCACCTTGCACATGCTCAGGGGACATATAGTCGATCGTACCGAGGAGACTGTCTCCCAATGATCCGTCTTCAAGCGACAATTGATCGTGAGCCAAGCCAAAATCGGTCAAGCGCGGAGTGAAGTCCAAAGGGCCGTTGCCATGCCCTGGCGCCGCCTCTGCCTCTCGATGCAAAACCACGTTGCTCGGCTTGATATCGCGGTGTACGATCCCACGAACATGAGCATGTGCCAACCCCTGCGCGAGCTGGGAAGCAATTTCGACTGCGACCCGGGGCTCGATGCGATCCGGTTGCTCGGCTAACCAGTCCGTTAGGGTCTCGCCGCAGCACAACTGATAAACAATGTAATGCATCCCATCCACCTCACCGTACTCATGCACCGTAACCACGTTGGGGTGTGCCATCCGCGCCGCCGCTTGCGCCTCAGAAAGAAATCTTTTGCGAAGCTTTTCGCTCGATAACGACCCAGGATGGGCGACCTTGATCGCTACCTTGCGGGACATCTTCGGGTCATTGGCCACGTAGACGGTCCCAAAGCTACCACGACCCAGTTCGCCCTCAATCTCAAAACGACCAATCCGCAGTGGGATAGCGTCTTCTCGCGGATCATCCAAGGTGGTCGCTGATTGACTGAGCGCTTCGAGCTGTCTCCGGAACTCTAACAATTCCGCGTTAGAAACCCGCGATAGATTCTCACCGGAACTGGAGGATGTGCTGTGCGGTTCAGCGGGAGAGCTGTAGTCTGAGAGCACGTTAACGACCTTTGGAGGGGGGAGCTAAACGCAGCCAAAGAGGAGGTGCCGGGTGCCATGCGGATTAGGCTTCACCGACATCAAGGCATTATGCGAGAACGGCGCGCAGCAAGCCAGCAAATTGCGAGCTGGGACCAACAAAAATCTTCGAACCGAACTCACGCTGCGGCGGGCTACATCGGATCCCCCAAACTGGAAGTAAAACTCTTCCATGCGTCTAGCACCCAGCCCTAGCCGCTCCCCCCTGACATGGCTGTTTAAGACAGGGTTAGGTTCCAATTCCGACGGCGGTTCGTGGTCGCGAGTCCTGGGTGCGTAGCTGCCTGGGACCCACCATTGCGTTCACGTTAGGCAACCCAAATTTCGATAAGAGAAAGCACTAGCCGACTTGCAGTTGCGCTTCGACTTGGCGTATCGCATCGCGCACTGTAAGTCCTCGTCCCAGTTGTAAATTGGAGTTCTCGGTCAGCCATCCATTGACCGTTTTTTCGGCAGAGATGACTGTGCTATGTTGCCTGCCTCCAAAGAAATGCCCGATCTCTTTGTAAGCGGCGGGCGTGTATTTTCGTGCCAAAAACATGGCTAACATCCGCGGCTGCGTAACGGTTCGCAGTTTACTGGGGGATTGAAGGCTATCTGGCTCCAAGCCAAACATCGTACACACCGCCCGTTCGATGTCGCCCAAGCGTACCACCGGCTGAGTGGCTTGCACCAAATCCTGGACGGCATCCCAAGAGGCCTCCCAAGTTAGCTTGCCCGGCTGTAAGGCAGCCACGGCAATCAAACGATTGACGATTCCATTGAGCACCCGTCCATCACCGCAAATGCGACTGGCCAATTGCTCAACGATCTCTGGAGCCATTTCAATCTTCGCCGCAGCCAATTGTCGGCTCAGTAGACTGGTGCGCATCTGTTCATCCAACGGGAACAACGGGGTGACTAAGCCGCCGCGAAGTCGCCCAGTCAGTTCGTTGCCAAGTTGATTGAGTTCGTTGAGGGTTCGATCTGCGGTAACAACAACTTGTTTACCCAAGCGAATCAAATTATCGATCGTATGCTTGACTTCGGCTAACGTTGATTTCTTGCCTACAAAAAACTGGATGTCGTCCAGCACCAGCGCTTCCACATCACGGTATTTGCGGCGAAACATGGGCAATCCGCCAGCCCTCAGTCCTTCGGTGAAATCGTTGGTGAATTGTTCGCTGGTCATGTGAACCACCCGCCGCAAACGCTTGACCGACCGCAGTTGCTGCACGATCGCGCTGATCAGCATCGTCTTGCCACTCCCATTGGGACCATGCAAGAACACTGGGCTTAAGCGGCCCGGTTCGGCCACAATCATGTTGGCGGTCGTCCAAGCGAGTCGATTGGATGTACCGAGCATTACACGCTCCCACAGTTCCACCTCGTTACCGGCACGGAGGGCTACGGATTCGGAGCGGATCGCCTGTGTTGAAGGGTTGTTAGGTGTTGAATGGTTGTTAGGTGTTGAATGGTTGTTGAATAGGGTCAGAGTTGAACGCCCGTTCTCGGCCGATCGGGAGTCGCCTGTTTGCTTGATCGGTCCATGGGCTGGGTCGTAGCCCGCTTCGGTTAACGGTCTTTCCGCTAACGGTCTCTGAGTTGAGGCCCCTAGAGAACCGCTAACTTGCAAAGCTCGGATCGCCCGTGCCGATCGGACGGGCTGAGGCATGGGAACTACTGGGCAGGCTTCGAATTGAATCTCGGCCGCGTAGTCCACGACGCTCTTGAGCGCTTGTCCCAAATCGGCGATCAACATCTTTTTGGCAAGTTGACAGGAAAAGTCCGAGGCGAATTGGATGAGTAACTTTTCGCCGTTCCATTCCCATGTCGTATTGGTTGGAATCCATAAATCATAGCGTTCCGAACTGATCCTATCGATCAGAGCCGACCGCACTTGAGCAGCGACGTCCCTTTCGCTTTGTGTCACTTCGTGTGCCATGCTCGGGACGCACTCCTATCGGTCAAAACGCTGCGCATGTCCTGCACAACTTGGGTCCGTTTGACGCTCGTGGCAAACCTTGCCACGCTCCACAAATTTGGCTCAGCGGTTGAAAAGAAAGGCCACTAACTTTCCACCGAACCATCGCTTGCCAGTTCCACGATATCGGTCGTGCGACAGTTGTTCCTGTCGCTGGCGAGGCCGATTGTAGGTTTGCTAGCATGAGTGTCAAACTGAATTGCCATCGCGCACAAAATTCGCCTTAAGATCCGCCGTCAAAGGGCCGGAACTTCATTGCGTTTGCTCATTATCTGCCATCGGGCATCTTAGCACAGAAACTGATCTGGCAGTTCCCGAGATCGTGGAAAATGTGTTGGTCAATTGCCAAACTTACCGCCTTCCAATCCAGGGTAAATTACGTAACGCTTTACTCGGATTGAGTTTGCGATTTCTCTGAAGCTTCATCCAGTCACTGAGTGCGAAGTGCAAAGCTGGTCGATATCCGCTCCCGTCCCTTCGAAGTATTATCGGAACCGGCTCCCCGCCGTGAGCATGCCGCAACGCCACCGACGTCTCGACACCTTTGCTACAATAGCCAGCTGTCCCCCAACACCCTTACCCCTTCAGTGACGGATGCCTGGCCTGGCCTGGTCGCCGGCTCCCGCCTGGGGTGCATCCAACGGTCCACGTCGCTCTCACGGTATTCAACACAGGATCTATGGAGTTTGCGAGTTAATCCCATATTGTCGAACACGCAGCGCTCTGGGGCATTGGGCGGGATCTCGATCCATGATCTGACGGTGCGTTACCAGAACGGCTTTCCAATTCTCGAGCAGTTGAGTCTTGAGATCGCGCCACGCGAAGTGCTTGCGTTGGTGGGCGCTTCCGGTTGTGGAAAAAGTACATTCCTGCGAACACTGGCGGGATTGATCGCCCCTTCAGTTGGGCACGTCAGACTCTCTCAGGAGACTGGCGAGCAGAACCCGCTACGCCACAATTTGTCGTATGTTTTTCAGGACGCGACGCTGCTGCCATGGCGGACCGTTTTTGACAATGTGCGTCTCCCGCTGGAGCTCAAGCGGCAGAGGCAGTCTGGAGCCGAGGAAAGTGAGGCAGTGGCCGCAGCCCTGCATGCGGTGGGTTTGGAGGAAGCGTCTTGGCGGAAATTTCCCCGGCAGCTGTCCGGCGGCATGCGAATGAGAAACAGTATCGCTCGAGCGCTGGTGACCAACCCAGACGTCCTGCTCCTGGACGAGCCCTTTGCCGCGTTGGACGATCTGCTCCGCACGCGAATGAACGAATTGATCCTAAAGTTATGGCACGAGCGCCCGCGGACGATACTGTTTGTAACGCACAACATTGCTGAAGCGATTACGATGAGCCATCGGGTGGCGGTATTTGGGGGCCGGCGAATTGCACGGATCATCGACAATCCGTTGGCTTGGCCGCGCACCGCCAAACAGCGCACGACCTTGGAATTTGCCGAGCAATATGGGGCCGTGAGTCAAACCCTAAGCGAAGTGGCGGCGTCATGAAGGCGGAAGCAGATAGCCTGCTCAAGCAATTGGTTTTGGCTCTGACGGCCTTCGCTGGCTTTGTCGTGCTTTGGCACGCGGCGGTGGTCGTGCGCAAGATCCATCCCATCGTCCTCCCCTCGCCGCTACGCGTTTGCCAAGTCGCCTGGGACGAACGCAGTAAGCTGCTTGGCGGATTTATTGCCACGGGCGAAGCCTCTTTGCTTGGCTTAATTTTCAGTGTCCTCATGGGCTCCGCAATTGCAATCCTGTTCAGTCAATCGCGTTGGATCCGTTCCGCGTTTTATCCTTATGTTATCTTCCTGCAAACGGTCCCCATCGTGGCCATCGCCCCGTTGCTGATCACCTGGTTTGGCTATGGCTTCCAAACAGTGGTCTTGATCGCGACGATCATCAGTCTTTTCCCGGTGGTTTCCAACGTTACGACGGGGCTCATTTCGGTCGATGAAAATCTTAAAGATCTGTTCAGGCTTTCCGACGCGGGGCGGATCAAAACGTTGTTCAAGCTGAGGATTCCGTACGCCGTCAGTCATCTCATTCTCGGCACACGCATCAGCGCTGGGCTGGCGGTGATCGGTGCCATCGTAGGGGAGTTCTTCGTGGGGACGGGTGCAAGCAACTACGCTGGACTGGGCACCCTCATGACCGGCTGGCAAAACCTAGCGCGGACCGATGCATTGATTGCGGTGGTGTTTGTCAGCACGGCTCTGGGGTTGTGCATGCTCGGATTGGTGAACCTGATCGCCAAGACATTGCTTGGGCGTTGGACGGCCAGTAGCGGTTTCGAAAACGATTGACCGGTGTTCTTTGCTCGCCGAGTTCCGTTTGCAGCGAAATTGCTGATTTTGGGGCTTGTCAAAATACCCAATTTAATAAACACTTGTTTGAAACAACTGTTTCACTGGTTCTTGGCAGCGGTTGTTTAGGTACTCGCCGAGGTGTTTAGGTACTCGCCGGAGGCGCTAGGCAATCGCTTAGGGCGCACCGGGCGCTACTTTTGTGCCTCTGGATGTCATGTATGTCGGAGTCCACTTGTCGTCAACTTCGGATAAATCGACGGCTGATAAATCGACGGCCGATAAATCGACGGCCGAACGGCTGATATCAGTCGCGGGAGAGATCTTCGCGCAGAAGGGGCATGCTGCGACGGTGCGAGAGATTTGCACGGCCGCTGGCTGCTCGGTCGCTGCCATCAACTACTACTTTGGTGACAAACAGCGGCTGTACGTGCGCTGTGTCGAGGCGGCCTGCGAACGCAAGCAGCGACTGTTTCCCGTTCCGCAAGTGGACACGGTGGAAATCGACACGGTGGAAATCGACGACGATGAGCCATCGCGGTGCAGGCTCGAAGAATTGCTCCGCGAGTTCCTTCGGGCGGTTGCGCGGCGGGTGGGATCTGAGGCGAATTTGCCGTGGCAAAACACGTTGGTGCTTCGCGAAATCATTACGCCATCCGAGCAAGTATCCCAGCGTTTGGGCGAATACTTTCGACCGGACTTCCAGCGACTGGACCGACTGTTGGGAGAGGTGTTGGGGAAGGAATTGGATTCTCTGGCGCTGCGGCGTTCACTGGCCACACAGATCTTGGCCCGCACGATGTTTCTGCGGACTGGCAAGAACTTACGGGCCATGTTGGGGCTCGATACCGACGAGAACGAAGTTCCCGAACGGATGGCAGACGAAATTTGCGATTCCATTTTGAATCAGATCCAAGCTTTGCGTCCATCGTTGCGCGATCGTAACGAACGCTAATTTTTCCGGAATCTTATCACCCTATGAATATGAAAAGCATCCTCTTGGGCGGTGTACTGCCTGTGGTTTTGGTTGCGATTGGCGTCGGTGTCTTTATCGGCATGCGTCCCACGCCTAACTCGACGGTCGAGGGGCTGGGGAGGGATCGAGCTTCCCTACTTCGGAAGATGTCAGGTGCGGAAGTGCAAACGGTGAGGGCTTTAGCGGAGTTGTCCGAAACGCTCGATATTCCAGTGAGCGGAACGGTCGTCCCGTTTCGGGAGATCGCACTTGCGGCCGAGGCCGCTGGTAAGATCATCGAGAAAGATCCCAATGTCCGTAGCGGGAACTTTGTCAAGAAAGATCAGGTTCTATTGCGGATCGACCCGCGCGATTATGAATTGGCCATCGCCCGACTGACGCAACGCAGAGACCAGGAGTTGGCATCGTTGGCAGAACTCAAACAAGATGCCGAAAACACGGAGCGGTTGGTCGAAGTTGCCGAGCAGGAATACGCCCTGGCTGCGGACGAGGTGAAACGTTATCAGTCGCTAGGAAATTCGTTTGCGAGCGCTGCGGAACTCGATCAAGCCAAGCGACTGTTGCTCACCAGCATGAACCAAAAAGTGACCTTGCAAAACCAGCTACGCACCTTTGCAGCTCGCAGTGCGAGATTGGAGCTGGCGGCTAAGTTGGCGGAAACCGAACTGGAACAAGCCGAGCTGGATTTAGAGCGAACCGTGGTTCGAGCTCCTGTGGATGGAAGAATTGTCAGTGAGGCGGTGGAGAAGGATTCGTACGTGCAACGGGGTACCCAGCTCCTAGTGGTTGAGGACACCGAAAAAGTTGAAATCGCGGTCAACTTACGGATGAATCAACTTTATTGGATTCTCGACCAGAATGACCTCAGTGCCGACCAGTTGGTGAACGCCGGCGCGGCCTCGCGTTACGAACTACCACCAACGCCAGTAAAGGTTCAATTCAATCTGGCAGGTCGCGAAGCGATGCGATTTGAATGGGATGGCGTTCTGTCCCGTTACGATGGGCCAGGAATTGATTCCCAAAGTCGCACAGTGCCTGTCCGCGTGTTGGTCAACAATCCAACTCATTACCGTGTGGATGGCGTCCCTGTCACCAACGATTCGAGGAGTGGACCCTCGACCTTGGTGCGTGGGATGTTCGTGGATGTCAAAGTTCTGACACGCCCGGCCACTCAATTGCTGTTGGTACCTAAGCTTAGCATCAAGCCGGCGACCAGTTCGAATCGAATCTGGAAGTTCGCACCCGATGACGCCGCTTTTGCAACCGTCACTGAACGTTTCGCGAGCGAACTGGCGAAGGAGGACGCCCCGCCCCCTCTTGCCGCTGATCCTTTGTCGCTGCTAAACCCCGACGAATGGCAGGCTGGCTTTCTCTCTGTGATTGATGGAGTTCAAGTGATCGGGGCCTTTGAACCGCCGCCGGTTGAGGAGTCAGCTGGATCTGGGGGGGCATCCTCGACAGCCAGCGATAATGCCCAGCAGCTTGGCAACATGCCTGGCGCTGCCAGCGAGTATTGGATCTGCGAAGTCAAAGGGGGAGTGCTTGCGCCCGGAGACCTAGTCGTCGTCACACCCCTGCCGGGCATCGAGGGGGCTGGTGCGGATACAATTCGTGTGCCGATCGAGCAAGTCCCCCAAGCCCTGCGCCCCTAAGCTCTCTGCGGCGGTAAATCTTCCGAGCGATTTATTTAGTAACTGAAGGACCTGAACAAATGAGATCGTTGGTGCAATGGGCGGTCAATAATACCCCAGCCGTCAACGTGGCTGTAATAGCGACTTTGATCACGGGGTTCTTTAGCTTCATGATGCTGCGAAGGGAGGTCTTCCCCGAGTTTGAGTTAGAGATTGTTTTGGTCACCGTCGCTTATCCGGGGGCTTCACCAGCCGATGCCGAGCAAGGGGTCTGTCAACCCGTCGAGGAAGCTGTGCGGGCACTCGATGGCATCAAACGCCTCGTCAGCATCGCTCGCGAAGGTGGGGGCTTTGTCATCGTCGAGCTGAACGCGAACGTCCGCGATGTACAGAAAGTGGTGACCGAGATCCGTTCACGCGTGGACCGCATCACCAACTTTCCCGAACTCTCTGAGGATCCGCAGGTTGAGCAGATCACCTTCCGCGAGCCTGCCATCCGCCTAGCCGTTGTTGGCCCCGATTCCCAAAGTCCAGCGGCAGAGGCCAACCTACGCGACGTTGCTGAGCGGGTGCGTGAAAACCTCTTGGAACTACCCTCGGTGAGCCAAGCCAATATTCTTGGAGCCAAGTTGTTTCAAATCGATGTTGAGATTTCCGAGGACACCTTGCGGAAGTACGGGCTGACACTTTCCACCGTGGCGCAGATACTGCGTCGCGAGAACATTGAACTGCCTGGGGGGCAATTGAAGGCGGACGGTCAAGAGATATTATTGCGCGGCAAGAATCGACGTGAATTCGGCGAGCAAATCAAGCAACTGCCGATCATCACGCAACCCAATGGGGTCGTCCTGAAAATTTCAGACATCGCGCAAGTCAAAGACGACTTCGAAGATAAGTCGGTGATCAATGAAGTGAACGGAAAGCCAGCGTTAGTGGTCAGCATCGATCGCACGGCCGACGAGGATCTGCTCCGCATTGCTGACGAAGTTCGTACTTTTGCATCAGAATATAAGCAAGCTGGCCTCCCGCTGGGCTACGGTCTTGAAGTCTGGGGCGACACGAGCATCGATGTGGCCGATCGCATGCGACTCCTCCGAGATAACGGTATTCAAGGACTATGTTTCGTCTTTATTCTGCTTGCATTATTCCTCGAGTTCCGCTTGGCATTCTGGGTCTCACTGGGAATCCCCATCTGCGTACTCGGGGCTGGCATCATTTTGCTGTTGACCGATCAGACGCTTAACATGCTCAGTATGTTTGCCTTTTTGATGGCGCTTGGGATCGTGGTCGACGACGCGATTGTTGTAGGTGAAAACATCTATGAACATCGCAAGATGGGGAAGGATTTTGTGCAAGCCTCCATCGATGGGACCGTGGAAGTCTTGCCATCGGTGATCACTGCTGTCAGCACGACGATCATCGCCTTCTTGCCCTTCTTTTTCGTGGCCGGCGTGATGGGTAAATTCATCGCGGTGATGCCGGTGGCGATTATCGCCATGCTGGGGATTTCACTGGTGGAAGCCTCCACCGCACTCCCCTGCCATTTGTCGCACGATCAAGTCGATAAACCAAAATCCTTGTTCCAGTACGTCACGGCAGCGTTTTCTAGAATGTTCAATCCCATCGTGCGGCTGTTCGACTACGGTAGCCACATTTGCGGCGGACTGATGGAGCGTTTTGGTGATCGCGTCTATATCCCTGCGTTGCGTTTCCTGCTGACCTATCCGTTGCTTGGTATCAGTGGTGGCATTGCTTTGTTGCTGGTGACCATTGCCGTCGTACGAGCTGGATACATCCCGTTTGAAGCCTTTCCGAAGGGTGACAGCAATCAAATTCTGGCGCAGATCGTTTTCCCCGATGGCACACCCGTGCAAGTGACGGATGCGGCCACTCAAAAAATTGAAGAAGCAATTCGTCAAGTGAGCGAGGAAGTGCACAAGTCGGATGTGGAGCAGCTTGGTGAGGAGGCGGTTGAAAGCCAAGCTGGCTCCGAATCGTCACCGGCTGGTCCCGTAAGATTGACCTTTCGCCAAGTAGGTGAGGCGACTGCTCAGGGTGCGATGGGATCAACGGGCAATAGCAGTGGAAGCCATGTCGGGCAAATCTTTGTCGAGCTGCATGATGCCAGCGAGCGAACGGTTAGCAGCACGGAGTTGATCAACCGCTGGCGCAAGGCGTCTGGCACATTCAACGGTGCCGAGCGGATTACCTTTGATTCGGCAAGTGTTGGCCCAGCGGGAAATCCCATCGAATTCCGCTTGCTCGCCCCAGCCGCAGATAGCGCGCAGTTGGAAGCTGCCGTGGCCGAAGCCAAGACCAAGCTTGCCACTTTTGCTGGTATCTACGATATTCGAGACGATGCCACACCGGGCAAAACCGAGTTTCAGATTCGGGTCAAAGATCGCGCGCAGGCCATGGGGATCACCAGCGCGGATTTGGCAGAGACCATTCGCAATTCTTACTACGGCGCCGAGGTAATGCGTTTGCAACGCGGTCGACACGAGGTCAAGTTGATGGTCCGCTATCCGGAAAACGAGCGGAACTCGTTGACCCGTTTTGAAGAGATACGGGTCCGGGGTAGCGACGGAGTCGAACGGCCCATCACGGAACTTGCCGAGCGCACGGTGACGCAAGGCTTTTCCGAGATCAATCGTCTGGACCAGAGACGCTCCGTCACGGTCACTACCGATTTGGATACGACTGAAGCCAATGCCTCGCAGATTATCGAGGAGTTGCAAAGCGACTTTATCCCCAACGTGCTCACCAAAAAATATCCTGCCGTGACGGTCAACTGGGAAGGCCAGCAGAAGCAAACGATGGAGTCGCTGCAAAGTCTTGGGGTGGGGTGCGGCTTGGCCTTGCTCGGCATGTATGTGCTGTTGGTGGTCGAATTCCGTTCCTATTTTCAACCCCTGCTGATCCTGGCCATTGTCCCGTTTGGCGTCATCGGGGCGATCTGGGGACACGGGATCATGGGAATCGAAGTCACGCTGTTTAGCTTTTTCGGCTTGGTCGCGTTAACCGGGGTGGTGGTGAACGATTCAATTGTGCTCGTGGACTTCATCAATGCACGCGTCCGCGCAGGAATGGACCAACACGAAGCAATTGTGGAGGCTGGGCGGCGGCGTTTGAGGCCAGTTTTCTTGACCAGCGTCACGACGATCGGCGGGCTGGTGCCCATGCTCATGGAGAGCTCTTTTCAGGCGCAGTTCCTGGTTCCCATGGCAACCAGCATCGCCTTTGGGCTGATGCTCTCGACCATCCTGGTGCTGTTCCAAGTCCCGGTCTTCTTCCAGCTGTATCTGCTCGTGTCCGAGTGGCTGGGGGTCGACTTGAGTCACCCCTCGCATCCCGGCACGCTCGAGACCCCTCCTGAGAAGGAACCGGTCACCGCACCCGCTGTCTAGGCTTAGCTCGCAGGGAGAAAGAAAAAGTCTCGCAATTACAATTTTTCGCGATTGAGCTCACAAGCTCGGGAAATCTCTAGCGTTTTGGTGAAGGTCGGCGCGACCACGGTATTGGCTGCGTACGGCACCGTAATAGTGACGGTAAGCGTGTTGGTATTGGTTTGTAAATCGGCAGGCGTAACGCTAACGGTAGCACCGCGAATGCGAGATATCGCCAAGATCCGTTCGGCTGCAGTGACGCAATCTGCTGCCGATGCACCAGGTACGATGCCTTGTCGCGCACCTTCGTAAGCGGCTGCTTCGGTGGTGTTAAAAACCATGTTGGCGTGGCTCAACTCCAGCGCTGCAAACAACAACAAGAACACCAACGGAGCGGTCATAGCGAATTCAACCGCCGTGGCACCGCGGCGACTACCCACCAGGTACTGGTGTTGATACGTTTTCATCGGCTTGCATTCGAAGTGTGAGTTGCGGAAGATTCGACGCGGTTCGAGGGTTGCAGTGGGTAAGCTTGACCCGTTCAATCAACCAAAACGACGGAGAGGCTACGGGCGATTTCGCGGAAAGCATCCGTTAGGTCGGACGCTCGATTTGCGTGGATGTGCATGCTACCCTGGCTGGCAGCCGCCGATACGCGACGCATGAGCGTTTGGTCAGCACCGGCCCCGAAGGTAATCGTATGCACTTGTTGTCCGCGAGCGATCGCTCCGGCGACGGTGGTGATCGGCGAAGGACCGGTGTTGTGATTGCCGTCGGTCATCAACACAATTGTCTTGGCAGCAAATGTGCGCGCGTTAGGATCGAAAACTAATGAGTCGCTGCCGACGTTGAGACCGTTTCCAATAGCGGTCATACCACTGGCGAAAAAGCCGTTGGTTGTCGAGCGAATTAAGTCAAAGTTGTCGGTGAGATTGATCCGCTTGTTGGCGGTCGTGGCGTAACTCGTCAATGACAACAGCGTCCTAGGACTTGAAGCATTGATTTCATCAATGAACGCGCCGACAGCAAGCTGCAGGGCTTGGAGTCGTGTGAGCCGCCCGTCGGAAGCAAGCATCGAACCAGAAATATCGAGCACGAGCGCCACATCGCGAACTTTAGCCGCAGCCGTCGCATCCATCACCGGCTCAAACTGATTTGTCGAGAACATCCGTGCGAAGAACAAGCGAACGGAACCATCCGCCGAAGCTTGATCGCGGCGCCCTAAAATTCTCACGGCAGTGGTTGGATTCTGCCGTTCGTTGAAATCGAAGCGGCCGTTGGCTCCCAGGCTCAAGCCACCGAACAGCACATCGGACCCACTCAAGGTTAAGCCTCGGCCAGCGACTTTATTTTGTGCTGCGGCGCTGATTGCTGCCGCCCGAGCGGCATCGATGTTCTGAGTTCTGGCCAGAGCTTCAGAGCCGGCGCGGGCCGCCGCATCGGTTGCCGTTCGCAATTCGGCTCGAACCATGTGCATGTAGGCGATATCGATACTGAAGACCGCCCCGATTAGTAAGATGACCAGGACAAAGGCCACCAAGAGGAGCATGGCTCCGCGACGATTCGATGGTCTCATGTTGCTTACTCTTTAAACATCGTGGCTTGGGCTTCGATCACTAGCCCGTGAAACGGACCGAATCCGAGAATGCTCCGCGAAGCACCGTTGACTTGCACTGTTACTTGGATGGGTGCACCCTCAGCGGCACTTTCCACGTCGAGTGGATCAAGGGTGAGGGCTTGGGGAGTGAGGCGACGCGCCGTTAAGACTTGCCGTCCGATCGCTTCGGCGGTGAGCCGAGTGCCGTTCGGTTTGGCAGCTGCTTTCACTGTCTCGTACGCAGCCTGCACTGCGGCCTGTCGCACAAACAGCATGTTGGCCCCTTCGAGGGAGGCAAAGATCATAAGAATCACCAGCGGCAAGCAAACTGCCAGCTCAGTCACGGCCGCTGCACGTCGTGAATGGGTTCGTCGATCTGGTATGCAATTGCGAGCTTGTCTCATCGTTAGATTTACTTCATTCACTGAGTTTTTTGGAACTGGCGAGCCAACGGACCACATGCGACACAGTTTCAGCACACCGCTTTAAGGGTGTCAGTTCAACCAACCTTTTGTTCAGCTTCTTGATCTGCGGCTTTTTCAAGGATAGCTGGGCTTTGCTCAGATGATTGACGCAAGCGGTCTGCAAGACGGTTAAAGTCTCCTGACATCTCGCACCAGAAATCGTTGTCTCGAAACTTCATGTGCGGTACGTCCTCACCGTTCGCCAGTCCCTTTAAGGACTCTTTGAACCGCACAATGGGCCCCACAAATCGATGGCTTAACTTAATGGTGTCGTAGATAAACGTGGGCATGATGGCCAGCATCAGTATAAAGAAAAATGCGTATTTATTGGCCACCACCGCAGCGTGCTCCCGTAGGCTCAGTTGGGAATCGCCCAGAAAGTACTCCAGTGTTAACAGCGATAAGCTGGTCAAAGCAAAGAACAGGAACCAATGCAAAATGACTCGTTTTGCGATCGCACCCTGTACAGTACGATCAACGTAAATCTTAGAACGCTGCGTAGTCATAATTGTTCCTGATACTTCACGTGCAAACGATTCGCGACGGCAAGACCGATAGGGAAAATCGTCGCTTAGGATGATTACCCGAAAGCGTACGACACGCCGTTGAGGCGAGCCTAAAACTTGAGGGCTTTAAGCCGGGCATGGGGCTAAAATCGCTCAACTTTAACGGTTTTTCCGTATGGGACTATCATCTGTGAGCCGCAGACGCACGCTTCGGGGCGATAAAGCACCCTGCTTCCCGCCGCAGCAGATCAAACCAGCCTCCCCCCAACCTAGTGCTTCATCCAACTTTGATTTTGGAGTTGTGAGTGTAGGGCGATTGTCCCCTCTACGGCAGGCTCCCTCTCACGCCCATGCTGGGCTGACTACGGCAGCACATCGGCATTGCGAAATATGGCTCGTTCCAGTATCGAGAGGACAGCCGCGCTTGGCTTCTAATTCCGCTAACTTCTCGCTTTCAACCGACTCAACGCACGATGAGCTTTCAAGTCGACATCAGCCAGTACTGTGGACCGCTTGAATTGCTGCTCCACATTGTCAGGCGTGAAGAATTGCAGCTCAGCGATATTCCACTGGCCAAAATCATCGATCAGTACTTCGACTATCTGGAACTATTGGCCGAGCTTGCCATTGATGATGTCGCGGAGTTTTTGGAAATAGCTAGCTTACTAATCGAAATGAAAGCCAAGCAGGCAGTTCCAATCTCGGACATCGTGACCAACGACGGTGACGAATCGCCCCTTGATGACCTATCCGGCGATTTGGTCCAGCGGTTGATCGAATACAAACGGATTCGCGATGCAGCCAGCATTTTGGAAGAAAAGGGAGAGCGTTGGCGACTCCGTTACACAAGGCTTGCCAACGACCTACCGCCACGCCGCACGGAACTGAACGAACAACCGTTGGAGGCCATCGAGGTCTGGGATTTGGTGAGTGCCTTTGGGCGGATTCTCCGCGAGCGGCAGCCGCCTCCTTCAGCCAGTGTGGTGTACGATGACACGCCAATACACATCCACATGGAGCGGATTCACTCGCTGGTTGATAGCCAGGGACGCGTTGAATTGATGAGCTTGTTTGAAGCGGGAATGCACAAGAGCACGTTGGTCGCGATGTTCCTGGCCACCTTGGAATTGACGCGGCACTATGGTCTCACCACCGAGCAACTCGACCCTGGGCATCCCCTGTATTTGCTCGCCGGAGAAAATTTTAAACGCGAATTGGATGTCCATAAAATCGATAACCTCACGTTCGACCGAGTCGCCAGCTCCAACCTGCCGGTCACACCGCGATAACCGTTAGGGCGCTAACGAATTGGCGCCGGCCACCTGACCAAGAAGCCCTCGGGGTGCCCACGCCGAGCTCGTGGCTTGTAACAGTTAACCAGCAGGGCACGTTTCTTCCTGGAAAAACAGAGATTCCCTTAGCCCATCTTGCCATCAAACCGCCCCAGCGACAGAATGCTCCCAAAATAAACTTTCAGCCGGACTGGCCGCCGAACCGTTTTAATTGTCCAGATTTTGCCGCAACCGTCGGCGCACAGGAGAGATAGATGCTTGCCAAAGATATGAAGTCGGGTGTGGTGGTAGTCGACAATGACGTGCCCATCATCATCGAATCGGTGATGGTCCAATCCCCCTCAGCCCGTGGCGCAGCGACGCTGTACAAGTTCAAAGCTCGCAACTTGATCACCAAGCAGAAAGTCGATTTAGTTCTCAAGGGGACCGACAATCTGCCCGAGGCCGATTTTCGCAAGCGGTTGGTGAAGATGATGTACAAAGATGCGGAAGTGGTCCACCTCATGGACGACGAAGACTACAACCAGTTCACCATGAGCCTGGATGATGCGGAAGAGCAGCTCAAGTACTTGACCGAGACGCTTGAAGGGACTTACGCGTTAATATACGAAGATGAGTGCGTTGGTCTGCAACTGCCGAGCACTGTAGAATTGACAATCTCCCAGTGCGATCCGGCCATTCGTGGCAACTCGGCCACGTCGCGTAACAAGCCAGCCACGATGGAAACCGGTTTGGTGGTACAAGTGCCCGAGTACATCAAAGAGGGTGAGCGAATCAAAGTCGACACGCGGACCGGGGAATTCCTGTCGCGGGCGTAGAGAACTGACTTGGTTTCTAACTTCAGTCTCCCCTGCTTAGCGCGGACAACGCGCGCAACCTGAGCAGGCGAGCACTTTTTGGCTTGCCGCAGGTTCGGTAACTTGTTACAGGAAACTTACAGTCGTCTCTAACACTTGAACGTCACAGGCGCACGGATGCGTTTCCATAAGATACTTGGTTGGACCCTAGGGGTATGGCTGGTTGCATGCCTGGTGGCTGTGGCCGATGATCGCCTGCGACTGGGCGATATCTGTCGATTGAAAGGACAAGAAGAAAACACGTTGCAGGGTTTGGGGCTGGTCGTTGGGCTCAATGGCACGGGCGATGACGCGGTGCTTCCCACCACGCGGGCCCTGGCGCAGATGCTCAAGAACATGGGGGGGAACATCGCCCAAAACGCACTTGGCGTCCCCGAGCTCAAGGAGATAGAGAAAACAGGCAACGTAGCCTTGGTGTTGGTCACCGCCAATATTCCCGGAGCGGGAGTGCAGCAGGGAGATAAGCTGAATTGCACGGTGAGTGCGATCAACGCTAAGAGCCTGCAGGGGGGCCGCTTGATGCAGTCATTTCTCTTGGGACCGCGGGCCGATGTCCCTGTAGTTTACGCTATTGCTGATGGCGACGTTTCTATTCCCGACGTAAAAGTTGCAACATCCGGCCTGGTTTATGGTGGTTGCAAAATGGAAGCCACCATCAACAATCAATTTGTGTATGACGATCTCATTACGTTGATATTGGACCGTGACATTGCCAGTTTTTCGACGGCGATCGATGTGCAAGACGCAATCAACAGCTTGAACCAAACCGGCTTATCGCAGGGGAATGGTGGTTCCGATAACTTGGTGATTGCCAAAGCGATCGATCAATTGCACGTGCAGGTGGCCGTTCCGAGTGCTTACCGCGAGCAGCCGGTGCAGTTTGTTTCGCTGGTGCTCGACCTTCCTCTCCCCCATATCAAGAAGAATAAACGTGTGGTCATCAACGAGCGGGAAGGGGTCATCGTTATTGGTGAGGATATATTGATCAATCCGGTAGCGATTAATCACAAAAATCTGACGATTGAAGCTCGCCTCGGGGGCGGACGTTTTGTGGAAGTCGATCCGAGCTCACCGACTGAGCCGCGGCCTAAGCTTAAGAACCTTGTTGAAGCCTTAAATGCGTTGAGTGTTCCGACTGAGGATGTTATCTCAATCATTCGTACACTCAAACGCAACGGCGACTTGTACGGCGAAGTCATTTTGCAATGACCTCGACTCTTCCGATACGCTGGCCGCTTGGCCAGGAAACCGGCCGATAGCGAAAGTGAGCTCGTGATGCAGATACCCAGCCTTCCCTCCGCAGTTCCCGACCGAGAGGCGCTATCGCATGCTAAAACGTTGGCGGCATCGCGTGATGTGCTCGGTAAAACTGAGCCAGCCGGTGATGAACTGAAAGAGGCCTTTCAGGACTTCGTCGGACAAACATTGTTTGCTCAGATGATCAAGGCCGCACGCAGCACCCAGGAGCCCTCGCCGTATTTCAATGGGGGACGGGCTGAAGAGATTTTTCAGGGCCAATTCGATCAAGTGTTGGCGGAAAAAATGAGCGATGCCAGTGCTGAGAAAATTGCCGGTCCGATGTATGAGTTGTTCATGTTGCGCCGGCAAAGCTGAGTCTGCGCTGGACAGTTAGGACCGCTCGGGAGATAAGTGTCCGGCCGTTGAAAGCTCAGCTACACAGAGAAATGGTTGCAACATTCTTACCGATTAGGCCAAATGGCTAAATCGGGCTTGGCAAGTTGGATGGGCTGAGCTATACTTCGTGAAGATATGGGCGACGGTTGGTCGCTTTTCAATGAGTGGTCGGAAGGAAACGAGCAGCACTTTCATCTAAAAACGATGGTGTTCTTCGACCCAGCGGATTGTGTGCGGAGTTGGAAGCTCCTGTATTTCCGCGAACCGGTGAAAGCTAAGGCTCTCACAAGCGGCACAAATTGGTGATTGTGTGAATCGCCACTGTGTGCTTTGGCGTCGTGGTGGGCGCATTGTTCTGTGACTTTCTTGTTTGTCCAGAATGGAACGGTCCAAGGGCACGCTGACTTTTTTGTCGCGGCTGTTGTGCAGTTCAAACTTAGTTTCGTTGTGAACGCTGTGTTTGCACCGGAATGGTTCCCCGGACTGTTGACCAAGCTGCTGTTTGCGATTGGGCGACCCTGCGGAATCAACGATCCTTTCCGATGCGAGTTGGCGATGCGCTCAACTCCTCCCTTTCAACAGATTGTAAGAAATTGAAGACTTTTCACGAATTAGACCTGATCGAACCTCTCCAACGCGCTCTAGCCGACGAGAACTACACCCTTCCGACGCCTATTCAAGCACAAACAATTCCGGCCGCCATTGCGGGACAGGACGTTCTGGGTTGCGCCCAGACAGGCACTGGCAAAACGGCTGCCTTTGCACTTCCCATCCTGAACCGTCTTGGCCAGCATCATCGCAAGGCTGAGCCCAATCGCCCGCACGTTCTGGTACTGGCACCCACTCGCGAGTTGGCCATTCAAATTGGCGAGAGCTTCGCCACGTATGGCCGACACCTCCGCTTGCGGCACGTGCTTGTATACGGTGGCGTCAATCAGGCCAACCAAGTCCGGGCTCTGAATCGTGGCGCTCACGTCCTGGTGGCAACACCTGGCCGTTTGATCGACCTGATGGACCAGGGCTTCGTTGAGCTGAATCAACTTGAAGTTTTTGTGCTCGATGAAGCGGATCGAATGCTGGACATGGGCTTCATGCCAGCACTAAAACGAATCATCAGTGAACTGCCGCGGAAACGCCAATCCTTGTTCTTCTCAGCGACCATGCCCCCCAACATTCAAGAGCTATCGCAGCGTTTGCTGACCAATCCGGTGCGCGTGAATGTGACGCCGAAGTCAACGAGCGTCGAGCGGATCGAGCAGCAGTTGATGCACGTTGAACGGGCCGGAAAGCTCTCCGTTATTCGCCAACTTCTGGAATCGAGCGAGGTCGATCGCGCCATCGTGTTCACCAAAACGAAACGAGGTGCGAACATGTTGGCCGAGAAATTATCGCGGGCCGGAGTTCACGCGACCGCCATTCACGGCAACAAGTCACAGAATGCTCGGCAAAAAGCGCTGGAAGCCTTCCGCTCTAAAGAGGTCAATGTCTTGGTAGCCACCGACGTGGCTGCCCGTGGCATCGATATCGATGGAGTTACCCATGTGATCAACTACGATATGCCGGTGGAACCAGAGAGCTATGTGCATCGCATCGGTCGTACCGGTCGCGCTGGAGCCGCTGGTATTGCAATCTCACTGTGCACGTCGGCCGAACGAGCTGAACTGCGGGCGATCGAGGAACTGATTGGCAAGCGGATTCCGCTGGCCGCCAATCAGCCGACCCCTTTGGCATCGGAGGCGCAAGCGAGCGGTTCCGCCGAGCGTTCGCGTCCGAGGTCGCAACCCCGTCCGCAACGCCGCGCGACTTCTCAGTCACAATCGCAATCGCGGCAGTCCGCCTCGACGGCCACGGGCGTAGCTCGGCCAGTACTTTCTAAGAGTCGTAGTCTGCGTAGCTCGGCGGTTCGCTCCGAGGCGACCCCGCGCGTCGACACGGCTACTACCAGAAGTTCCACGGAGAAGGTTGCGACCGGTGGTCCATCCGTTCGCAAGACCCTTCCCAAAAAGCACCGGGCACGCGGCGGAAGGTAGCCGCTGACTCCGTGCAACACGATCGTCGCACTCGTTCACACTCCCTTCCGCCGGGCAGTGGACGAGGCTACGAGTCCCTCTCTTCTTCTATCGAAAGAAATCGCGAGCTCGACGATGACTGGCTTGATGATGTTTCCAGGGGTGATGACAAGGCTGGCTAGCGTACTGGCGGCGATAATGTGGTGGGCTATCCTTTGGACGGTCCCCTTTAGCAAGCTCCCTGCCGCTGAACCACCCTTTGCCTGGGAGTTGGGACCGACCGGAACGAAGGCCAGCCTACGCGCAATATCGGCGCCCAACGAGCAAGTGATTTGGGCAGCTGGCAGCAGCGGAACGATCATTCGTTCTGAAGATGCGGGCTCAAGCTGGCAAAACTGCAGTCCCCAGGGCTATGAGTCCGTTGAGTTTCGTGCGGTTCATGCCTGGGATGAACAGCACGCCTGCGCAGCCAGCGCTGGGAGTCCAGCTGCTATTTTTCGAACAAGCAATGCCGGTGCAGACTGGCAAATCGTTTATCAAAATCCTGCACCTGAGGCGTTCTTTGACGGTCTTAAATTTTGGGACGCTGCGCACGGGGTTGCCTTCAGTGACCCCGTCGCCGGTGCGTGGCTCGTGTTGGAGTCGGACGATCGTGGTAGCACTTGGGGCGAGATTCCGCCGCACGATTTACCTGTGCCGGTGGCTGGCGAAGCTGCCTTTGCTGCCAGCAATTCGTCGCTCTGTGTGGGTGCAGAGGGTGCGATCTGGATCGGAACCGGTGGAGCGGTGCGGGACAAAAGTCGCATCATCTATCGCCCGACCAGCGACGCAACTTGGCGAACCGCCCTGTGTCCACTGCCGAGCAACGCCTCGTCTGGCGTCTTCTCAATCTTGCATGCAGATGCCGATATGTTGATCGCAGTCGGCGGCGACTATCGACCCGAAGTGGCTTCTCAAGCGACGGCGGCAGTAAGTCTCGATCGCGGCGAGTCTTGGCAATTGGCTGAGCTCCAGCCGGCCACTTTTCGCTCAGCGGTCGCCCGCATCCCAACCAAGTTCGTAGAGCCCCCGGGTTCAGCAAAGTCCATGCATGCTTTTATCACCACGGGACCGGCGGGAACTGATGTCTCCCCTGACGGCGTGCGGTGGCAAGCCCTTTCGAACGTGGGATTCCATGCGCTTGCCACGACCAGCCAGACAGTGTTTGCCGTCGGCAGCAACGGTCGCTTCGCCAAGCTTGCTCGCGTGCAAAACTGATGGTGCCACTATCGTCCTGTGGTTGGAAAGCCGCCGCTGTTAAAGCCGGTAGTTGTTGTGTTGTTTGGGCTGAGGTTGTTCGTACCAACCGGCTGTTGGAAAGGGACTTGTGTGGCGGGTGTGGCTTGTCCCCCGACCGTTTGTGCCGTGCGATAGATTTGGCCGGCCGTGTTGTAGGCAGACATGGCGGTCTGTGCAGTTTGACTTCCACCAAGTTTGTCCATCAAGTCGCGAGCTTGCTGTAGGTTCGGATCGGCTTGGAGTGCAAGCTGCAAGTGTTGTTGTGCGCCAGCCACGTTGCTGTTGCTAAAGTGCAGGTAGGCTACGTTGTAGTTGGCAATCGCGGGTGGAAAGACTTGTTCGAGTTGCTTTACCGCTTCGTCCGACCGTCCGCCGCTGACCAACATACTGGCCAAGTTGTTACGGTAGCGGGCATTGGTGGGATCCAGCTCGATCGCTTTTTGAACAGCAGCTTGCGCTTCCGCTGACTTGCCCAACTTCTGATGCACTAAAGCCAACTCGTTGTAACTGCTTGCCTCAGGTGCCACGGCAATGGTCTTGTTGAAGAACTCGGCCGCTTGTGCATCTTGACCCTGCTTGGCGTACAATCGCGCCGTGCTCAGTAGGGCTGAGACATTCTTGGGTTCAATCTCTAACGCTTTGGTGTAGTTGTCGAGCGCCTTGGAGTGATTGCCCTGCGTTTCATACAAGTGACCGTTGGTCACCCAAATCTCTGGCCCAAGATGCGTTGGCATGTTGGCCAGGCTAGTGGGGTCGTTCGTATCCGGGCTGGATGTGAAGGTGGAGGTGACCGCGTTCTTGGCCTTACCCATGGCGCTGCTGACCGCAGTTCCCATCGACTTGAACTGACCACTAATTCCGCTACCGGTACTCGCCGCTGTTGCAAACGCAGATTCTTTTGGGGTGTCCGAGAGCGATTGTTTGCCAAAAGGAAGTTTCATCGACGCACATCCGGGAGCAATCGCGAGGGTCACCAGACCAAGCAAGGTCGCTTTGCGAAGACCAATTGTTGGTTTGGTTGAGCGCATGATTGAGTTAACTCCGCGTCGAGGTCACTGCGTGATGGTGTTTCATTCGGATATCGATTGAAGGCTAAGCCCCGCTGTGCAAGTAACACGATCAGCTAGTAAGTGGGATCGCTAGCAATGCTGAGTTCTATGACGTCAAACGGGCGGGCTGCTTCAAGTTACGATCGATACTAGCGTTATAGTCGGAACAACTGAATTTGCAGCTTGAGGGAAACAGTTCGATTGGTTGACAATCGGTTGGTTTTGGTGAAGTTGCCTGGGCCGACGGCATTGCTAAGATGCAAGGGGTTGGAACATGGATGCGGGCTAGAAAAGCGGGTGAGGGAACCACGTGGCATCGAGCTAGGCGAACTGGAAAGAAATTTTCACTTTGCGGCTCCTTCAAGAGGTTATTGACCTACATTTCAGATGGCAGAGATTTTCAATCTTGGAGACAACATGAGATTTTGCGCACTTGTACTTGGTTTAATCGCTGTTATTCCGGTCAGCTCCTTCGCCGCTGATTGGCAAGCCTTCTCAGGGGCTCAGGCAAACGTCAATGCTAGCAGTTTGCCAGGGCCGCTTTACGATCCAAGCCTGTCGATTGAAGAGTTCAATCGCTCGGTGACTCAACGCGATCCCCAGCAAAGTTTGCTGGTTGAAGTTGAGGTTCCGCGGGCTGCCATCAAGCTGAGTAAGCTCATCGATCGGCCGGTTCGGTTTGAGAGCCAAGGGGTAGTCTATATGGGCCGCGTCTCTGCAGCGTTTTTCTCTGGAGATTTGCCAGGCGATGCTCAATCTACGCTCAGTGCGTCCGTGTTAGTTCATGCACGAATTGAGAATCGACAGGAAGATGGGAAGTGGATGCTTACCGATGGAGCTACCGGAATTCTCTCCGTTCGACGGTAGTCCTCTTCCAGCCCTGTCTCAACCGCTTCTCGCGGGAGGACGGCCGACGGAAGCCCAGAGGGTGCGCATGTGTCGGCTCAAATTTTTCGTGCCACCGACATTTCTTTTCCGGCGCGTGACCAAACGTGTCATGGGCTCGTCGAATAATTGAGTTAACGACAACAGGCAGCACTTCGCTGAAGTTGTGTTTTGAACCCATTCGACGGGACACGTTATTCCATGACTAGCCAGCTTTTGCGGATCGCCATGCAGCATCAAGACGACTTGGTGATCAGTTTGGTCTACGTCGACTCTAAAGGACATAAAACCAAGCGAATTGTCAGTCCCATTCGCTTTCTGTCCAGCGATCGCTTTCTTGGTTTGTGTCTTTGTCGGTGTGAACCACGCCAGTTCCACCTGAGCCGCTGCAGTGAGCTAGAAATCAAGCGCTCGTCAGACTACGTCATGCCGGTAGAGTGCCTTAGCGTAGCATCTTCGGCACCTGCATCTGCATCAGCGGACTTGGAACGAGTTGCGATTCCTGCGTAGTTGGCCTTGGCCACTTTCGAATCGATGGCTCTGACTAGGTCACGCAGAATTGATTTGGCAAGATATGCCGAACACGTTGACCTGGTGGATTGCATTGAGACTGACGAAACAACCGACGAGGTTCTCTTGGTAAGAGGTTAATAGGGTCGACTGGGGAGCTCACATTGTCGTCATGGTTGGCTTCAGCTAACACGTGAGCGAGACCGATACGATGATCAGGCTCATTCGCACAAGGCCATGCTTGTTTCCGGCGATACGACAAGGGATGTGAAATGAGCTCCGACTTCCCGCCTGCAGTCCCCTGCACGCATCTCTAATTTGATGGTTCGGCGCCCCTCCCACAAGCTTGTGAAAGATCTACTTTTGATGCAAGAGGCAGCTTCAACCCTTTCCGTTAGCGCAGCCCTCTCAAAAACGGCGAGCTATGCGGGCATCGGCACCAGGGCACTCCAGAATTCCGTTGTTGCGGGGGGGCATGCGGCTCTCGCGACGGACGCGACAGACGGTGGCTCCGCCCAGCTTCAAGCCATTGTAGAGCAACAGCGGCAACAGATTCTGGCGTTGCGACAAGAAATAGAGCAATCTCGGCGGATGGCCACCCTCGGCGAGCTCACCAGCACCACGACCCATGAGTTCAACAACTTGTTGATGACCATGCTGAACTACGCCAAGCTTGGGCTGCGCCATAAAGATGAGCCGACGCGCGATAAGGCCTTTCAGCGCATACTTGACGCAGCCAACCGCGCTTCGAAAGTCACCAGCAGCGTGCTGGCCATGGCCCGCAATCGCACGGGGCAGATGGAGCCTACGGACCTCAAACAACTAATCGAAGACACCCTGCTTTTAATCGAACGCGAGTTCCGTCGCTTCCGGGTTCAACTTGAGTGCGCTTTGGAGCAGGTGCCCCAAGTGAATGGCTCGGGGAATGAGCTCCAACGTGTCCTTGTCAATCTTCTGGTCAATGCGCGGCAGGCGACACCCGAGGGGGGAAATGTTCGAATATCGCTTAAACACAATGTGGATTCGAACGAAGTGCTGTTAACGATCCGCGATTCGGGCGCGGGCATCCCACCCGATGTCCTGCCTCGAATTTTCGAGCCATTTTTTACGACCAAGAGCGGACCCGATGCGACTGGCAAGGGTGGCACAGGGGTCGGCTTGTCGAGTTGCAAAGAGTCGATCGACGCACACGCTGGCCGCATTCGCGTGGAGAGCACGGTGGGTAAAGGGACTGCCTTCATCATCCGGTTGCCTGCACTGGCAACCGAAATCCCTTATCGCAACGAACTGTGATAAGGGTTAGTTGCCACGGCTTCGCTCGGAAAGTGGAACATCGCGATACGCTTCATGGCATCCCTTGCAACCCACCACGATCGTCTTCCAGTTGACTTCAATCGATTCTTTGAGAGCCATCGAGTTGGTCGCGTTCGTTTCTTCCGTTACGCCGACAGGAGCTAGCGGAGCAGCAGCCCGTTTGACAAGTGCCGCATGCAGGGACTCGGCCGCGCGCTCGGATTCTCTAAGCAACTCTGCGAAGCCCACCGCATACTCCTTGACCTCAGCGGTCCGCAGTAGCTCGGTAAAGTGCTCGCGCATCAACAGCGCCTCGTGGTCGGGCTCGATGTCAGGCTGATCTTTAGGGACTGACCAGCCAGCAGCCTCAACCCACGTTAGACGGTCGAGCACGTGTTCCAAGTCGACCATGGCCTCAGCCATCGGTGGCACCTCAATGATCTCGCGGAACTCGACTTGGAGCTCGTCGAGCAAGCTTGATTCGAGTGGTCGGACTCGCTCGGCAGCCTGAAACAAGCCACGGTATCCGGGGTTGGTTCCTGCTACCTGAAGAATTGCCAACGACTGAGAAGCCGGTATCAAACCGGCCGCTACGCACGCCACACCGGCTGCCGCTGGGCTGCGGTGCTTCCCGTGATGGCAATGAATGTAGATCGGCCCCTCCAGTTCACGCACGGCTTTAGCCAGTTCCATGACGCGCTGTTCCGAAATACCATCGTAGCCATGGGGCAGATGCACGTATCGCATGTGATACTTGCCTGCCATCTCGACATCCGGCTTTGCGCCGTCGACACTGATGATGGTCCGCACTCCCAGTTCCGTCAGCTCGCCGAACGCAGCTTCATTGGCGGGTAAGCCACCTGAAATCACTTTGTCGTGAATTCTTATCGGATTCGGAAGATGTTTGCTGGTGAGTTTGACTGGTTGGAGATAGAGATAGTTGCCCTCGGTTTCCACGGTTGCTTGCTGTTCTGAGGGGATCGCCTCCGGCTCAGGCGGCTTCACGCAGCCGCTAAGCAACACAGCAGAGAACACCGTTCCGCTCAAAAGTGAAAACAAGCTACGGCACCACGTGGGTATCGCGGTTACGGGCTGAGGTGCGGGCAACAACGGACAGCTGCTATTCATATCGCGCACGGCTTTGATGCGTCGCATTGACAACTACTCCGGATGGCTCACGCTGCGTCCTAAATTTAAATCACGGCCCTTCATTCTACAGTCTATCCGCTGACGCACAAAAAGTGTGATTGGCAGAGGCGGCCAACCCGAGGTTGGTCGGCTTGGTCGCTACGGTAGGCGTATCATTCCAGTGGCAGCCGGGCAGCTTCGGTCAGCCGATTGAAGGCTGCGCGCTGCGTGACATACTGGATGGTTTGCACGACCGCCGCTGCCCCGGCCGTTGCCAATGCTTCGGTAACCTCCCGATCACTGAGTTTTACTGGAGAGGCCGCCAAGTTTTTTGCCACTAAGAAGAGTTGGCGATCCTGTTCGGAGAACTCAGACCACTGGCCGTCCAACGCCTGCTGCATCGCTTCACCGTGCCCCAGTTCGTTCAGTCTTTGCGCAGCCTGACCAAGGGCGTACCAAGCGCGGTCCTGCCGGGCTACAATCCATGCCAATTGTGCTTTCAAAAGGGGACTCAGGTCTGAATTGCTCTCGGCCTCCAATAATGCATTTCCCCGACGCAGCCCTTCTTCCGGAAAATTAGCCAACAACCGTAACCAATTCGGGACGGGCGTTGCGGATGGCTCCATCTCAAATAGTTCTCGCGTCGATTTCGCATCGACCAGAGGTAAACGGGCCGTCCGCGCGCGGGCTTTCAACCATTGCGCATGCACCTCTTGCAGGTCCTCCAACGCCGGTCGCTGACTGACGACTTGCGTGGTGGGACGTCCAGTTTGCTTATCGATAATGATCGGAGCGACACGCGAAATGGCCTTTTGAAAACGGGGGGCCGTGGGGGTCAGGTAACTCCCCTGAGGCAACGCTTTGCCGTCGGCAGCCAGTCGCGTTGGCTCACCACCGCTGGCAGCCGCAGACAATCGCGAATAGCCTCCCTCGCTTGGATTCTGTGGGACCCCCAACCCTTCCTTCCAGCGATTGATCGAGTTGTTCCAGGACATCGATAAGATCATCTCCAAGATTTGCAAGTCGCTGAAGTGCGCGTTGAGCTGATCGATGTCCTGCTCCAACAACAAGTGAGGTTCGAAGGTGAATTTGCGCGCAAAGCGATAAGCGGCTTGCTCAGCTTCAGTGAATTCGGACCAGTCCCCGTCCAGTGCAGCGATTCTATCTTCACTTCTGCCGGCACCCAGCAACTTCGACTCTTGATGCCCGAGGCAATACTGACAGTTGTTCGCGCGCGAGACGATCCAAAACAATTCAACTTTGAATCCCGGCTCGAGTGTCATCAGCGGATCTTGCGAGCGACCGAACCCGGTGGAACGGCTAGCGGCATCGCGGCGGCCGTTTGCCAAGTAGTGGTAACGCAGGCGGGCTTCGTAATTGTCCGCCCGCTCTCCCAACTCATGGCGTTCCTCGTCGCTTAAGTCGGGAAGCGGAATGCGCGGTGTCCGCCGTTTTACATCTTCCAGCAACTGCTTCATCTCAGGACGCGTCAAAGGAATCGGACGCACTCCTGAGACCGGATCTTGAGCCATGCAGCAACTTGCAAGCAACACGACGATCAAGCTGGCGGTACCAGTACGGTTTGAATAAAAAGATGGCATAGGAATAGGCTCCTCATCGGTATGGATCCGTGCGCTGTAAAAAGGGCCGAGCCTAGGCGCGCCAGGCGACGCGCCCGTCTCGTAGCAGCCGTTGGGCTTCAAAAAAATAGCTAACGCTCAGCGATCCTCGCGGGCAATCGTCAGTGCCGGAGAGGTGGTGACCAAGTACGCGACTTCGCGATCGCGCTTGCTCCCCCCCTGATCAACACAAGTCAAACGGACCCCTAATCGAACGTTGGAACCAAACAGTTCCGCCGGTTGCGTGATCTCAAAGCGATCGAGTTTGGTTCCACTCAGCCACATTTCCTCAGCGACATAGACCGGCGGCGTTTTCTGTCGCTGCTCTTCAACCGTCGCACCGGACTGCCAGGCCTGCAACGTCACCGATAGCAACTGCGTCGCTTGCTCGAGATCCGATACGGGAACACCGCGCCGACCACAGCCGATTACCAAGCAGAGAACCAAACTGGCAATAGACCAACTGGCAAGGACTTTCATTGGAGTCATCCATTGAGGTGCGCCCGCCTGACCGTTTTGGCGACGGATACTTGCGCAGCACCGGCTGACTTGCGAATCGCTCAGGTCATTAAAAGCCGTGCTCATTCGGTGACCCCCACAGCTTCACCCCCATTGCGACTCCCCAACGCGCGCCACACCAGTAGGTCTATCGACTGGGACACAAAGTTAACCGAACCATCGCAGCGTGTGACCTGCACTCCGCCTGTATGGAAACTCTTTGCCGTCGTAGCGATGCGACCAGGTGGGAACATGCAAGAACGTCCTTGCGGTGGTCCGACGTGAAAGTAAGTGGTGGTCGAGTGATAGCCTTGCAACCAAGGAGCCCCGACGTTGCTAACTCGCTGGAATTGCAAGTCGCTAGGATCGATGGCGTTGCACATGGCCACTGCTTCGTCGGGCGTAGCAGGGTAGGTCTGCGGCCAGAAGGTATCGGTGACCGACGCGATGGCGTTGCTGAAATCACCACGACCATGCTCGCTGAAAGCAGCGGTGTTGGCCAGTCCATCCGTAACGTCCCCAAACCGCAGATACCTTTCAGGGATCATCGGACCATTGGGCTCAGGCATTCCAAAGTTAGCGTTACTGGAGTCGGCTGATGGAAGTCCATTTAATATTTCGCTTCCTTGATTACTGCGGTAGGTCGTCGAAGCCCAGCCAGTCGGCAAGACGGGTACCGGGTCGGAGGGGCAATTGAAAACTGGAACCTCGATCGCGCGAACTGCATCGTTGTTGGGATGATTCCAGGCAACCCTAAAATCTACGAGCGTCGCGGCATTCCCTTGCTCAAGAAAAGGAAGCAGGGCCGCATGGGGCGAAATCGCTCGCAGCGTGCGGCCGCTGGGAAGTCGTTTGTAAGACGATTCATAATTGTGCAAGGCCAATCCCAGTTGTTTGAGATTGTTGCTGCACTGCATCCGCCTAGCCGCTTCTCGCGCAGCCTGCACTGCGGGTAGTAACAGGCCGACGAGGATCCCAATGATAGCGATAACGACCAATAGCTCAACCAGTGTGAAAGCGCCCCGCTTGGCTGATGTGCGGCGGGGTAATCTTGTATAAGAAAACATAATTAATGTACCTGACAATAAGTTGCACCGAATGGATTTTGAATAAGAAGCGATCCCACCGACGGTCAAGCAACCACAAGTGAGCGCTGGCAGTTGGCCTAATTGCGTACCGCCAAGGACCGCGCGGACGAATCCACGCGAACACACGACGAAACAAAGCGTCCCGGCCAAATGACCAAATAAAGAGAGCGGCTTAGGCCAGCAACAACAGACGACAGGTGGGTACGGGTGGCGGCGGAGTGGCCAACTGAACCCATTGAAAGTTGTGCAAAACCTGAAGGCAGCTGAACAGAACGCTGCTTTGAAACCTTATGCACAGGTTGGAACTCAGGATATGAGCAGCAACACCGCTACATTTGGTTAAGAGCAGCCTAAGCGCCGCGCGGGGGGCGCAATAGCAATTCGTCCGAGAGCAGACGGTAGAGATCGGCCGGATCCCCATGGATACGGCCTACTTGGCAACCCAACATTGCTTCGCATCCGCCCCACACCGGCACCGGTTGCCGTTGATCATCGGTTAACGATAGAGTCGGCGCCTGAAAACCGTTTGGCGACGAACCATCACAACTTGGACCAGAACAAGGGGGGATAGCGGGCTTGTAGTAGTGAAACTGCCCGTATTCGTAGATTCGCACCACTCCCTCCGGCACGTCGTTCGGCTGAGCCATGTGCGGGTGATAACTACAGCCGCTGGCAAAAAGTTGACCCTGCTCGAGACCCCCCAGACACAAAACCAGGGAGGCGACCGTCCAAAACAATACCCGAACGACCGGCAAACCCGTCAAACGGATCTCGCAGTGCTGCGCAGAGTTGCTCTGTGCCGTGTTGCTCTGTGCCGTGTATCGAGCAGAATGTTTTGTAGACAAGACCGTCATCGCAACCCAGGATTCGGGAAAACAACTTGGTGAGACTGGTGCATCATACGACAGCTGCGACATTTAGTCAAGTATCTAGTGTGCCTCAGCGCGACAATCGCCCCTTGAAGAGCGTTTGTCGCGGATACTCCCGCGTTGCGCACCCGCCGCTATTAACCGCAGCTTAAGCCCTGCGGCTAATTACTTCACAGCAATACCATACCTGACCGACAGTCCGCAAGCTGCGGCTTATGGATCGAGTTGTACTACTTCGCCTCCGGCACGCGAACCAAGCGCAGTGTAGGTAACTCGGTCGATCGAATCAGCTATATAACGCACGGAACCATCTGCCAGACCAAAGTTTGCCCCGCCGGTGTGGCGGCTGCCAAAGCTAAGTTCGTAAGCGGCAAACTCTGGGGTTCCGGCTGGCACTCGGGGGTGATTCATGCGCACGCCGGTCGAGCCTAGGTGTTCGGACATATCGCCTTGACCGGTGGTATCCACGTCGTCGCTACCGACGGGCCAGTGATCCTTGCGGCCAAACATGGGACGATTGTCTTCACGCACGACACCCATGTCCGGCAGCACTTGCATGTCGGGCTCAGCTTCTCCAATGCAAATCGTATTGGATGTGCCGTCGGTGATGTCGCCGATCCTAGAGCCCGTTAATCCGTAGGATGCCCCATTCCGCCGAATACGTTGATGGTTCATCTTTTGAATGAAGATCCCATCCAAGTCGCGAATCACTTCGACCATACCAGTGCCACCCCAGGGTGCCGCGACAACCTGAGGACGGCGGTCATCGACCAGCACGCCAGAAACACAACCGAGGTAATTGGAAGGGGTTCGCTTCTGCACGATCCAGTTGTCGCCGGAGATGTCGGCAGCGTTATCGGGAAACGCAGTAGACGGACAGCGAAACATCGGGAAGCTCGATTCGCATACGAATATATTTCTGAAGAACCCAAACGCAGGGTGATTCAGAGCCGTTTCGCCTGGGATGCCAGGCAGACCAGCAGCCCATTGATGGTTACCCTCGGAATCCTCTTGCATTGTGAGAATACCGTAGGCTGCTGATTGCTCCATGTAGGGTAAGAGAAGTGCCGACCAAGCCGTTCCGACACCAAACTCCGCGCCCATGGGAAATCCCTTGTTGGCGTCATGGAAGTTGTGATTGGCGAGCATGATCTGCTTCGTGTTGTTCTGACACGACATTCTTCGAGCCGCTTCCCGTGCCGCTTGTACGGCTGGAAGGAGCAAGCCGACGAGGATGCCGATGATGGCGATCACCACCAGCAGCTCTACGAGGGTGAACCCTCGTGGTTCGAGCGATCTCTTCATTATAAAAACTCCTGGAAAATAACCGACTACTTCGATGTTACTGAAAAATCAAAAATGTTCTCGCCGCGAGTTACGGTGCACTTCTCAGGTGTCGTACTTGGCGCTTCGTAAATATCGGGAAACAAGTTCTTGACACCACCCTCGACTTCACTTGGCTTAATATCGATCCCAAGGGATTCCCCCTTCTTATTGACCCACGCGACAAACGTCACCTTGTACTTGCCAGCCCAGATACCTTCTTCACCCTGTGGATGTTGGATCTTGAACTTGCCTTCCGCATCAGTAACGCCAAAGCCAAATCCGTGACGATTGGTGTCAAATGTCTCGACATCTGGGAAGAACCCCACTTTGCAGTTGGCGATCGCTTTGCCATCTAACAAAACGCTACCACTCACCGATTGCATGGGCGGCTTACCGCAACCCGCCATGAACAACAAAATACTTAACGTAGACAGAACAAACGCTGCAATCTTGCGTTGCATTCAGCAATTCCCCAAAAGAAGTCTTTGACTTGGGCATGAAAACTATCAACTACCCTAAATGGTACCAATCTGACAATTCACGGTATCCGTTAAAGTGTGAATTTAGTGTTAAGTACAACCAAGCGAAAGGTCTGTTAAACTGGGAAGTGTTGGATGCAGCCAACTTCACTTTCATCCAGAGGCTATTCGACCCGTCCCGAGTCAGCTGATTTGCTCTTCCGCAAAACCAAGCAGCCGTGTCAACGCCAGCAGCTCGCACGCTTCCCACTCCTATCTTCCCATATGCATTCGTTCGAAAACGAGGTGAAAGCGTTGCGTCGGCAAACTCATCCACGGCGCAAATGCCGTAGTGCGAAAGGACCTCGAAGATTAAGCAGTGGAAGAATGCGTTAGCATAAAGTTTCATCAGCTGAGCTCTCTGGCTGTTAAAGCATCAGAGCCCATAACGTTGAGAGAAACTGGACATTAAACGCCGCAATGTCCTGCAACAAACCGACCATGTCGCAAAGTACAGATTGTGTACGCTCTGCGACTACGCGGGGCCACGCTGCCGTTTGGCAGGCGCTACGCCAAGAAAAGTAAGATAGAAGAAGCTTGTTTTTCAGATAAGCAGGAAGCCACACATTGATCGGATTGATAGCTACCGCTGCAAGCAGATGCTAGCTATCCAGCTGTTCTATTCAGCAATCATTGACTTCCAGACGCAAAAAAACCAGCATTCCCGTGGAATGCTGGTTTACCATGATTTTCGACCATGACTTTCGCTTGGGGGAGGCAGAGTTTAGCGGCGACGACGCGAGCAGAATCCGCCGATTGAAACCAAGCCGAGCAAAGCCAGCGATGAAGGCTCTGGGACGACACTGATCGTGCCACCGGTAACTGCTGTGAAATCGGCTGTGGTTTCGCTAAGTGGGTCATCTCGGCCGGCTTCCACCAGAGTAATGTCCACCCGGAAGTTATTCCCGATTGTCGAGGCTTGAAAGGTCAAAGTGGTCAGTAGGTTTTCACCTAACTGCAAGTCGCGTACGTTTCCGCTTTCCCGAGATAACTGAACGCGGTTTCCAGTCACAACGGCCTGGCCTCTGCCTGTGCCGGTTGTGAATCCCATCGGATCCGGGAGATTTAGGTTGTCGGGCAACGTAATTGATGCAGGCGTAATCACGTCAAAAACGATCGTGAATAGTTGATTGTTACCAATACCATCCCAAGAAATTACAAAATCGACGTCGACCGCGCCGGGACCAGGTGCAACCACTTGGCTCGGCGACATACGCAGTTCCAATGCTCCATAAGAAGTTGACGAAAAGCCAACCGCAAGCAGAGCAAAAGATGCGAATAGCGTAAGTCTGCAAAGTACGTTCATTAATTTCTCCTAGGGTGCAAAACAAAAAGTAGTCGAAACGGACTTCCATTTCGAGACAGCAATATAAACAGCAACGATTGAATAGGTTATCGCGTCGCTCAATTTACCTACTGATTTCAGAATAACTTCTTTGAAAATTAACACTGAGTCAAAATCGAGGGCGGTAGCGTCTTCAAATCATCACAAGTGAATTCGAGATGGACCGTCCGTCGTATTTACACATTGGGCGGTATCTCCTTCAGCAACTTACCTAAGCCTCCCGAATGAGAGCTTGCAAAGCCCGGCGGCAATCCACCGGGTTCACAAGCAATTTGGTAAGCTCACACAGTCTAGCGCGGCCGGATTCCGAGGACGGGCGAGATCGGCTGCACTTGAAGCAGATCGTCACCGAGCTTTCGCTTCTTCTTGTCATCTTCCTCGCCGAGATCTCCAAAGAACGAATCTCGCCCACCGTTGCTAATGCTTGCGCCACCACTTCCACCGTTGTTAAACGGAGCAGCAGGCTCTGGCAACGAGCCGATGTTGGCGTTAAAGTTCGCGCGATACACTGCAAGTTCTCCAAGAGCACTGATAGCGCCATTACCACTCCAGTCGGCCCGAGGATTGAAGTTTGCTTGGCCAGCCTGGGTATTGAAGGCCGCGCGATAGGCAGCAAGGTCGCGTAACGCAGTTACACTTCCATCGCCACTTGCATCCCCCGGAACCACATCGAAGCGGAAGTTGAAGACGCCTCCGGCAGCACCCGAGGCATCGCCGTCCAGACCATTGCCAGCAATGTCAACTAGCGTATCCGCCGCAGCCAATCGCAGCTTGCTGAACACGAGTGGTGAGGCAAAATCGAGCGTGGCAATAAAGCTGGTTGGATTAAAGCTGACCGTAAACGGCATAGTTTGAATGCTGTTTCGCAACTCAAGTGTGGTTGCCGACACGTCGGTAACCCTCTCCGAGAATTGAATATACAAGCGATTTATGTTGGCCCAGGGGAGAGTCACCGCTGAGGTGATGGCAAAGCCCAAACGATTGCCAGCCCCTGCTCCACCTCCATCCACGGTGTCGATGAAGGCTGGACTCCAGCCTGTGGATGACGCATAGACCGCCGTCACGGTGGCTGCGATCGTATCCAGCGTGAAGGCGATCGCACTGGTATCGCCCACGTTTCCGGCCGCATCTGTTTGCCGAGACTCAATCAGATTGGCACCTTCTATTGCAGCGGGCTTGCTGGTCGTCCAGCCGCCACCATTAAGCTGGTATTCAACCGTTCCGCCTGCTTCAGCAGGGGTGACCGTGTAGCTTCCGTCAGAAGTTATCAAGTCACCAGCGACCCCCGTGTCGCTATCCAATTTGACTGTGGGAGCACTCGGTGCAACCAAATCAATGAAGCCCGGAGAGCCAATGTCGCCCGTCCAGTGGACAGGGCCGGTTGGATTGATCGCTCCCGCCTGCCCCACATTCGAGAGAGCCCAATTCGCTCCCACGTTGTTGTCACTCGTCAGTACGCTTTTGAGGAAGATGCTGCGGCCATCGGTTGAAGCTGGCCATTGTCCACCGGATGCAAAATTGACCAAGTCCAACGCAGCGCCACCCGCATCTCGGAAATTCAGGATCTCGTTGGTGCTCGAGGGGTCATTGGCGAGGTCGCTCCAAGGAACGCCGATCACCAAAGCCGCTGCAGGCACACTCCACTCGGCGCGGAACATGCTCTCCGTTGTGAGGCCGAACCAACTATTGTAGACAACTGCAATACCACCGGCTGGCAGTACGGTTCCGGCAGGAATGCCACCCCACTTAAGTACACCAAACACATCTTCGTCACTGAATTTCCAATCGCTTAGGTCCGCAGCCACTGAGCCACCGTTATAGATCTCAATCCACTCCGTACGCGGTTCTGAAGTGACTCCGGAACCGCTGGGGGCGGCCGGGTTGTACATGATCTCAGTGATCATGACGCTGGCTACTTCGTCGTCAACGATCGTTGTCGAGGCCGAATCGCCTACGAATCCATCTGTCGCGGCAGTAATCTCGATTGGCCTTGAGCCACCCGCCGAGGAGTTGTCGATGGCGGTGATATTGAACGTAGCCGAAGCTTGACCGTCGAGAATAGTCACCGTCTCTGGAATGGTGACGCGGGCTGGATCGCTGCTGGTTAAAGCAACAATAACGGGACCGGAGGTACCCAAGTTACGAGTTACCGTTCCAACAGCCACACCGCCGTTTTCAGCGATCTCGGCAAGATCGATACTCAGACCAAGCGTATCGGTGTCAGCGGTTGTGACGTTCCACGTTGTCGGAACACTAATTCCCGCGAACGGGAGCCCGACTACGTCTCCACGAATCTCGATGTTATCGATCGCCCACCAGTAATCATTGGTGCCAGTGACGCCAAAACGAAGCGTCATTGATCCGGAATTCCCATTGTTGATTGTGACAACCCGCCGTTCGTCGATATTCGACGCTACGATGGGAGAAACGACGTGCGATGTGTTGGTAGTATCGAGGGTGAGCAGATTTGACCAAGTCGTCCCCTCGTCATAGCTAACCTCGACAACTCCAGTTTGGTTGTTTGGCCTGACCACATTTTCAGGACGGAAGCTCGAATCGAACTCCAAGACCACGCTATTTGAGGTGACATTCGTCAAATCGATTGAGGGCGTGCGGAACAAGCTGTTGAAAGCGTTCGTTGGCCGCTGCACGTCATCCCATTCATCTGTATCACCAATAGCAACGGTTCCCGTGCCACGCGTAAACAGGTTGCGGCTCTGACCTCCCGCATTGGCCCAAAAATCCTTGTTGGCAAACGTCCAACCGGTCCATTCGGGCACTCCACCTGGAGGCATGGCGGAATTGTCAACTGAAAAACCAGCGGGTGCGGTGGCGGTCCAATCGAGACCATCGCCGTTAAGTGGAACTTCGAACACCGCTGGCCCCAGCGGCAGCTTCTCGAAATCTTCCGATAATAGCAGCGCATCCAAACGGACAAATGTGTTGTCCGCCAGAATGGCGCCGTCGTCGATAACGACATAATAATCAGTCAGTGCGGTCAGAGGGGCAGGTGGATTGATCGTAACCACTGCTCCACTGATTGAGACAGCCGCCGATTTCACGTCAATACTGACCCCCAACTTGTTATCACTGGCTCTCAGCAGGTGAACAAAGCCATTTCCCTTTTTAACGTTTTGATTAAACGTCGCTGTGAAATCTGAGCTAACGCCAACTGCTGCGGAATCATCTGCCGGAGCCAAGGTTGTTACAAGCGGCAGGTCAACACTTTTGACAATCAGCGTGCTTGGAATGTTCTGCAGTCCGGCCGCCGTGGCGGTGAGCGTGACGACTTGGTCGCCATCAAGCACGCCGTCGTTTACGGCAGTGACCTGAAAAGTCGTTGAGAATTGGCCGTCCGGAATTGTCACGGTCGCTGGAACGGTCGCTTCCGACGTGTCGTTGCTTGCTAAATTGACAATTAAGTCACCTGCGTTGAGCACACTCCGGCTCAGTGTTACCGTGGCAATACCACCGTCTTCGCTGATGGACGGGGGAGCGATCGCCAGGCGAAGAGTTGGGAGTTCACTTGACCTAAAATTCCATTCGGTCGGCGTTGCGATTCCTTCCCAAGGCCGTCCCACGACGTCACCGGCCACGCGAACATTGTCAACTGCCCACCAACCTCCACTGTTTCCCGCAGTTTGAACCGCAAAACGGAAACGCATGGTCCCACCGGCAGGATTGTTTAAGCCTCTAAGCACCTGAAATCCGCCAGTGTTGCTGCCAGGCGCAGAAGCACTACTGAGAACGACTCCAGCATTTCGGTTTCCAGCCCCAATTGCGAACGCCAACTGCGTCCAATTGCTACCATTATCGTAGGTAACGAAAATGTCGCCGGTCATGTTCCCGCCACCCTGAAAACTAGAATCGAATTCAAGTCTTGCAGAGCCTGCAGCGATTTTGCTAAGATCGATATTGGCCGATTCAAAAAACGTATCGTAGGGGTCTGTGTTCAATGCTGCGTCCCACGCATTGGGATCGGCCACCGCTATATTTCCTAGGCCACGAGTAAAATTAGCACGACCACCGTCCCCGGTTGCCCCGAGCCACGAGTTTTTGTCAGCGAAACTCCAGCCTCGCCATTCAACCAATCCTCCAGTTGGATTTCGGGTGATCGCAAAGCCCAGTGGTGGTGTCTTGGTGTAATCAGTCCCATCGCCTCCACTTTCGGTATTGAAAGGCCCCAGCGGCAACAAGTCAAAAGTTTCCAGCAACAGAGTGGTGTTGGCGAACGTGTCGGTCGAGGCGTCGAGGATGGCACCATTATCTATCAGAACGTAATATTCAGTCAGCGGGAGGAGATTGCCAGGTGGATTGATCCTGACCGTTGAGCCAGAGACTGTCACAGCGGCAGAGTTAACATCCACGGTAAAACCAAGCGTGTTGGTGCTCGATTGCACAATATGAATGCGACCACTCCCAACCTTGACCTCTTTGTCGAACACAATCTGCAGGTCGTTAGAGATTGGAAAATCGACGGAGTTATCCGGAGGCGTGAGCATCGCAATGTTCAGTCCGTCATCGTCGAGGACGTTAATTTGAGTGGTGCCGGTTGTGAAGTCGGACGCGCTCGCTGAAATCGTGACCGTCTGGGTACCATCGATTAGGTCGTCGTCCACGGCAGTGATTGGAAACGTAACGGAACTCTGCCCGTTCGGAATCGTGACTGTCGGCGGCACCGTCGCTTCCGTAGTATCGCTGCTTCCCAAAGTGACCACCATGTCTCCTGCAGTCAGCAGTCCGTTGGTCCGTCGGCGGGTGAGCGTGGCCGTTGCCGCGCCGCCAGCCTCGGGGATGGCCGAGTTGTCCACCGTTATGACAAATAACTGTTCTTCTTCAGTCGCGAAGTTCCAAAATGCTGCGTTGGATAATCCAGCATAAGGCACTCCGGACACATCACCCGTAATCGACAAGTTATCGAAAGCCCACCACCAGTTGTTGCTGCCCGTTTTTCGCCAGCGGAACTCCATCGTGCCGGAGCCGGGATTATTGATGGCAAATGTCTCGATGTTGTTGCGGCGATCTTGTGCGACAAGCGTCAGTAGGTTCGACCAGCTACCGCCGTCGAAGCGAACGTCAAAAGTACCAGTTTGGGTACCTTCTGGTCGAAAACTCGAGTCAAAGGTGACTTGTACGGAATTAGCAGCTACGCCATTTAAGAAAATAGGTTTTGAGATAAGTGAACTATCAAACGGAGCGGGGTCTCCCTTATCGTCGTACTCGTCGGAATCCGCGACCGCAATCGTTCCCTGTCCTCGCGTAAACGAATCTCGCGACTGATTATCGGAAGCAACCCAGAAGCCTCTATCGGCAAAGCTCCATCCGTCCCACTCCGGGGTACCTGCATTTTCAGTGGTTTGCATCGCACTGTTGTCGATTGTCCAATTAATCGGCGGTGCAAGCGTGAAGTCGGTGCCGTCACCAACAGTCTCGAACTGGGCAGGTCCGAGCGGCAGAAACTCAAAATTCTCGGTCAGTAAAGTCGCATCTTGAGTCAGAGTTCCTGACAGATCAATAAACGTTCCAGGATCCACGAACACTGTGAACTCAGTCGCGAAAGCTAAATCTTGGGGCAGGTCCACCGTGACTACTGCACCCGATACAACGACGTTCGCCGACGTGACGTCCACAGCCACACCCAATTTGCCAGTCGCACTGTTCACAATGTGAATGTTGCCCTGCCCTTTAAGCACGGCTTCGTTGAAAGTGATGACCAAGTCGGTTCCAGTGTCAACATTGGTCGAGCCATCGACTGGAGTGACGCTCAGAATATCCAACGCCATCAATTGCCGAGCTTCCAGTTGTTCGACCAGTTGCAGGCGAGCGAACTTGCGGCGGCGTTCGCGAACACTACTGCGCCGTCCCAACAGACGACTGACAGAACGAGCAAGCTTCGTTTTTGAAAACTCTGAGATCGGACTTAGACGCATGGATGCGCTCCAGGGGTGGAAGATTTTAAAAGAGGATTCGAAGAAGTTCAGTGTTGGCAAACAGGAAAAAAAGCAGTCCTCCGCAATCGATAGCTCATCGGAGCTTGTCTCCGGCTGAACCATCGCGCGCACTGATTGAACCGTCATGCGCGTTACAATTGACTCATCCGGCAGAATTGAACTGAAATTACGCAGCCTAGCCAGTCGCAATGCGTGAAGAATTGATTAACTCGGCAGTGTTTTTGCGATGCCTTAACGCACGTGGTATTCCCATTCGTTAACGTAAACTTAACACTAAACGAGGCAACTCATTTAGCGCATGACGTTGGGATCTCACTTCGTTTAGCCGTCTGCTCGTAAGCAATATGCTTTGCTCAACGCGTTAGCTTGCAGATCGATGTGTGCGATCGCTTAGGACCCGTCCGTAGATAAGTTACCGATTTACTGTCCCCTCACTCTACTGGCAAGGAATTGGCAAAGCTGTATCTGCGTTTGGACCGAGTGGTTACTAGACCGATGTCGGACCGTCCAATCCCAGCCGCACAGCGGATGGACTACCAGCGCTAACGTGCGCGCGGGCGTTGAAAGCGATGACCACTCGGTTCTTTTCGCCAGCATAAGGTAGGCCGCTGTGCTGCAAGAAAGAAGGGAAGAGTATCAACTGGCCGTTTTCCATTGGTGGATCAACACTCGACGACAAGTACTTGTTGCCGTAGTCGCGATAGCCTCCTCCTAAACCAAAGGGACAGTAGAAGCGACTCCCTCCATTGGGCGCTCCGTTGTCGATGCGCTGACCACTGCTTCCAATCTCGAGATAGAAGATTCCGCACCATGAACACCCATGATGCACATGCGCGTCGTGGAAGCCTCCGTCATTGGATATGTGATACCAGCTATCGACAAATTCAATTTGCAAGTCTTGTGGATGTGCCTGTTGCCCATTCGCAATGGAAACTGCGATGCGCAAGGATGATTCGATGAATTTGACAAGTTTTTGAAGGCTCGGGTCGGGCTGCTGGAACAAGTCAAACCCGCTTTCATAAATGCCTTGGCCCGATTTCGCACCTATCGCAATTCCACTGGCAATTCGCTGCTTCTGCTGCTTATGCAGACTCTCTAAATAGTTCAAGATCAAGGGCTGCTCTGTCTCCTGCTGCTCCCAGTTTCGTGTGAAGAGCATGGTGGGCCAAAGCTGTGTACCGCTTAAAGCAAAGTTCTTGTCAACAGTCATGAATGACACTCCTCAATATTGATTTTGCAACTGGCCTGCCATGCAGAACCTGGGTCTTCTGCATGGCAGCGAATTTTATTCAGTCCGGACCACGTTTGGTGGCCCCACGCCGCTTGGCTTCTTAACAAAATCAAAACTTAACGATATTCAGCGGCCGCGATGCAATATGCAAATGTCCCAGCGCCTGCAGACGACTAGCGTATCGCGGCCGGGGAGGGAACTTTTCTGTGACGAGCGACGCGTCGATTGGATACTTAAAATTTTGTGTTATGATCCTCACTCCAAGCTGTTCGGAATTCAAGCTCCACCGTTAGCACGCTTAAAATTCGCAGATCCATGACAAATCCTGAGTTGGCTTGCGTGCTTACGCCGCAGATTGCGTTCGCCTTCCCGACCCTGATCGGACAGTTTCCCATTTCCAACACAGAGACAACCAACGCGGCGCTGCTGCAGTTGTTGCTCGATCGGGAGGCGACCGCACCTTCAGACGACTTCGCAAATCAAGGTGGCTATCACTCCTCTGGCGATTTGCTCGACTGGCCCAGCCCGGCTGTGAACAACTTGAAGACCTGGATCTCCCAAGCCTTGACTTACATGGTGCAAGCTACATCGCAGCTACCCGAGGTGCAGGGGCGGATGGCAGCCCCCCGCGGTGGCTTTCGCTTAAGCGCTTGGGGAAACATTAGCCGCAAAGGGAACTACCACCGCATGCACAACCATCCGGGCAACGCTTGGTCCGGAGTCTATTACGTGGCAAGCAACTCGCACCCTGGCTCGATGGGTGGGGTCCTTGAACTATACGATTCGCGGCCATTTACCGAGATGGTTGAGACCCCCGGCTCCCCCTACGGACAGCGGGTGCATATTCGCCCCACCCCGGGCCTGATGGTCCTCTTCCCCAGTTGGCTTTACCACTTTGTGCACCCGAGCGACAACGACGAGTTGCGGGTCTCGATTGCCTTCAACGCCGCCTGGCAATCCTCTTAGGCAGTGAGATCCGATGACGCTCAGTGGTCCCCTTCGCTCCTCACCTCTTCTGTATCCGTTGAACCTGGCTTCAGACGGGTCTGCAGTACAAGTCATTCGGCTCACAGGAAACGACTACGCTTTGGCTAGTTTTCTCGATGACCGCGTGTTGACCACGAATGCGCAATGGGCCTGGATTCCGTGGGACGAATTTTGCGAAGCCGCGAGTGATTTGCCGATCCGCTGCCACTTCATTTTTCATTTGTCGCATGCTGGCTCGACGCTAATGTCGCGACTTCTTGGTCAGCACTCAGCCAGTTTCGCAGTTCGCGAGCCCGCCATTCTGCGAGCGCTTGCACAGGGTGCTTTCCCCGAACGCCTCGATCTTTTTCTCGGGTTGTGGTCGCGCGTCTTTCATCCGCAACAAAGAACGATCATCAAGGCCACCAGCTTCGTGAGTGCAATCGCGCCGCTGCTCATGCAACGTGTCCCCGATGCAAGGGCATTACTCATGTTTGTTCCTGCGAGCACGTTTCTGCCTGCTTTACTCGATGGTTCGATGAGCGATATCGATCATCAGGTCGCCGCGCGACTCCAACGACTGCAGGGCTGCGGCTTACTGCAGTCAACGACGCTCGCTGAGTTTTCCCCCGGCGAGCGTGTGGCGATGAGCTGGCTGTCGGAAATGACGGCACTCGCCGCCGTCGCCCAACTCTTTCCCGATCGTACCTTGTGGCTGAACTTCGATGACTTTCTCAAAGAGCCAATACGCAATCTGACCGATGCGTGCTCACTCTTCAATCTCGCAGGCGATGCCACCGAGTTGCTGGATACCCCATTGATGCATAGGTACGCAAAAAAAATCGAGGTCAAATACGATAGCAATTTTCGACAGCAACTTCTTGACGCAGCTGTCGAAAAATACTCTTCAGAGGTAACGCGTGGCATGGAGTGGCTCGCTACTCACGCACCTCTTCAACATCGGCCATTCTTAAGCAGATTACCTTCGAATTAGCCAAGTAACCATGCGTCTTGCGGTCTATCAGCCGCCGGGATGTCGTTATCTGACCAAGCTGCTTACGAGGCGGGTGATTCCAGTTTGACTTGAATCGCTTCGACATGCTGGTAATAGTCTTTTCGCACCAGCCACTCGGCTGCGGGTGGGTCGAGTAGGACGGTCACGTGGGGATGCATTTGCAGGGCAGAGGCGGGAACTTGGGAGGTAAGCGGTCCTTCTACAAATGCCCTTACTGCCGCCGCCTTATTGCCGCCGGTCGCAAGCAGCAGCACATGCTCAGCGTCCAAGATCGTGCCGACGCCCATGGTAATCGCCATAGGAGGCACTTCATCGACCGAACCAAAGTACCTCGCGTTGTCCTGTCGCGTCCTGGCCGCCAGGGCTTTGATCCGCGTGCGACTGGCCAGTGAAGATCCTGGCTCGTTGAAGGCGATGTGCCCGTCGGCGCCAATCCCCAGCAACTGCAAGTCAATGCCTCCCGCTTCGTCAATGGCTTGCTCGTAGCGCTCGCATTCGGCGGCTAGGTCGTCGCAATCGCCGCTCGGCAAATGGCACCGCTCGACACTGAAGTCAGCCAAGCCAAACAGATGCGTGTGCATGAAAGTATGGTACGACTGCAGGTGCGAGCGTTTGAGCCCCACGTATTCATCAAGATTGAAGGTAGTGGTCTTCGCGAAGCTAACTTCACCACGCGTAAAGCGCGCAACCAACTCGCGGTAGGTGCCAAGCGGGGTTCCCCCGGTGGCCAGCCCGAGCACCGTCGCTGGTCGTTCGTTAACCGTGCGGCAGATAATCTCCGCAGCACGCAGGCTGACCTGCTGGGAATCTTCCAAGATGACAACGCGCATGTCGTGCTTTGAACCCACTGAAAGCAAAGAATTGTAAAAGGGAATAGTGTAACCGACCGAGGCTGGCCGGTCAGCATCCCCGCTTCAATTCCTTGGTCAGCTATCTAGCTGGACAGCGATAGGGATGTGAGCGGCAAGGAGCGAGCCGCCGGTTCTTCTCGTTGCTTTTCATTCATTCACAGGCGGCTAGTGCCTCGCCGATCACATTGTAGAAAACCGAGTAAATTACGGTAATTGAACACAAACCTGGCGCTGTCCAATTAAAGTACATGCTCAATCTCTCATCCATTGGAACTAACGAATTGCACGGGCTTGGTGCATGTGGGGGAGGTGCTTGAGGTCCGTTCCGCCTGAAGTACAGCACGCGCGCACAATAAGCCAAACTGCCCAAACTACCGAGACTTTCAAGGCCGCGAACGGTCACCGTAGCGAGCAGGGCTCCTGGAGCAGACTCCGCGCCATTACACCCAATGTGGGAACAGTGGGTGCCAACGCGATTCTATTCTCGCGGGCGCAATTAAGCCATCTTATCATCAATGGTCCGAAATCCCCAAAGGTGAGACGAAACAATCAGCTTGTTTGCTCGCACGCGTTCGCTGAGCAAGCCCCGTTCACCCTCACAGTAACGCCTTAGAGTCCTGTACCGTATGTCGGGGCGGCAGCAGCAACGATAGCGATCTTGATTTAGATAAGTCAATAGACGTGTGAGCCACAACATGCCTTGGGGACGCTCATTAAGTTCCGATTGACATCTCCTTATAGGGAATGCTATTATTCGTCGAATCACATCGGCATAAACGGGATACAGTAGTATGTTCTAATATTCTTTGGATGTAACTAAACCACCAAAATAGAAACTATGGAAAACAATCAAATCCGAGTCAGTTTTAAACAAGGAGCGCAACAACCATTGCTCCTGTGGTGCTCTTCTCATACTACGCTTTCCCACGAAGAGATCCCCCTCTACTTGCAAACTGGATTTAGAATTGTTCCGTTATTGACGGACATGTCGACCTTTAGCTATCAACCGTCGCTGGATTCACTGCTATGCAACGATTGGAAAGCCACCGTAGGACTGCCAACCGACGTCGTTCACAGATTACAAGCCCTGCCAATTTTTGGAAACTCCGGACTTAATCCGATTTCGAACGAGACGCTCGAATTGTTGAACGAGTACGTCGACATAGCTTACATCACGGTCCTGCCCAACCTGGCCATTCAATTGACTGAATGTTTTAATGGTTCCGTTGTGTTTCGCACATTTGGGCATGGAGCACTGAACACCTATTCACGCATTGCTAAAGCTCTAGGTGCAGATCTTACGAAGCTGGCTGCATCGAATAACTATGTCTGGTGCCCTATTCTCAGTACACTTCAAGATGTTGAAGAAGCCCCGATGTGGTCCAATCCAGTTCACGTAGGCTGTTTTGTGACACCAAGTCGATTGGGTTCTGCGACGTGGAATGCCGAGGATTCAAAACGCGTTGTCATAGAGACCATTCCTCGGATCAATAAGCAGCCCTACTACCGCGACATCTTCCATAAATACGCGCGGGATTTCGGAGAGCTCCCAATAAGAATCTTGGGTGGAAATGAAGTTTTGGGGGGAGAACTCAACGACACACGTATCGCCGGAACACTCAGCAACGGGGAATACCATCGCGAGATCTCAACAGCAAGAATTTCCATTTATCATGGCACAAGTCCCTTCCACTTACACTATCATCCGCTGGAGTACATGACGCTGGGGGTCCCGGTGCTCTTTCATGTCGACTCAGCCATCGCAGCCGAAACAAGGGCCTTCGGCCTCAACGAGAGGGAACTTCAAGAACTTGGGATGTATCGCGACGCGCTCGAAGCGGTGGCACTAGCGCATGCGGCCTTAGATGACGTCAGCGTTGCCCACGGGTTGAGTCAGCGTCAGAAGTTCATCGTGCGTGAAGTTTTCTCTCGCGAAAAAGTCGTTCATCAAGCACGCTGGCTTCGCGTTGTGTGCACCTCTCAAATCAAATCGCTACAAAAAAATGCCGACCCTGGTTAGCCCAAAACGCTAGAACCGGCGGTACCTGCTTCCCGCACGTTTTGCAGCCTTAGACTCGACAATCCCTGCAAGCAAATATCCCGTCGGCGAGGGCTAAACCAACCTCCATTACGAATCTACCTCGCCCCCTGTTTTCATTTTACCGCTTGTTGATTTTTCGTGCTTCCGCACTATGTCCCGACACAGCGGCGATCTGGCACGAACGCAGCCAGCCTGTCACTGATCTTCGATCGCGATAAAGTCATGATCGTGGACTTGATATTGGATCTGTAGCCCTTCAGCAATTGGGATGATTTGAAGCTCGCGGTTTTCCAGCCAGTCGGGACGAAGATCCTTACTCAAGCTGATGGAGATCGCACCGTTCGCTTCAATGTCTGGGATTGCGAGACGCACTTCACGATAGGCCTGGGAGTCGCTGGTTCGAATCAATAACTGCCAATCGCCTTGATCCATGGGACCAAGACCCGGCTGACGGCTCTTGCGTTGGCTACCACGCGTACCTGGCGAAGCAACTAGATATCGATCTGTACGATTTCGGATTTGTATATCCAATTCGCTTGCGCTCCATTTCTTGGGAATGTAAACGATCATTGGTTTGTAAGGACTCTCGTTGACTGACAACTTCCGCACGTCATATCGATCTCCCTCTGCGATAGAAACGTCATTGTGCAAAAATTGAAGTTGATACATTCCCACCTCAGAGGGTGTAGGAATCGACCATGCGGCGACCCCCGGTAGGAGCAGATGCTGAGTCAGCACACGGTGCGGCCTACCGACTCGTTCGCCACTCGAATCTAACCACTGAGCCGTCACCGATTCTTTCGTCAGACTTACCTTCGGCTCAGAAATTGGCAAGGCTTGGGTCATGCGCACGTTGGCTGGCACGACCTTGTAAACCATACCATTCCCAGTATTCGACCAGCTAAAATCAAGCGGTTCGATCTTTTTCCAACTCGGATTGCATTGCAAAATGGTCCAACCGTTCTGTTGATGAATGACATCGAGCCATTTCTGTTGCATGAGCAGGGGATTTCTACTAATGACCCCTTCCTCGAGAGCGATGCAAGGATAGTCAATCGACCCCAGAAAGCGAAGTGCTCCGGGGGTTAGATCCTGAAAGGTGCAACCTAACAATTGCAGGTCGGCGTAAAGCTCCAGCACGTTGCAGCCATTGAGCGTAACATGATGGTGCAAATTGTATTGCTGAAGCGACGAGTGTTGAAGGTAGTCCGCAGCAAAGGGTGTATCCGCAAAAGCAGCCAATCTAACATTATCAGGCTGCTGCCCCAACCATTTGCACCACTCCGCCTCGGTTGATAAGGCTATCGATTTGGTATGCTGTCGTGCCATGCGGCGTGTGGCCAACACATCAACAACAGTGGTCAATACTACGAATCCTGCCACCATGACGATCGCAAAATTCTTCGAATGCGATCCATTCCAGTGCCATCGGTAGCGGATGACCGCGAGAGAGCCAAGACTCTCGCATTGGCGTTGTAACCATTTTGTAATCATAGGCAGCAAAAGCGGCGCGGCAACGGAAAAACACGCCATCGCCAATGCACCGGCTCTGCCATAACAACGAAAATTTGGCACCAACGTAAACAGAAAGGTACCGGGTCCGCCACGCAGACTGAGAATTAGCATAAACAGTCCAAAAGCAAAAAACCTACGGCCCCAGCGCTCCGCATCGTCGCAGCGAGGGGTCTGAAATGGTTGGGATCTGTCGGCTCGATTCCAGTTCGCTACGTAAATGATTAACGCGATTGTAAGAACGCACGGAATGGTCCAACCCAGGTAGTGCCATGCACCCCAAGCATCATCTCTCGTCAACAGCGATGCAGTTAAACTTCGCTCAGCTCGCGCCGAATTCGGAGGGGTCCAGTATTGCCACAATTCAGATGCAAACGCCCATATTTCGGAGAGTTGACGAACACGATAAACGTCGGCGGTCAGGGACCGACGTTGAGCAAGATAGATAGGTGTCAGGCCGATCGCTAACAAACTGCCAGCCAATGCCCCTCCCGCGATCAACGACCGATAATGCCGACGATCAAGCTCGCCTCGAATGACCTTAAGTGCAAACACCGTTAAAACAAGCAGGCCCAGGAAATAGCCCATGTACAACGAACTTAGCAAAGCAATTGCGCCCGCCATTGACATCGTGATCGTGCGCCACCTCGTGGGCGTCTCCAACCAACGCCCAAAGCACCATAGCGCTAGAAGAATCCAGCCATATTTAAACAAATGAAGATGCACATCCATCCGAACTAAAGTGGAATAGTTGACCCCCACTAGAACTCCTGCTAAGCCTGCAAGAGCCAAGGACCGCGTGATGGACAAAACGATCCCAGATGAAATGCACGCGTTGAAACATAGTACGACGAGTATGATCACATAGAGATTCTCTCGCGGATCGAGGAACTGACCGGTAACCCAGGCGATGGGTAACAGATCGATACCTTCGTAAAGCCCAGGGTTGTTGTCGGCACCCAGCGAATACGGCGCACCCATTGGATGGTTTTGCCCGAGTTCCCACCATCGACCGTTCAATTCCGCAACGCGTTGCATTTGAAAGATGTAGAAGCAAGTGTCAGGATAATCGGTTGAGACTCCTTGCCCGTCACGAGCAAGACGCGGGTTCAAAACCAGGAGCGTAACCATCGATGGAATCAAGAACGCAACGAGAAAGGTCCAGCAAGGCCTCATAATCCAGCCCTTCTGTCGCTGATTAAAAGAATGCATGTGTTCACTATTGGTGAAGAGGCAATCATCAATCCCGGGCTAAGCCGCCTGATGCTCACGCTGAGCTAGCTTTGCATGTCGGAAGACGACATACATGGTATCTCCAAGATTCAGATACCACGCTCTCCGATTGAGGCTTGGACTTGGCTTCCATCTCCGTTGTCGCAGGAGAAACTCCCATGCGTATCCAAACGTATATCCGATCGAACGATAACGCCCGCGATGACTTACATCGACCGTTTCAAGGCCTACCCGTTCGGCCGTTTGCATTAAAGTCATGGAAGAAAACAAAGAAAGATGATACGGACAAAAGAAATGCCACTGCCTCCCCATGCATTTTGCAAGCAAACTTCCAACATTCGGAGTACTTAGGTACAGCCTGCCTCCGGGCGCTAGCTTGTCTTTGATGGCGCTGAGAAAGCAAAGCGGATCTTCGACATGTTCCAAAACATCAAAGCAGGTAATTGTCTGGTACTTCTGGCCACGTAACGGAAGGGCATCTTGCAATTGCCCTGAATAGAAATCGGCAGAGTCCTTTAAGTAGCGATCGTATAATGCACTACAAGGCTCAACGCCGATGGCATCTTTTCCATTTCGATGCAAGTAGCGAACCCATTTTCCAGATCCGCAACCCACATCGAGAATCTTACCTGTCTCAATCGCTTGTTGACTGACAAGCCATTTCCATTGATCTCGAAAATTGACGTCGTCAACCGCTCCGTCATCAAAGTATTGAAGGTAAGATTCTTCGAACTGATTGAGGTCGTGTTTCCAATTTGGGTTCGTATTGGGTCGCGAGAAGATGAATTGGCAGCGCATGCATTGGTAGTATGGTATAGCTTGCTTTTGAAATCGAAGTCTCGCAGGTGCTTTACAGACTCGGCAATTTGGCTGATCAACACTAGCATTCTTTTGCGACATTTTTAAACTGCTTAACGATCCGACGCGGAAGGTGAGCCAATAGGTCGCTTTGCCAGAACACACAGGTTGATCATGGCCCAACGAAATTGCTGTAAATTGCGGTCGCACCATCGCGATAGCGCGTGCATGCCAAATTGAAACGGAAACAAGTGAAGACCTTTTTCTTGAAGCACTTCCAGCCCCGAACTTTCCAGTGTCTGACGTATCGCTCCAAATGAAGAAAAATTTTCATAACCATCAAATGGTCGGAGTCGCAAACGGGAAGCAACGGCAACCAAAGGTTTCCACAGTCGATTCGGTGTACTCAATGATAAGTACCCGCCTGGCGCAACCAATTTAGCCATCTCCCCCAGAGCCTGCATCGGATCGGGAGTGTGCTCTATACACTCGGACGAAAGAACCACATCGAAAGGCTCAGAAAAATAGTCAGCTAAATGCATTGCATCGGCACGAACACACTTACAGTCGGCTCTCAAACGTGTTTCCTCTAACATCCTCACCCCAAGGTCGCAGGCCGTGACGTCCCAGCCAGATCGCTTCAATTGCTGACTAAAGAAGCCTAAGCCGCAGCCGACATCCAAGGCTCTTGCCCCATGACTTTGAAGCGGCACCAAAAACTGTTCTATTAAAACACTTAGGCGGCTCTGCGTATCATAGTGGGATAGCGAATCGTAGAACCGCTCGCCCAGTCGATCGTGACAGAGTTCCCTCGGATCAAGTGCACGCGTGCGCATGGTTGCCTGCCAGTCTGATGAGTTCATGCCGATTTTCGATGCTCCAGGGGAATTACATTTCGGGAGGCAACGCCTAGCGTTTCATCTCGCACTAAATACAAAGGACGTGATTTGACTTGCTCGAGAATGCGTCCAATGTACTCTCCGAGCACTCCTAGCATCACAAACTGAAATCCGTTTAAGAAGACCATCATCGTAAACATCGAGGTCCAACCAGGTACGGTGGAATGCGTGCACAAGTGGATGCCTACCGCTACAATCCCATATAAAAATGCACAAGACGCTAGAACGCAACCCAATATCGCAAACTTCCGCAGAGGATGAAAACTGAATGAGGTTAGCCCCTCTACGGCAAGTCGTGCACTCTTTCGAAAACTAAATTTTGAAACTCCAGCCCGACGCGCGGGGGCCTCAAAAGAAATGATTGTTTGAGGGAACCCCATCCAGGGAACCAACCCGCGCAGGAAGCGGTGCACCTCCGGGAGTTCGTTTAGCTTGTCAACCACCGCTCGGCTCAGCAGACGAAAATCGGCCGCGCCAGATTCAATCTGAATGGCGGCAAACCAATTGAAAAAGCGATAGAACTGCTTCGACAAGAACCGCTTCATCCACGACGCTTGCTCAGTGGATACCCTACGCGTGTTCACTACATCGAAACCCAATTCGTACTTCTCCAGTAGAACGGGAATAAGCTCCGGCGGATGCTGCATATCGCCATCCATCATAATGACGGCCGCTCCCCCAGGGCCAACGCGCACTTTGAGATAGATAGGCAATATGGGTAGAGTTGCGCCCGCGGGGCTTTTAAGCGATGATTGTTGGCAGCTTTTACACGCTTCCAGTCGCTTGCGCAAAGTCCGCTATGATGTCCGAGATTCAG
>JBGSHW010000107.1:0-26943 GCA_041751975.1 Pirellulaceae bacterium
AGTACGAGTGGGAGTGGGAGTGGGAGTTGGAGTGGGAGTTGGAGTGGGAGTGGGAGTGGGAGTGGGAGTGGGAGTGGGAGTGGGAGTGGGAGTGGGAGTGGGAGTGGGAGTGGGAGTGGGAGTGGGAGTGCGCTTGACCACCAATGAGCGCGACTTCACAAACCGCCAGCGGGGCCGCTAGGTGACGTAGTCGGCCGGGAGGTGTGAGGTGGCGTTGAGGCAGTTCAATTGCCACTGCAGGCCGTTCCATTCAAATCGGGTGATTCCAACATTGTGTAGGGGGCCAATGATCGGCATCACTTGGTCAGCATGTTGGCCGAGCAGGGCGGCGATCAATAGGCGTTTGAAGTCGGCGTGGACGACGAAGAGGTGAATGCCAGCCATTGGAACAAGTTGTTGCACCATCCACTTCGCAACCCGCTGAGCGCGCAGAGTGGCCTCGTCGAGCGACTCGTAGGGCTTGCCCCACCAACCGGCCGCTTCAATTCGTTGGTCGACATGCCAGTGGGGGTAACGCGTCTGCAGTTCTTCGCAACCCATGCCTGGTTCTCCCCGTTCTTCACCTGGCGCGTAACCCGAATAACAACCGCCTTGTTCAAAGATGTCGCCGCGAATCGAGACTGGTAGCTGTTTTGAATCAGCGAGCGGTCTGAGTGTTTCGAGCGACCGCAAAAACGGACTGCAGTACAGGTGAGTCAGTCGCTGGGAACTCAGGGCAGCGGCGGTGAGTGCGGCTTGCTTCACACCCAGTTCGGTCAATCCAGGATCGGGAACACGCTGATGCTCGGGGAGTGCATTGTTGGCCGATTGAGCGTGGCGAATCAAAAGTATGTGAGTCATGTAATTGCTTGGTAGGGTCGCTTAGGATCGCGGGCGCGTGTTGCTTGAACTCAGTTTTGATAAAAGGCGAAGTTACTTCATCGCTTGAAGTGCCACAGCGGCGGCGGCCACGGCGGTGGTTTGTTCGGGGGACAGTTCGCCGAGCAGCGGAAGCATCGGGCCGGTGGCGGCAATTTCGGCTAACTCGACGGCGCGATGCAAGACGCGGATGGGATTGATCTCGTTTCGCAGATTCTCGAGCGCTAGGAACTCTTGCCGCAGTTTCTCGGCGGTGGCCCAATCGCCGGCTTGGACGGCCCGCAGTAGTTGCATGGATTTGGCTGGATTGAGACACACGCAGCCGCTGGTGAAGCTCATGATCTCAAAGTCGCGCAAGTGCACGATGGCGGGTTGTTCGCCGATACCGCTGACGACGATCTCGCTGGGCACCTCCGCGAGCACTTCTGTCAGGTAGCTGTCGTCGGCCGGGTTGTCGCGCACAACCGCGTATTTGATCCAGCTGATGATGCCACTTCGATGCAATTTGCCGACCAGTGCTGGGGGGAGCCAGCGATCGTGCTTGAGGTACAGCACAATTGGTTTTCCGTAGGCTTCGACAAAGCGGCGAATGCCCGTTGCGATTCCGGCCGGATCGACCACTTCGCGTTGGGGCAGCAGCATCACCGTCGGAAAATCAAAATCTTGTAACACTTCGGCTTGGTCCATCATCAGCCCGTACGCGGGGCCGACGGCCGGAACGACCAAGGTTTCGTCGGCTACGATTTCGGTCAGCATCTGTAGAATGCGGGCGAATTCGCTGGGACGCAAATGATAGAACACGGCGTTTCCACCGTACAGCAGAGTGCTGACGCCGCCCGCTTCAATGAACTTAACAAGCCGTTGATTTTCAGGGGTGTCGACACGCAAATTGTTGTCGCGGGCCAGCGGGGGGACGGCGATCACGCTCGCTGCTAAACGCGCGGGGGTAATGGGGCGTGTGTCCATGCGAAACTCTTGATTGAAGCGATGAGGTTTGGATACGGATCGATTGTATCGCGAAATGTGTCGGCGGTTGTGAGGCTCTTTGTCATTTTTGATTGCTTCGTAAATCGCTAGTGATTTGAGCTAAGGACGGTCCCTAAGGAGTCGCACCCTACGGCTTGCGCGGTAACGCTTGGTGCGAACGGCTTGCGCCGTAACGCTAACCAAAAGTCCAGCATATTTATTAACGTTGGCAAAGGACTAGGGTAGAATGCAGACGCGACTGTCCGTGCGTGGATGCCCCGAGCGAGAACTCACACATGCTTGAACTACTTTACGAACATCCGTTGATCATTGGGTTGGCCGGAGCGGCTGCGGCTGGGCTGGCCATTTTTATGTGGGTTCAAACAGGACGCAAGGAAGGACTAATCGCAGGGTTGGTGTGCTTGGTTTTGACCATGGGCCTGGTCTTGATCAGTTGGAATGTCGTTACAGATCGCGAGCGGATTACCTCGCTATTGGATGAAGTGGCTGCGGCGTTGCAGGTCAACGATCACGAGGCTGTTTTCAGTTACATCCATCCGAATGCGGTCGTGGGGGTTCAGCGGGCCCGCGGAGAGTTACCGAGATATGTGTTTTCAGAAGCGAGGGTAACGCGCGTGCGTGATATCAGCGTCAACAGGCAAACCACACCTCCCACGGCCATTGCTGAGTTTATGGTCGTAGTGAATGTTGCCTTTCAAGGGATGCAGCAGAAGTTGCCCCGACTAGTCCGCGTCTACTTCATGGAACGCGATGGGCGGTGGATGGTGCGGGACTATGAACATGCCAGCCCCACGGCCTCTGGCTTTGCCAATGAACCCCAGTAACAAAAGTTTGAGCACGTGTTGTCGGGCCAGTCGTAGCTCGCGTGCTTATCCATCGTCTCTACGTTTCTGATGTTGTCTTAGGTCAACCTGTTGTTATCTCAGGTAAACTTGAAGCGGTGTAATGGTCATGCCTCGGATCGATGCTCCGTTTGCACTGCTGAGACCTTTCGCACTGCTGAGACCGGCGGCAGGGTGAAAGGAGAATCAGGGTAAGCTATTTCCAGCTGACTTAAAAAAAATAGCAGCACTCGCGATGTGTGCTGCTATCTTTAATTTTCAGGGATGTGAGGCGTTATTGGCAAGTCGGCGCGGTGCTGGAAAGCACCTCGCTGTCGCATAGTACGCTGGCACGCAGTTGCGTTCGACGCCAGCAACAAGTGGTTTTGCGCAGCGTCTAAACGCGGTTGGCAAAGGCATTGATTACTTGCCAGCTGCGCCTTTGAACTTGCTGTCGAGTACGAAGTCGAAGTTGTTCTCTCCAGCGGCAACGGTCGCTTTCAGACCAGATGTTTCTGGGTCACCGTAGGCGGTTGGCATGAGTACTTCGGGTCCACTAACCTCGGTTCGCGACGCTTTGTCATCCTTTATATCGGAGACCGGAGCGCTATCGCCCGTGGCGCTAGCGCTTGAGGGGTCGCTTGGTTTGTACCAGAGGACGCCGACATTGTATTCCCCGGCTTTAGCGCCACTTCCGTGCTTATCAGAAGTCATGTCGGTAACACTGAAAACACCGGAGCTATCGGTCGTGCCAACGGCTGGCGCGCCGGTTCCGCCAGATACAGGTGAGAAGGTGATTCTTGCGCCAGAAACTGGGGTGCCATCGAGTGTCACTTTGCCGGTGACCGCTTCAACGCTGGGGCCACTGTCGCAGCCAACGAGGCACAGCATCAACACCGCTGTAGAGAGTCGCTTTACCATGATTCTTTTTGTGCTTCTTCAAAAAAGGAAGTTGAGTGGGGTTTCGGCCGCCCTATCGGCGTTCCGACAAACGAGAAGGCCGAACGTCACCGCTCGGCCCTCGTGTTTTCCAATTATTGTGACTACTTCACGTTAAGCCAAGCAGCCAACCACTATTTTTGGCTCAATCTGGGACTGTAACTACTTCGCGACCTGCCATGGTTCCCATCGCTCCCCAGACGCCCCAGTAGGATGGGCCGGTGTAGGTTCGCGAGTTGCCTGGCTGAGCGGGCACGGTGAACGCGGAATTACCGACGTCAACGTTTTCGGACATGAAGCGAACCGAACCATCGCACATGGCAATGTTCACGCCGCCGGTGTGATAGCTGCTGGTTGTTGGCATTGCATTCCATTCTGCGTTGTCGTTTGAGCAGGTTGGACCATTGGGAGGTAGGATCGTCAGGAAGCAAGTGAACGCATTGAGCGAGTCACCCCAGCGACGGCCTTTACCCCAGCCGGTATCGCCCCAGCTATCCTGCAGTGTCGGGCCGATGAGCAGTCCGTTAGGACCACGCTGCGCCAAGCAGAGAGCGGGAGTGTACTGACCGCCGACTGGTCCAATCGAATCTCGCGCTGTGCCTTCCAGAATCGTGTCCTGGCCAGGTACGCCGTTTTGACGGCCGATCACAATTTCACCGAGCATGACGGTGTTCGACGAGCCGTCTTTCATCTTGCCAAAGTCCGCTTGTCCGCGCTGGCCGTTGGAGAATGCACCTCGCCACTCCCAGTCCCCTGAGTTGACGTAAGTATCGCCGCGGCAGCAAACGTAGTTCGTGGGCATCGCGTCGCCAGGGTTAATTTGGACTGTATCGGATGGGCAGCGGAAGGACGAAACATTGAACTTGAACGGGCTTTCAACAATTCTGCCCGTGCTGCTATTCGTCCGATTGTCTCGCGTCCAGGGGCGGCCACCAAGCAGATGGTAGGGAGCGATCATGTCGTATAGTGCAGTCTGCTCGACGTACGGGAGCAGGCCCGTCAAGTAGCTCAGGCGGTGAAATTCGTTGCCATTGTTGAGCGCAACGGCCCAGCGTGGATCGTGTGACGATGGCGAAAACTTTTTGAATGCATCTGCGTGGTTGTGTTCCGCAAGCGACAACTGCTTGAGGTTATTGCTGCACTGCATCCGTCGAGCAGCTTCTCGAGCTGCCTGAACGGCGGGCAGCAATAAACCGACCAAAATTCCAATGATGGCAATGACCACCAACAATTCGACCAACGTGAACGCTGATCTTCCTCGCGATACTCGCATACGACATCTCCCGATAAGAATGAAAACTACAGGGCGATAACTCGCCCAAGAACGGCACTTAGGGGTGCTATGGAGAGATTGTAATAATTCTAGGGCGGCAATGCAATGGATTAATTAACGGTAATTTTAAAGTTTTCTTTCGCTGGATTTTTTCGGATATGGGGCGTTTGATGGCGATTTACGAGTCATTCCCTTAATGTGCGCATTGTGGGATCGTGGAGGTCACCGGTGCGCGTCGCGGGCCCAATGGCCATTTGGGGATAGCTTGAGGCCCAGAGATTTCGCACTGCCGACATGGACTCTTGGTGGCGCTGGGATCCCAGACGGGTTTGAGTGAGCCGGTTGTAGCTCTAAAGAAGCGGCTCGGAAGTCGTTCGGATCAACTCGAACGCCTGGCGATGGGGGGGCACGGCGGCAACCGCAGGTGGCACTAATATAGGTGAGCGTTGGGCCACCTTATTTTTTCAACGCCTTCTCAGTACCGAGGTGGCGAGCGTCCGTATGTGTGGGGAGTGTCCCCTTATGAGATGGGGAGTGTCCCCTTATGAGAAAAGCGTGCGGGGAATGTCCCCTTTATGCCACGAGAAATGCGAGAAGGCCGAACGTATGTTCGGCCTTCATGGGTTTGAAACTGCGGTCAGGCCTGTCAGCCCGTGCAATGCTGGACTCTGTTAATCTGGGATTTGCACGACTTCGCGGCCTGCGATCGTTCCCATGGCACCCCAGACGCCCCAGTACGACGGGCCGGTGTAAGTCCGCGAGTTCCCAGGCTGAGCTGGCACGGTGAACGCGGAATTACCGACGTCAACGCTTTCGGCCATGAAGCGAACGGATCCATCGCACATGGCAATGTTCACGCCGCCGGTGTGGTAGCTGCTGGTTGTTGGCATTGCGTTCCATTCTGCGTTGTCGTTTGAGCAGGTTGGACCATTGGGGGGCAGGATCGTCAGGAAGCAAGTGAACGCATTGAGCGAGTCGCCCCAGCGCCGCCCTTTGCCCCAGCCGGTGTCGTCCCACGAGTTTTGCAGAGAGGGTCCGATCAGTAGGCCGTTTGGACCGCGCTGTGCCAAGCAGAGAGCAGGCGTGTATTGTCCGCCCACGGGACCGATCGAATCACGGGCTGTACCTTCCAGAATCGTGTCCTGGCCAGGTACGCCGTTTTGACGGCCAATTACCAATTCCCCGAGCATGACGGTGTTCGACGTGCCGTCCTTGATTTTGCCAAAGTCCGCTTGTCCGCGTTGGCCATTGGAAAATGCACCACGCCACTCCCAGTCCCCTGAGTTGACGTAAGTATCGCCGCGGCAGCAAACGTAGTTCGTGGGCATCGCGTCGCCAGGGTTAATTTGAACCGTATCGGATGGGCAGCGGAAGGACGACACATTGAACTTGAACGGGCTTTCAACAACTCTTCCCGTGCTGCTGTCGGTACGATTGTCCCTAGTCCAGGGGCGACCACCAAGCAAATGGTACGGAGCGATCATGTCGTAAAGTGCAGTCTGCTCGACATAGGGGAGCAAGCCAGTCAAATAGCTCAGGCGGTCAAAATCGTTGCCGTTGTTAAGTGCAACGGCCCAACGCGGATCGTGAGACGATGGCGAAAACTTTTTAAAAGCATCCGCATGATTGTGTTCGGCTAAGGCCAATTGCTTGAGGTTATTGCTGCATTGCATGCGGCGAGCTGCTTCCCGAGCCGCTTGCACCGCCGGTAGCAAAAGACCGACCAAAATTCCAATGATGGCAATGACCACCAACAACTCGACCAGCGTAAAAGCTGGCCTTTCAAAAGATTTTCGCATCCCGAAACTCCTAAAACGAATCGATGAGAACTACTGAACAACGTATGGGAGATTAATTTTCCCCTCGATCATCTTAGGGGCAACTTCGTGGATGTTAAAGTGAAATATGTGCCCGTTAACTATTTGTAATTAGCAGCCACCTGGCTGGAGAGTTGCTTGCGGAAGCTTAAGCCGCTGAGCATGGCGAAACGCCGGTAATTGGGCGCGACGATTCCAAGCCAGATTGGCCGGGGAGGGGCGTTAAGCGTAATGAACCGGGGATCGAAAGTCCCAGTGTTTTGCGGCCTGAGCGATGCGGAGCGGAGCAAGGGCCGAGACAAGCGGCTGAGGCGTAGAGTTAAGAGTTGGAGCCCTAGCGCTATTGCCCAATAGCTCGCAACGTAGCGTGGGAGCGGGATGCGATGCGATGCGAGCACGGGTCGGGAGGTGGTGAGGCTCTACACAGAGAGTGGGGTGGCGCAGCGGGCCAAGTCCGGCAGTGGCGGAGTCGGCACCGTCACGGAGGGACTTGCTGTGCTGACTTTCGGGCGACGATAGCCGAAGAAGCCGCGTTCCTGAATCACGGCGGCAACTTCAGCGGGTACGTGTTGGATCCAGTCGGGATCGCCGGTTTGAATTTGCCGCAAGACTTCGCGCGAGAAGGTGCGTAGATGCTGGGGATCGTAGCTATCGAGCTGTTCGATGCAACCTTTTGAAACCAAGTACTCGTATAGGTTGCGAATCTCGGGTGCAATCTTGAGGTTGTGCACCGTCGTCAGCTCACCGGTGTCGCGATCCATCAACGGATAGATATAGATCTTGAGATCATTCTTGAAGAGTCTCCCGAACGATTCCAGGATGCCCCCTTCAAGTTTGGTGTAGTATTTTTCGTCGAACAATTCGTATAAGCTACCGGCACCCATGGTGATACCGATTTTCTTCTTGGTATATCGAGCCAGATAAGCAGCCAATCGATAGTATTCAAAGTAGTCTGAGATCAACACCGTCATTCCACAAGCGGCCAGAACGTCGACACGGGCTAGGAAGTCGCGCAAGTCGATGTCGCCATTGGCTTGCAGGTTGTGCATGGTGATTTCAGCCAGCGTGACCACGTCGTCCGATTCCACATCCCCTTCGCTCCTGAACTTCTCTTGCGCCGCCCGGAGCATATCCAAGTTGACGTGGGTTAGTGGGCGGAAGCTTCCTCGCTCAACCAAGATGGGCTTTTTGTAGAGAACTTCCGAGGGCTGCAGCACGTCTCCCTTGGCGGAGAACATGGCGGCGCTGCTTAGCCCGAGCTGGACCAGGCGGAGGCTCATCACGCGATTGTCGACATGCCGAAACGCAATGCCCGAGAATTCGATCATGTCGATTTCGATCCGTCGGGTACTCAGGTTATCCAACAAGGATTCGATCAACTGATCCGGTTCGTGGTTCAGGAAGAACGCACCATATAAGAGATTCACGCCGACAATCCCCAAGGCTTCTTGCTGAAGTGCGTTTTCGGTGTCGAGCATACGGACGTGAATGATGATTTGACTATCTTGATCGCGAGGGTGCGCTTGAAAGCGTATTCCCATCCAACCGTGGCACTCGTTGGTTCCATGAAAGTTGCGCGCGGAAACGGTATCGGCAAAAGCAAAAAATGCTGTGGTATCGCCGCGACTTTCCTTGAGACGCTCGAGGTTCAGCGAGTGCTCGCGGTTGAGCATATCCTCGAGTCGCTTACGGCACACGTACCGCTCGCAATGGCCGTAGATCGCGTCGCTGACCGACATATCGTAGGCCGACATGCTTTTGGCGATGGTGCCCGCCGCTCCGCCGACGCGGAAGAACCAGCGCACCACTTCTTGGCCAGCCCCGATTTCGGCAAACGATCCATAACGACGCTGATCAAGATTAACGGCCAGCGCCTTGCGTTCTGTGTTAGGGCGTTCTACGACAGTCATACCACGTTAATCCACTGATTCGAGGGACCGTCCATGGCGGATTGTTGGTCGAGCTAGAGCGGAACGAGGGGATGTCCCGACTTCGACGAAAAATATGTTAGCGAATCAATATGGATTATGCCTACGCCACAGGCTGGGCAAAACAGGCAGAGTCGGTGCAGTTTTACGCAGACTTAGGTGGAGTGGCTTACGCAACCGTTACAGCCGGATGCGGGATAAGGCATGGGTTTGTGGGGGGTGGAGGGTGGGGAGTGGGGAAGGGAGAGAGGTAGGAAGAGGGAGTTGGAGAGGGAGTTGGATCGGCGGAGCGATCCACTACATTCGGCAAAGTTTGCGCGGCCGTTAAAGTTTGCCAAAACAGCTTTAGTTCCTCGGAGCCCCGGGTCGATATCGAACATTAGGGATTCCAGAATTTTCGTTTCGGATTTGGAAAAGTCGTCATGCATGCAAAACGCCATCCTCGGTTACCACTCCACCGATCGATGTACCGTCTGGCTCAAATGCTAGCCTTAAGCGGAGCGTGCTTTTCCAGCCCGTCCATGTCCCAAACGTTGGTAAGCCTGCCAGCTGCAACGCCTGTAAACAATTTCCGTCCGATGGCTGACAGTACGCAGAGCTCATTCGAAATTCAACTCAAGGCCTTGGACAGTGAGACCTCTCCGCCTGTGGTGACTGCCTTGGCCGCGTCGCATGAGGGTCGGTTCTTGGCCATTGCGGGCGACGACCATACGATTCGTGTAGTGGATGTCCAATCGGGACGCGAGTTGCAAGCGTTTGCCGGGCACATCGATTGGGTGCAGAGTTTAGTCTTTGTACAGGAGGCGGGATCGCCGGCGACGGCCGCACCGCTGTTGTATTCAGCTGGAGATGACGGTCGCGTGTTGGAGTGGAAATACGAGTTTCCGGTTCGGTCGCGTGAGGTGATACGCGTGCCGCATGCGGTGCGCTCGATCTCTGTATCGGCGGATCAAAAATTGCTCGCGATCGGCGGTTTTTCGGAAGAAATCTTGATTTGGGATCTGGCCAGCAATACACTCCGACACCGGCTCCACTGCGATCGCAGCGACCAACGCTGTGTGCGTTTTAGTCCCGACGGTTTGCGAGTTTTAAGTTGTGGTCGCGATGGTGAGGTGGTGGTTTGGGAGACACATTCGGGCGCGGTGCTGGTGACAAAAAAGTTGCATGACGGGCGGATCAAGACGGCTGGCTTTTCTGTTGACGGGACGCAGGTGACTAGCGTGGGAGAAGATCGTCGGCTGGTGCGTTTTGATGTGGCGACAGGTGACATCATGTGGAGTCGCGAGTTGGGCAAAGCGAAGTTGCAGGCGCTTTGTTTGGTTAACGATAGTTTGGTGGCAGTCGCCGGATCCGATAACAAAATCCGCTTATACGACACCATCGCCGAGGGTGTGGTGGCGGAGTTGGAGGGGCACACGGGCAGTGTAGCGGTGTTGGTTCCCTGTGGTGAATTCCTAGCCAGTGGTTCGTTTGACACGACGGTCCGCATTTGGGACTTGGAAGCAATTGGACGGGCGGGAGGTGCAGCGCGTCCGGTCCATCACGCGCCGTTCAAGATGGATGCCGAGTTGCGGATACGTTAGCAGGTTTCCCACAGGTTTGGGAGACAAAAGATCACTTACGCTGGAACTCCGATTTGGAGGATAACAGCATGAAGCCTTTCGCCTGGACGCGCTCCCGCGCCGAGGACAGAACCAGGGTTTGATTAGCGCACGGAGGTGCCGAGTTGTTTTTTCAAAATACAGTCAATCAATTTGCGCAATGGATGAGTCGAGCGAATCCGTCAGCCAGCGCAGCGGCCACCGCGACTGCCGCCTCGGCTTGCACGGCAGCCTGCAATACTCCTTCCTCCACCGCATTTTCGTCGACGGCCGCGCGGGCTCGGTCCGCGCGCTCCGCTCGCAGCAACTCATATTTCAAGCGCACCAGTACTCATTCGTTGACTCGTCGACATTTGCTCGAGGCGATGGAGCCGCGGTACTTGATGTCCGCCTCCCCCATCCAAATCGGTGGCGTGTACATCGAACAGGACGAAGGGAGCGACTTGCGGGGCGACACCTTTATCATTACCTTCCAAGGTGGTGCGGCGGGTACGCAATTGACACGTTTAGTGATTGATGGAGATTTAAACGAACCGGGCTTTGGGCTAGGGGATCTGTTCTTTGATACTGCACCGGGTGGCTTGGGGGCCGACGATGCCTTTCCGTTTCAGGTTGTGTCTTTAACCACTGCCAATGCGAACGCGACTGTCCGCGCCAGTGTGCAGGATGGTGCAACCCGACTGGTGCTCGAATTCAGCAATTTTGTGGCGGGTGACCGACTCGAATTCTCGATCGATGTCGACGAAGTGCAGCACTACGATGCGAACGATAGCCTGCAAGAGATGAACGATGGTTTTGACCCCATCACATCGGGGATCGAGTTCCAAGGAACCTTGTTTCGGGCGGAGTTCTTGGCGCCGCATTATGAAAACGCCTCCGGCGAAGCGAATTTTCTTAACCGTTACGACGATTTCATTGACGCGACGAACATTCCATTACCTCGGGACAACGATGGCGGCCTCCGCAACCGAACGGCAGGCGCAGGGATCGAGTTGCAACAAATTCCCAAGCCGGTTTCCTTGGCGGGAACGGTCTATGTGGACGCCAACGAGGACTTGAGGCTACAGTCCAATGAGCAACGTTTGTCCGGCGTGCGCGTTGATCTGTATCGACTGCAAAACGGCAACTATGTCGCTACCGGTCACTCAACCACCACAGACGCCACGGGCAACTATCGCTTCGGTTCCAACCTCGGCTTACAACCGGGCACTTATCAAGTTCGCCAGAGCCAGCCGGCGGGCTATTACAGTGTCGGAGCGACTCCGGGGTTGATGAGTGGCAGTGTGGTGGGCGCGACGGTACCCGGTAACCCAGACATCCTGACACAAGTTGATTTGTTGTTGGGTGATCAACATGCCACCGAACTCAACTTTGCTGAGAATCTGCCTGCCTCGATCAGCGGCAGTGTGTGTTATGTCATTACCGGCTTTGATTGCTTCAGCGACAGTTCCGAAAAGGCGCCGTTGCCTGACGTACTGATCGAACTGCGTAATGCCAGCGGCACGGTGATTGCCACTACCCGCACCTTGGCCGACGGCACTTATCGCTTCGACAACTTGCGGGCTGGTGTCTACTCGTTGACTGAGATCACGCCGGCCAATTTACTGGAAGGTGGTGCCCGCGTGGGTTCGGCAGGTGGCACGCTCGTTAACGGAAGCCAGATCACGCAGATCATTATTGGTGGTGGCACCGCGGCGGTGAACTACGACTTCTGCGAGCTCTCGCCGAGCGAGCTGAGTGGCTTTAGCTACTACGATCAAAACAATAGTGGCCGCCGCGATGCGGGCGAGTTGCCGATCGCCAACGTGTTGATTCAACTCTGGGACGCTGATGGAAACCAGGTGGCTGAAACGCGGACCGACGCGCAGGGCGGGTATAACTTCGCGAACTTGCGTCCAGGAAGCTACCGGGTCACGCAGACTCAGCCTGCCAATTATCTACCGGGCCAAGCCGCCGTTGGAACCATCGCTGGACAAACCCTCGGAACCACCGATGCGTCAGGCAATGTGATCCAAGCGATTTTGTTGCCAGCCGGTTCGCGGGGCTTGAACTACGATTTCGGTGAGCTGCTGCCGGGGAGCATTTCGGGCCACGTCATCTCGGATACGAACGGCAACTGCATTTTGGATGCCGCGGGCGATATGCCGTTGCCGGGTGTAACCATCGAGCTGTTGAGCGCCACTGGCGCGGTTATCTCCAGCACGTTAACGGATGCCAACGGACGCTACACCTTTGACGACTTGGTGCCGGGTATCTACGCGGTTCGTGAAGTGCAACCGGCGGGTTACTACCAAGGTTCGCAGAGGGCTGGAAGTGGCGGAGGTGATACATCCACAACGGACTTGATTCGCGCCATCAACGTGACGTCGGGTTCCGAGTTGATCGACTACAACTTTTGCGAGATACCACCCGCCTCGATCGCGGGTACTGTATTTGTCGACTCCGATATGGACTTCACGTTTGATCCCAGTGAACTTCCCATTGCGGGAGTGGCTATGACGCTCCTGGATGTCGATGGCCATGTGGTTGGGACAACCACGACCGATGCCGATGGAAACTACCGCTTTGAAGGACTAAGACCTGGGCAGTACTCGGTGCGTCAAACGCAGCCGGCTGGCTTTTTGCAAGGTGGCCAACTGGCGGGCTCGGCGGGTGGCGACGATTCGATGCAGGATCTCATTGGCGCGATTCCGATCGGGGCGGGTGCAACCTTGGTTCATTACGACTTCTTTGAGATCAACCCCGGTTCGATCTCCGGTACGGTTTTCGTCGATGATGATGAAGATTGTCTGTTTGATCCGGGCGAAATGCCCATCGCTGGAGTTACTATCACTTTGTTGGACGAGAGCGGTGCGGTGGTCGCCACTACCTTGACCGAGGCCAATGGCAATTACACCTTTGATGGACTAGCCCCAGGGCGTTACACCGTTCGTCAGTCGCAGCCCGACGGCTACTTCCAAGGTGGTCAGAGCGCTGGTTCTGGCGGTGGCGATAACTCGCTTCAGGACCAGATCTCATCCATCGTATTGTTACCGGGTGCCGAGCTGATCGACTACAACTTTTGCGAGCTTTTGCCAGGCTCGATTGCCGGGCTAGTGTTTGCTGATTTGGACTTCGATTGTGTGCGCGATCCCAACGAAGTTGCCTTGGGGGGCGTGAGGATTGATTTACTTGACGTAAATGGCAACGTCATCGGAACGACATTCACCGATGCCGAAGGTCGGTACAGCTTCGGTAACCTGCGTCCGGATAACTACAGTGTCCGACAGCAACAGCCCGTGGGTTATTTCCAGGGCGGGCAGCGAGCACCCGCGACGGGTGGCGATGCAAGCGTGGCCGATTTGATCACCAGCATCATCGTCGGCTCGAATCGAAATATTACCGAGGCTAATTTTTGCGAAGTGCCGCCAGCACAGCTGGCTGGTTACGTCTTTCAAGATGGTCCGGTGTTGACCAACGGTACAGGAACGGTACCCGACGATTTGAGCAGCGTACGTGACGGACTGCGCACCCCCGATGACAAACCGATTGCGGGTGTCACGGTGCAATTGCGTTTGGTGACCGGCGCGCGGGTCCCAAGTTCCCTTGCGTTGCCTGGTTCTTACAGCGGTGAGTTCATCGAGGTGCAGACCGATGCCAACGGTTACTACCACTTTGCTGGGCTGCGTGGCGGATCGTTCTACCACGTATTTCAGCTCCAACCGAGTGGCTACGAGGATGCGTTGGATACGGCGGGAACAACCGGCGGGATCACCCTGAACTCGTTGGCGGAGATCGACGCGTTTTTCGAGGCGGGTGCGAACGCGGGCTTGCGACAATTCAGCGACGCGCAGTTGTTGGACGCGGTGATCGGTATATCGCTTGAGCCGGGACAGTTTTCGATGGAGAACAACTTTAGTGAAGTCTTGGTCGAAAAGTTGACTCCGGTGCCACCTTTGCCGCCACCACCGATCACCTTAGAACGTTTCAACGTCGATCCGCCTTTGTTTCCGGCTGCTGCACCGCTTGCTTGGCAGCCGTTGCTTTGGGCCCCCTTGCCGCTGTTGATTGGTTACGGACACACCGCGCCGCACACGTGGCACCTGAGTGTCATCAACGGTGGTTTCCCGCGCGGCATGCGCGGCGGTGAACCGTTGGCCGAACAAACTGTGGCTGATAACACAGATCGCCTAAACGTTTACGCTTGGACCATCCGCGGCTTGAAGGAAAGCTCGTGGCGCTTCGTCGGTACGCAGCCTCATACGCCACCCGAGTCGAGCCAGCGTATGGTCTTTGATATTCCTGGGGCCATTCCACTTGCCGGCGACTTCAACGGCGACGGCACCGACGAGTTGGCGCTGTTCCTCGATGGCGAGTGGTTCATTGACATCAACGGTAACGGTCGCTGGGACGAGGCAGATATTTGGTTGAAACTAGGAACCCGTGGTGATCAGCCGGTCGTGGGCGACTGGGATGGCGATGGCAAAGATGACGTGGGGATCTTCGGTCGCAAATGGACCGGAGACGATCGCGCGTTGGCTTACGAAACAGGCTTGCCAAGTGCTGAGAATAGACACCGCATTCGAGCCAAAAACGTTCCACCACCGGCAGAACACGCGCCCGATGATCCACGCCTGTTGAAGAAAAGCCATTCAGGCCAAGCTCGCGCAGATGTCATCGACCACGTCTTTCAATTTGGCGGTGGGAAAGATATCGCCATCAGCGGCGATTTTAATGGCGATGGTATCGCCACCCTCGGTACCTTCCGCAACGGACGCTGGACGTTGGATACCAATGGCGACGGCAAGTTAACCGACAAGCAGGATCGTCAGATCTCGTTTGGCGAGGTGGGTGATTTGCCTTTGGTAGGTGATTTCGATGGCGATGGCATTGACGAGATTGCTATTGTTCGTGGAAATCGGGTCATCGTCGACTCCAACGATAACGGTCGCATCGACGCCACCGACCAAGTCTTCCTGCTTGAGTCCAACGAAGGAACGGTTATCGTAGGCGACTTCGATGGTGACCCTCGCGGCCGAGACGAACCTGCCCTCCATCAATCGGCTGAACAACGCCGCACGTTGGAAGCTCGCAAAGCCAATTAAGCAGTTCGCGCGGTGTCTTTGGAAATAGATCGCTATCAAGCAGTTCTGGCGACGAAACTTACCCCCCCCCGGTATAGATCAATTCGATGCACCGAAAGGTATGTCGTTGCGACAGACCCACACGCCATCGACGTGCCATGCACTCTTGGTTGACTCTGTCCGCGTTTCAGGCTTCCAATGCCTTCAGTCCGTTAATACCGAAACGAGTGCCTGTCAAGCTTTGATTGGGAAATGTTTCGGCGAATAAAAATTTGTCTCCCACGAAATGTTGAGTTCTCTAGCGTACTCGGCTTAATCTTCTCTAGAATGAATGCGTTCGCGTAGGTCCGCGACGATCTATTCGCGCCACAGACTTGGAGAAGCTATGGCAAGTATATTTGGAAGAGTGAAACAGTCCGCCCGTTCGCCGATTCGACCGGTGCGAACGAAACCCAAGGCACCAGCGCGCGTTTTGCCGGCGGGTGAAGTACAGGCTCGAAAGCTGCAGCTCAAGGAGTGGGCTAGCCGTCATTGGGCCGAGTCGGATCGTCGGTCGGCGTGCTATTCGATTGGTCAGCAAGTCCTGAGCAAGTCGCGAACGATGAAGTCTCCTAACTTCGCCGTCACCAACGCGCAAGATTTGCAGTTCATGGCGGAGAACTACGATGAGCATTTCTTTGGTGGGCATTGTCTATCCGTTGCCCGGCACTTTGGCATGCAATTCCGTTGGTCGAAGCGGATGACCAGCGCTGGCGGAAAAACGGTCCGCACCACGCATACCGATCGGCGAACGGGAGTTCAAAAAACGCAGTACGAAATCGTCCTTTCCACCCCGCTCCTGTTTCAGACCTTCGGCGACTTGCAACGTCCCATCCGCGTCACGGGAGTGCTTTGCACCAACCGTTTGCAAGCCATGCAGCGCATTCTCGAACACGAAATGATCCACCTCGTCGAGATGTTGGTGTGGGAAGATAGCTGCTGTGCGGCCGATCGCTTTCAGTTGATCGCGGCCCGCTTGTTCGGACACACCGAACACAAACACGACCTAATCACCCAGCAAGAACGTGCGGCACAGAAGTTCAACATCCGCGTGGGCACGCGGGTGGTGTTTCAATTCGAAGGCAACCCACTGGTGGGAACCGTCAACCGCATCACCCGGCGAGCAACCGTACTAGTATCCGACCCCAACGGGCAACGCTACGACGACGGCGCTCGCTATCGCAAATACTATGTTCCGCTTAGCCATCTGCGGCCAAGCGATAAGCGATAAGGTGGAAGCGATAAGGTGAATCGCTAAGCAGGTTTACATGGATCTTGCGGGATAGTGCGTGTGCCACTGGCTTCGCCAGTGTACCGGAGTCGTGGATCTAGTTTGACGGTTACGGTCCAATGCATAAACAGCCTGGAGCGAAGTTGCCGAAGTAACCAAAGATCCTTGGTTCCTAACGCCGTCCAATGGCAAGACGGTCGAAAACCTCCGACGCTCCCGCAAGACCGAAACACTCGTGGCGACCACGTAGCTGCGTCTCTCCGAGACGCAGACATTCCGCGTCTCGGAGAGACGCGGCTACGTGTTGACGCGGCTACGTGTAGACTCCGATTTTGGTTTCCTCGAAACAACGCGTGGCGACCCGCTTAGAGATCGAGCGAGTCGAGTTGGTCGATGAGCGCGTCGAGGTCATCGGCGGGAGTGTTCTTGGAGTTGGCGGCGGACTGCGATAAGCGTTCGCTGAGGGGGGACGCGGGCACCCCGACCGCTTGACGACCAGCCAAGATCAACTGTTCATCGCGCTCCCGCGCTGCCACAATGGCTGCATCTTCATCGGTCTCCGGCGCACCAAACAACTTGGAGAGGTCGATCTTCATGCCACTCGCATCCACCGGAGCACCCGCAATGGCCGGTGTCTTATGTTGCGGGAACATGATGGCATTCTGCGGACAAACGCGGCTGCAAGCCGGACAACCCTTGCGACAATTGTCCGCCTGCTCCACAACAATGGTCTCCATAGTGTCGACCCCGTAGACCCCGAACAGACAGAAGTCGATGCACTCCATGCAGTTCGTGCAACGACTAAAGTCGATCACCGGGTACCAACGTCGCCCCGGCGATTCGCTGATCTCCACAATGCTCGACGCTCCGAACAAGCTGGCTTTTGCACTGCCCGTGCTGGAAGAAGCGTCCCCGGAACTGTGTCCATTGCCGTTACCGCTGCCATTACCATTGGGGCTGCCAAGGTAAGTGTCGTTGGTCGGGTTCTCAAAGCGGGCTCTGAGTTCTGCGAGCGGATCACGCGTCGTGGGTGCTACCGCGTCGTCGCTGGTTGAAGTAACCGTCACTCGGCTCGCGGCGATTCTGGCGATTTCATCGATAAACTCTTGCGGCTGCGAGCTGGCGCGATAGTCGATGCAATAGATCATCCGCTCGGGTCGCGGTTGGCCATCGACGACCCGTTCTTCCGTCGCTTCTTCATCGCCACTGGCGGAGGGCTCGGCATCGTCTTCGTCTTCGTCTCCCGCATCGCGGAGCCGCACTTCTCCCACTTGCCCCCGGACGCCGTTGCGATCGAGGATCCAGTGGGTGGCGCGGTCGAACAACCAGCAAACGACCACCATATCGCCCGTCAATGACTTGAGCGTTTCATACGTTTGACTGTTGCGCGGCAAGTCGTAAAGATGCGGGACGCGGAGCACAGCCACCCCCGGAAGTAATGCCGACTGGGTCGCAATGGCCTCTTCCAACTCGCGTTTATCTGGGCTGCGGCTCTGACCTGCCGAGACCACGACAGTCAAGGTTTGCAATTGGGTTGCAGGCAATATCATCGGTTATTCTTTCCGTGCCGCTGCGGCGCGGCTCGCGCTAAAATGTGTTAAGGCAAGTGCTTTAGGATCGTTCGGGAAATAAGTGTCCGGTACCTTTTCCCGCGTAGCGGCCCAAAGGGTGCTTTGCAGAAAAGGTACCGGACACTTTTTTCCCGCTCATTGCTTAGGCGTTCGCTTGCCCTTTGATCGTCCGCTGAGCCACTTCCCAAGCGGCGGTCAAATGCTCCAGGTATTCTTCAGGGGACATTAAAGGTGTGGCATCGTTGGGGGCCAACGCAAACATCCAGCCCGCTCCGTATTTGTCCAAGTTGATCGCCGTTGGATCTTGCAGCAAGTTGTCGTTCAGTTCATGCACCACACCCGCGACGGGGCTGTACAAGCTACTCTCAGCCTTCTTGCTCTCAATCGAGCCGATTTCTTGTCGCGAGCGCAATTCCATGGTTGCTTCGATCGTCAGATCTAGGAAGTAGACGTCTTGCAGCAAGCGGACTGCGTAGGCCGTTAGACCGAACCGATAGTGCCCGGCGGCTTGCGGAGCAGCCCACATGTGATTGCGAGCGTACAGTCGATCGGTGGGAAAACGCGATTCGTGCTCCCCCATCATGAACACCAGCTCGGCGCTCATGTGTACCGCACTCCTTGGTTTTCTGTTTCAAAGAAGGGGGGCAGCAGTGCATCGGCACGCAGCAGCCCTTCCATTGTCAGTTCGATGCGATTGCCCTGGCGATGCGCATAGCCATCGCCGATGTACTGTTGCCACACCACTTCGTATTCGTCCCAAATATTGACAGCGAACTTGTTCTCAAAATGATCGATCTCGACGTAGCCCCGCTTTAGCAGCAGAATCAACTCGCGAATTAAACTCTGTTTGGGAGTTGGTGTGTAGGCGCGGCCCAGTGGCAGGCGTCCTTCGGCGAGTGCACCGATGTACTGCGGCCACTCCGGAAGATTTTGATAATGCACTCCCGAGATATGGCCAAACGAGGCAATACCTGTAGCAATGAGATCGGAGCCGGTCCACAGGTTATCGCGGTAGCTGAAGCTCACTTTGCTGGGGTCTTTGATCATCGTGTAGGCGGAACTCTGCACGTATCCTGCTTCGGCAAAGAGCTCAAAGGCATAACGCACCCAATCGCGTTTGGTGGGCCAGTCGGCCACTGGCGATTCAGTCGCATCCTTGAGAATGCCTTCAGAGTAGACCGTGTTGAAGGGCAACTCCATTTGATAGATCGTGACACTCTCTGGCGAAAGCTCCAACGTTTTGGCCACGTTGATCTTCCAGTTGTCCCACGTCTCCCCTACCATGCCGGAGATCAAATCAATGTTCACATTCGGGAAGTTTGCGGCGGTGATCCATTCCCACGCCTTGAACACCTCTTTGGACAAGTGAGCGCGGCCGTTTTCTTCGAGGATGGCATCGTTGAAGTTCTCGATCCCCAAGCTCAGGCGTGTTACCCCTAGCTCGCGCAGGGTCTGGACTTTGGATTCGCTCAAGGTGCCCGGTTCGCACTCGAAGGTCACCTCTTCGGCCAGCTCCCAACTGATATTGGCTCGCAAGCGATCGACCAAGCTGGTCAACTGCTTGGGTGACAAAAAGCTCGGGGTACCTCCCCCAAAGTATACGAAGCGGAAGGGACGGTCGCCCATGGCGGGCTGCCGGCTGACCAACTCGATCTCATGGCACAGCGACTCGACGTAGTTCTCGATCTCGTTGGCGTTCTTCCCCGTAAAGACTTTGAAGTAGCAGAACTTGCAGCGTTTGCGGCAAAATGGAATGTGCAGGTACAAGCCCAAGGGAACCCCTGGTCGCGGCGGCCGCTGCATGGCCTGCTCCACTTCGGGCAAGGCTTCTTTTTGCCAACGCGAGTAAGGTGGGTAATTCGAAATGAAATAACTACCCACGTCCGTTTTCGTTGCTTCTGTCGACATACTTATTTCTTAGGCTCGTGTTGGCTCGTTCTGGGATTTAACTCGAGTTGGGTGTGGGCTGATTACGGCTTTGCTCCGAAGCAATAGATCGTGCCCCGGTCCGACGCGACCACTAGTTTACCATCTGCAACCGCAGGTGAACCCAGGAAACTCCCCTTAACCTCAAACATCCACTCTTCCTGGCCTGTTTCCAGGTCAAATCTCAGTATGCGGCCATCGGCGGCAGCCACTACGACTTGCTCGCCTGCAATGACCGGTGAGGCATCGGAGCGTTTGCGGAGAACTTGCTGCCATTTAATTTCGCCCGTCTTGGCATCGATAGCGAACAACTGCCGATTGCGGCTCGTCGCCACGATCAAACCCTTGGCGATGGCTACCGAGTTCTTGAACTCGCTGGAAAGCTTTTCATCTTTGAATTTCCAGAGCTCCGCGTTGTCGGGCTGCTTGAAGGCGAAAATCTCTCCCGCATAAGTGGGGACATAGACGGTGTCTGTGGTGGCGCTGGGGGTGCTACCTGTGGGACCGTTGATCGGCAAGGGCCTCCCTACCGCTTGCCCCGACTCGACATCCACCACGTGCAGGTAACCATCGCAGCCCCCTAAAAAAGTTCGCTGGCCAACCAAGGTGGCTCCGCACTGCAATTGATCCCCTGTCTTGTATTCCCAAAGCAGTTCTCCGGTCGCAAAATTGACGGCGTACAGCGAACCGCCGCGGGAGGTGAAGAGCACCGAATCTTGATAAAAGTTGGGGCTGCCGTCGACTTCCATTTCTCCCGCATATTTCCATTTCTCTGTGCCGCTGGTGGCGTCCAAGGCGAGCAGCGACCCATCGAGATCCCCGACGAAGAGCGTGCCGTCGCGGTAGGCTGGCGAGGCCATAAAGCCGGTGTCGAGCTCCCGTCGCCAGAGCTCTTTGCCTGTGGCCAGTTCCAGCGCAATGACTCGTCCGTCGGCATCCGCCGCAAACACTTTGCCATCCGCAATGATGGGCCCTGCGTCAAAGCCCAGCCCACCCACCATGACCTCCCACAGCAGCTCGAGCGACTCAGGCAATGCTTCCTCGGTGGCCCCGGTACCTGCACTATTACCCCGTCCTACCGGCCAATCAGCGGAAATCAGGTTTGAAATCAGCGTTAGCAGGGCTGCAAGCCCGACTGCGGAGAGGCGACAGGCATGGGAAAAACGCTGGGGCATTCGGGTGAGCATGGTTCTTCGATCTTGCACAAGCGGAGTGAGGACCAGTGGCCGCGGAATGGCGGCCCGGACTCCAGATTATACCCAGCCTTGCACGCGCCCCGTAGGCGAGTCTGTCCCAGACTCGCACAAAACAGAGCAAGCTGTAAGCTCGACCGTCCGCGTCTTGGAAAGACGCGGCTACGTGTGGCCTGCGGAACGACTCAGAAGCGACTGGCACTGTACGGTTTGGGATCGATATGCGGTTCGCGTTCGCCCAGCATTTCAGAGATTAATCGACCCGTAGCGGGAGCCATACTTAAGCCCAGCATGTTGTGCCCGGCGGCGATCCAAACGTTGCTCCAGCCGGGGCTGCGATCAATGACGGGCAGACTATCGTAGGTCATCGGCCGCCAGCCGTACCAGGCATCGGTCTGCGGCTCGCAGTGTGGCTCTTGCAAGTATTGCTCTGCTCCCGTGCGGAGCAACTGCAGGCGTTCGGGGCGAATCGATTCGTCGTAACCGGCAAACTCCATGATCGACCCCAAGCGATAGCCACTGAGCATGGGGGTGACCGCCACACGATGTTCTGGAAAGATAATCGGAATGGAAGGACAGATGCGCGGTCGCGGCATGGTGATCGAGTACCCCTTGCCGGGTTCGATCGGGACCTTGCACCGCAGGTGCTCGTGGAGCAGCGGAGTCCAAGCACCACTGGCGACCAAGCAGATATCGGCGGTGAAAGTTCCTTGCGAAGTCTCGACTCCTGTGGCAGTCGGTCCGCTCCCGAGCAGCCGCTGGAACTCGCAGTTCTCCACAAACTTGCAACCTTCGGCTTCTAAACGTGTCCGCAGCGAGTGGACTAACAGGTCGGGACGCAAGTGTGCGTCGTGCTCGTAGAACCAGCTGCCAGCCACAGTGGGCTTGAGGGCGGGCTCGAGTTCAATCGATTCGGCGGCGTTCAAGCGTCGTGCGGGCTCACCAAAATGTTCGCTCAGCAACTGATTGGTCCGCTCGTAGCCATCCAGCTCTTTTTCGGTTTGATAGGTAAAGAGCAAGCCCTTATGTTGCCACTCGCACTCTAGCTTTTCGACGTTAACCAACAGCTCATACTCGCGCATGGCCGATGTCAGGAGGGCTTGGATCGCGTGGGCAGCCTGGATCATCGAGCCGTGGTTGCACCGCCGTGAAAAATTCCACAGCCAGCTCCACAAGGCAGGATCCATCCGCGGCTTGATGCGAAACGGACTGTTGGGGGTCAACATCGACTTGATGGCAATCTTGAATGCGCCCGGTTCGGTCAGTGGCAAGACGTGGCTCGGACAAACCAAGCCACAATTACCGCGCGAGCAGGCGCCGCCGATGGTCCGCCGATCGATGACCGTGACTTGCCAACCGTCCCGTTGCAGATACCAAGCTGCGGTGACGCCGATAATCCCGCCACCGACAATAACGACTGTGCCACGACTCAAGCTTTTATTCCCATGCAAAACGGATCGTCGGAGTTCAAGAGCAAAACCGCCTCCGCATTGACGAAGGCGGTACCCTCCAATGTAGGCAGGATGGCCAGTGGCTCTTGAGCTGTAGTTTGAGCTTGAAGTTGAGACCCGGTCATCGCGGGTTGGTAGCTCGCGGCGAAGACACTCCCGACGATACTTTCCTGACGATAGATTTCGCCAACGAGTAGTTTGCCATCGGCAGCTAAACACGCCAGCTTGGCGCTCGTTCCCGTCCCGCACGGCGATCGATCGTAGGCGTTACCCGGACAGAGCACAAAATTCTTCGCGTCTGCAAGCTGTCGATCGCTGGGTGGGCCTACAAGTTCCACATGATCGATCTCAGCGCCATCGGCCCCGGTGATCCCTTGCCGTGTTAGCTCAAGCCGCATTGTGCGGGCCAGGGCGTTTAATTGTTCCAAGTGTTGCAAGTCAACTGGCAAGCCGGGATCGTCGCAAATAAAGAACCAGTTCCCTCCCCAAGCGATATCGCCGTGCACCCTGCCTTGCTCCAGTTGCAGTGCGACCCGTGTGGCCAAGCGGTAGCTGGGGACGTTTGCGACCGAAACGGTGCCTGTCTCTGTCGACTTGATTTCGAATTGCACGGAGCCGACGGGAGTATCGAGGCTGTGCGTCCCAGGACCGATACGACCGAGGTGTGCCAGTGCGACAGCCACCCCCATCGTGCCGTGACCGCACATTCCCAGGTAGCCCACGTTGTTGAAGAAGATCACTCCGGCCACACTTCCCGGGCTTACCGGAGGTGTGAGCAAGGCAGCCACCATGACATCGCTGCCGCGCGGCTCGCACGCGATCGCTCGGCGATAATCATCAAACCGCTGAAGGAACTGTGTTCGGCGGCCGCACATGGTGGGGGCGTCGAGTTCTATTGGACTCGTGACCACGACCCGCGTCGGTTCACCTCCAGTATGCGTGTCGACGATCTGTATTCGCTTTAGGGCCACGGGCGATTCGTATCGTTAGATGGGTGTTCAATGGATTACCAGCCCGTCGCTCACGCTTTTTGAAGTTGCCCGATGGGGCTTTCAATCGCACTCGCAATACTCTTACTCAATGCACTCGAAGTGCTCGTACTTAATGCAGTCGTACTCGGCGGAGTTCATTCTTTGAGTACGAGTAGCGGATTTGTCGAATACGAGTACGAAACACAATGCTTCTTACGAGTTTCGGTTATGAGAAATAGAGCAAGCAACTTCAAAACTCACGCTGCGGCATTCCGCGCCGACGGCCAACGTTGTGGAGACAGATTAGTTCTTGGTTGCGGTAGCCACAAGTGGCCGCCAAAAATCGAGTCCGAGCTTTGAAAACGGCACAAAGCGGGGCTGTCAAGTTGCGGGGGGCACCCAATCAGAACTGCATTTTCCCCCAAAACACCGGCGACCTGCTTAAAGAGCACTAGGCGACTTGACTGCTGGACTTTACGCGGGCTGCCTCTTGAGCGGCCAACATCGAGACGGTCTCGTAATAAGTGCAATGCTCCAGTCGCCGCCGAATCGAGGGAGAGAGGTCGCCGCCGCCGATGATCACTCGGCAACCCGTTGGCAGACACTCCGCCAACTTTTGATGGGCTGCGAGATCGCCGCTACGGCACCCAATGGAAAGATCGCGCTGGCCAAGTTGCCTCAGATCAAACCGGATGTCGTGACGCTCGACATTGAGATGCCCGAAATGAATGGGCTGGAAACGCTGCTGGAACTGCGCAAGCAGTATCCGACGCTACCGGTGATCATGTTCAGCACGCTCACCGAACGCGGTGCCGAAGCGACGTTGGAGGCACTGGCCAATGGAGCAAGCGACTACGTGACCAAGCCTGCCAATGTGGGGAGCGTCACCGAGGCGATGCAAAGTGTCCGCCGCGAACTCGTCCCGAAAATAAAGAGCTTGTGTCCGTGGTATGGCGAAAGCGAGCATCGAACTGCACCCGTCGTAACTAGGGTCGCACCGTTGCCAACCGCTGTCCCTGCCACACATCCAACGCACTTAGCGCGGATCGACGTGGTCGCTATCGGGGTTTCCACCGGCGGTCCCAACGCACTGATGCAAGTCCTGCCACAGATACCCAAGACATTTCCGGCGCCGATCGTGATTGTGCAGCACATGCCTCCGCTGTTCACCAAGCACCTGGCCGATCGACTCAATCAACTCTCCACCATCGAGGTGGTCGAGGGGAAGCAGGGAGATCCGCTGCGGGCTGGCACCGCTTACATTGCTCCAGGGGACTGGCATATGTCCATCAAAAAAACGGGTGCTCAAATGCAGTTGGATATGACTCAAACAGCGGCGGAGAACTCGTGCCGTCCGGCCGTTGACGTGCTCTTTCGAAGTGTGTCGCAGGTCTACGGCTCACATGCGCTGGCCCTGGTGCTAACCGGTATGGGGCACGACGGCTTGCGGGGAGCGGAGACGGTTCGTAAAGCAGGAGGTCGAGTGCTGGCGCAGGACCAGGCCAGTTCCGTCGTGTGGGGTATGCCACGGGCCATCGTCGATGCGGGGTTGGCCGATCAAGTCCTACCCCTCAACAGCGTAGCCCAGCAACTTTGTGTCGCCTGTCAGCGCGGCAGGACACTTCGCCAATTGGAGAAAGCAGTATCATGACGACAGCAACCATTGAAACGCAAACCTTCGACTTTATCTCCGAGCTGATTCGAAAAAAGTCCGCCATCGTGCTCGAGAAAGGCAAGGGCTATTTGGTCGAATCGAGACTTGCTCCAGTGGCTCGCGAGTTTGGCTTCGAGAATCTGGAAGTGCTGGTGGCCGAATTGCGCAAACCGACCTCGCACGCGCTGGTGCAAAAGGTGGTGGACGCGATGACCACCAATGAAACCAGTTTCTTTCGCGACTTGCACCCGTTTCAAGCACTCAAGACCACGATCCTGCCGGACCTGATCGAGAAGCGGGGACGCCAACGCACGCTCAATATCTGGTCCAATGCCTGCTCGAGCGGACAAGAACCGTACACGCTTGCAATGTCGATCAAAGAACACTTCCCCGAGTTGGCGAGTTGGCGGGTGCGGCTGATCGGCAGCGATCTGTCCAGCAAGATCCTGGCCCGCGCGATGGAAGGTATCTTCACCCAAACCGAGGTCAATCGCGGCTTGCCCATGCAGCTGTTGCTCAAGTACTTTGCGAAAGACGGACTTCAGTGGCGGATCGCCGACGAGGTTCGCAAGATGATTGAATTCAAGCCGCTCAATCTGATCGAACCCTTTCCGAGCTCGCTACCCAAGATGGATGTGGTCTTCCTAAGGAATGTGTTGATTTACTTCAGCCCGGAAACAAAGACCGCGATTCTTAATAAGGTGCACGCAACACTTGCCCCAGATGGCTACCTGTTTTTGGGCGGTGCCGAGACGACGATGAATCTCAATGTTCGGTTTGAGAAGCAGTTGATTGGTAACGCCGTATGCTATCGTCCCGTTTGAAGTTTTAATAAATTGCGGTCCACCCACCGACTCGCGTGGAATGCGACCTATGCTCACAAAAGAGCCCGCGCCGTGAGTCCGGATCGATGAACCGGTAGCTGCGACAAAATCATTTCTAAGCTAGGAATTTTCGATGATACCAACCGATGACATCATTGCCGTAACACAGAACGTGTTGGGAACGATGTTGCAATACGATGCAATACCGAGCGGGGGCACAGTGGCCACCCCCAGCGATGTTCTTTTGACCGGTCGCATTGCGATCAACGGTGAATGGAACGGTGCCGTTCTATTCCAAATGTCGGAATCGCTGGCAACCAGCGCCGCAGGTAGGCTCTTGATGATGGACACCACCGATGTGGGCAATGAAGACCGCGTTGACACGCTCGCCGAATTAACCAACATGATCGGTGGCAACATCAAGAGTATTGTCCCTGGACCCTCCAGTCTTTCACTTCCCACCGTAAGTCGCGGTGATGAGCCGATTGCCGCTGCAAAGATTATCGGACAAGTCCAACTCGACTGCGAAGGGGATGGAATTCGCGTTCTCGTTTGCAGTGATTGAGCCGTAACGCTTCAACGCAATGGTTGTTATCCGGGTGCTACTGATTGTTCAATAGGAACTAGCCACGAGCAAATGAATGAACAACAACGGGAAGAACCGGCGGCTAGCGCTTAGGTTTAGCCACATTTTTTGTAGTACTTTGCTTTTGCGACGTCGTAACCTATGACCATTGGTAGAAGTTCTTTCCAGCCTTCCCAGATCACCTGCCAGCCTGGTTGATGATCGTGTTTT
>JBGSHW010000108.1:0-1540 GCA_041751975.1 Pirellulaceae bacterium
AGCACATCGTAGTAATCGTAGCCCTGCGGCGTCGATTCGAGATGCCACTTGCCGATAACCGCCGTCTGGTAGCCCGCCTGCTGTAGAAGTTTTGGAAACGTTTGCTGGTTGCCGTTGAAGGTATTGCCATTGCGGATGAAGCCATTGACGTGGCTATACTTGCCCGTCTGTATCACCGCTCGGCTTGGACCGCAGATACCGTTGGTCACATAGCATCGATTGAAACGCATTCCTTCGTGGGCGATACGATCCATATTGGGAGTTGCGATGCGACTATCGTCATAAGCGCTGAGAGCCTGGACGCAATGATCGTCAGAAAAAATGAACACGATGTTTGGGCGTTCGGCGGCAGGTGTCACTGCACTCACGCTGGTGTGCATGACGATGGCGGCTGTTGTAAAGAAAACACAACGATTCATGGTAATCCTCCGAGGCACAATTTTCGGTCAGCCGCAGCGACGCGTTCTGGACATATTCAGTCTACCATAACTATCCAAGCAGTTGAAAACCGGACTGCGGTCGCCAGACCGCAGGGGGGCTACGTTCTGGCGAACGTAGCTACGACTGCTATTTCCTGAACGATGCTTAAACCGGTTTGAGTTCGAAGCCAAAGCCAGGACGCTCGGGGGGGCGCATGTAGATCCCCTCTGGACCACGAGTGATTTGGTGCTCGTCAGTAAAACGCTCGTACACTTCTGGTGGCCCACCGGGCCAGGGCAAAAACATCTCGCACCAAGGTGTGTTCGAGTTAGCGAACACAAAATGGGTCCCTCCGCCACTCCAGCCGCCGTGTGGAATGACTGGAATCTGGTGGGAGCGTGCCAGGGCATCGATCCACCGCAACTCGGTCAAGCCCCCGCACCATTGCATGTCGGGCTGCCAGATATCGGCCGCACTGTGATGTGCCAGTTGCTCAAAACCGTAACGCGTTGCTTCATGCTCGCCGGTGGCCATACGCGTCGAGTGGATGTCTTTATTGAGGCGTCCCATGCCAGGGTAATCGTCTGGCATCAGGCATTCTTCCATCCAATAGACTCCATACGGTTCGAGGCGGGCTGCTAACTGTGTGGCATAAGCCTCCGTAAACGCCATCCAGCAATCCAGCATGATTTCGCCGTCGGCCCCCAGCAAGCTGCGGGCTCGTCGCACGAGCTGCTCGTTCTTATCCAGTCCCGCTGCTCCATCGGCTGGACCATGGGGAATGGCGAGTTTAATTTTCTTGAACCCGAATTCGACCGCCTGTTCGATATTATTGCCGGTGCAGTAACAGGGTACGCGCTCCCGCCCGTCGGCAGCTCCGCCGAGCAATTGATAGATCGGTTGCTTCAGCGACTTGCCCACGATATCCCAGAGTGCATTGTCCACGGCGCTGATCGCATGGACGACCATTCCCTTGCGACCATAATAGACAGTTCCGCGCCACATGATGTCCCACAGCCGCTCAAGCTGGAAGGGATCTTCACCTAGCAACAACTTGGCCAGATGACGCTCGGCGACAAACGCCGTGCCTGGTCCTCCATAACCGATTCCCGTGATCCCC
>JBGSHW010000109.1:0-21475 GCA_041751975.1 Pirellulaceae bacterium
CGTATCTTTGCATAATCCTAAATTTTACCCGACTTTTTCTTCAAAACTCCGGATGGGGGGATGGGGGGATGGGGGGATGAACGCGGGGTTATTTTTTGCTGGGGATCCGTTTGCGGATGGAGGTTCGCAGTGAGACTAACATGCGGCTGATCTGGTTGACTTGGTCGACGAGCTGTTCTGCTATTGGGTCCGATAGAAACTCCAGACGACGACTGATTTCCAACTGCGTGTCGACTTCACTGGCGGACGCGATGGCGATTGTTAAAAAATGTGCATAGTCGGCGGAGCTCTCTCGTGCTGCTCCCTCGGCAATGTTCGAGGGAATTGAAACCGCAGCTCGCCGCAACTGAGATCGTAGACCAAACTTCTCGGAATCCGGAAATCCGCCTGTCGCATGATACATGTTCACTGAAAACTCCATCGACTGTTGCCAAACTCGCAGATCTTTGTGACTCCCCGTCATACCCCACCCCCTAGCTCCCTTTAACCTATCCCCCGCCCCCCAATCCCCAATCCCTACTCCCTAGTCCCTAGTCCCCAATCCCTAGTCCCCACGCCCTCCCCCACTGCCTCCTACGCTACATCGGCGAAGATCTTTTCCTTGTTGCGGAAGAAGGCTAGGCCGGTTAGTAGCATGACCGCGGTGCTGAGGGTGCCGACGGCTATTAGATCCCAAGGCATCGGCTGGGTGCCGAGTAGGCAGCTGCGGAACCCTTCGATCACCCCGACCATCGGGTTGAGAGCGTAAAGCAAACGATATCGATCGGGGATGAGGCTTGTGGGATAGACCACGGGGCTGGCGTACATGGCTAGCTGAACAACGAAGGTCATGGCGTGTTTGACGTCGCGGTACTGAACCGCCAGCGCTGTTAGCCAAATGCTGATCGCGGCTGCCGAGGCAACCATCAGGAGCATCACCAGCGGCAATAACAAGATCGTGAGTGGTGGCAGCCACATGTAAATGAGCATCAAGATCGCCATCAGACCGGCGGCGATGGCGAAGTCGACCAGTTTTGCGGCCACGGCTGACAGCGGTAGCAATAAACGTGGAAAGTAGACTTTGCGGAGCATATTCGCTTCGCCAACTAGGCTGGCCACACCGTCGGTGATCGCGTTGGAGAAGTAGGTCCAGGGGAGCAGTGCCGCCAGGCTAAAGAGCGCGAACGGGGCACCGTCGCTTTCGATCTGGGCAAGGCTGCCGAAGATGACGGTGAACAGGAGCATCGAAAAAAGGGGCTGGATGATCGCCCAGCCCAGTCCAATCGAGCTTTGCGCATAGCGGACTTTGATTTGACGCCAAATTAGAAAACGGAACAGGTCGCGGTAGGCGACGAGCTCCTTCCAATCGAAGAGTTGCAGCCCCTTCCGCGCCTCGATGATCGTGATGTGAGCCGCAGTCAATTCCGACGATTCGGGCATCACCGGAGGTACCGCATCACCGTCAATGGCTTGGGAAGGATCGGATTTCAGTGTGGAAGACATGGCTTTAGCAAAACGACTTTCGTTCACGTTGCGATTTGTCGGCGATCAAGGACCGACGTTTTAGAAACTCACGCTACAGAGACAGGCCGACCAACGAATGGTTGCGTGCGCGGTTCGGTCGGCTTATCGGATTCGAACAAGTCGCCATTTCCCGCTTTTCGCTGCGATTCGACCACCTCGGTCGTGGTGGCAAGCTTCAGCGAGCCGAGACCAACAATGGCGATGTAATAGGGGATTTCAAGTCCCTCGAGGCTGACGAATTGTGCCGAAACGATGAAGCCGACGAGGGCGGCGATGACCATGCGAGCTGTCGCGCCTGGGGTCAGCCCTTGGCTGTCGGTTCGATCCAGCCGGGAGTAACGATAGAGCCCCTTGACCGTCAGTACGTAATACAGAAACAGGAACATAACCCCTGGAATCCCGAGCTCTGCAGCGATTTGTAACCAGAGGGTATGGGCCTCTTTGCCCTGTTTGTACCCCATGCCCGCCGTTCCCTTGACGTCGTAGAGGTGTACGAAAAGGGGGAAATGGTTTGGCCCCTTTCCAAACAAGGGGCTCTCCGCCGTCATCTGCAGACAGATCCCCCAAAGCTCGACGCGGCTTTCCGCCGACGCGTCCACTTCTTCTGCATCGGCTCCGGCAAGCGAGCTCTTGTTGATGGAACTGAACCGCTCGACGACTTCGGGGCCCGCCATCGCCAAGGCGACACACACTCCAAACGCCATCAAGGCAATGTTCTTCGAACTCTTGGGGATCAACCAAGCGCTGGCCAAACCGACGACGACTAATCCGAGCATGCCACCACGGGAAAAGGAAAAGAAAACGGCGTGGGTCAAGAATGCAGCAAATGCAAAGGCGAGGTAGCGCCGCCACCAAATCTTTTCGCTTAGCCCCAGGAAGAAGCTGAATCCCACACCGGCGACTAAGCCGATGGTCCAAGAATTGTTGTCCATGCCGCCAAAGCCTTCAAAGCTCAAGCGATTGAATCCGCTGAAATAGGAGTTATTGAGGTCATAGGCGACGTAACCAATGCTGCCGGCGATGGTCCAAGCGAGTGCATAGACGTCGCGGCGTGAGTTGATGAGCGTCAAGCCGGCAATGGCAGGAAGTACGATTTTCCCCATGCTTTCCAGGAAGCCTAGCCCAACCTCCGGTTGTTCGCAAAACAGCGTGCTGAGCAGCGACCAAATCCAGAACATGGCGAGCATGATCGCCGGACGCCGTGCCCCGCCCAAGTTCCAGTTTCCAAATCCGTTGATCGCCCAACCGATCAGGAATGAAAGAGCAATGATGCGGCTGTAGTTCCCCTGCGGGACCGACCAGTGCCAGAGCGATTCGGGCCGAATGATCGAAAAACAAACATAGATCAGGAATCCGTAGAAGGGACGGACCAGGGCGACCAACGAGCCACCGTAGGTCATCAGCAGTGTAAATATCAGTCCCAAGTTTGAGTTAGATCTTTTTGCTAGTCGCGAATAACGCTAAGCCATCCAAACGACGCGCGAGTTTACCGTTTGTATTTCTAGACGACTAAGTTGCAGTTCGAGAGCGCGGACTTCGTGCCTGTGGGCAGAGGGGAAGAGAGTGGGCAGTGGGCAGAGGGGAAGAGTTGGCAGTTGGCAGTTGGCAGGGGGCAGGGAAGAAGAGAGTGGGCAGTTGGCAGTTGGCAGGGAAGAAGAGAGTGGGCAGTTGGCAGTTGGCAGGGGGCAGAGAAGAAGAGAGTGGGCAGTTGGCAGTTGGCAGTTGGCAGAGAAGAGAGGAAGAGAGTTGGCAGTTGGCAGGGGGCAGAGGGGAAGAGTTGGCAGTGGGCAGTGGGCAGTTGGCAGAGGGGAAGAGTCGGCAGTGGGCAGTGGGCAGTGGGGAAGAGAGTTGGCAGAGAAGAAGAGAGGGGGCAGAGGGCAGAGAAGGAGAGAGGGGGGAGAGTGGGGAGAGTGGGGAGGAAAAAAAGAGGGGGGGTGGGGTTATGGGTTGGGGTTGGGGGGGCGGTTTTTTATGGAGCGGATTAGGCCTTGGAGCATGGCGGAAAGTTCACGGGTCTCTTGGGTCCAATGGGTGGCGGTCTCGGTGGGGATGAATCCTACTTTTTCGCCGACAATCGTTTGCGTGCGGACTTCGCCACAGGAGGCGCGGGCGTAGTCGAGAAACTTGACCTGGTCGGCCGTCGTTGAACGCTCTAAGCCTTCAGCAATGTTCGATGGAATCGATAGCCCCGCGCGCGTGATCTGATCCCGAAAGCCATAGTCCCGCAGTTCTTTCGTTTCCCGATAAATCGCCACACTCAATTCAACCGCCCGCTTCCAAACATCCAAATCCTCAAACCGCCCCACACCACACCTCTACCACGCAAGAACCCTCCACTGCTCTCTCACCTTCCCTAACCTACCCCCCCCTGCCCTTCATCTCTTCATCTCTTATTCTTCTTCTCTTCTTCCCTTCTTCTCTTCTTCGCTTCTTCGCTTCTTCGCTTCTTCGCTTCTTCCCTTTTCTTCTCTTTTCTGCCAACTGCCCACTCTTCTCTTCTCTTCTCTTCTCTGCCAACTGCCCACTGCCCCCTGCCAACTCTTTTCTTCTCTTCTCTGCCCACTGCCCACTGCCAACTCTTCTCTCCCCCCTGCTCGGTAGCGCGGACTTCGTTCCTGTGGGTGACAATCGCTCTGCGACTGAAACTTATTTGACGGTGATAGGGTGTCTAGCGGTCGAGCTTAATCGCGGCTTTGTGGACCGGGAAGTCTCTCGATGCAGAAAGATTTAGTATGCCTGATTTTTGAATTCCGCCTAGCACTGTTGTAGCGTTGGGCACGATAAGGACAGTGCTATCCCCGCCAAATGTGGCTTGACCATGGCCGGCATTGGCTGTGTCGGCCTCTGGCCTGCATGGGAACTGTGCTGAATAAGGGCTCAATGAGGAGCTGGACTGGGAAAAGCTACATGGAAGCTGTGTTTAAGAAAACAGAATGGAATCTGTGCTTAAGAAAGCAGAATGGAATTTGATCTTAAGAAAGCAGAATTGAAGCTGTGTTTAAGGAAGTAGCATAGGATTTGGGCTTAGGAGCCCTAAATAGACAAAGTGCAGCAGAGGTTTTTAGGCCAGAGGCCGACAGAGGAACTGCCGGTGGCGTGAGCCACCGGTGTGGTCTGGTTGCATGGGAGCCCAGGGGGCGACACAGGGTTTACTGGCTGCGCATTGCTTAGAAATTGAGTGTTTTGGCTGTGTCGGCCTCCGGCCTTTGGGTCCAATGATGGCTTGACCGTGGCCTCACGGCCACGGCATTGGCTGTGTCGGCCTCTGGCCTTTGGGTTCAATGTGAGGCTTGACCGTGGCCTTACGGCCACGGCATTGGCTGTGTCGGCCTCTGGCCTTTGGCTTTGGCCTTTGGCCTCTGGGTCTAATGGTGGCTTGACGGTAGGGCCTTAGGGAATGCCGCGTACTACAAAAGGGCCTAGGGTGTTGGCGATTGGCATGGGCAGTCGTTTCCATATCTCAATCAGTTTTTGCCGTCGGGGCGAACTGGCTGACATGTCGTCGACTGAACCTTTGCGTAAATAATACTGCCACTGAGCAGGCGAAGGTTCGGCTCCCCACTGGGCTTTAAATTTAAAGGTCCCGCTCTCTTTGCTGCTGCGACCGAAATCGAAGGTATGACTTCGCCGCTCGATTGCGCGGCGGAGTAAGTTGCGGTACATGAGCATGTTGGGATTGAGGTGGTTAAACTTTCGGAGCGCGCTGGCGCTGGGGACTTCGGTTAGCCCTGCGACGTGAACCAACAAGCCGCCAGCCACGGGTTCGCGGCCGTGCCGCACGATGCACAGTTCGGCATCTTGTTGGAATGCGGCGAGTATCTCGGCAAACAGGCGCTTTGGAAACACGGGCGTTCCCAGATCGCGCATGTTGATCGCGAAGACGCGATAGAAGTCGTTGAGTAATTCACTCTGCCCAAACTCGACGGTAAGCCCATTTTGAGTCGACTTTTTTACTTGGCTTCGCAGTTTCGATTTCATCAGCGTTTCGAAGGACTCATCCGTGTCTGGCAGGGGCAAGCGCATGTGGACTTTGTCGGTCCGCTCGGCATTGAGTTGCGGGTGTGAGAAGGGCCCTTCGTGGCGGAGTTCGAGGTAACGAACATCGAGTTGGTCGGCCAGCAAGCAGGCGTGGTCGATGAGTTCGTTGGCAACCGCCGGTGCATGGCACCACACACCACCGGTGTTGATGTAAGGCAGGCTCGACAAAAATCGTCCGAACAGCATGCTTTTGACGTACATAAGCGGCAAGATGCCGTCGCATCGCCCTTGGGGATCCTTGTGCCGGATGACAAATGGTTTGTGCGACAGCCCGCTACCGATCGCCCGCAGCCAGGCGGGATGATGCCCATTGAGTCTTGGCATCAGGTGAGCGTCGGACGCAAGCGGTTGCCATGCTTCGAGGTCGTTAACGTCGAGGGTATTAACATCTAGGGGGATAATTTCGGTAGCCAAGCTGCACGAGATTCCTAAAGAGACGTTATGACGATGAACGGGTGGATGTGAGCTGCCACGTGGCCGCAAGCGATGTAAATATAAGTCGCAGACTGTCTGTAAAGATATAAGTCGCAGACTGTAGGTAGGCGGCCGACTCGGGTGGTTCACTTCCGAAGCGGTGACCCGGCTACTCAGCTACCAGCCCAAACGCTGCGACCGGTTTGTCCCACCCAACGAGCATAATCCAACGAACCTGCAAAACGGAAAACCAGTTGCGGTTGCGGGTCATTCGGCAGGCTTCTCGCGGCAGGCGGTCCGCTTTTGCTTGACATTGGTTAGTGGCGACCCAAGTTAACTGAGGATCTACAAAGCAACAAGACATTGGTGAGGACCTCATCAAAATGTCGTGGCCAGTCAGTTAGAGCCTTCGAGTGGGCCTCCCCGGACGCATTGTCCATTCGATAAGCGTCGTGGTTGTCGAGGCACTTCTTATTCGCTCATGAGCGTTCACTCAATTATGCGAGCAGTTTATCAAAGTCGACTATGGGGCATGGTGGGAGCGCTGATGGTGTTGGCGACCGTGGCGGGTTGGTTTCTATTGATGGAGAGCCCCCAAGCCGAAGTCCCTCGCGAACTGGCTCGCGTTTCGGTTCGTGAACTGAGTGCGTTTCGACCTGAGACGACCTATGAAGACTATAGCGGTGTCTTGCGTCCACGCCGAACGGCTGAGATTTCAACCAAGATTGCCGAGCGCGTTGAACGGTTGCATGTCGACGTGGGTGATCGCGTGGAAGTGGGGATGCCCCTGGCGCAGCTTAAGCAAGCAGAGTTGAGCAACAATCTGCAATTGGCGAAGGGGGAGTTGGATGCCGCGACAGCGCGGTTGGCAGAGCTGATCGAAGGGCCGCGGCGGCAGGAGATCGAACGGGCTGTGGCAAGTGTACGCGAGCGGCAAGCCGCACTCGACTTGCGTAAATCCACTTTTCAACGGATGGTTTCGGCCATTCAGAACGATTCGGTCGCCAAATTGGAAGTCGACACTTCCAACTTCATGTTACAAGCCGCCGAAGCCCAGTTGTCGCAAGCCGAGCAGACTTTGGATGAGTTGCGCGTGGGGGTGCGGCCCGAGCAGGTCGACGCACAGCGGGCCGCCGTGGAGGTGGGGCGGGCCAAGCTCAAGCAATTGGAGTTGCAGCTGGAAGAGGCGACGATACGAGCGCCGTTTCAAGGGACGATTCAGGCGGTGTATGTCACCGAGGGAGAGTTGCTTAAGCCGGGGCAGCCCCTACTGAGCTTGCTGGAGACCGACCATATTGAAGTGCATGCGGGGCTCCCGCCAAGTATGGTCCAAGCGCTGAAGCGAGCGACCGATGGAACTCGAATTCACATTCGACTTGACGGCTACCAACACTCGGCCGAATTGCTGCGCATTTCGCCTGCGATCGATGATGTGACCGGGATGCAAAAAGCAATCTTTGTGCTCACCGATTCGACAGCTACCCCATTGGTGCCTGGCTTGGCAGTTACCGTGCGCATTCAAGCGGCAGTGGACCCCACGGCCATGTGGATACCGCGGTCAGCCCTGGTTTCATCATCGCAGGGACAATGGGGTTGCTACCTGGTGCGGCTAACGGAAACGCCTGACGTGTACCGCGTTGACCTTTGTCCCATCGAGATCTCGCGAGAGCATGCCGACTTGGTGCGGATCCAGGGAGAACTCGATGATCGAAGTTTGGTGATTGTGCATGGAACCCATCGCGTGTTTCCTGGTCAGTTGGTGCGTTTGCGGGATGACCAAGTGTTGGGTGGTTGAGAGCTCGGCAAGTCAGAGCTCGGCGATTGAGTTCTTGGTGATTGAGTTCTTGGTGATTTAACAAAGCCGAACACGGTTTGCCCGTTCTCAGCGGCTCACTCTCCGCCGACGAGCGTGAGGCTGGGGGTGGATTGAATGCAAAAATCGGAAGCTTGGAAACTCAACGTGCCGGGAATCACTCACCTTTATTTAATTTTGGGATGACCAGTGTGAGTGGCAAAGAAAATCTAATCGATATGTTGTCGTGCGCGCTCCCTTTGCGACTGCAACGAGACCGGCGGATGACGGTGCTCTTGTTAGTGGCCGTCATTGGTATGGGGGTGACTGCAGCGCTTGAATTGCCGCGGATGGAAGACCCTCCCTTGTCGCAGCGGGGTTTGTCTGTCGTCACTCATTTGCCGGGAGCCGATGCAGGCCAAGTCGAAGCGAAGGTTACCGAAAAAATCGAAGCCCGCTTGCTGGAGGTCCCAGAGCTGAAACGCTTTCGATCTCAAAGTCGCGCAGGTGCATCTTGGATTTCGCTCGAACTCGAGGATTCCGTTACCAATACCGAGCAGGTTTGGTCGCGAGTACGGCGGAAGGTGGACGAGGCCAAATCCGATTTGCCTGCCGAGGCATCGGAGCCGGTAATTGAGGATGTTTCGGCTTGTGCTTATGCATGGATCGGCGCGGTCGTGTGGGATTCACCGAACGAGGTGAGCTACGGTTCGCTGCGGCGGAGTGCATTGCAATTGCAGGATATCGTCAAGGCGTTGCCTGGGACGAAGAATGTGGACATCTTTGGTGAACCCGAAGAAGAAGTTTTGGTTCAAGTCGATGCGGTGCAGGCGGCCCGACTGGGGTTGAGCATTGCGGCGGTCTCCGAACGCCTGCATCTGGCGGATGCCAAGGACGCGGCGGGGATGATCCACGGTAGCCAAACGGAGTTGGGGGTCAAGGTCGAGAACGAACTGCAGTCGATTGACGATGTCGGCGCGACGGTATTGCGGCAGGGTGCCAACGGTGAGGTCTTGAAGCTACGCGATATCGCCCACATTCAACGGCAGGTGTTGAGTCCACCGCGGTCGCTGACCATCGTCAATGGTCGTCCAGCCATCGTGGTGTGCGCTAAGCTTGATCAGCGGGTTTCGATTGAGAACTGGACACGTCAGGTCGAGAAATCGGTAACGGAGTTTCGCTCCAGTTTGCCAGCTGGAATGGGGCTAGAACCGTTGTTGGTTCAGAACCAATACGTGAGCGTGAGGCTGCGAGAATTGGTGCTGAATCTTGTGCTCGGTTGCCTGGCTGTCGCCGTGGTCACGATGATATTTATGGGGGTGCGGGCTGCGCTGCTGGTGTCGATCATGCTTCCCTTGACCAGTTGCATGGTATTGGGTGGGATGGGGCTATTGGGAATTCCCATGCATCAAATGTCGGTGACCGGCTTGGTTCTGTCGCTGGGTTTGCTGGTCGACAACGCGATCATCGTGGTGGACGAGGTGGAGCGGCTGATGCGGCGCGGGGAGCGGGCGACGGAAGTTATCCGCACGGTCGTTGGGCGCCTGTGGCTGCCGCTGGTCGGTTCAACTCTGACCACCGTGTTGGCCTTTTGTCCACTTGCCTTGATGTCGGGTCCCACTGGCGAGTTTGTAGGTTCCATTGGGATGACGGTCATTTTGTCGGTCAGCAGTTCGTTGTTTCTAGCACTGACGCTACTGCCGGTGTTGTCGACACATCTGTTGGTACAGGACCCAGCCTCCGCCCATGCTTCGTCAGGACTGCGGAACATCGCGATGCACGGAATGCACGCGCCACGGCTTGGTTTGGCGTATCGAAGGTGCTTGGCAGCCCTGTTTCACCGTCCGATGGTTGGCATCGCAGTTGGTTGTGCTTTGCCGTTGGCGGGCGGTTTGACTTGCCTGGTTTTGCCAGAACAATTCTTTCCGACTGCGGATAGAAATCAATTTCAAATCGAAGTTGAGCTCGATGCAGCTGCCTCGCTGGAGGCCACGGGAAAACTGGCGGGTCAAGTGGATGAAATTGTTCGGCAAGAGATTGCGACTGTGGCCAACACGAGCTGGTACTTGGGTGAGACGGGGCCGGCGTTTTATTACAATCAGATTCCGATGCGGTCCAATACTCCGAGTTACGCGCGGGGCATTGTGGAGGTGAACGCACGGCTCGTCGATCAGCAGTTGCTGGTTCAACTACAACGGACGCTCAACGAACGGCTGACAAAGGCTCGCGTAACCGTACGTTTGTTCGAACAGGGACCACCGCTGAACGCACCGATTGAAATCCGAATTTTTGGCCAGGACGAATATCGCTTGCAAGCGCTTGGGGAGGAAGTTCGGCAGCGGTTGACAAACCTGGCTGGCGTACTCGATGTGCGCTCGGATATGTCTGAGAACCGGCCATTGGCCAAGATCCATTTGGACACCACTCGCGTGCGATCGGCCGGTTTGAGTGAACAGGCCGTGGCCGGGCAGATTTACTCTCAGTTGGAAGGCTTGCATGCCGGCTCGCTTCTGGAACAAACGCAGGAATTACCGGTTCGCATTCGAACGGCGGATAGAGCAACCAAAGATGGAGCGCTCGGAGACTTAAATGTACTGACCCATGCGCCCGGGGTTTCAGCGGCAAGTACTCCGTTGAAAGCGCTGGGAACTATCGGGCTGGAACCGCAGCGCGCGGCGATTACGCGGATGAACGGCGAGCGGGTAAACGAGATCCAATCGTTTTTGGCGATCGGCGGGCTACCATCGCAGGTGCTCAACGCCTTCAAATCAAGTTTAGCGAAAGAACCCATCGAGATGCCCTACGGCTATCGACTTGAGTTCGGCGGAGAGGTGGCCGAACGGGGTGCGGCAGTGGGGAATTTGCTCCGCCACGTTCCTCTCGTGGCCCTGGCTGCCCTGTGTTGTTTAGTGCTTACGTTGAAATCGTTTCGATTGTCGGTGACGATTGGGGCGATCGGACTTTTGTCGGTTGGCTTGGGGACCGGGGCACTGTGGCTGATAGGCTACCCTTTGGGGTTCACGGCCATTGTCGGCACGATTGGCTTGATTGGTGTGGCCGTTAACGACTCGATTGTGGTCTTGTCCGCCTTGCGCGATGACCCGCGGGCAAGTGCGGGGGATATTGACTCGGCGGTTGAGACGGTTGTGGCTTGTACCCGTCACGTACTTTGTACCACGTTGACCACCGTGGCTGGCTTTTTGCCGTTGATCGTTGGCGGCGGCGAGTTCTGGCCACCCCTGGCAGTTGTGATTGGTGTGGGTATTCTGGGGGCCACGCTCACTTCCTTGACATTCTTGCCATGCAGTTATCTGAGGTGGTTTGCATCAACGGGGGGAGCCGCCGAGACTCAGCGAGATCCAGGTCGGCCCTACTCGGTCGATGGCTTGCTGGAAGCCAACTGCGTATAGTCAGGAGGAGAGGATGAAGAACGAGACGAGGGGACCGCGCGGACCGCGAGGTTGGCCGACGCTTGTTCGTCGGGCCGCATGGGTGGTTGGAGCCTGGTGCGTGTTGGTTATGCTCCCGTCGATGAAGGTGGTGCGGGGGGTGCTCATTCAACCGCTCTACGTGCATGACGAGGATGCGCGGGGCGAGGTGGCTTATGTGATGGCCGATGGGTATGCCTACTTGGAGCGCTTGCGAGCCGCAGCGGACCTGCATCACATGGGGCGCATCCAATCGATTTACTTGCTCCACGAGCGCCGCTCCTCTGGGTTTGATTTCATCACGCGCGAATCGCTATCGGTGGCTGAGCGGGCGACCCGTTACCTCGAGTTTCAGGGCATCGATCGGCGGGTAGTGCATTTCGTTGACGCCCAAGAGTCCTCGCTGATGGGCTCGCTGAGCGAGGCGGAGGCGATGGCTGCAGTTTCACCGCAAATTAAGAGTGTGGTTGTGGTCACGTCGGCCCCCCATACCCGCCGAAGTTTATTGTGCTTTCAGCGGTCTTTCCCGAGCGACACCAAGCTCAGCGTCTTCTCGGCCACGTCAGCGTTCGAGAGTGCCGAGTTGTATGGACCGATCTCCCATGAGTATTTTAAATTGTTGATCTATTTGTTTGTTGCTTGAGTTTATTCTCAATGGTGTAGCCCATGAGGCTTCTCGCAATTGCCAAATCTCAAATTCCAATCTGCTTTCTTTAGCAAAGATTCCATGCAGGCCAGAGGCCGATTGAGCCAATGCCGTGGCCGTGAGGCCACGGTCAGGCCAGCATTGGACCTAAAGGCCGGAGGCCGACACAATCCAAAACACACTCAATTTCTAGGCAATGCGCAGCCTGCAAACCCTGTGTCGCCCCCTGGGCTCCAATGCAACCAGGCCCAACCGGTGGCTTACGCCACCGGCAGTTCCTCTGTCGGCCTCTGGCCTTAAAAACCTCTGCTGCATATTGTCGATATAAGGGCTTTTGCCCACTGCCCACTTCCCACTTCCCACTGCCCACTGCCCACTGCCCACTTCCCACTGCCCACTTCCCACTGCCCACTGCCCACTGCCCACTTCCCACTGCCCACTGCCCACTGCCCACTCTCACCGACTACTCCCATGGCCACGAACCGCGACTGGATGGAGCGACATGCACAGGCGTTGGCGGGCGCGGTGGGGCGTCCGCATGATCCGCGTTTTGGAACGGTTTTTGTCCGCGGCAAGGGTGCGCGGCTCTGGGATGTGGAAGGTCGCGAGTACTTGGATTTAACGTGCGGTTACTCGGCAGCCAACTTTGGCCACACCTTCGCACCCTTGATTGAGGCTGCCCAAGCCAGCTTGCAACAAATCGGGCATCTGACCGGGGATGCACATCCCGCCAAAATTGAACTGGCCGAACAACTCATCGAACTCTGCGGGTTTACGGGGGGGGTCCGGAGAGCGGAGAGTTCAGCCGGCGCGGTCATTTTTAATGCGACCGGTGCGCGGGGGATTGAAACGGCGTGGAAGGCGGCGGTCACCTATCGACCCGGCAAATTGCTCGTCTTATCCCCCGGCTTTCACGGACGCTCGATCGCCACCTCAGCCATCAGCGCCACGTCGCGCGTGGGTCCCAAACTGGATCCGGCGAGCTTTCAAGTGGAACCGGCTGAGCGCTATCCGTATTGCGGGCGTTGTCCGCTAGGGCTGGAGTATCCGCGTTGCGACATCGCGTGCGGCGAGGCGTTGTGGGGGATGTTGCGGCAGCGTGCGGCCGAATACTCTGCGGTCTTGGTCGAACCCGCACTCGGGGCTCGCGGTTATGTTTTTCCACCCTCCGAGTTCTTCCAGCGGCTGCGCGGTGTCACTCAGGCGACTGGTATGCTGATGATTGCCGACGAGATACAAACGGGCTTGGGACGCTGTGGCGGTTGGTTGTTGTCGCAACGACAAGGTTGGCAACCTGACATCGTTGTGCTGGGGAAGAGTTTGGGAGGTGGTGTGGTGCCTCTTTCGGCCGTGGTGGGGCGTGCCGCAGTCCTCAACGCGATACCCAGTGGGGCCGAGTCGGAGACGTTTGCGGCCACGCCGCTGGCTTGTGCCGTGGCCCTGCAAGTCCTTGCCGAACTTCGTGATCGACCATGGATTGCGCGGGGCGAAGCGATCGGCGCAGCGTTGCGTCAGGGGTTCGCCCAGCATGGGCAGCGAGCCGCCTGGGGGATCGAGCAAGTTGAAGGGGTCGGCGCCGTGTGTGCTTTGGAGTTCGCTCGCGGTCCTCTCGCCAAGGGTTTGCGGCAGGCCGAGTCGCACTGCGATGGGTTGAAACAACGCGTTGCACCCGAGTTGGCGGCCAGGTCGTTAGCGGAGGCGATGTTCCGCGCAGGTTTGCTCGTGCACTTAACGGGCCCGGAGTCGACGCGGATCGTGCTGCTCCCACCCTTGACGCTTACCGATGCGGAGTTGTCGCGGATCCAAGCGTTTTAACTGCGGCACGTGCGGGAAGGGCTCACCCTTTAAAGAACTCGTGGCTGCTGGTGGCGGTGAAGCCGGTTTCGTGAAAGTAAAGGTAGTGGGTGATCTTGATTGATTGCTTGCCGATATGGATGAGGTTGAAGGTGTTTTTCTCTTGTTCTCGCCCGCGCCCGCGGCGCGAGGTGGAGGTGCCCGATTGCGCAATGACGATGCCTCGGTCGCGATGATTGCCGGGATAAAAATCGAGGGAGTTCCCGATATAAGAGCGGTGCAAGTGCCCACCCATGATTAAGTCGACATCGAGTTCGATGAAGCGCATGATGGCCCGCTTGGCCTTGGGCATGGCCGAGTCGTGCAGATAGTCGGGGGCGGGAGCAAAGTGGTGGTGGGCTACGATAATCCGCGCAATATCGGCTGGTGCTGCGTTTAGGACGTGCGCGCAGTGCTCGAGTTGCCATGAGTGGATCCGCCCGTTGCTGATCGCTGTCCGCGGGGCGGTGGAGTCGAGTCCGACGAGGATGGCGCCGGGGAGTTGCAGGACGGGATTGAGATCGGGGCTAATAATCTCGCGGTAAGTGCGCAACGGATCGCGCATACGTCGAGCGATATCGTAGAGAGGCACGTCGTGGTTGCCGGGAATAACCAGTCGCGGGACATTGGGCAAGCGGTCGATGAAAGCGGCTGCGGCGATGAATTGTTCCCGTTCGGCGCGTTGGGTAAGATCGCCACTGACGACCACTGCGTCGACTGGCAGCGTGGCAGCCACCTGCACCAGCGCTTCGCCAACCTCGGGGACATATGGCGGGCCGAAATGAAGGTCGGACACATGCAACAAGCGAACTGGAGGACCATCGGTTACTGGATCGTTGGGTTCATTGATCGCAGGCACTGTCACTGTAGGTAGACCTTGTAAGACTGATTGATTTTTGAGGTTCAGCGGGAGCTTCGCTCCGCGGCCGTATATCGATTTATATCAGACAACTATCCGTTTGAAAGCTCGGGCGGGATGGGCGCTCGCCCTTTCACCACTCCGTTGATCGGTTAGAGTGAACAGCGGCAGGTTTTTGGCTGCAAGAGGCACGGCGGTTGCTATGCTCACTTGGGAACTGGCTGCTGATGGGCTGGTAGGCTTGCTATACGAAAGAAATTTATGGGTGAGTTTGCTCCAGGGATGATTGGGAGTTTGTTGCTTGTGGCCGGAGCGTTGGCAATTGGCAGCGGTGTGCGGCTGTATGGATTGCGCGGGGCCGATCCGGTGGTGGCGCGGAAGCGACGGGGAAGCTTGGTGGTGTGGTGGGTGTTGTGGCTGCTGTTGAGTGGGGCGGCGTTGTCGGGGAAGGTGGGTGTGTCTGTGCTTTGTTTGGCAGCTGGCCTGCTGGGGCTGCGCGAGTTCGATCGGATTTTTCGAGCGGGGGGGGGAGCCACAGGGACACGTGGTGTTGCCTTGCCTTGGGTCGTGGCGGCGGTTGGAGTGGGGCATTACGCGGTGCTGGCACTGAGCGATGGGGAGTGGTCGGTGGCAGCCTTTCCACTGGTTGCGCTGGCCCTGCTCTGCACGACTCAAATGTTGTTTGGAGAGACGACGACTGGGTATCTGCGAGCGGTTGGGGGATACCTGTGGGTGGCCGTGTTGTTGTTCTTAGGGCTGTCGCATGGGGTGCTGCTTTTAAAACTTCCCGCAGCTCCGCCAGCGGACGGTGTAGGAAGTATGGGGTGGGTGTTGTTTGTGGTCTTGTTGACCGAAGTGGATGACATTGCGCAGGCGTTGATCGGGCGGCAGCTGGGGCGGCGGAAGATGGTCCCTGCCCTATCGCCGGGGAAAACGTGGGAAGGATTCTTGGGTGGCTGTGTCGTGACGATTGTGTTGTCGATCGCGATGGCACCTTGGCTAACGTCGCTCGCCAACTCGGCCGAGTGGTGGTGGGATCTGTTGATTTCCGCCGGTGCCGGGTTGTTGCTTTCGGTCGTGGGTTTCCTGGGAGATATCAACATCTCTGCGTTGAAGCGCGAGGCGGGGGTGAAGGATAGCGGATCGCTGTTGCCTGGGATGGGTGGCATGCTCGATCGAGTCGATAGCCTGACATTCACTGCTCCGGCAATATACTATTACGCGTGGTGGTTGGGGTGAGGTCTGGCGTTCACAAGCAAGAGGTGGTGTCAGGGTGGCATCGAGAAGCTCGGCAGAAGCGAGTGGAACTGGATAAAAATATGTCGGAATCGTCGAGTGAATTGGAGCCGCGGGATGAGGCGTTTCGCACTTGGATATTCACTCTTCCCAATATCATTTGCATGTTCCGCTTGGCCGGATCGTTTGTCATGCTGGGCATGGCGGTCGCGGAGCTGCGTTATTGGTTTGTGGGGTTGTTTGTGGTGCTGACCGTCTCCGACTGGATCGACGGTCGGCTTGCCCGCTGGTTGCACCAACGTTCTGATTTTGGGGCGCGGCTCGACAGCTTTGCCGACGCGGCCTTGTATGGAGCGCTGTTGATTGGGACCGCCATCCTATGCCGGGAACTATGGTGGTCCGAACTGGCTTGGCTTGCCACAGCGATTGGCAGCTATGTGATGACGACGGCAGCTGGGTTGATCAAATACGGTCGGGTGCCAAGTTATCACACCTGGGGGGCAAAGAAGTCGCAAGCGTTTGTATTGGTGGCTGGCGTGGCCTTGGTGCTGTGGGAGTCGGTATGGCCGTTGCGGGTGGCGGCGGTGGTGGCCACGCTTACGAATATAGAAGCCACCTTGCTGACTTGCATTTTGCCCAAGTGGCGGGCCGATGTCTCCTCGTTGTGGAAGGTTTTGCGGGATCGGGATTGGTGATTGTCAGCGGTCTAGTTAGACTAAACGGCCTGTAACCGGGGCCAAGCCGCCAAGTCGCCAAATTGCCAAGTTGACTAGCCCTAAAGCCTATCCATCCCAGAGTCACTAAGTTAACAAACTGTGGTTTCATCAGTCTTTGTAGCGGGACACCGCGGAATGGTTGGATCGGCGATCTGTCGAAGGCTGGCTCAAGAGTCGGGTGTGAGGGTCATTACGTGCACGCGGCAGCAAGTTAACTTGGAGGATAGTTCGGCGGTGTTGCGGTTGTTCGAGCAGGAGCGACCGGAGGGGGTGATATTTGCTGCGGCCCGCGTGGGAGGGATCCATGCGAACCATACATTTCCGGTCGAGTTTTTGACGGAGAATTTGCTAGCCCAGTTAGCGACGATCACGGCCGCTTATCGGACGGGGGTTAAGCGATTTTTGTTTTTAGGAAGCACCTGCATTTATCCTCGTTTGGCCCAGCAACCGATCCGCGAGGACCAGTTATTGACCAGTCCGCTGGAGCCGACGAACGAGGCATATGCGTTGGCCAAGATATGCGGATTGAAGCTTTGTCAGTATTATCGCCGCGAGTACGGAGTGTTGTTTCACTCGGCGATGCCCACCAATCTGTATGGACCGGGGGACAACTATCATCCGGATCACAGCCACGTATTGCCGGCCTTGATTCGACGCATTCATGAGGCCCAGGCGACATCGGCTCCGCAGGTCACGATATGGGGTACCGGCGCACCCCTGCGAGAATTCTTATACGTTGACGATTTGGCGGATGCCTTGGTGCATTTGCTGCAGCTTGACAATCCGCCCGACTGGGTCAATGTGGGCTCAGGCCAGGATCAGAGCATTCTGGAGTTGGCGAAATTGGTAGCTAAAACAATAGGTTACACCGGATCGATTATGACCGATCCCACGAAACCGGACGGAGCGCCGCGGAAGCTGTGCGACATCTCGTTGTTGTGTTCCACCGGTTGGCGGCCCAAGACCGACTTGGCGACGGGGATCGCCAAAACGTACATCGATTTCCAGCAGAACTATGCGGCGGGTACGCTCCGCAATCTGTAACTTCCAAGATACTCTAATCATCATTTGAGGTAACCATGACACGTTCAGCATTGATCACTGGAATCACCGGCCAAGATGGCTCTTATCTGGCTGAGCTCTTGCTAAATAAGGGTTACCGCGTGCATGGTTTGGTTCGCCGCAGCAGCAGTTTTTCCACTGGTCGAATCGATCATTTGTACAAAGATGTGCACGAGAACCCAACGCTCTTGTTGCACTACGGCGACTTGACCGATGGCCAAGCGCTCACCAATTTAGTTCAGGAGATTGAGCCCGACGAGATCTTCAATCTGGGAGCTCAGAGCCATGTTCGCGTATCTTTTGACCAGCCGGTGTATACGTTGATGAGCGATGGGGTGGGTGCGCTTAACGTGCTCGAAGCGGCTCGGTTACTCAACAAGCGCAAGCAGGTTAAGGTCTACCAGGCTTCGTCGTCGGAGATGTATGGCAAGGTCTTGGAAACGCCGCAGATCGAGACAACTCCGTTCAATCCGCAGTCGCCGTATGCATGTGCCAAGGTGTATGCCTTTTTTCAGACGATCAACTACCGTCGCAGCTACGATCTGTTTGCGTGCAACGGTATTCTGTTCAACCACGAGTCGCCGCGACGGGGAGAAACCTTCGTAACGCGGAAGATTACGCGGGCGGCCACCCGGATTAAACTCGGCCTGCAGAAGAAGCTTTACCTCGGTAACTTGGATGCCAAACGGGACTGGGGATACGCCAAAGATTATGTTGAAGCGATGTGGCTGATGTTACAACAGTCAGAACCGGAAGATTTCGTCATAGCGACGGGGGAAACGCACACGATCCGCGATTTCCTGGACATGGTTTTCGAGCAGCTTGAATTAGATTGGCAGGAGTTCGTGGAAGTGGACAAACGTTACTTCCGCCCTGCCGAAGTGGATTTGTTGCTGGGGGACGCCTCCAAGGCGCGTGAAAAACTTGGTTGGACCCCGGCTACGGATGTCCGCGAATTAGCCCGTATCATGGTCGAGCATGATCTTGAACTGGCGCAGCGCGAGCTCCACAGCTCCAGTTTTGCAGGATAGGAGCATCTCTAGCGACACAGTCCTCGTCTCAGAAAAATTTACCGCTTTCCCTACCCTCCCCTGCAATTGTTGCTGGGAGAGGAAGTCGGAAGGGGTAGCTTATTTTGAGACGCGGGCTTCAATTAATAACGACCGAGTGAGCTATGAAAATTTGTTGTATTGGTGCGGGCTACGTGGGTGGTCCGACCATGGCGATGATTGCAAAGCAATGTCCCGATATTTCGGTGCATGTCGTCGACTTGAATCAGACACGCATCGATGCGTGGAACTCTGCGTCTCTGCCGATCTACGAGCCGGGGCTAGACGAAGTGGTTCAGGAAGCGCGGGGACGCAATCTCAAGTTTTCCAGCCAGGTCGATGAGGCGATCGCTGAGGCCGACATTATTTTCATCTCGGTCAACACCCCCACCAAGACCTTTGGTATTGGGGCTGGGCGGGCCGCGAACTTGGAGTTCGTCGAGAAATGTGCTCGGCAAATTGCCAAGATTTCCAAAGGCCACAAGATCGTTGTTGAAAAGTCGACGTTGCCTGTCCGAACTGCAGAGGCAATCAAGCGGATTTTGGCAAGTGCGGGCAACGGCGCCACGTTTGATGTGCTGAGTAATCCTGAGTTCTTGGCGGAGGGGACGGCCATCCAAGATCTGTTGCATCCCGATCGCGTGTTGATCGGTGGCGAATCGCAGGCAGCCATCGATACGTTGGCAAGTGTCTACGAGCGTTGGATTGCCCGCGACCGGATTTTGACCACAAATCTATGGAGCAGTGAACTTTCCAAATTGACCGCCAATGCGTTTTTGGCGCAACGCGTTTCATCCATCAATGCTTTGTCGGCGCTGTGTGAAGCCACGGGAGCGGATGTGGATGAAGTTGCCCGCGCGATCGGTACCGATTCGCGGATTGGCCCCAAGTTTTTGAAGGCTTCGGTCGGCTTTGGTGGGAGCTGCTTTCAGAAAGATATTTTGAATTTGGTTTACCTGTGCGAGCACTTCGGCTTGCACGAGGTCGCTGCTTACTGGGAGCAAGTCGTGTTGATGAACGACTACCAGAAGCGGAGGTTCGCCACCAACATGGTCAAGACACTTTTCAACACCGTGTCGGACAAAAAAATTGCCATCTGGGGCTGGGCATTTAAGAAGGATACCAATGACACGCGGGAATCGGCGGCGATTTACATCAGTCGCGATTTATTGCGCGAGCGGGCTCGGCTGCGAGTTTATGATCCGCGGGTCAAGCGTGCCGAGATTATCGCCGACTTGGAGCACGTGATGGCTGATAGCAGTGGACGCCTCACTCCCACCGATCGCAAGTTGATTGACGAAAATCTATCGGTTGCCGACGATGCCTATGCGGCCGCTAAGGATGCGCATGCGATTGCCGTGCTGACGGAGTGGGATGAATTCAAGACGCTTGATTATGAGCGGATCTTGGCGGGCATGCCCCAACCTGCGTTCCTATTTGATGGCCGCAACATTTTGGATCACAAGGCATTGAGCCAGCTCGGGTTTGGGGTGCATGCGATCGGCAAGGGTTGTCCTTAATCCACCGTTCGAGTGCCAGGTGAGGCAGGCCGGGTAGCGAGATAGTTTGGGCTGCGGTAGATGGTTAGTTTGCCGGGGCGGAGGAAGCGGGGGCTGCTGTCGATAGCTTGCAGGTGAGACAGTTCGGGATAGTTGGCCAGTGCCGCTTCGGCTTCTTCGCCCACCACGATGATATGGCCTGAGGGATAAGTTTCGAGAAACGCCTGCACGGCCTGCCAACTAGCGGGTGCCCCGGGGGAGCTGGTGACTTCGACAATTTCTTCACCCAAGTAATGCACCCAACTTGGTTCCATGCCACCGATGGAGAGCCAATGTGCGGTTGTTGTTTCGGCTTGGATCTCCGCCAGCACTTTCAAATCGCCCCGGTATCGGTCGACTGATTTGGCACCAAAGCCAAACAAGATCACTTGGAACAGGGCCGCTCCGACGAGCCAGGTGACTGGGACGCGGTGCGTCGTGTTGCGGTACTCCCACCAGAAGCCCAGTGCTCCGACCGTTGCGATCAGCCAGCCACCGGCGGCCGTGCGGGCTAGCAGAGGCATCGCTTCACTGGCGCTGAGCCAACTGAGTACGCCGACGATCGCCAAGCCGACGGCGATGGTAAGTCCATAGGCCAAACGCCGCCAATTGAGCGAGGGGCGCGCCCAGCTGTCTTCGAATTGTCGCCAATAACCTCCGATGATCAAGGCGGCTCCGGCGTAACATGGTGTTATGTAGCTAGGGAGCTTGGTCCCGGCAGCGGAAAAGGCAACGACATAGACCGCGATCCAAACTGCCGACAGGATCACCATTTGGCGTTGAACGACGTTTTCGAGGGCCGCGCGGCGGGCCCACATGGCAATGGGGATGAGCCACAGAGACCAAGGGAAGGTGCCAACCAGGAAGGCGATCGGGTAGAACAGGAGCGATCCCCCGTGGCCTTCCATCGAGTTCATGGCGCGACCCACGTTGTGATCCAAAAAGAAGCCGCGGAGGAAAGCACCGTTGGTGGCTTGACCGACGGCGATGTACCAGGGGGCGGCGGCGACAAGGACGAGGACCAAGCCCGGAACGGTTCGCAAGCACCACATGGCCCGCAGGCATTGCCAGGGGTTGAAGGTCAACCAGGTTTCGCGTCCCCACCAAGCGGCGCGGGTGGCGACCGATGCGCCAGCGGGAGGGAGTTCGGGGAGTCGTTCATTTTGCGCGCGGCGGCAGATGAGCCACCATGCATGGACAACGGCGAGTGGCAGGAGCACACCCACCGGACCTTTGGCCAAGGCGGCGAGACCGAGCATGGTGTAGCCCGCGGCGGCGGCTAACCAGCGGGTGTGGGTCACTCGACCACTTGAAAACGGGTGGGCCGGGGCGAGGCTGCCGAGCACGAGGAAGGTGATGCC
>JBGSHW010000110.1:0-19031 GCA_041751975.1 Pirellulaceae bacterium
AATGGCAATTGCTCTTGCCAAAGTAGGGGGGGTCGGGGTGGTCCACAAAAACATGGATGTGGAAGCTCAGGCCGAAGAGGTAACGAAGGTTAAACGTTCGGCCAACGGGATTATTGTCGACCCAGTCACGCTCAATCCCGAGCAGAGCGTGGCGATGGCCAAGGAGTTGATGGACCAGCAGAACGTCTCTGGGGTCCCGATCATCGATGCTTCCGGTCGTCTGGCTGGCATTATCACTCGCCGCGACCTGCGATTTCTGGAGAGTGGCGAAACTCCAATCAAAAATGTGATGACCCGTGAAAATCTAGTCACCGCGACGGGGACTGTAACGCTTGAGGAAGCTGAGAAGATTTTAACGGATAAAAAGGTGGAGAAGCTTTTGCTGGTTGACGATGAATATAACCTAACGGGACTCATCACCATCAAAGACATTGACATGATGAAGCGCTACCCTAACGCTTGCAAAGATGCAGGTGGTCGACTGCGGGTGGGGGCTGCCATTGGTGTGTTTGATTTTGAGCGAGCCGAAACGCTGATTGCCCGCGGAGTGGATGTATTGATCGTTGACTCCGCTCATGGGCACTCCGCCAATGTTATCGAAACAGTACGACAGATCAAGAAACGCTGGGAAATTGACGTGGTGGCTGGCAATGTTGCCACCTACGAAGGTTGCCGCGACTTGATCGAAGCCGGAGCAGACGCGGTCAAAGTTGGAATTGGTCCAGGTTCCATTTGCACAACGCGCGTTATTTCCGGTGTGGGAGTGCCACAAATCACTGCCATTTACAACGCATCCAAAGCAGCTGGCCCAGCTGGCATTCCAATCATTGCCGACGGTGGTATCCGATTTAGTGGGGATATCACCAAAGCGATCGCGGCGGGTGCCAGTGCCGTCATGATCGGTGGATTGTTCGCCGGTTTGGCGGAGAGTCCTGGTCGAACGATCCTCTATCAAGGTCGGACCTTCAAGGTCTACCGCGGGATGGGGTCAATCGGCGCGATGGTTAAAGGTTCAAGCGAAAGATATCGACAGTCGGGTGAATCCAACTTGCTCAAGTTGGTACCCGAAGGGGTCGAGGGGCGCGTCCCGTTCAAAGGGGCTTTAGCAGATTTCGTCTACCAGCTGGTTGGCGGGCTGCGAGCCGGAATGGGTTATTGCGGTACCCAGAATATAGATGAACTTCGTACGGATGCGCGGTTCATTAAGATCTCACCTGCCACGGTCAGAGAGAATCATCCCCATGACATCGCAATCACGCAGGAAGCTCCCAACTATAGTCCCGACTACTCCGCCTCCGGGGAGTCGAACTAGAGGCCGTTTCGGAAAGTTGCGGGGCTCCTTGCTAGCGGCACTGTTGCTAGCGGCGCCCAATGGCGTATCGAGTAGGGCGTTGGGGCAAACGTGGCAACCGACGCGCGTTTCTCCGGCCAGCCAAGCGCGGCAGCTGGGTCAACTTCCGGCAGCCGCCCAGCCGCCTCAAACGACGCGTCGGAATGCCGCTGCAGAAACGCAACCCCGTTCAGTGCATGAGCAATCCGAGCAACTGGGTTCTGGCGTGGTGTTGCGTTGGAAGAGCACCGCTCCCCGCTCACCGCAAGCGACCGATGTCAGTGGTGTGACCGCACAGAATGCGTTCGAGCAGTCCCCGCAGGCGGCTGCTTTTGAACCGAACGTGTCATCGCTGGCGAGCTCACCGCTGGGTGCTGGTCCGAACGGTCGAAGCAGCAATCCTTTGAGATCGGAAGGGCGCGTTCGGCAAGCAGCCTACCAGCAATCGAATGATGTCTATCAAGACCCGTTTGGCGATGATCCACCTACGACGCTCCCTGGCGAATTGCCGAGTAACATGCCAGGACTGCCTGGTAATACTCCTCCAACCAGCGAGGGCTTACCGGACCTGCCAGATCCACTCGCTGCACCGGAGCTGCCTCCCGATCCAAACGCTCTGAAGTTTCAGCCTCCCAATCCGTTTGAGGGAGTTCAAGGTGGCGCTCAAGACGGCAGTCCGCGCGATCGCGGCGCGCCCGAAACCCGCGACCCACGGGGAATGCAAAAAGATCCCAATGAGCTCGCTGAGGTAACGGAGCCGCAGGTAGATCGGGCTTCGTGCAATGCTCAGCGCGAGCGGATCAAGAACCTGCCCCTTTCGAACATCGACCTGGACGTTTCCCCGCCGTTCAAAGAGGAAGATGAGCAGACGCGACTGGACTTTGCTGCGGCCTCCGAAGTCCGAGCGTGGAGTGATTATCGCGGGCAGGTCTTAGCTTCCGGCCGCTTAATCGACCTGCGTGACGAGCGTGTAATACTCGATGTCAATGGCACAGAACGGGCCATTCCCTTCCGCGATTTGAGCGACGTCGATGTGGCATATGTGGGCAGATCGTGGAATATTCCGCCCAAGTGTGGTATCGGCTACGAACAGTTTATCGGCCGTAACTTCATCGCCAGCACGGTTCAATGGCAGGCGAGTGGCGCGAGCCATAAACCGTTGTACTTCGAAGAAATCCAGCTTGAGCGTTATGGCCATGAGGCGGGTCCTGTCCTGCAACCGCTGGTCAGTACCGTGCACTTCTTCGGCAATATCGCAGTGCTGCCGTACAAGATGGGAATTCACCCGCCGCACGAATGCCAGTATTCGCTCGGCTACTTCCGGCCGGGAAACTGCGCCCCGTACATGCTCCAGCCGATTCCGTGGAGTCTGCGTGGAGCGTTGACCCAAGCGGGTGCGGTCACCGGGGCGGCGGCCTTGATACCGTAGCCTGCTCGGTACCGCAAGTTGCTGCGGGATTCCCCGTAAAAAGTAGTGGCGCGCTCCGTGTGTAACGAAAAGCATCGGGGGGCACACGGAGTGAGCCGACTACGCCGGGGACTACTGGTTGATTTGCCGATTCGCGCCTATACTTCGCGGTTTGATTTTCGGCCCATCCGCGGCAAATCAGCGAAGGAATGGTTAAGGTGGCAAGCAGTTTCCCCGCAGTGGATCCGCATCCGAGTGCAGCAGCAGTCGACAGCCTCTCGAGCGAGAAAGTACTAGTACTCGATTTCGGTTCTCAATACGCACAGCTCATCGCCCGTCGTGTCCGCGAGCAAAACGTCTACTGCGAAATCATTCGGCACGACCTCTCGGCCGAGGCCATTCGTGCCAAAAATCCGGTGGGCATCATCTTGTCGGGCGGGCCTTCCAGCGTTTACGAGGCCGGAGCACCGCGGTGCGATCCCGCATTGTTCCAATTGGGGATTCCCGTACTGGGGATTTGCTACGGCATGCAACTCGCCTGCGAACTACTGGGTGGACGCGTTGGGCATTGTGCATCGCGCGAGTATGGTCGAGCATCGTTGCGGATTGTCGATAACGCCGGACTGTTGGCTGGCCTCCCGCCGCAGATGGATGTCTGGATGAGCCACGGCGATCAGGTGAACGAGGTCTCGAGCGACTTTGTGCCGCTGGCGGCTACTCCCACCTGTCCGTTTGCCGCCGTACAGCACAAGAGCTTGCCCGTTTATGGGCTACAGTTCCATCCAGAGGTCACCCATACACCGTTGGGGGCGACCATCTTGCACAACTTCCTGTACGCCGTCTGCAACTGCGCTGGACGATGGCATCTGGCCGACTTTGCGCAGCGGACCATCGAACGCCTACGGCACGAAATCGGTTCCGACCGCGTGATCTGTGGACTCTCCGGTGGCGTCGATAGCGCTGTCACCGCCGCCCTGCTCTATCAAGCCATCGGTTCCCAGTTGAGTTGCATTTTGGTCGATAACGGCCTGTTGCGCAAGGACGAACAGGCGGCCGTGTTGGCTGAATTTTCAAATCACTTCAAAGCCGACTTGCATGTGGTACAGGCCGAAGACCGCTTCTTGCAAGCGCTGGCCGGCGTCACCGAGCCTCAAGAAAAACGCAAGCTGATTGGGTTCCACTTCATCGAGTGCTTTAAGGAAGAGGCGGTAAAGATTCAGGGAGCCAAGTACCTCGCACAAGGTACACTTTATCCTGACGTAATCGAAAGTGGTGCTGCCAAAGATGGGCCCGCTGCCACAATCAAACTGCATCACAATGTGGGTGGCCTGCCAGAACAATTGGGATTCGAGTTGGTGGAACCACTCCGCGATCTTTTTAAAGATGAAGTACGGAAGTTGGGGTTAGAACTTGGACTCCCCGAACCCTTGGTATGGAGACATCCGTTTCCTGGACCGGGCTTGGCCGTGCGTTGCTTAGGTGAGGTGACGAAAGAGAAGTTGCAGGTGCTACGCGAAGCGGATCATATCGTGGTGAGTGAAATTCGCGCGGCAGGACTCTATCGCCAGACATCGCAGGCCTTTGCGGTGCTGCTCCCGGTACAAAGCGTGGGAGTAATGGGCGATGCTCGCACTTATGAAAATGCCGTGGCTGTGCGTTCAGTCAACACCGACGACTTTATGACGGCCGATTGGAGTCATCTCCCCTACGAAGTGCTGGGACGCATCAGCAGTCGTATTATCAATGAAGTGCGCGGCGTCAATCGGGTCTGTTACGATATCAGCAGCAAACCACCAGCCACCATCGAATGGGAGTAGTGCAGCTATGAAGGCAACGCGTTCAGCCACTTTGTTGGCGGGTATCCCCAGTGAAAACCCCGCCCTGTTCCATCGTGTGCGTTTCGCTGTGGGGGATCCTGCAGGTTGGTTGGCGTTTGACTTGGATGGCGAGAAGCGAACTGAGTTTATTGTGCGCGATATCGAAATGGAACGAGCTCGCCGAGCCGTCAAAGTCGATCAAGTTAACTGCCCCAGCCATTACACTCCCAACAGTGGCCTTTCGGGTGACCGTGCCACCGCCACCGCTCAGGCCATCGCCGAGTGTTTGCGGAGAGCGTCCGTGCAAGTGGTTACCACCGACCGGACGTTGCCATTCATTTACGCTTGGCATATCCAGCAAGCTGGGATGGACCTCGAGTACTCCCCTGAGCTGGGTGTTCTAGAACGTCGCACAAAGGACGATCAAGAAATCGAGTGGTTGGCCGATGCGCAACGAGCCACGGAATCGGCCATGCTGATGGCTTGTCAAGCAGTGGCTCGCGCTCAAGCTAGTGCGGATGGGACGTTACACCTTGCTGGCAGTCCGCTGACGAGCGAACGACTGCAAAAGAGGATCAGCGAGTACTTGCTTGATCTCGGTTACACCACTCCCCATGGTTCCATTGTCGCCACGATTCCTGCTTCGGCCGACTGCCATGAGCGCGGCAGTGGGCCGTTGAAGACGGGCGAAGCGGTGATCGTCGATATCTTCCCTGTGAACTCGACGACTCATTATTGTGGCGATTGCACGAGGACTGTCGTGCACGGGGATCCGAGTGACGAAATGCGAAAGATGCATGCTGCAGTGGTCTCCGCAAAGCAGGCAGCTACGGTTGCTACTGTCGCCGGTGCGACTGCCGATGCAGTGCACGCGGCTACCAAGCAAGCTTTGGCTGCTGCAGGCTATCCGTTCGCTCGCGGAGAGATTTCCGACCTGCCGGTCATGCCCCATGGCACCGGACACGGCATCGGCCTGGAAGTTCATGAGCCGATTTTGTTGGATGACAATGGCGGCACATTGCTCCCACGCGAGGTTTTGACCATCGAGCCCGGATTGTATAGCCGCAAATTCGGTGGAGTGCGAGTTGAAGACATGGTGGTTGTGACAGACGCTGAACCTCGCAACCTCAATCAGCTCCCAGAGGGGCTGGATTGGAAGTAGTTCAGGTTTTTCGGAATCCGCCGGTTGCGCAAGATGCGCAAGCCTCTTTATTTCTTATCCCAGATATCGCGAGATTTCTTATTGGGATTATCGCCAGTTGCCCGAATTCATACTCGACTTGACTTCGAGTTTTTTGCGACTGAGGGCAGCAGGCCGTTTCGAAGGTTTTTTGGCTTGTAATCGGGCGTTAAGTTGGGTTTAGGGGGGCTTGGGCCGTCCTAGCGCGTGCCGATTTATTCTCTGTAGCCAGTTTGCATTTGGTGCCTGGACTGTAGCCGGGGCAAACGCGACGTAACCCTCGATTTGCACTGACTCCTTCCGCCAGAAGTCAGGCGAAGAATCCGCAAACCAAAATGGTGGCGTCAGCTCTTTGACATTTATTCACCTAGCACTTAGGATGATTGCTCACTCCTAATTAAGTGGAGCCCCGCCCCAACTTCCTGTGCCGCTTGTGCAAGGGAATCCTACCTTATCCTCTGTGCGTGCTTGGAACGGAACAGTGTTTGCCTCAACGAACCCACTTGGGGGCAACTGTTTGCTTCGGGCCAGAGTGTTGCTGGTTACGATCTGGTGACGCAGTGACGCAGTGATTACAAGACGACGAATGCCAACAGGACAACAATTGGCATCAACAGAGATTTTCCACCGATTTCCCACCGATTTTCAAATGGCAATCGCTTTCAATACCTATGCTGGAGTCATTCGATGAAGTGTTTTGGTAATGGCCTGTCGCGCCGCAACTTTATGACCGTTGGAGCCTTGGGCGGATTGACCTTGGCAGATCTGCTGCGAATGCGCAGCGTCTACGGTGATCAAAAGAGCTACGACTTCATCGAGGCCAAGGCGGAGAGTGTGATCCACATTTTTCTCCCTGGTGGTATGGCACACCAAGAGTCCTTTGATCCCAAGCCCTTCAGTCCGCTCGAATTCCGTGGTGAGATGGGAACGATCAAGACCAACACCGGTGAGGTGTTAAGTCAGACGCTGACCAATCTGGCCCAATGCGCCGACAAGTTCACGATCATTCGTTCGATGACGCACGGCGAAGCGGCGCACGAACGGGGCACGCACAACATGTTTACGGGGTATAAGCCGAGTCCGGCGTTGATCTTCCCGAGCATGGGAAGCGTCGTAAGCCATGAATATGGCCCACGTGAGAATTTGCCAGCCTACATCTGCATCCCCAATCGTCCGAACGAATTCGCTGGTAGTGGCTACCTTAGTAGTTCGTACGAACCGTTTAGTCTCGGAGCGGACCCAGCGAGTGCTGGATTTAAGGTGCAAGACCTTGATCTGCCGGCGGGAGTAGACGAGCCGCGTTTTGCTCGGCGTAAAGCCGCCTTGGAGTCGGTCAACCAGTACTTTGCAACGCGGCACAAAGCGGACGGCGTTGCCGCCATGGATAGCTTTTACGAGCGGGCCTACAGTTTAATTAGTTCTCAAAAAGCGCGTGAGGCCTTTGATATCGAAAAAGAAGATGCGGCAATGCGCGACCGCTATGGTCGTAACGAAGCCGGACAACGCTTGTTGCTCGCTCGTCGGTTGGTGGAGGCGGGTGCTCGTTTTGTGTCGATGACCTACGGTGGCTGGGACATGCACACGGCCATCACGGGTGGTTTCAACGCTCAGATGCCTCCCCTCGATCAAGCGCTCAGCGTGCTGCTGAATGATCTCGACTCCCGCGGCTTGCTCGATTCCACCTTGGTGGTTGTCAGCAGTGAGTTTGGACGGACACCAAAGATTAACGGCGAAGGTGGCCGCGATCACTGGCCCAAGGTGTTCAGCGTGATGCTGGCGGGTGGTGGCATCAAACGTGGTTTCGTCTACGGCGCTTCTGATCCAACTGCCTCCGAACCCGATCTGGATCCGGTTAGCCCAGAGAACTTGGCCACCACGATTTACCATCTCTTAGGTATTGTTGCCGACAAGGAGTTGATGTCGCCCGGTGACCGTCCGATCGAAATCGTCGATGGTGGTGAGGTTATTAAAGAGTTGCTCGCTTAGGCACTTGCGGTTGGAAACGCGATCGTACTCGGAGTTTGGGCCAGTTCTCGAGTGCGAGCACCGCCAAAGCTGAGTAGGAGTAGGAACCGCGATATTGCTGGTTAAGAACTTTCGGTGCGTACGTTTGTTTAGTAAATCATTTAAGAGGTAGGTTACGACGTGAAGGCTCTAACATCCGCTGGCTTGGCCGTTGTCTTGGGTGCGGTCTGGGGCGGCTTAGCAGTTGCCGACGACCCCGTCCTCAGTCGACTTGCCCCTCCTGGTTTGCAACGCGGCACTGAAGTTGACCTGACGCTCTCCGGAGCGCGGCTTGGCGATGCATCCAAGATCCTGTTTTACGAACCAGGGATTGAGCTCTTGAGCTTGACTCCCACCGATGACAACAATGTCGTGGCCAAACTGAAAATCGCGGCTGACTGCCCGCCAGGTCTCAAGTCGTTGCGATTAGCGACGCGGACCGGCATCAGCAACCTGCGATTCTTTGGGGTCTCTGACTTACCGCAAGTGGCCGAAGTGGAACCGAACAGCGACTTTGAAACGCCGCAAGTCGTGGCGATGAATTCGACGGTCAACGGTTTGTGTCAAAACGAAGATGTGGATTACTACGTCGTCGATCTGGCGGCGGGTCAAAAATTGACGGTGGAGCTGGAAGGCTTGCGGCTTGGGACCGATTTCTTTGATCCCTTCGTCGCGATCCTTGACGAAAACCGGTTCGAAGTCGCCCGCTGCGATGATGCACCGCTGTTGCAACAGGACTGTGTCTGTTCCTTCATTGCCCCCAAGGCAGGCAAATATGTGATCGAAGTTCGTGAAAGCAGCTTCGGTGGCAACGATAGCGCTCACTACCGCTTGCACCTAGGCGATTTCCCGCGGCCCATGGCGGTTGTTCCTTCCGGCGGACGACCGGGAGAATTGATTAGCGCGCTAATCGTTGATGCTTCCGGGGAAACGTGGACGGAAGCGATTCAACTGCCAAGCGAACCTGGAGAATTCGAATTCGTGGCCAGCCGTGACGGCAAGTCCGCTCCATCGCCCAATCGCCTGCGAGTCATCGATTTGCCAAACCACGTCGAGACCGAACCCGATAGTGACCGTGCGACGCTAACGGCTGTGCAGGTCCCTGCCGCCTTCAATGGCATTTTGCAAACCACCGGGGACGTTGACTGGTTCAAGGTCAATGGCAAAAAGGATCAAACACTTGATTTCACTGTCTATGGACGCCGTGTACTGCGCTCCCCGATTGATAGTTGGTTGGAGATCTACAACGCCGCAGGCGCTCGACTCGCCGCCAACGACGATGCGGGTGGGCCGGACAGCATGCAGACGTTCAAGTTTCCCGAAGATGGAGAGTACTTGATTGCCATTCGTGATCAACTGAACGAAGGGAGCCCGTTCCATGCTTATCGTATTGAAGTGGCCCCAGCCAAAGCCTCGCTGGTTTTGGCGATCGATGAGCTCGATCGCTACATCTCGCAACTGATTGAGGTCCCACAAGGTGGTCAGATGGCTGTATTGCTGCGGGCCAATCGCAGCAACTTCGGTGGCGACTTGGGACTGCGACTGGAAAATGCGCCAGCCGGTTTGGAGTTGGTGACCCCATCGATTCCAGCCAATGCAGGCTTCATCCCGATGTTGATCAAGGGGTCCAAAGAAGCTGCACCCGATGCAGCCCTCGCCAGCTTGATCGCTGAAACGCTGCCAGATGGAGCTGGAATCAAGGGGGAGTTGTCCCAGCGGACAATGTTGGTCCGCGGCCAAAACAATGTTGATGTGTGGGGACACGACGCAACCAAACTGGCGATTGCTTTGACCGAAGAGCTTCCGTTTACCATCTCGGTCGAGCAACCCCGCGTGCCGCTGGTTCGCTCCGGCAACACAAATTATGTAGTCAACGTGACGCGCAAAGAAGGTTATGTCGATCCGATCTCTCTGCGAGTCCTCTACAACCCGGGCGGATGCGCTGCCAGCGGTTCGATTCGCATTGAAGGGGAGCAAACGCAGGCGCTGATTCCGCTGACGGCCAACGAGAACGCTACGCTGGGGACTTATCCGATCACAATCCTGGGGCGCGCAAAAGCTCGCAACGCCAATGTGTGGGCGGCGACTGAATTCATCAACTTGGAGATCGCCGACTCGTTCTTCGAGTTTAAGTTCCCAACCGCAGTTGCTGAAACGGGGGCGAGCGGTAACGTCGTGGTGGGGCTAACCGTGAAAGCCCCACCCGCTGGCGATGTCGCGTTTGAATTGGTTGGATTGCCAGCCGGGGTGACCTGTGCCAATCCGATTGTAAAGTACACCGAGGGAATGGAGCAGTTGGCTTTTCCGATCGCCGTGGCCGCCGATGCACGCGTGGGTCAGTTCAAGATGCTGGTGATGAAAGCTACCATCACGCGTCCCGAGGGTGTGATCGAACAGACGCAAGGTACCGGGGAAATACATGTGGTTGCACCCGTGGTGGCTGTTGCAGCCGTGGCGGCTGTGGCTGCCCCTGCCCAACCGGCACCACCCCCATCAGCCAAGCCGCTAAGTCGGCTCGAACAACTGCGTAAAGCCAAAGGTTTACTTGAGCCATAGCGTGCCCTGCTGCGTTGAATTGCCGTTTAGTTCATTGAGTCCACTTAGGTTGCGAGAGTTCCTCTCGAGTGTCCAAGAAGAATACAAAATGTTTGCACGATTAGTACCACGAGATGTGGAGAGACGAAGTATGTCCAAAGCGATTGCCATCGCGACGTTCATGGTTTCCGTGTGGTTAACGTCAGCCACCATGGCGACTGAAAGCCAGTGGGTATCGCTCAAAGTCTTTCCGCCGGAAGTCAAGTTAAGCACGGCGGCCGACTTTCAGAATGTGATTGCCGTCGCGCACCGCGAGGATGGAGTCACCTTTGATGTTACCGATTCCGTAAGTTGGAGTATCGACCAGGCTGAACTGGTCGAATTCGATCAATTCCAGCTCAAGCCCAAGGTCGATGGTACCACGCTACTGAAAGCCACTTGGGAAGGCTTGGCGGCCGAGTCCCCGATCACGGTGACGCATGCCACCACGCCGCGCGACGTGAGCTTCCACTTGGATGTTATGCCAATCCTGACGCGGAGTGGCTGCAATACCGGTTCCTGCCATGGGGCGGCGCGTGGTAAAGATGGCTTCCGGCTGTCACTTTTTGGCTTCGATCCTGTGGGTGATCATCAGCGTATCACCCGCGAGATCGGTATTCGACGGATCAATTTGGCCCGCCCCGAACTGAGTTTGATTTACCTGAAATCGATCGGTGGCGTGCCGCACTCGGGTGGCAAGCGGATGGAACCCGATAGTCAGTATGCCACCAAACTTCTGCAGTGGTTGGAGGCCGATGCGGTCATCGATCCTCAGACCCCGGCGATTTGTACCCAAGTGGAGTTGTTTCCGACGCAGGCCGTACTGGAGGGCGAAGGGGCCACTCAACGACTCGTGGCGGTGGCCCATTTCAGCGATGGCACGACGCGTGATGTAACGGCGATGGCTGCCTTTACAACGAACAACGATCGCTCGGCGGCAGTAACGGATCTGGGTGCGGTGACCGCCGGTGTTCGCGGCGAAGCTTTTGTGATGGCTCGTTACGACACGCATACCGTAGGAACTCAAGTCCTAACGCTCCCTGCAGCACTCGAATACACTGCACCCGTTGTGGTCGGCAACTACGTCGATCAGCATGTGGGTGAGAAACTGAAAAAGTTGCGGATCTTGCCCAGCGGTTTGTGCACCGACGAAGAATTCTTGCGGCGGGTGACTATCGATATCGTCGGCCAGCTGCCAACCGAGGAAGAGTACGCAGCCTTCATGGCCGATGCAGCTCCGGAAAAGCGGGCCAAGTTGATCGATCAACTCCTCGAACGCAAAGAGTTCAGCGAGATTTGGGCGATGAACTGGGCCCAGTTGCTCAAGGTCAAGAGCGACGCTCAAGTGAGCTACAAGTCGGCGTTTTTGTACTCGAGTTGGCTTACTAACAAACTGGCCGAGGAAACCCCCATCGATCAGATCGTCCGGCAACTCGTGGCCGCCAACGGCGGTGTCTTTGAGCAGCCGGAAACTAACTTTTATCAAGTCGAAAACGATACCTTGAAGGTGGCCGAAAACGTCGCCCAGGTGTTCATGGGGATTCGCACGCAATGCGCTCAGTGCCATAACCACCCCTTCGATCGCTGGACCATGGATGACTACTATGGTTTCGCTTCGTTCTTCTCGCAGATCGGTCGCAAGACGGGTGAAGACTATCGTGAGACGATTATCTTCAATCGCGAAAGTGGTGAAGTGAATCATCCGGTCAAGGGAGCGCCGGTGCCACCGACATTCCTGGGAGGCCCCGCGCCCGATGCCACTGGCAAAGATCGCCGGCAAGTGCTCGCCGACTGGATCACCAGCCCTGACAATCCATTTTTTGCGACGAGCATTGCGAACCGTGTGTGGGCGCATTTTATGGGAGTCGGTATCGTCGAACCGGTCGATGATATTCGCGTCAGCAATCCGGCCAGCAATCCCGAATTATTCGCCGAGTTCGGTGAGCGGCTGATCGAGTACAAGTTCGATCTCAAACAATTGGTGCGTGATATTTGCAATTCCCAGGCCTACCAACGCGCCACTTTGCCCAACGACACCAACAAACTCGATACACGCAATTACGCTTATGCCCAAGTTCGACGTGTGCCAGCTGAGATGCTGTTGGACTGCGTGTCCCAAGTCACGGAAACCAAAGAAAAATTCCGCGGACTGCCGGTGGGTGCTCGAGCGGTGCAAATTGCCGACGGAGCCACCAGCACTTACTTTTTGACCGCCTTTGGACGCTCGGCACGCACCACGGTGTGCGATTGCGAAGCCAGTACAGATCCATCGTTATCCCAAGCCTTGCACTTGCTCAACGGCAACGCGTCTCAAGGGAAAATCCAGCAGGGCAAGTTGATTACGACTTGGCTTGAACAAGGTCTGACTGTTCCTCAGATCATTGACAAGATCTTCGTCCGCGCCCTGACGCGTCATCCAACGCAAGAAGAATCGGACATGCTGACGAAGTTGGTTGCCGAGGCGGGTGGCGAGCAAATGGGGCTGGAAGATGCCTTTTGGGCGGTGCTCAACAGCCGCGAGTTTATGTTCAATCACTAGCTCTCAGGTCGTGTGTGGCTCGCGTTTCGCCTTTGCAATCGTTGAAGAGAATTCTCATGTCGCGTCTAAGTGCATTTGCTTTACTGCTGTTGGTCTCCGCCTTGTCCGGTCGGTTGGCGGCTGAAGATGAACAGAAGATTACATTCGATGAGCATATCAAGCCGATCTTTCGTGAACATTGCACGACTTGCCACAGCGAAGGTGACAAAGAGAGTGACTTGGCGCTGGACACCTACGGCGGCACGCTGGCTGGCGGTTCCGGTGGCGAGATTGTAGCCGCAGGGAATGTCAGCGGTTCACGCTTGTGGGCGTTGATTATCCATGCCGAACAACCGTTCATGCCACCCGATCAAGATCCGATTGCCGAAGAACAGCGCGCGTTAATCAAGACCTGGATTGAGCAAGGGATGCCCGAGAATTCGGGCAGTAAAATCAAGCGTGCTAACAACGCAGCCATGGCCATGCTCGGTAGCGGTTCGTTGGGCAAGCCCGAGGGTCCGCCACCCATGCCAGAAAAGATGCTCGCCGAACCGATCGTCGAAACCGATCGCAGTGCAGCCATCTCGGCCATGGCAGCCAGCCCCTGGGCCCCCTTAATTGCCGTCGGCGGGCAAGAGCAAGTAGTCTTCTATCACTCAGAGACGGCTGAGCTGCTAGGGATCATTCCGTTCCCCGAAGGTGAACCTCAATCACTTACCTTCACCCGAGACGGTCGGCAGTTGTTGATTGGTGGCGGTCGACATAGCCACAGCGGTAGTGCCGTGTTGGTGGATGTAGCTACCGGCGAACGCATCGCAAAAGTGGGCGATGAACTGGACATCGTACTGGCCGCCGATATCACCCCCGACAAATCCCGCATCGCAATTGCTGGACCACAAAAGATCGTCAAGGTCTTCAACTCGGTCTCGGGTGAGCTGGTGTTTGAAATGAAAAAGCACACCGACTGGATATTTGCTTTACGCTACAGCCCAGATGGAGTCTTGTTGGCTTCGGGCGATCGGAGCAATGGACTGGTGGTTTGGGAGGCTGACACGGGTCGCTTATACACCGATCTGTTGGGGCATGCCGGAGAGATTCGCAGTCTCGATTTTCGTGGTGATTCCAACTTGCTCGCTTCAGGGAGTATGGATGGTACCATCAAGCTCTGGGACCTGTTTGAGAATAAAGAAGTTAAGGCGTGGGGAGCCCATGGCGGAGGTGTCACCGCGGTTGCATTTGCGCACAACGGCTTGATCGCCTCCTCCGGTCGCGACGGCCGAGTCAAATTGTGGAATGCAAACGGCGAGTTGCAAAAAGAGTTTGTTGGTTTGACCGACGCGGCCTTGGAAGTGGCGCTGACGGGCGATGCGAGCTTTATTGCCGGCGGGGATTGGAATGGCCATGTCAAACTGTGGCGGGCGGAAGCGCCTGAGCAAGGACTAGCCATTGCCGCCAATCCAGCTTCGATCGAAGTGCGGCTCGCAGGGGCCGTGCAACAAGTGGTGGCACTTAAGAGTCAGTTTGAGGCCGCCCAACAAACGGCCGTAGTTGCCAGCCAAGTTGCTGAGGCAGCCAAAGTGGAACTGCAAACTGCCCAGCGGTCGGCCGTTGATGTGGCGGGACAGTTGACCGCTGCAACCGCTTCGGATGCCGCGCTCACTGCTCAACTTGCCGCTAGCGATTCGCAAATTGCTGAACTGGAGAAACAATTGGCTGAACTGAAGGCACAGCGCGAGCAGACCGCTGCGCAGTTGGCGACTACCAAAAGCAGCATGAGTGACTTGCAACAGAAGTCGGTAGCTGCCAATCAAGCGGCTGTGGCTCTGGAAACCAAACACACCGAACTGGCCGCTGCCTCTGCCGCGGCGATGACGGCAAGCGGCGCATTGGAGACGCAACTGGCGACCGCTCAAGCGACCGCCGATAAGATTGCTTTACAGAAAGCTGCATTGGACGCGCGGGCGATTGAACTGGCTCAGTTGACGGAAACCGCAGCGGCCGGAGCTCAGGCGATTGCGCAGCAGTTGGCGACCGTAGCCTCCGACGAAAAGACCAAGCAGGCGACGGTTGAGGATCTCACGATCAAGATGAATGCCTTGAACGCACAGCTGGCCGGCTTGCAGCAGCAGGCAGAGCAAGCGGTCGCGGCCCAGACGGCCGCCCAGCAGCAGTTGAGCGAGTCGCAAGCGGCCGCGGCCGAACTGCAATCGAAGTTGGAGCAAGCCGAGCAATCTGCCTTGGAAGCAAAAGAAAAGCTGGAGCTATTTCAAAAGGCGTATCGCAAACCCGAATAAGTATTCGGTCGCTCGGTAATTTGCAATGGTTCGGGATGAACCGCTTTAATCATCTCGCATTGGAATTGTACCAGTAGAAATTGCAGCCGGGAGAGCGAGGCTCCTGCCGAGCTTTTTTGGGCAGCGTCACAACGTCCACAAGCAAAAAGCCTGCGAACCATTGCTTGTGAACGGCAGATGGCGGCCGGAGAAGGCTCCGCAGGAGCGTCGCCCTCCCGTTAATCGCCTGTTGCTTAGTTCAAAGATGTTTAGAGCAGCTGCGGCACTCTGCCGTTGTCTGCATTCTTAAGAGTAGAATCTCAGGAACTTCCGCTTTTTTCAAATTCTGGCGGAAAAATCGCTGCCGGCTGGTGACTCAGTTCGGAATGGCCGACTGGCGTTAGTTGGCACGGTGGCCGGTTGCCTTTACCCTGAGATCCATTGCCACGACGCATGCGGACCGATGAACTACAGCAGTTGTTCGACGCGCTCAGCGCTCCGCTGGTGCTGTACGCCCGCCAGTGGTGCGCTGCTCCCGATGATGCGGTTCAAGAGGCGTTTATTGACTTGGCCAATAGTCCTGTTGCGCCGGATCGCCCGAAGGCTTGGCTCTACACGACCACCCGCCGCAAGGCGCAAAACATAGCGCGGGCGGAGCTGAGGCGTCGGCGACACCACGCGCAGGCCTCGGTAGGGCAGCCACAGATTGTTCAAAGTGCCACTGTTGAGACACAGTCTGCCTGGTTTCGCCCCACCCACGAATCGTTGCTCGCTGAGGAAGTAGCCCGTGGACTTGAGTCGTTAAACGGCGAGCAGCGTGAGATTTTGGTTGCCCGCATTTGGGGTGAGTTGAGTTTCGAAGAGCTTGCGACATTGCTCGGCTGTTCGCTTAGCTCAGCCCATCGGCGGTATTCAAATGCACTCGGGGCCTTAAAAAGCATCTTGACTCATGCATGCGATGAGAGCTCGCATGATGTGTCATGCACAAGTAAATCAAACGGTCGGCCACTTCAGGTCGACATCCAAGTTGAAACGCTCAAGCACCCCACTGCGCACCCCACGGCACAACCTGAGTAACCCGTTGGTAGCCAGTTGATTTTATGCTCCATATCGGAGCGTACCGCCACTGAGCGGATGGAGAATTGCGATGAAAGATTTGAACAAACAAATGCACTTAGAGACAGATTCGCTCGATGAGTTCGAGCAGCAATTGCGTTCGCTTGCACCGCGCGACGCAAACATTGAGCTGGCTTCTGTTCTCGCGGCTGCTCCTGTTGCTGTTTGGGGTACTAATCAGCCCAGTGCAGAGTTCCCGGTCGCACCGGCGATTCACCGAGTGCCGTGGGCTGCAGCGCTACTGCTCACTTGGTCGTTGGGAGCCGCTGCGGGCATTGGTGGAACACTCGTGTGCATGCGTTGGTTGCCACTGAACGCACCGGCTGTGGCACAAGCTGCAGAGGAAACGCCTGCAGAGGAGTCGACTGCCGAAACGGTTGATGTTCCATCGGCTGCAAATGTTGAATTGTCTCCGGGTGCATCATCGGCAGCTGATTTGTCTGGCAGGACGCCGATCGAGCGGCTTAAAGCTGCTCCCGCGTCAGCCAACGTACCTACCTTCAGCCAGCCAGCGATTGTCGGTCGGTCGGCGTGGGGCTGGCCGCTGGGGAATTGGAGCGAGCGGGCGGTGAGTTCCCGGCGGACGGCGAACGCGGCGACCCCACCCGACCCACTTGAGTTTGCCACCGCATACACCAGCCACTCGCCGAGTTGGCGGGCAGGCCTGCTGGATCCGTTCGTTTTGTCCCGCTCGCAGTTGAGTTTCAGTGGTGCACCGTCGGCTCGAGCGATTCCCGCAGTCCATGTTTCACCATCGGAAGCGGCACCCACGGCGATTGAAGCGGGCCGCATGGATCCCAGCCAAGTTTTGCCTTTTCCACCGACCAATCAGCGTGATCTCTTGCAACAGTTACTCAGTAGCCAACGCGCGATTTGATTCGTAAACGATCGATTGTGGTTAGATCGATCTTAAGAACCCGTCTGCAAATAAGTAGCCGATTTGCTGTCCCCTCACCCTACCAAACTCCGAGAGTCCTCTATGAAAACGCAGCGACGCTTTCCCCACCGATGTTTCTTGTTCCCTTTGTTGCTGATGGGTTTGGCCTGTTCCGCTGCGCGAGCGCAATCGGACTTGCCAGAATATCAGCCACTGGTGGGTGAGGTGGCGGCAGTCGAGGGTGCTTGGCAAAACATCCGCGAAAGTGGCTTGACTGTGGCTTATCGTCAGTTGGAGCTCGTACCCAAAGCCGAGCCGAGGCCAGCCCTTTCGGTTGAGTTGATTCCCAATGAGTTTGATTTGAAGGAAGGCAACGCTGCCGTCTTTTACTTACAAGCCATGGGATTCTTTGAACAAAGTTATGCACTGCAGGCCAAAAATGAGTTCGAAGAACTGCATCGGAAGAAAACGGAAACTGAGGGGATAAATACTGACGATGTCCCGCCACACGTATGGAGACAACAGACCCGGCCCAAAGATTTACCGCTGGAAGAAGTCAAAAAGTATCTGCAATTCACCTCCTTTCAGCCTCGCTATCTGGAACAAGCCGTCCAGCGACGGAACTGCGACTTCGACCGACATATTCGGGACGTAGAGAACCCTGTGGGGTATTTGCTCCCCGAGATCCAGTCGATGCGCGAGTTGGCTCGCCTCCAATCGTTGCGTTTCTTGGTAGCCATTGCCGAAGATCGAGTGGAGGATGCGGTGGCCATTTTCGGACAGCAGTTGGCCATGTCGCCTCATCTCGCCCAAGAACCCTTTCTCGTATCGAACCTCGTGGGCATTGCCTGCGCCGGCATCGGTTTGCACGATGCATATTATCTGTGCGAACATGCCGATGCGCCGAATCTGTATTGGGCGCTGGCTGCCTTGCCACAACCACTGACCGAGATGCGGCCCGCTTTAGCGTACGAGCGTGAGTTCTTGTTTGAGCAGTTCAAGGAGTTGCGAGAGGTCGACGAGACTCCTCGCTCCAATCTCTACTGGAGTCGTTTCTTGGAGAGTTTCGAAGCGGCCACAGCGGATCTCGGGGGGGATTTTAACTTGGGCAAAAGTGGAATGACGCTGGTGGTGGCGGCGGGGGTGCCCGGAGCGCGACGCTATCTGCACGAAGTTGAAGGGCTATCGCTGGAACAACTCGACTCCTTGCCGAACACCCAAGTCTTCTTTTTGGCGGCGCGGCGCTATCACGAGCAGGCTCGCGACGAGATGTTCAAGTGGCAGTATGTCCCCGAATGGGAACGCAGCCACATTTCCGAGAAGTTGGACCGGTGGCTTAGAGAGCAATCGCGGGAATACGGTTTGATTGCCTATCCCAGTACGCTGTTGATGACTTCCGTGAACTCCGCGATGAGTGCTCAATCGCGGCAGTCCCAGCAACTTGCCTTTCTGCAAACCGTGGAAGCCATTCGACATCATTTGGCCAAGCACGAGCGACAATTGCCGAACTCGCTGAGCGAGTTGGAGTTGCCGGCCCCGAACGATCCCGGCACGGGGCAACCCTTTCAATATGTTCGCCACCGGGAAGGTGCCACGCTGCGCGGTTCACCTTGGACCGGCTACCGCCTGCAGTTCGAGTTGCGGGTGGCGAAGTAGGCTCGTTACCAATCTAAGACCATTTGCAAATAAGTGAGCGGAAAAGTGTTGGTGAGCGGCGAGGCGCTAGCCGCCGGTAAATTGCAACGTTTGTGAGCGGCGAGGCGCTAGCCGCCGGTAAACGGTATGGGTGTGTACGAAGAACCGGCGGCTAGCGCTTAGGTTTAGTCGCATTTTCGAAGCTAGTGTCCGATGTGTATTGAAAAGTTTTTGGTTGGGGGATGTTAAGCATGGACGAGTTTAAGCTGCGAGGTTTGTAAGTTGGATGGGGTTTGGAT
>JBGSHW010000111.1:0-98736 GCA_041751975.1 Pirellulaceae bacterium
GGGAAAGACAAATCATGGATATCGTCTTTGGACTGGAGGAGGCTTCGGTAGGCGATGTGCATCAGCGATTGCCCGATCCGCCAAGCTACTCGTCGGTCAGAACGATGATCCGCTTGCTGGAATCCAAAGGTCTACTGCAACATCGCCAACAGGGGCTGAAGTACATCTACCGCCCCACGCAATCGAAGCGAGTGGCCAGCAAGAGTGCGATGAAGCATGTCGTCCAAACGTTCTTCGGTGGATCGGCCAGCGAAGCGGTGGTGGCCTTGCTGGAGTCCGAAAAACTGTCCGAAGGTGACTTGGCTCAGATCGAACAGATCATCCAACAAGCTCGTAAGGAGGGCCGCTAGCATGTTATCAACCCCCGAAACAACCCTCGCGTGGCTGCTCGTCGACCTACTCGCCAAAGCAACGCTACTACTCGTGGCAACGTGGCTGGTTGTGCGACTCCTTGCCCAGCACTCTGCAGCCTGGCGGCATCTGGCTTGGCTGGTCTGCTTTGCTGGACTGTGCACCTTGCCAGTCGCCATGTGGCTTGTGCCTACTTACTCGGTGAGCTTGCCGGCGGCTTGGGTAACCACTGACAACGCGCCGCTAGAAGTGGATTCTTTCAGCGTCATAACATCTGGTAAACGAACAATGTCTAGCACGTTGGCAGACAGCGATTCGACAGCAAACACTAATTTGTCGGCAGTCACAGATTCGCTGGTAGCAGAGCAAAGCACTGCACCAAATGAGGATCACCGCCGTGGAGTGGGTGCGGCGAGCGTTCGTCCCACGTCGGGCAACAGCGCTGCTGAGCCAGCACTAGCGATTGCACCGCGCCAGTCGAGCTGGCTGGCTCGCGCCGTTTATGCAGCCTCAGCTGTGTGGGCCGCTGGCTTCGCAATAACGCTGATGCCATTCTTCCTTGGCCTATGGAAGATCACCGGGCTGTGGCGAAACGCACACGTTGTCAACGCATCCTCGTTGCTGACTGAGGTACAGGAGCTGGCACGGCAGCTTGGCATAGCCCGTAGCATTCAGGTACGCGAGGTCCAGCAGCCACTGGTTCCGATTACTTGGGGAATCCTCTATCCCAAGATTCTGTTGCCCGCTCCGGCCTGGAGCCTTTGGACTGACGAGCGCCGGCGGGCAATCTTGCTGCATGAACTATCGCATATCAAGCGACTGGACGTGTTGTGGCAAGTCTTCAGCCGCTGTGTTTGCAGTTTCTACTGGTTTCATCCGCTCGTCTGGATCGGGTACCGGCGATTGCGATGCGAACGCGAGCTGGCGTGTGACGACCGTGTTATCGAAAGTGGAATCAAGGCCAGCGACTATGCGCAGCATCTGGTCTGCGTCGCCCGGGAGTTCCAATCGCCAACTGCGTATTTGACTGTGGCGATGGCCCAGTCTTGGGGATTGGAGCAACGGATCCGAGCGATCGTGCAGCCACTGCGCTCGCGGTCACCTTTGCCAAAATTGACCTCGCGGCTGGCCATTGCCGCTTGCCTGTTGCTGTCGGTACTGCTCGCCATCCCTAGACTCTCTGCCAACGGCTCGGCACAAGAGAATCCACCCGTGGCATTGCAAGAGAGCTCAGCCAAGTCTGTTGAGATCAAAGATGATGAGACCAAGGACGTCGAGATCAAAGCCGATGAGCTGGTCGGAGTGGTTGTCGATGAAAATGAAAAACCACTGGCCGACGTGTTGATCGATGCTTGGTCTTGGCATCCCGGCAACGAAACTCGTAGTGATGCCCAAGGCCGCTTTCGCTTGAAGTTCGATGATGCGCGTAGCAAGATCGAACTGCGGGTCATGAAGGATGGTTACAGCCCGCTGTACCAACCGCAACAACCACTGGGAGTCCGCGACTTCAAAGTCGTGCTCGGTCAAAAAACTTACATCGAAGGAGTCGTCCGAGATTCCAGTGGTGCACCCGTTCCAAACATTGAAGTCCGTGGCGAACAAGGTCCGCAGCAGGCTGATGGGGTGATGATTGGAGCTGTAATGACCGCCACTCAAACTGACGACAAAGGCCGCTATCGACTGTTTGTTCATCCGGACACTTATCAACTCTCAGTCCGCGCGGAGTCAGGTCAAGTTGCTCGACTGAACGACATCGTGGTCCTCCGCGATGAAGGCAAGCAGCAAGATATCGACCTGCAGCGGGGAGTTCGGTTCGAGGCGCAGGTCATCAATAGCGTGACTCAGCAACCTGCCGACGACGTGGTGTTATGGCACTTCATGCACCCAGGCGTTATTGGGCGATCGGATGCAGAGGGAAAAATCGTCATCGAAGGTATGTTGCCAGGAACGTTTGAGTTTATGGTCGGCGAGGGATCACCGCAGAAGCTTGGTCCCTTTACGGGCTATCTTCCCCGAGTGTTCGCGCGGTGGTGGTCGCCGCAAGCCACGCAAGCTTGGGAGCAAGAGGACATTAAGCCGGGCGAGTTTCAGCGGAACCTCGATGACTTAACATTTGAGCTGGCCACCGACATGCCTTTGGTCACTGTCTTTGTCGAACCTGGAGTTACGTTTCGTGGGCAGGTACTCGATCCTGACGACAAGCCTGTCGAAGGAGCCACCGTGGCTCCGGCTAAAACGGGCAGCGGCAACTCATTGACCGGAGACACGCGCTACAGCGTCAAAACGGATGCTGACGGTCGCTATGAAGTCATCATGCCGGCTGGTAAGGAGTTCGAGTACAACTTGATCGCGCATGACGGTGAATATCAACAGTGGCGGACCTGGGCTAATGGAGTAACCGAACCGATACGAACGCAGCCTGGCGACGACTTCGACAATGTTAACCTACAGCTCACCCGCCCCGCTACGGTCCGAGGCAGGATTGTGGCCGAGGGTGATCGCGACTTGGGAGGCCGCGAGGTGCGAACGCACGCCGTCGATCGCCGCGAGAACCGTTATTACGATCCGACGACACGGACCAACGCAGATGGAACCTTCGAACTGAAGTTTATCCGCCCCGGTGAACACTACGTTCAAGTCGAACCGTTTTGGCTTGACGCCGCCGCTGCGCCGGAGGGGACCACTGCCTTTGTCGAGCTGGCACCTGGCGAGGTCGTCGAGAACATCGAACTCAAGGTGGCTGGGAGCAGTCAGCCGGTGATGCCAGCCACAACTCAGCGCGAGTTCACGATTCAACTGCTGGATGAGAATCAAACACCCTTACCCGAGCACGAACTCATCTTGAGCGGTTACGGGCGACAAGCGAATTTGAACGCTCTCGTGGGTGACTCCATTAAGCTGGCTGAACGCTGGAACAGCGAGCCGATTGGTGGTGAGACTCGCACCACCGATACGTCGGGCAAACTTAGTGTTCAAGGCAGCGAGCTGTTTAGCGAGTACGCCTCTGCTGTCGCCGTGGTCGCCATGGACGCCACAGCTAAGCGTGCCGCCATCGGATCCCTCTACCCCGATGCTCGGCAAGCAGAGTTGACACTCACCATGCAGCCACTGCAGACAGTAGTCGTCACGATTGATGATGCCGAAATCAGATCGAAGGGTTCGGCCAGCCAGCAGGCAGGGTATGTCGGCTTGATGCTGGATTCTGCTCTTTTGATTCAGCGCGAACTGAAGGAGCTGGAGCTTGAGTTTCAAGTTCCTCCGGGCAACTACCAATTGTTCGCCATGCATCCACTTGGCGAAGCCTTGTCACAAATGCTGGAAGTAAAACCAGACAGTTCCACCTCGGAGCCGATGCGGGTGGTGATGAAGTTGCAGCCGAACGGACTTACGAAGATGATCGGACGTGAGCCACCACCGCTGGAAGACATTGTGGCTTGGCAAGGTGGCAAGCCGACGGGCCTCGAAGAACTGCGCGGCAAAGTTGTCTTGCTTGATTTCTGGGGCTACTGGTGTGGTCCATGCTTGGCCGCCATGCCCGAGCTGATGAAACTGCACGATGAACTTCATGAGCAAGGCTTGGAGATCGTCGCCATTCACGATGGCAGCCTCCAGTCGCTCGATGAGTTGAATAAGCAACTCGAAGCGACCCGCAAGAATCTCTGGAACGATCGCGATCTGCCGTTTCGCGTTGCCCTTGCGGGGAGTCCTGCAGGGGAGCCCACTCCTCAAGGGACAGTAATGGCGGACTACGGTATTCGCGAGTTTCCCACGACGCTGCTGATAGGTCGAGACGGCAAGGTCGTGGGACGCATTTATCCGCAGCAGGTCGACGAGAATTTGAAATTGATTCGCGAGCTACTGGAGCAGTGATCATTGCGATTCACGTGTGCCACTCACCTGGCCTACTTGGCCAGGTCGAGCATACTCCGCGCGGCCTTGGCTGCCTCATTGTCCTACTTGCTTCCTCAACCGATGACCGGTCATCACCGCTCTCTATTGAGCTCGAGGCAAATTGAACGAAATCACGAAGTTCTGATTGGATCGATTGAGTTTGCAACTAAACGTTCTCCAGCACTAAAACTAACACGCCAGGCGTCAAAACCAGCGAAACAGAACGCCAACCTTAAGTCAGAAAGCGAAGCCGACAGCGTCTGCAGAAGAGGGATGCGAAAACACAAACCACGGATTGGAAATCGGTAGTCTAGCGGTGCTTGAGGGGAAAATCCTCGCGTTTTTGGTCACAGTCTCATTCAGACGGCAATTATGCAGCGGGGAGTTGCTTCCTCGCCATCGCGTGTGATCAGCTTTGGCATCTTTTGGTTATCGATCGGCCTCATTTCGTGGGACATTTCCTATGTTCAAAAGTCTTGAGTTTGACGACTTCGTTGTCGCGGGAATACATAACGCAAAACTGAATGCCCCGGAATGGCAAGCGGATCTACCGCAGGATCTGCGATCGAAAGTAGTCGCTATCGTCGAAGCTCCAAATTGGAACGAATCACCGAATGTCGCCGCAGTCGCAGCTCCACCGTTGCCCGCTGCGGAAACGATCTTAAGCGGGAAGTCAGCGTTTTTCGGAGTTACCGGCGTCGTGGCGATCCTTTGCGGCGTCGTTTTCGGATTTCTATTTGAGTCCTCGATGATTGTCTATCTATGCTCCACCATCGCCATCGTAGGCATCGGAGCTGCAGTCTTCCTGCAAAGCCGCGCGAAGGGACCTGCGGCCGCATTTCGAATTGCACTCGCTCCCAATGACGCATTGGCTCGCGGGGAGTTTGTGAAGCACCAAATGGCCATCGCCGAGATTCTCAAAGCGGTTGCGAAAGTAGGTTCAATCAGTCTACTGGTGTTGATCGTTTGGCAACTCAGCGCGATCGATCGGCTAACACTGGGAGCAGATGATTCGTTGGCGGCTGCGACGATCCGGTTAGGGACGATTGGTTTCATCGCCTTTTCGATTTGGAGCAGCTGGAATAGTTGGAAAAAAGGGGGAGCCATCTTCCAGATTGCAAGATGCATACGCGGATTGCTCGCTCGCCACCTTTCTCCGTTTTGGGTGAGCTGGCTTTATGAAGCCAAATCCAGCCTCGCTAAGCCTAACCTATCGGAGCGAGCACACCCGACGATCATGAAGGTGGCCATGGACAACTGGCCGCTGCTAGCGATCTCTGTTTTTTGTGCCGTCTGCCTCGCCAACACTCAATGGCTAGACGGAATGGTAGCCAGAGCGGATGCTGCACGTGGCGAGCGAAATGGTAAATGGTCGTGGCTGAATGACATGGCACTTTGGATGCATGAGCACCCTACCTCGACCCTGTGGATGGTTGCGACGGTGGCTTTATCTTCAATCGCCTGTTTTTCGTACCGACTTTTGAAAGCGATCAATCCACAAGTCACCGTTACTCGTCCCCGCTAAAGCCTCTACAGGGAATACCCCCGTGATTTCTAATAACTGCTCAACATCGCAAAAGCTCCAGCCGAGCCGGTATGCGTTAGAACATGTCCCGAGCTGACGGTCACTACGACAACGCCTGCATGGATGCTAACGTTGGGACTGTTAAGAATGAATGAAAAATGTGAATTGGAAACTGAGTGAGAGGGGAGTGGGAAGCAGAAAGGGGGAAGTGAAACGATGGGTTCGAGTTCTAGTTTAGGTTCGACTTAAAGTCTAAGTTTAGGTTTAAGTTTGGCTGGCAAGATGATACAATTTGTCAGCGGACGGTCATGAACGACGTTGGGATGAATCACGCTGCGATGTATGAGACTGCAATGAAAACGACTGTGCTTGGAATAGTTTTGTGCTTGGCAACAGCGACCCATTGCTGTTGGAGCCAGGAGAATTGGCCAGCTTTCCGAGGTGCGGATGCACGGGGCGTTGCCCACGACTCGCTAGCACTGCCAGCCCACTGGTCGGCCAGCGAAAACATGGCTTGGAAACGGGATATCCCCGGACGAGGCTGGTCGTCCCCTGTCGTTTGGAACAACCGTGTTTTCTTGACCAGCGTCGTGAACACAGGGGAACTGGAACCTCCGAAGAAAGGGCTCTACTTCGGCGGGGATCGCCCGAACGTTTCCGAATCACCACACCAGTGGAATGTTCTCTGCCTCGACTTGAACTCAGGCGACGTGCTGTGGGAACGGCAAGTGCACGAAGGAAAGCCGCTCACTCCGATTCACTTGAAGAGCAGTTACGCGTCTGAGTCGCCGGTTACCGACGGTGAACACGTCTACTGCTACTTTGGCAACCTGGGACTCTTCTGCCTCGATCTCGACGGCAACGAAGTCTGGCGCAAAATGCTTGAGCCTCACGCCACCCGCTACGGCTGGGGCACCGCTGCCTCGCCGACGTTGCACAACGGTCGCCTGTACTTGGTCAACGACAATGAAGAAGATTCGTACCTGCTGGCACTCGACGCCAAGACCGGTAATGAGCTGTGGAAAGTTGCCCGCGATGAAAAGAGCAATTGGTCAACGCCCTATGTATGGGAAAACAACGAGCGTACCGAGATCATTACGCCGGGGAGCGGTCAAGTTCGCTCGTATGACCTCGACGGTCAATTGCTCTGGTCACTCACCGGCATGTCGAGCATTACGATCGCCACACCTTATGCGGTCGATGGACTGCTCTACATCAGTTCCGGTTATGTGGGCGATCAAACGCGGCCGGTATACGCAATTCGCTCAGGAGCCAGCGGCGATATCTCGCTAGGCGACGAAGAGACATCGAACGAGTTCATCGCGTGGTCGCGTCCCAAGATCGCTCCTTACAATCCAACCACTTTAGTCACCAACGATCGGTTGTACGTTCTTTACGATCGAGGAATTGTCAGTTGCTTTAACGCGACCGATGGATCGGAGATTTGGGGCCCTGTGCGTCTACCGAATGGCGAGGCCTTCACGACCTCTCCGTGGACTTACGATGGCAAGCTCTTTTGCTTGAACGAAAATGGAGTCACTTTCGTACTGGCAGCCAGCGATGAATACCAACTGCTACACACCAACCAACTTGCCGAAGACGATATGTGCATGGCGACTCCCGCGATGGCCGGAAACAATCTTTTGATTCGCACAGCCGCTCGTATTTATTGCATTCGCACGCCATGAGACACCGCATCTTCCACTTAGTAGTTCTTGTATCGGCGTTGTTCGTTCAGCGACTGTTGACGGCACAGGAGCCTGCCGACACCAACTACGACGAGTCGCAGGTGCCCGCTTATGTGCTCCCCGATCCGTTGGTTTGCTTTGATGGCCAAGCAGTCCGCACAACCGACCATTGGATCGCCATGCGCAAGCCGGAGATTCTGCAAACTTTCGCCACACAAGTCTATGGCCGCGTCCCAGAGTTTCAATTTGCAACGCGATTCGAGGTTACCTCCGAGGAGCCACGCGCGCTCGAGGGACTCGCGACGCGCAAGGAGATTCGAATTCGATTGTTCGAAGATGACAACGCGCCCTGGATCGATCTAATGCTCTTTGTGCCCAATGGCAGCTCGCGTCCAGTACCGGTCTTCCTGGGACTGAACTATGGCAATCAAGGAGTGCATGACGATCCGAGCATCAGCCCGTCGCGGAATGCGTTCTGTGAACGGGGCGAGCATGCGCATCGTTGGCCGCTCGAAATGCTACTCAAACGTGGTTACGCGGTGGCCACGTTCCACGCTGGCGACGTTGAGCTGGATCGGCATGGCTCGGGCTGCCGCTACACATTTGAAGCGTGGCAACTTGGGATTCGAGGCTATGTCGGTCGCCAGAGCAACACCGCCGAAATGGCGAACGATGCTTGGGGCGCGATTAGTGCCTGGGCTTGGGCGCTGAGTCGCGCAGTCGATTACTTGCAACAAGACGCTCAGATCACTGGGGACCGAATTGCCGTGGTTGGACATTCCCGCACCGGCAAAACAGCGTTGTGGGCAGGTGCTCTCGATGACCGCTTCGGATTGATTATCTCAAATAATTCCGGGCAAGGAGGAGCCGCGTTGGCACGACGACGTTATGGCGAAACGGTAGCCGCGTCGTATTCCCTATCAGGTAGCTGGTATTGCAAGAACTTGGAGCAATACGGAAACAACGAGACAGCCCTCCCCGTCGACGCACATTTATTGATTGCCGCGATTGCCCCGCGACCTGTGTATGTCGCTAGCGCGGAACTCGACGGGTGGGCCGATCCGCGCGGTGAATTCTTAGCCGCCAAAAAAGCCGAACCGGTGTATCAATTGTTCGGCAAAGTAGGAATCGGTGGTGCATTGGACTCGGATGAAATGCCAGCCGTCGACCAACCCGTAGGAGACACAGTGGGCTACCATGTGCGGTCTGGCGCTCACGAGATCACGCAGTACGATTGGGAGCAGTACCTGCGTTTCGCCGACCGCCATTTTCAAATAGCGCGATGAGTTGCTGGCGCGTTGTTGTTTGCTCCTAGTTGATCAAGCGTTGGAGGACTTCTCTGGCTCTGCGTAAACCGCCGAAGATTTCCAGCGGCTGAGCGATAGAAACGCAACGATCGACAAGCCGGTCGCGGCCAGTTCATGAGGCCACGCTGCCAGCCAGAGGTAGTCTTGCGGCACCAGCGCCGGCAACCATGGCTCGAGGAATGTTTCCCAACCGCAAACAAGATGCAGCAACCAACAGCCCACACCGAGACTCATCGATATCAAGGCCGCCGAAGTGGAAGTGCTACGGGTGTACAAGCCGAGGACAAACGGGGCGAACAATCCCACCAGCGAAAGCGAGTACGACGACTCAACCAGTTCGTAAGTCCCCTCGCCGAGCAGTGCGATGATGGCGGAGGCAACTACCACCAACAGGACGCTCAACCGTTGATGCCGTAGCGCCCGCTCTTCGCTGAGTTGGATCGACCATCGCTCGCAGAGTGGACCGATGAGGTTCTGCCCGAGTACAGCGGCAGGTGCCAAGACGGCCGAGACGACTGTGGAAAGGATGGTTGATACGATGGCCAAAACAAAGATCAGCAGCAGTGCAGGGGTGAGTAACCGTGCAGCTAAAAGCGTCACAACACCCGCGTTGGGGACTCCTTCACGGAATATCATCGCTGCGGAGAGACCAGCCAGGATCGGGAACACACCCAACGCCAGATAGCCGCTCGCGCCCCACAAACAGGCTCGACGAGCAACACGATCTGAACGCGCCGAGCAGATGCGCTGCAGCAGATCTTGTACGGGCAAATTGCCGAGCGAGCCAATGACCAGCGCCGAGACAGCAGTCATCCAAATCGCTTCGCTACTTCGCTCACCAAGTTGTCCCTGAGCAACTTGTCCTTGATCAAGCTCTCCTTGCTCTGGCTGTGCCGCATCCACAACGGGTTGCAAGCCCGAGTCCGCGCCGTTCCGCAACGCTTCGAGACCCTGCCACAGACTTCCGGCGCCAAGTTCCGTCAGAATTTCGAACCCGAGCACGAGTAGCCCGACGACAATCAGCAGCATTTGAATGGTATCGGTCCATGCCACCGACCACATTCCTCCCATCAATGTATAACTGGTGGCCAGGGCGGCGACACCGACAACTCCGATTGCGATGGGCAGTCCAAAGAATTGTTCGAGCAGAGTGGCCAAAGCAAGATACTGTGCGGCGATCCAGCCGAAGTAACTCGGGACTAGGATGCAAGCACTCAAGCACTCTGCGACCTTTCCGTAGCGTTGTTTAAAGAAATCGGGGATGGTTAGCAGCCCCAAACGCCACACCGGCCCGGCGATGAAGAGTCCAGCGATCACCAGGCATAAGCTAATCCCAAATGGATCGAGCATTGCACCCAATATGCCACGTTGGGACACCTCGTCGGTGGTAGTCATCAACGATTCGGCACCAAACCAAGTTGCCACGATGGTCAGTGTTGCCAAACCGGTGGGCAGCTGGCGACCGGCCACCACGTAGTCTTCGACGCTATGGATACGGCGTTGTGCGACCCAGCCGATGACCAACATAGCCACGGCGTAAATCGTCAATACGCTGGCGAACACGATCGCAAGTGAATTGGATAATGGTTCCATCAGATCGCTTTCAGTCGTTGTTCCAGGTGAGCCCGCTCGACCGGCGATAGGCAATTGGCCAGCGCGCGCTGAAAGTACTCGCGACTCAAAGCCCGTTCACAACTCGATGAACTCCATCCTTGACCATCCTCTCCCCGAAATTGATCACCAAGCCGAGCTTCAATTGTGTCAGTCTCAGATAGGTCAAAGTTTGAGCCGCGAAGATCTCATGGTATTTCGAAACTGCCTTGCATTCGACGATGACCAGATCTTGTACGATTAAATCTATCTTAAGCGGCGTTGCTAAAATTTGGCCTTTGTATGGAATGGGCAGTTGGACTTGCCTGCGAACAATTAACCCCGCTTGGGTTAATTCCCACGCAAGTGCTTCTTCATAAACGCTCTCCAACAACCCCGGCCCTCCCAGCGTCCGATGAACCTCGATCGCCAAATGAACGATTTGTTTGCTAATGTCATTCTCGTGCATGATGATTTTTTCACCTTTGATCTTTCTCACTTCACCCCTTTTCTCACTTTGCGTCTCCGCGTCTCTGTGTCTCTGCGTTGAATCCATTCGTTTCGGCCATCAGAAGTAAACGCAGAGCCGGTGAGCCGCAGAGGCGCAGCGTTGGAATTAGGGAATTTCCGACCAGCATCTTAACATCTTCGAGGACACGGAGTTTCCCAATAGAATCGCAACGGTACTGGATAGTGGTTCCATCAGGTGGCTTTCAGTCGTTGTTCCAGGTGAGCCCGCTCGACCGGCGATTGGCAATTGGCCAGCGCGCGCTGAAAGTACTCGCGACTCTGCGACGCATCACCGGCTTGTTGCGTGAGTTCAGCCAGCACTGTCCACCACAGCGGATACGACTTCGGGAGTTGACTGATATCGTAGGCAAGCAACCGTTTGAGAGCAGCAGCCGGCCCATGCACTTTAGCTTCTACGATCGCCAAGTTCATCGTCTGGGCGGGGCCCGGTACAATGCGTTCGAGCATGTGGTAAAGTTGGAGCAGTTGTTGCCAATCGGTTTCGCCAACGCTCGGTGCACGGCAATGCTCCCAAGCAATGGCAGCTTCGATATGATATCGCGATAAATCGTTACCGTTAGCCGCCAACTCCATCCAGTGCATACCGGCTTGAATGAGTTCCGGATCCCAATCGCCACGATTTTGGTCGTCAAGCAGGATCAAACTCCCGGCGGCGTCAATGCGGGCACGCAACCGTGCGGCATGAAAAGCCATGACGGCTAGCAGCGCGTAGGTTTCCGGCGTGCGACCAATCCTGTGTCCTACCAGCAGCTCACCCAAGCGAATTGCCTCCTGGCACAGTTCCACATGAATCGGCTCTGGCGCGCGGGCCGCAAAATGCCCTTCATTAAATAGCAGGTAAATTACGGTATGCACCGAGGTCAAGCGCACTTGCATCCATGGGTGGTTCAGCGCCTCCAGCTCAAGTGCTTGTTCTCGCAAACTCTGCCGCACGCGCTCGATCCGCTTTTGCGCGTTTTCAGCCGATAGGAATAGAGCCCGCGCAATTTCACTGGCACTAAACCCGCAGACCGTTTTCAGTGCAAATGCCACCCGAGCTTCTTCCGGAACGCTCGGATGGCAACAGAGGAACAACATCCGCAGCGATTCATCTCCGATCTCATCGGCGATGAAGACGGGCGCTTCGAAGTTGGTTGTTTGTGCCGGCTGCAATACTTGCCGTTCGCTGAGAAAGCGGCCGTGCAGGCGTTGGCGGCGAAGTGCATCGATGGCAAGTCGCCGCGCGGTTTGAAACAACCAAGCCGCCGGATCGTCGGGAACCCCCGCTTCGCCCCAGTGTCGGAGAGCGCGCTCCATCGCCGTCTGGACGATGTCCTCGACCAACTCCAGGTGACGCGTTCCCAGAGAACGGGTGAGCACGCTCACAATTCGCCCGTATTCGTGGCGAAAGAAGTGTTCGACGAGCTCGTCCGCGAGCCGCACTCAGTTCAAGCCTGCAAATTCGCGGATCTCGATGGCGCCGCCGATGAGTGCGATTGGGCACTCACGAGCCACTGCCACTGCGGCAGCGTAGTCATCGGCTTGGATCACCGAGTAGCCACCCAACATTTCTTTGGCTTCCACGTAGGGGCCGTCGGTCACCACGCCCCCTGGCCGCAGCACCCGGCCCGTCGGTTGCAAAGCGTCGCCGCCATCGAGTATCTGAGTTTCAAATTTCTTGAACCAGTCGCCCCACATCGCCAGGAATTGTTGCATCTGCTCGGGCGAAGGAGCTTCTTGCGGCTCGGCGGAGTCGCGATAAATCAGTAGGAACTTGGCCATGGTTGACTTCTCCGGTATATCAGTCAGTGTTTGCCATTGATGCGATGCCAACGCGGATCGAGCTTAATTCAACGGCCACTAGAATCAACGACGAACGACCAGCTCCTTTTCCGACATCGCTTGAAAAAGTTTTTTTCTCCCGCCGTGTGCCACTGGTCTCTGCCAGTGCGTCGGAGCAGTCGAGCTCGAACCAAGGTCGATATTCTTAAGCCAGTGTTGCTGGTAGCAAAGTGGCCGAAGTAACCCGACGTTCCCCAACCATCGACTTCTCCAAGGCCGGTGCCGTGTGCCACTGTGCTTTGCCAGTGCATCGGAGCAGTCAAGCTCGAACTAAGTTCGATATTTTAAGCCACTGTTGCTAGTTGCAAAGCGGCTGAAGTAACCCGACGTGCCCGACCATCAACTTCTCTAAGGTCGACCTCTAAGGCCCCCACCGGCTCGCATTACTCACCACCTCCCCGCAGGGAGGTAAGCAAGTAGGCTGTATTTGCCCAATCACGGAGCTGGCGCGGCCAACAGCTCTTCGACTATAGGGAGCACGTCGTTTTCATAGCTCAAGCCGCCGCTCGAGGCGTTGGAGTCGGTCGCTTTGGCGACCAGCTTACCGGCCGGATCGATGATGATGATCGCTGGCATCGATTCCACTTCGTACTTTTCAAGAATGTCGCTATCGGGCTCGGACGCGACGAAGTTGATGACTCCAGCCGCCTGTTGTTTTTCTAGAAAGCTTTTGACTTCCTCGATGTGACTTTCCGGCGTCTCGTTTCGCAGTCCCATGAAGTCGACGTTGATTGAAATGCAGGCCAGTCGCTGCGGGTCCTTCTTGCTGAGTTCGACCAAGTTGGGAAACTCTTGCATGCAGGGCAAGCAGGAAGTGCTCCAGATATCCACGACGACAACTTTACCCGCCAAACCTTTGATGGTTTCTTGCAGTTCGTCGTAGTTGCTTAGTCCCACTTCGACAGCGCTGGCGGACGCTCCGGACTCACTGGGGGGAGCTTGGTCGGTCGCTTCGATGTCGCTGGTAGTCGCTGAAGCGTCCAGTTTGGCGGCCGTGTCGCTCGACGGGCTACAGCCGCTGAAGAAACCGATAGAGAACAATCCGAAGACGACGGATGATAAGTGAAGGGATCGCATCATTTGGGTAAGCCCAAGTAGGAGAGGGGAAAGCAGCTTGGTGACAACCCACCGCCTACACCCACGACTCTGCCATCACCATGGTTCGAGTACCCAGGAACCGAGTAGGCGGTGCACTGAACGAGGTCAATATTCTACGCAAACCGGCGCCCCGCTGCCACGTGCGGGTGCGTGTACCGGGTGTCACCTCGGTTTGCACCCTTAGGAAGCGAGATTTGCTAAGAAGCGAGATTTGCTGGTAATTCCGCTGGCGGAAAAGATGCGACTGGCACCACCGCACGGGGATCACAGCACAGGGACAGTCCCAAGTCAGTCACAGGGACAGTCCCTAGTCAGTCAAGCTCCTCGCGAGTTAGCCCGTATGGGCAGGCCGTATGGGGACAGTCCCTAGTCTCTGGCCCGTATGGGGACCGTATGGGGACCGTATGGGGACAGTCCCTGGTCGCCTGGTCGGTTAATATAGGGACCTTGGGTTTAATGGTGGCTTTCTACGGGGCGTCCCGCCAGCCAACTCAGGTATCCTAGTGAATATGGTGGTAATACGAGGCGTAAGGGTTGTGTCAACCCAAGGAAGTTTGCGTTGCCGTTTCCTGGCCAGGGAACAGTCCCTCGACGCGCCTTGGCGCAGGGTCAGTCAAACGAGAGGCTCAAGGTGCAATGGCGATATTGTGCCCTATGGGGACAGTCCCCAGCCTGTCAAACTCGGCACCCTGGTGAGCTTGGCGATACTGCGAAGTGTAGGGCCTGTGTGAGCCTGTCCGCATGGGGACAGTCCCCAACCAGTCAACCCAGGACCCTTAGTGAGTATGATGCAACTGGGAAGAAAGGGTTATTTGAATGGGTGGGTTGAATAGGGACAGACCCTGGTCAACCCACTTACAGCAGCTTGCAACGGGGGCACAAGATCTGCACTGACGATAGCCTACCTCCCAAAAAGAGAAGAGCCCACGGCTAGCGCCTGAGGTTCACTTGAAGCAGCTTGCAACGGGGGCAAAAGATCTGCGCTGGCAATAGCCTACCTCCCACGCAACGATGAGGCGACTTGCCCAAGTTGGCTTAGCCGCAGCGAGCGGACAAAAAATGGGGGGTGAAAATAGCAGGGCAACTCGGGCATCTTTCGTCCGCCATCTTTCGCCTACCATCTTTCCAAGTCTCAATTTGCCTGACCGCTTTAACCTCGAAAGATCCGGCGCTGAATGTCCTGGGTATGGGTCAAATAGAAGATTTGGGGGAGTCGTGGGTTAGACCCCGCCGCTAACCGGCTTGTAGGCAATCTTTGTGAGAACCCCGGTGATGCATCGTCTGGGACGCTCGGCAGTAGTCTACGGTAGAGGATTCGGCAGAATTCCTGTGTGCCGGCGGGGTGTGATAGAATGTCGCGAAATCCGACTCAATCTTAGGAGCCACAAACCATGTTCAAAGCATCGTTCTCTTGTTTGGCTTTGTTAGCCTGTGCGACCATCGCAGATGCTGCGGAACCGCTCACCCGCGTCTCGATTATCGGTGACGCTTTTCACATCAATGAAAAGCCGACCTATGCGGGGCGAAGTTGGGAAGGCAAACGGATTGAAGGACTGCTGTTCAATAGTCGCATGGTGCAGGCGACCTTCGATGATTTGAACTCGGAAACTCGTCAGCGCTGGGCCTATCCCGACACGAAAATGTGGGACCCTGACCGCAACTTGCGCGAGTTTCTGGCGGCGATGCCCGAGTGGCGTAGGCATGGCTTGCTAGGCATCACGATCAATCTGCAAGGCGGCAGCCCCCAAGGGTACTCGAAAGAGCAACCGTGGCACAATTCGGCATTCAGCGAGTCTGGTGCGTTGCGTCCTGAGTACACCCATCGGATGGAACAAGTGCTCGCACGGGCTGACGAGTTGGGTATGGTCGTAATCGTTGGCTATTTCTACTTCGGGCAGGATCAGCGGTTGGAAAATGAAGCGGCTGTCATCGCCGCGACCGATGCTGCAACGAATTGGCTGCTAAAGAGCGGCTTTCGCAACGTACTGGTTGAGGTCAATAACGAATGCGATGTCAAAGCCTACGATCACGATATTCTCAAACCCGAGCGCATCGGCGAACTGCTCGAGCGGGTGCGAAGCATCGCTCACGACGGTCGCAGACTGCTGGTTGGTACGAGTTATGGCGGCGGATCGATCCCACGTGAGAACGTTGTACGATCGTCGGATTTTCTGCTGTTGCATGGAAATGGTGTGAAAGAACCGGAACGTATCGTCGAAATGGTCCGCGAAACACGCGAGGTACCTGGTTATCGACCGATGCCGATTTTGTTCAACGAAGATGATCACTTCAACTTCGATCAGCCGACCAACAATTTTCTATCGGCGGTTAGCGCGTACGCGGGTTGGGGCTACTTCGACTACCGCATGAAGGACGAGGGATTTGACGAGGGCTATCAAAGCGTGCCGGTCAATTGGGATATCAGCAGCGAACGCAAACGTGGCTTTTTCCAACTGTTGAGCGAAATCACCGGAGAGAAGCCGTAAGACTCAAATCCACTTTTTCCGCATGAAGAGGTCCGGCGGACGGCAGATCCTGGTTCTCGTAAGTGATTATCCATTGATGGCGGAGCGGTGCAGCGTCTGTTGGTGCCGACCGACGTGCTGGCTGGTTTGCCCAACTACTTGCTGGCTGGATTGCCAAGGCGACGCGAGGCAAATGAAAAAACTCCGACCGGAAGGACCGATCGGAGTTTGCTGGTTTTCATTTTTTTGATTTGCTACTACTAGTTTGCAGCGGCAATCCGAAAAGCCACTACTACATGGCGGAGGAATCGCTCGGGCTGTTGTCCTCGGGGGCTTCCACCGCCGCGGGTGGGCTCTGCTGAAGCAGTGGGAAATCCTCTTCCATGGCAGTCGTGCCACGATTGACCAAATCTTCGAGCGCTTCGCGTCGGTAGGACACTTCGGATTCTTGGAAGGTCCGGAAACCGGTACCCGCCGGGATCAAGTGACCGAGGATCACGTTCTCCTTGAGACCAACCAGCTTGTCGACCTTACCCGCCAAAGCGGCTTCGGTCAGTACCTTGGTGGTTTCCTGGAAGCTCGCTGCCGAGATGAAGCTGCTGCTTTGCACCGACGCTTTGGTAATACCCAACAGCTGAGTGCTGGCGGTGGCTGGCTTGGGCTTCTTACCCTTAGCAGGGGTACCGCCGAGTCCTTCGACTTGCAAGTTGGCTTGTTCGAAGGTCTCGCGTGGCACCAGCGTACCAATTGAGTAATCGGTATCACCTGGATCGGTGACTTTAAGGCAGCCGGCGATTTCATCGTTGACGCGACGGAACTCAAACTTGTCCATCACCAAACCTGGTAGCAGATTCGTATCGCCCGCCGATTCGATCTTCACCTTACGCAACATCCGCGCGATGATGACCTCCACGTGTTTGTCGTTGATCTCTACACGTTGGCTGCGATAGACCTGTTGAATTTCGTGGGTCAAGTATTGTTGAACCGCCTCTTCGCCGCTGACTCTCAAAATATCGTGCGGCACGAGCGGACCATCTACGAGTGCTTGACCCGCTTTGACTTCGTCTCCGGTGTGAACCAAGAAACGCTTGCCGTGGGGTACCAAGTGCTCGTGCTCAACGCCACTTTCGCTGCGGACCAAGATCGTTCGCTTGCCCCGGCGTTTGGTTTGTTGCAGTTCGACCACGCCATCGACTTCCGCGATAACCGCTGGATCCTTGGGCTTGCGAGCTTCAAAAATCTCGGTGACCCGCGGCAGACCACCGGTGATGTCAGCCACACCTTTGGATTCCCGAGGCATCTCTGCGAGGTCGACACCGGCAGAAACCATATTGCCTTCCGTCACCGAAATCACGGCACGTTCTGGCAGGTAGTAGACGTCGAGCGGTTTTCCATCCGGTGCTTCGATCACGATTTGTGGGTGCAGGTCACCCTTATGATCGACGATAACCATCCGTTGACCGCCACCTGGATCGCGTTCGATCCGCATGGTGTCCCCTTCGACCACGTCGTCGAAGCGGACCTTACCGCCCACTTCGCAGATGATCGGAATCTTGTGCGGATTCCATTCGCAGAGGACTTGGCCTTCGGTCACTTTATCGTTCTCGGCGACGCGCAGTACGGCGGCAGCTGGAATGTCATACTTCTCCAGTTCGCGTCCGCGGGCGTCGACCAGAATGATCTCGCTGTTACGGGTGAGCACGATTTGGTGACCTTCTTCGTTGGTCACGCAACGCATCTTGGCGAGCTTGACGATACCCGGCTTCTTGGCCTTGATTTCGCTATCTTCAACGCTCGTGTTCACGGCACCACCGATGTGGAACGTACGCATGGTGAGCTGAGTACCTGGTTCACCGATGGACTGGGCGCCGATGATTCCAACGGCCATTCCCTCTTCGACCATCGAACCGGTCGACATGTCCATGCCGTAGCAACGTCGGCAAACACCGAGGGTCGCATCGCAAGTCATTGGACTGCGGACTTGGATTTTCTCCAGCCCCAGTTCTTCGATCTTCCGAGCGATCTCGCGAGTGATCATTTCGCTTTCTTTGACGATCACTTCGTCGGTGACCGGATTGACGATGTTGTGCCGCGAGACGCGACCAGTGATCGCTTCGGTCAAACGCACTTCCACTTTTTCGCCGCGGTAAACAACTCCCTTGGTAATTCCCTGAGTCGTATTGCACTCATCCATGGTGATCACCACGTTCTGAGCCACGTCGGCCAGTTTACGGGTCAAGTAACCCGAGTCGGCGGTCTTAAGTGCCGTATCGGCGAGACCTTTCCGAGCACCGTGTGTGCTGGAGAAATACTCGAGTACCGACAGCCCTTCGCGGAAGTTGGCCTTAATCGGAGTTTCGATAATTTCACCGGTCGGCTTGGCCATCAAGCCCCGCATACCGGCCAACTGTCGGATTTGTTCGATACCACCCCGAGCACCGGAGTGGGCCATCAGGAACACCGGGTTGATATACCAGTTCCCCAAGTGATCATCATGCTCCATCGCGAGCATCATGTCCTTGGTGATGTTTTCCCGAGCGTGGGTCCACAAGTCGAGCACTTGGCGGTAGCGTTCCTGCTGAGTGATCAAGCCGCGGTCGTGCCGCTTCTTGTACTTCATCACTTCCTTTTCAGTTTCAGCGATGAACTGCAGCTTCGAATCGGGTGTGACCAGGTCGTCGGTACCAAACGACAAACCGCTCTTTGTCGACTCGCGGAAGCCGAGTTGATTCATATCATCGAGCAGATTGATCGTCGCCTTGCGGCCGAGACGCTGGTAGCAATCGCTGATCACCATCGCCAAGTCGGAACCGCGAAGCGGGAAGTTGTAGAAGTCCATGCCGTTGGGGAGCATCATGTTGAACAGCACGCGACCGTAGGTGGTCTCGACGATGGCGCCGAACTTAGCGGTTCCATCTTCGGTCTTCAGCCGACGGTGTCTTGGCAAACGCACGTTGATCTTCGCATGCAGTTGAATAACACCTTGGTTGAACGCCAAGTCGGCTTCTTGCATGCTGGCAAAAGTCATTCCCTGCCCCTTCATATCGGCCTTATCGACCGTAATGAAGTAGCAACCCATCACCGTATCTTGCGAGGGGCTCATGATCGGGCGACCATTGCTCGGAGCAAAAATATTGTGCGTGCTCATCATCAGCGTGTGCGCTTCGACTTGAGCTTCCAACGAGAGCGGCAAGTGCACCGCCATCTGGTCACCGTCGAAGTCGGCGTTGAAGCCTTTGCACACCAATGGATGCAAGTGAATCGCGTTGCCTTCTACCAGGATCGGCTCGAAGGCTTGAATACCCATGCGGTGGAGGGTTGGAGCGCGATTGAGGAGCACGGGGTGATTTTTGATCACCTGTTCGAGGATATCCCAAACTTCTTCGTCCTTGCGCTCCAACATCTTCTTCGCCGACTTGATCGTGTCGGCGTGACCGAGATCCTTGAGCCGGCGGATAATAAAGGGCTGGTAGAGTTCGAGGGCGATCTTCTTGGGCAAACCGCATTGGTGCAGGCGCAGGCGGGGACCGACCACGATCACGCTACGAGCCGAATAGTCCACGCGCTTACCGAGCAAGTTTTCGCGAAAGCGACCTTGCTTACCCTTAATCATATCGGTCAACGACTTAAGCGGGCGATTGCTGCTACCGAGCACTGGTCGCTTGCAACGGTTGTTATCGAACAACGCATCGACCGACTGTTGCAGCATGCGTTTTTCGTTGCGAATGATTACTTCCGGCGCATTCAAGTCAACCAACTTGCGCAGACGGTTGTTGCGGTTGATGATCCGGCGGTAGAGGTCATTCAAGTCGCTGGTGGCAAAGTTGCCGCTGTCGAGCAACACCAAGGGACGCAAGTCGGGCGGAATGACCGGAATTACGTCGAGCACCATCCATTCAGGACGGTTGTCGCTGTCACGAATGGCTTCGACCAGTTTCAGGCGGGTGCTGAGATCCTTTTTCTTCTGCTTACTATTGGTTTCCGACAGCTCTTTGCGCAGTTCGTCCCCCAGCGTGGACAGATCCAAGGTGGTCAGCAACGTGCGAATCGCTTCGGCACCCATTCCGGCTTCGAACGAATTTTCGCCATAGGTTGTACGGGCTTCGCGGTACTCGGCTTCGCTCAGCAGCTGCAGTGGTTCGAGCTCGGTCTGCTTGGGGTCGAGCACGACGTAGTCTTGGAAGTAGATCACCTTTTCCAAGCTCGAGGTCTTCATGCCGAGCAGAGCACCCAAGCGGCTGGGCATCGCCTTGAAGAACCAAATGTGAACGATTGGAGCGGCCAACTCGATGTGCCCCATCCGCTTGCGGCGGACGCGCGAGTGGGTGACTTTTACACCGCAGCGATCGCAAATCATTCCCTTGTACTTCATCCCGCGGTACTTACCGCAGGCGCATTCCCAGTCCTTCTCAGGTCCAAAAATACGTTCGCAGAACAGCCCATCCTTTTCGGGACGGTAGGTCCGATAATTGATGGTCTCGGGCTTTTTAACTTCGCCGAACGACCAGCTGCGGATGTCTTGGGGACGGGCGAGGCTGATTTTGACGGAAGTGAAGTCGTTAACGCGATCGTAGCTGGAGGTTTCAGTAGACATAAACCGCGGCTCCTAAGGTATGGGTATGACCCCGAGTTGCAGTGTGCAGGCTGCTCGTGTGGGTAAGGCCAACCGGAATATTTGAGTAAGGCAATGAAAACGGTGAGAGCTAGCTGTGTGGCACCCAGGTGAGCCGGGAGGTTGCTCGACGCCCTCCCCGATCACGCGGCCCAGACATGCTAGGCCGCGGTGCAAGCGGCGGTTAGAGTTTTCGTTTCTCCAGCCGCATGTTGAGGCCCAGACCACGGATTTCGTTGGTCAAAACATCGAAGCTGGCTGGCGTGCCTGCTTCGAGTGTGTTTTCTCCCTTGACCATCGATTCGTAAATCTTTGTCCGGCCTTCCACATCATCGCTCTTCACAGTGAGCAGTTCTTGAAGAATGTAAGCGGCTCCGTATGCTTCGAGCGCCCACACTTCCATTTCTCCGAACCGCTGGCCGCCGAAGCGGGCCTTGCCGCCGAGTGGTTGCTGGGTGATCAGCGAGTAAGGTCCGGTGCTGCGCGCGTGAACCTTGTCATCAACCAAGTGGTGCAGCTTGAGCATGTAGATGTACCCAACCGTGGTCTCTTGCTCCATCGGCTCACCCGTGCGGCCATCGACCAAACGAATCTTGCCGTGACGCGGTAAACCGGCTTCGGCGAGACAGTTATTGATGTCCCCTTCGGTCGCACCATCAAACACGGGAGTTACGGCTTGGAAGCCCAATTTGGCTCCGGCCCAGCCCAAGTGCGTTTCCAAAATTTGACCCACGTTCATCCGGCTAGGAACACCCAGCGGATTGAGCATGATCTGCAGTGGTGTCCCATCGGGCAGGTGCGGCATGTCGGCGATCGGCAACACCTTGGAGATTACCCCCTTGTTACCGTGACGACCGGCCATCTTGTCACCGACGCTGATCGTTCGCTTGGTGGCGATGTACACCTTAACCATTTGCAGAACGCCGCTGCGGAGTTCGTCACCGCGCTTCATGCTATTCAACTTGCGGTCGCGGGCGTCGATCGATTCTTCGACCGCTGGCCACGACTGCTTAAACGCCTTACGCAGGTCTGCATGAAACTTCTCGTCGAGCTTGTTCAGCAATCGCGATAGATTGAATGTCTGAGCGTTCTCGGCCACAAACTTTGGATCCTGTTCGCCACCGAGCGGTGTGCCATCGTCGTCGGTCAGCTTGCTCCCGACCACAGCTTCCAGTTCGTGCACAAACGCCGTGAAGGCGGTCGAGATCTCGGCATTGCCGGCCAACTCGATTTCCTTCAGTTCCTTCTCAAACAGCTTGCGCTCGTCGTCCGAAAGGCTCATGCGACGCGAGAACTTTTGTGTATCGATGACGATACCTTCGATGCCCGACGGTACTTCCAGCGAATCGTTCTTCACATCTTCGCCCGCGCGACCGAAAATCGCGTGCAGCAATTTTTCTTCCGGGGTGAGTTCGGTCTTGCTCTTCGGCGATACCTTACCCACCAAGATGTCTCCGGGGCGGACATAGGTCCCGACTTGCACGATCCCGGTGTCGTCCAGATTTCGGAGGGCCTTTTCAGAAACGTTAGGAATGTCCCGAGTGAACTCTTCGCGTCCAAGCTTGGTCTCGCGGATTTCGACGTCGAAGTCTTCGATGTGAATCGAGGTGTAAGTATCGGCCCGCACCAGCTCTTCGCTGATGATGATCGCATCTTCGTAGTTGTAACCGTCGAACGACATGAAGCCGACGAGCACATTGCGTCCGAGCGCCAACTCACCCTGCCAGGTTGCGGCCCCATCAGCGATGATCTGCCCCTTTTCGACCTTGTCACCCAAGTGGATGATCGGCTTTTGATTCAAGCAGGTCCGCTCGTTGAGCCCTTGGTATTTGTGCAGTAGGTAGACATCGCTGCCGACTTCGATGCGTGTGGCATCGACGAAAGACACCTTGCCTGCGCGCTTGGCGCGAACCACCATCGCACTGTTAACCGCCACTTCCTTTTCCATACCGGTCGCCACGATCGGTGGCTCAACCACCAGCAGCGGTACCGCTTGACGTTGCATGTTGGAACCCATCAAGGCCCGGTTCGCATCGTCGTGCTCAAGGAAAGGAATCAAGCCAGCGGAGACACCCACCATCTGGCTCGGAGCAATGTCCATGTATTGCACTTCTTCGGGCAACACGATTTGGAAGTCGGCGTGGTAGCGGGCGATCAAGTTCGGGCCTGAGACCAAGGCACCGTCTTTGACTTCGGTATCGGCTGGGCAGATGTACGAGTCCGCTTCTTGGTCGGCTCGCAGCCACACCACTTCGTCGGTCAGCTTACCAGCTTTGATGTTGCGATAGGGGGTGATCAAGAATCCGTAATCATCGACGCCAGCGTAAATCGCCAGCGAGCTGATCAGACCGATGTTCGTTCCTTCTGGCGTTTCAATTGGACAGATCCGGCCGTAGTGCGAAATGTGCACGTCGCGGACTTCGAAGCCCGCTCGCTTGCGGTTCAGACCACCTGGGCCCAGTGCGGACAGACGGCGTTCGTGGGTCAGCTGGCTCAGCGGGTTAGTCTGGTCGACCACCTGCGAGAGTTCACCGCGACCGAAGAAATATTCGATGGCCGCACTGATGCTCTTGGGGTTTACCAAGCTGCGGGGGGACATTTCATCCGCTTCCTTGAGGCTCATCCGCTCTTGAACCGTACGGCGGAGTTTCAGGAAGCCCTTGCGCAGTTCTTCACTGGCCAACTCATCGATGGTCCGTAGGCGTCGATTGCCCAAGTGATCGATGTCATCAAATTGCGCACCCGACTCGGGGTCAAACAAGTTGATCAAATAAGTGATCGAAGCGATTAAATCTTCCGGACGCAGAGTCATTTCGTTTTCGTCGACCGTCGTCGCCAGCTTGCGATTGAGGCGGAAGCGACCGACGCGGCCAAGGCGATAACGATTCACATCGAAGAACTTTTCGTGGAACAGGGTCCGCGCCTTTTCCAGTTGCGGCGGGTTGCCAGGACGCAGGCGTTGGTAGATCCGCAGCAACGCTTCTTCATGGCTGTTGGTATTGTCTTCAGCCAAAGAGTTGACGATCAGTGGTGTCCGCGGCGCTTCCATCACTTCGACTTTGGTAACCCCAGAGGTGCAGATGGTTTCCGCAACCGTCTTGAGGATCTTATGGCCAGCTTCGATGATGATTTCACCGGCGCGCTCGGAATCGGATGGGTAGACGACATCGTCGACCGCGATCTTACCTTCCAGCTTGGCCACGCTGCGGCCATCGACGATCTTTTCAACTGTGGTGGGATAGAAAGCGCGGAGCAATTCCGTATCGCTACTCATATCTGGTGACATGGCACGCAACAGCGTCATCACCGAGAACTTACCACTTTGGTCGATGCGAACGCTCAGGCTGTCCTTCTTGGTCACGTTGACTTCGATCCAGCTACCGCGTTCGGGAATCACCCGGCAGCTCGGCAACTTGCGATCGGTGGTCGCCTCGATCTCCTCGACGAAGTCCACTCCGGGACTGCGGTGGAGTTGGCTTACGACCACCCGCTCCGCACCGTTGATAATGAACTCGCCGCCGCCGAGCATGATCGGGATATCCCCGAGATACACTTCTTCTTCGATCGGCTGCTCACGGTTCAGGCGCAGCCAGACCTTCATCGGCTTGCCGTAGGTCAAGCGCAGTTGTCGGCATTCCGATGGGGTGTAACGAGGCTTGCCCAGCTCGAAACGCAGGTACTCAAGCGTCACCTGCTTGTCGTAACTTTCGATTGGAAAAATCTCTTGAAAAACACCTTCCAAACCAATATGCTTCCGCTTATCGGCCGGCAGGTCCTCCTGCAGGAAAAGCTCGTAACTTTTGGTTTGTAGTTCGGTCAAGTTTGGAATTTCGAGGGCATCCAAGCCAGAACCAAATTTGCGGATAGCTGTGGGCTGTAGTCGTCGCTGCGAAGGAGTGGCCATTGACGAAACGTTCTCCTAAAGGATCCATGGTCGATATATAGAATGGGGCTCGCCCATCAGACATCCTCGCGTACTGCCTGCGCAGATGCCTGAGTTTTTGCGCAACCATGGTCGACGTCCTGACACACGTTGAGCTGAGTTAGATGGATTGGCTGGGTTGGGAGCGAGCTGGCCGACATGCAAGTCGTAAATATATCCGACCGTGCCAAAACTGGCAAACCCAGGTGAGCCAGGCGCTTCGGGGAATTCCGAAATCACCCACTTAGGGAATTTAGGCACCTCTAAACCAGCTTAATGCACACTTAAGCTGCATTGACACCCGGCCAACCTTCGCGAAATTTTCAAAAATCATATATTTTGGCGATTTGCAAATTCTTAGCCCGTTCTGAGGGGAACAGCACGGCCGCGTTTTGCGGCGAAAATTAAAGGCTGTTGCAGCAACAATTCCTTTTTGAACGCTGGACATCCCAGTTGCCTTCCTTCGACTACGCTTAGCCGGTTTCTTCGGCACCTTCGTTAGCTAATCCGAAGAGTCCGCTTGGTGCGCAAGTTTTGGCTAGTTGCTACAGACTACCAGCCGCCGATAGAACCCCCTACCTGCAACTGGCCGTCGACTCCATGCGACCTGCGGTTGCAATCAATCCTGGTTTTGCTCTCGGTAGTCGGTACATCTAGAAGGAACACTCGGTGGCCAGTAAGCTCCCTTCGCATTTGAAGCTCCATTCGGAAGAGTCCACCGTCGATGCAAGTGCGTCCGGTTCCCAATTCGATCTGAAAGCGTTGGTCGAGGCCTTTACAACTGCAACAGGCTGGCGGCCGGTTCCCCAAGGTGGCACGCCGCACCACCGGGCTTACGAAATGGATGCGGACATCCGCCGTCCGCTACGCCAACGCATGCAGCTCGTTTCAACCGCCCCCATGGATGGTATGCTCGATTACGACGAGAGCGACGTGGCCATCGTCAGCGAACAGGTGGCTTGGGAACTGATGGAACAGATCGATCAACTCATCGCCCGGGCTGAGGCGGCCGAATCGATGGTGGCCAATCAAGAAGCCCAGTTAGCTACGTCGCTGGGCGTGAGCATTCGGCCCGACGAGTCCGAGATCTTGGCCAGTCGCTTGGCCGAGTCGTTGCATCGGGCGGCGGAGTTAACGAGCAGCGATGCGGCCGCCATCTATCTGCTGGACGATACGACCAGCGAGTTAAAGATGCGCAGTTGTTGGGGGCTTCCCACCTCAGCGCTCGCCAAACCGCCTCGACAACTGCGCGGATCACTGGCCGACCTAGAGGCGCTCATGGGCAACGCCGTGTTATTGGAAAACACCGCTTTGGCGGCCGAGTGGGCCTGCCCCGAAGCGTATGCGGCTGCGATTTGCATCCCCATTGGTTCACCGACCATGCCTCACGGTACGCTCTGGCTTTGGAGCTCGCATGTCCGCGATTTTTCGGCCAGCGACATCGACGCCGGTAAAGCGGCCGCTGATAAGATCCTGGTCGACATCGAGCGGAGCGTGCTGGCCGATGAAGTGCTGCGGCGGCGGAGCCTGAACCGACAAGTCGAGTCGGCTAGCTTGATTCAGTCATCGCGGCTCCCCGATTCCCAACCCTTGCACGCGGACTATGACATCGGTGGCTGGACCTTCCAAGGTCAAGCCCTGGGGGGTAACTTCCACAACTGGACCATCAACAAACACTCGCAAATTTGTGCAGCGCTGGGCGCAGCCGCTTGCCATGGTGCGGCCGGGGCCTTAGTCGCCACCAGCCTACAGACCGTCGTGGAAACTTGTTGGAATGCGAATCACAAACCAACTCAAGTCCTCCGCAAAGCCAACGACTTGCTATGGGGAGCCGAAGATGGCGATTGGCGCAGTTCCTTGTGCTACCTGCAGATCCATCCCGAGTCGGGGTCGTTGCAACTGGCGCTGGCTGGCAACATCCAAGCCTTCCTGATCGGCACGCGCGGCTTCCGCATGCTTCCCTGCACCCCCACGCTACTGGCCTCTCAACCCGATACGCGTTTCGAAAATCAACAGCTCTATCTCGAAGGTGGCGAGTTGCTGCTGATTGCGTCGGCTGATGTGGTAGCGGGCGCAACGCGAGGTGGACTGACCCAGCAAGCCTTGCTCGATACGGTGCGGGGCATGCAAGACGAGAGCGTCGAGGAAATTGTCGATCACTTGCGGCGGATGCTGCCGATGACCGGTATTAACGACGAAGCCGATTTCGACCGCAGCCTGATGCTCCTCCGCCGCCGCTTTTGATTTGAGCAGAGTTCAAAGGTCCAATGTTCAAAGGTCCAACATTCCCAAGTCGAGCCACCAACGACACTCGCCTTGGTTAAATCTGCCCACTGCCCACTGCCCACTGCCCACTGCCCACTGCCCTCTGCCCTCTGCCCTCTGCCCACTGCCCTCTGCCCACTGCCCTCTGCCCTCTGCTACTCAGCGGACTTCGGATGGGCGATGGGATCGGCCGAAGGGCCGGCGTAGATCGTGCGACCGCCGTCCACTGGCAAGCAGACTCCGGTGATGAACGGACTGGTGGCCAGGAATACCACTGCTTCGGCAACATCGTCTGCGGTTCCCTCGCGGCGCAACAACGACGCCTCGATAAGTCGCTGGCGGCGGGCTTCGTCGATGGAGTCAGCGAGCATCACCGGACCGGGTAAAACCGCATTGACACGGACTCGAGGGTTGCGAGTTGCCAGTTCAACGGCCATTGAACTGGTTAGCGACTCGACCGCTCCCTTGCTGGGGAAATAGGCGGCGAACTCGGAGTAGGGGCGGCGAACGGCCGAATCGGAGATGTTAACGATGGAGCCACCTGTAGGCTGTTTGGTCATTTGCAAGCCAAAGTGCTTGCAGGTCAGCGCGCTTCCCAACGCATTGACTTCAAAGTAGCGGCGGAAGTCATCGGCGGTCGTGGCCTCAAGGGGCTTAGGCTCCCAAATGGCCGCAGCGTTCACCAGTAAGTGGACTTGCCCCAAGCGTTCGACCACTTCGGCGCACCAGCGAATCGCGTTGGCTTCATCTTCGACCGGGCCCGTGGCGATCCACTCGGCTAAACCATCTGCCTTGTTAGCGTCTGCCTTGCTAGCGTCCGGGGTCCCCGCATGGCTGTCCAGGCCGTGACTATTAAGGTTGGTGGTCGTGGTGGTCCGATGGGCGTGCAGTATTAACTTGAAACCTTGCTGCTTGAGGTGTTCGGCGATGCGCCTGCCAACGCGCGGCGCAGCGCTGCCGGTGACGAAGGCCACTGGCTGGGTGCAGCCGAAGAGGCGTTGATTGCGAGCTTCGAGTGTTTCTCCGGGATGCATGGGGTGTGGGTGTGGCGAAGGGGACAAGTGGCTTAGATGGGATCCAGCGAGGTAGCTTGGGCAAGCTGCGGTTGCTAACAAACCAGCCGTTAGGATCGTTACGATCAAAATAGCTTAACTTGCCGGAATAATCAGAACATTTTAACACGAGCTGCCGAAAAGAAACATTGACGACGTAATCGGGATCAAGTATTTCCCTTTGACGGCAAAGATTCTCTTGCGAATGAGTTGTAGGAGAGGCTTTCGTCAGCAGAAATCCGGCTTTATTCGTGGTCGGGTTGCTTGCTTGAACAATTTGTTCGCAACACGACCGGACAACCGGTTAGTCACCATCGCGAAGAAGGAGAGTCGCGTTGATCCAAGAAAATTCGAATCAGAAGCGACGTTGGCTTAAACGGATTCTCAGCGTCGGGGCGCCCAATGCGTTATGGCTTGCACCAGCGCTGTTGACGCCTATTGTCTTGACGTCCTCCACCATGCCTGCGGCATGGGGGCAAACGCCAACTGCGACCAGAAGCATTTCGGATGGCCAAGCGACGGTGAACGCCGGGTTCATTATTGGCTGGCTCAATCATTCGGCGGAAAAAGCACAGGCGGGCGATGCAATCGCTGCAGCCAAGGGCTTTGCTGAGGCATTGCGGGGCCGAAAAGTGCTGGGAGCGTCCGATCCTCAGGTGGAAGCTCGACTGAAAGAAGTCGAACAAATCCTGTTGGGTAAGGGACTCAAGCCGGAGCAGATTATTGAAGCGAGCAAATCGCTGGGGGCTATGTCGGAGTTGCGTGGAGCACCGAGTGTGGCTGGCAATAACGGCTCCAGTCCGCTCGACCGTCGCGATCAAGTGGCTGCGTTGACCGAAGCCGCCGCACGTGCACTGCAAAGTGGCGATCGGGCTAAAGCGGCGGAGTTGGTCGCTCGGGCTGAACAATCGGCTGTACCCGACCAATGGATGCTGCCAGGCCAAATCACAATCACACAAATTAAAGCTCAGCTGAGCGGCGTTCTACCTGCCTCAGCCAGTCAACCGGTGATTGCGGCCAACAATGTGGGAGCCAGTTCCAGTGCCAATGTGGCGCCAGGTGTTTTCCAACCCGCTTTCGACCAAACCAAAACGCAACCCGCTAGTTCGCAGGTGCAATTGGCAGTTCCATCCCAACTGGGCGAAAACTCCAGCGGGGACGAACTCTATCGACGCGGTGTCGAACTACTCTCCCAGGGAGATCGGGAAGCAGCCTACGAAAGCTTCTTGCGAGCTTGGCGAGTTCAAGGAGAGATGGACCCAGCCCTGCGGAATCAACTCAAAGACAAACTGAGCTCGATGCAGTCGGGGTCGAACAATTCAGCTGAAAATGTTGCTGCCTCGCCGATCAATCAAGTCAGCGAAGTCGAGTTGGCTACCCGTCAACGAATGATGAGCGAAATCACCAGCGAGATCGCGGCGGCAGAAGCCAACCGTGAACTTGAGCCTGAATTGGTAGCCGAACGCCTGCAAACGCTGAGAACACGTGTTTCTCAAGTGGAGCTCGACAGCGAAGTCCGCAAGCGGATGCTCACGATCGTCGACCGAGCTGTCACGGCACATCAATTCTACATGACGCAGAATCGCGCTGAGATCGATCAGAATCTGAAGAATCGCCAGATCATTGATCGTTTGGCTATGAACGAAGAAGAGCGTTTCAAACTCGACACGCAGATCGCTTCGCTCGTGGAAACCTATAACGATCTGATGGACAAAGGTGACTTCATGGAAGCCGAGGCGGTTGCCAAGCAAGTGCATACACTTGACCGCAACTCGATGATCGCCAGCTTGCTGATGTCCAATGCCCGCAACGCGCGGCGGATTGGTGAATACGAAACCATCAGAACTTCCAAAGAAAATGGCTTCATCGATGCCATGCTCGATGTCGACATGGCCGCCACACCGATGAGCGATCGCGATCCGCTCGTCTTCGGCGATGCCAAGCGTTGGGAGGAACTGACCAAGCGTCGCCAAGCAGCTCAACAACGTGAGTCGGAGCGCGGTATGTCTCCAGCCGAAACGGCGATTTGGGAAAAGCTCAAGCAACCGGTGATGGTCGATTTCAAAGCTCGACCATTGTCGGAAGTGGCCCGAACGCTGTCGGATATGACTGGTGTGCTGATTCACATCGATCAAGCCGGTTTGGCGCTCGAGGGACTGACACCTGATATGCAAGTCACCCTCAGCCTGGCCTCTCAAATCTCGCTCCGCAGCGCTTTGTCGCTGTTGCTGAACACGCAGAACTTGGACTTCCAAGTGCGGAATGAAGTGCTGATGATTACCTCCGCTCGCAATACGGCCAAGGCCAACGTGGAACGGGTCTATAGCGTCAAGGATCTCGTGATTCCCATTCCAAACTTTGTGACCGACTACAACAGTGGCATGGCGGGAGCTCTTCGCCAAGCCTACGAGACGGTTAACAGCGGCTTGGTTGCGCGAACTCAGAATACCCCAGCCGGTATCAACGGTGGGAGCAACATGCAATATGCATCGCTCGATCCCAATGCAGCCGTGCTCGGGCAGTTCAATAACATGCCTGGCGGGTCCTTTGGGCCTGTCCCTGGTGGCATGATGGGTGGTGCTCCGATGGCCATGGGCTCCCCTGGTTCCGTTGGCGGTGGCGGCTCGATGGCTGACTTCGCTTCGCTGATCCAGTTGATTCAATCCACCGTCGATCCCGAGTCATGGTTGGATACAGGTACAGGGACGAGCAGTATTCAACCCTATCCTTCCAACTTGTCGCTGGTGGTCAGTGCGCCGCAAACTACACATGAGAAGATCGCGGATCTGCTTGACTCACTGCGTCGCTTGCAAGATCTGCAGATCACCATTGAAGTCAAATTCATCACCCTGAACGACAACTTCTTCGAACGGATCGGCGTGGACTTCGACCTGCGAATCGATGACAACGTAAGGCAACTCCCCAATGACGATCAAGGCCCAAGCACGGTGGTTGGTCTGAGCACCGCCTCAACAGCCTTGAATCCCTTTCCTTTCACAGCTGACTTCGACGTTGCAATGACGCAAGACAGCTTTGGAAGCGCGGTGCCCGCCTTCGGTGGCTTCGCTGCCGATGCCGGTGCGAGCCTGGGCTTTGCGATCCTGAGTGACTTGGAGATGTTCTTCTTCCTCAACGCCGCTCAAGGTGACCAGCGTACCAACGTGTTGCAAGCACCGCGGGTCACCATGTTCGACGGCCAAGCGGCGTCGATCAACGATACGATTTCGCGACCGTTCGTTACCAGCTTGATCCCGGTCGTGGCCGACAATTCCGTCGCCCAACAACCGGTGATCGTGGTACTCAACGAAGGTACCGTACTCAATGTCCAAGCGGTCGTTGATCAGTCAAAACGCTTCGTACGTCTCACGCTCAATCCATCGTTCTCACAAATCGACCGCGTTGACACCTTCACCTTCGAAGGCTCACGCACAACCCGCTCTGGTAGCACTCGCTCGGGAACTAACATCCTGAACCCAGGCGGAACCGTCGACGACGAGGATGAAGATTCCGAAGACATCATAAGCGGTACCACTGTCCAGCAACCTAGCTTTGCAAACACCAGTGTGTCGACCACGGTCAGCGTCCCTGACGGCGGAACGATTCTTTTGGGTGGTATCAAACGGATGCGGGAAGGTCGGCTCGAGCGAGGCGTACCGATCCTGAGCAAGATCCCTTACGTCAATCGCCTGTTCAAGAACACCGCGATCGGACGTGAAACCAGCACGCTCATGATGACCGTGACCCCGCGCATCATCATCCAAGAAGAAGAAGAGCAAAAGTATGGTGTGAATCCATAAGCTCTTCGACTTAAAAGACGCATACCACTTGACGGTTTGTCCAGTTCCCACTGGACAAACCGTTTTTTCGTTGCCCCTGCCGACCTTTTAGCTCATCGCAAAGCGAAGCATCAAGCGATCGGTAAATCGCGGTGCCAACCGCCCTAGCCAAACCAAAGCATTGCCGCCAGGTGACAAGATCATGTCCCGCTTGCGTCCCTTCAGGGCGCGCATCACGCTGCGGGCGACTGTCTGAGCCGATTGCACTCCAAAATGTCGCGCCGTTGCGTCGACCTCAGAATCGACCAGCGATTCAAAGAACTCGCTGCGAGTCGTGCTGGGGGAGACCATGACCACATCCACTCCGTTCGGCTGCTGCTCAACGCGTAACGCTTCGGACCAACCGCGCAACGCAAACTTGGCAGCACAATACTCGCTCTTGTTCGGTACCGCGCGATGCCCTAAGACCGAGTTCACCACGCATATCGCAGGCTGAAATCCCAGCTTGAGGTGGGGCAGAGAGATGCGAGTCAACTCGGTGGCCGCGAAAAAATCAACTTCAAACACCCGCCGCAACCGCTCAGGCGAGGCGTCTTCAAAGTGCCCGATAGCCCCAACTCCCGCATTATTGATCAAAATATCTAAACCACCCAACTGCTCCACGGTCGTGTTGAGCAGTGTCCGCCGGTGCTCTGGGTCGGAAATATCCCCTGGAACGGCCAGCAACCGTTTCTGTGGATTCCCGAAAGATAGTCTCAGTTGCTTCAAACGATCTTCGCGGCGCCCTGTAACCACCACATAGGCGCCAGCCCGCACGAGTTCCGAGGCTAGATACCAGCCAATTCCACTGCTCGCACCCGTCAACAAAACTCGCTTGCCAGCAAAGCTGCGGCCTACCATGCGATTTCTCCCTAACATGCAGTCCAAATGTCATCGTTCCATCAACGAGCCCGCACAATAGTATCCATCGATTGCAATGAAGTGCGAAGCCTAGGAATTCTGGGCAACATGAGGCGAGTATTGGCGTTTACTGCCAGTCTACGGCTTTTTTGGATTATACGGCTCATCGTTTGCTAAACGTTTTCGTGACATAGGTTTGCCAGCTAAAGGAAAAACAGAAGTTGCCTGTCACTGAACGACACACCGCAACCAGCCCCCCTCATGAAGGGTCTCGGCAGCAAATTTTTTCGTGGTGGTTCAACAGACTGCCGGTTGACAGCCCAACGGCAATAGGTAATCTGATTGCCATGTTTGCTTATTTTACCCACTCGACTTAACCATCACATGCAGCATGATCGTTACAGTCAGTGGTTCGGTAACTGAAATTTTAAGGCGGATGTCCCGCCAAGTTGGGTCCAGCGGTTGGGCCGTGTTTAGAGTGTTGGTAACCTTTGGGAGGTATCCGATGAATCGAGTTTTAGTTGCGGGCATCGCTGGCTTGGCCATGCTTTTGACCGCTAGCGCTGATGTTCAAGCTGGTTTTGGCCGCAAGTGCGGTGGTGACGAAGCGGCAGCTTGCGGCGGCGGATTGTTTTCGAAATTGGGTTCGCGTGCAGCCGAGCGTGGTTGCGGCGGAGGACTCTTTGCTAAGCTTCGCGCCAAAAAGGCTGCCGACTGCTGTGCACCCGTTGATACTTGCTGCGAGCCAGCTCCAGTATGCTGCGAGCCAGCTCCGACATGCTGCGAGCCAGCTCCAGCACCTAGCTGCTGCCCAGCTCCAGCGCCAAGCTGCTGCGATCCAGCTCCTGCTTGTGGCGGATGCGCTACGGTAGTCGTTTCCAGCGGTTGCTCTAACTGCAGCACGACCATGGACAGTGGTGTCATCATGGAAAGCTCGGCTCCATCGGTTGCCCCTCCAGCTCCAGCACCGATAGCTGACCCAGCTCCTGAAGCTCCATCCGCTTCCGATGCGCCTGAAGCATAGTGCCTCAAGGAGCATCGCCGTGGGACAACCTCTCATGGTTGGCTCCGATTAGCTGAAAAAAAGAGAGCCGAGAGGGTCACCTCTCGGCTTTTTTATTTGAGCGCTAGTCTGCATCCCACGTTACTGGATACCAACGCAGGCACTCGCTTTTCCGCAATGGTCAAATCAACATCCGTGGCTCAAGATGCTGGACCAACGTTCGCAGTTAGGATTCACCCTGCGGTGCGCGATGGTCAGAACCGGAAAATCAAGTCAGCTGTAATGCGGTCTTCGAGTACTCCGCGACGCTCGGTCAAAGGAAACTCGTACGCCAGCCCCGCTTCAATATTCGAGCGAGGCTTCGCTTTCATTCCCACGGCTTGAGTGACGATGTCGTTGCCGGTTACACCCTCTGAGCCGAGGTTGAAAATGTCGCCACCTTCCACGGGCAATGGAAACGCCGTCCCGCTGCTTTGCCAGTTATACCAGTTCACTTCCGTGAACGCGTACAATGGGCGATCGGCCAACTGGTAGTCAAAGTGATTTGACCAGTACCACACGCGATTCTCCAAATTCGTATCGGTCGGTTCACGAATACCTGAAGCGCTCAACCAGTGTGAGCGGTTGCCGATGCGTGTTCCTGACGTGACGAAGAAGTGAAACTCGCCATTGCCGTTCCCCTGCAGCGACTTGTTGGATCCCATCGGGATTTCATAAGTTGCACCAACACTTAACAGACGGCCGTTTTCTACGTCGCGATAGAGGTTGTACTTCAAACCAGCTGCCAAGTCGGCAAGGCCTGGTTCGATCAACGGGCTCTGCGAGTAAATCAAACCATCTTTGGTCGCGATCAAGCTCAAGCGATCGGTAATGCGAGCCCGCAATTGAGCTGCATAGACTTGAACCGAATTGCCTCCCAGCGCTCCGGGCAGATTGTGATTGAGGAAGATGAAACGCACTTCGGTCAAGCTGCGTGGATCCTCAAAAAACACAGGGTTGGTCATGGGACTAATGAAATCATCAAAGCACGTATCGCTCGGCTTGATGATGCCGTATCCAAGCAGCCCAGTGTTACCGCGGCAGCCCAAGCTATCACAGCCACCGTCGCAGCTCGCCACATTGCAGCCGCTGTCGCACACGTTTTCATCGCAGCCCGCATGGCCTCCAAAGAGGTTGCTAAACAACCCACCCTTGCTCGATCCGCAACCGCAACCATCCGCACAGCCACTGTCGCAGGTCCCGCCACAAGCGCTGCCGACCTCACAGCTGGCCCCCATTACGGTAGGCGCTAACACTTGGTCGTGCCGAGCTTGAGCCGAAACCACGCGCGAGCTAGGGTTCGAGCCGGTTGCATCTGCAGCCTCTGCAGTGCCCCCAGCCAATGTACCAAGCACGCCAGCAAGCGTGGCAAACATCCATTTTATTGTTTTCATTGGGAAAATCCTTTTTGTCCCTGGGATGCCTCCTCGGCGTGCACCCTCCGCACATCGAGTGAGCGGTTAAGGCTCATTGAACGTGCGTTTTGAGCACACTACGGAGGCTTGTTTTACCTTAATCTTTAAGGCCTACAGACAATCGACCGGGAAGGTCCAGAAATCCAGCGTATCTGCAGCCCGCGGGTTTGAATTGACAACCAACGGATCCGATTTTGGCAAACCTTGCCGAATAATGGACTCCGATATCAACTTTGCACGAAATGCCGATTGCAACTCTCTCAGACACCGACACCGAGCATATGAGCGAAAGAGCGCGATGCGTCTCCCAACAACCCTACCCTCCGCGCCGGTTCCTGCAGCACGCACAGCCGTTGATATCGCTACCAGCGGAATCCTTCCGCGATTGCTGGATTCCCCCCACGCAACCGCCGAAGAGTTCGAAGTTAGGTTTGTGCGACGACGGCTCATCGCGCAATTACTGATTGTTATTCCGCTCTTCGCATGGACGTGGCACGGCGGGTTTTAGGGTTCGGCCGATCGGGGCCGAATAGACTGTGCCATGAATCGAACGCATGCTTATGTTGGGCCGCGCGGCTGGGCTGTACTTACGTTGGCTGGTGGCGCCGCCTTGGCATCCCCTTTCCTCCGACCGCCGCATCTGGACTCAGCTCGACTTGAGTCTCCGACCTCGAACGCGGCGAGTTTTGCTGGCGGAACGGTCTCCTCCAATGCCTTTGACGTTTCGCTATCTTCCGCCCAAGTGTTGCCCGTTAGGGTCGTGTCCGGCGTACTTCCCACCACCGTTTCCAAGCTCGATGAATTCGTGGAGACTAGCACGCCCGAGTTTCCCGCTTGGGTCAAGCCGCCTTCCCCCTTAGATGACCTGATCGCCCGCGGCACCGCCCCCATCGAATCGGCGTCCACAGTCGAGACGAGCCCCGCACAGGGAGTTGTTCATCTTCAGCCGCTGCGGTCATGGCAGGGGGACGGACTCCCCAGTAGCACTCCAGCCGACCTGGCTGGACAGGCTTTGCCCGCGCAGAGTTGGCCCGACCAGACTTTGGGCCACGCCCCTTCACCGTTGCTGGCGCAGGAGCGAACAGGCCGCAGGCACGTTGCGCGCGGACTGGGGACTGCCCAGCCTCACAGTTCAGAACATCAGCTGACAGTGGCAGTACCCCTTACATCCACCGCATTGGGAAACGGAGCGGCACCGAGTATTGGCGCTACCCTGAGTCGTTCCAACTTGTCAGGCACCCAGCCACGCGGGGGACACACTGTAGCCAATCCGCAAGTCGCTCCCAGCCGCCCTGGCGCGGCCTATACGGTTAATGAGAATCGCTTCGTATACCAACCGGGTCTAAAAAAGCCCTAGCAGTTCGCTGATACACTGCAGGTTGGGCAGGTGTCATTGATGTGGTCAATCATCATTCGCAGTTTCCCCAATTGCTTGCGATTGAATCGCAGCTTCAGTCGCGGCAGGTTGGCCAACTCCGGTTCGTTGTTCTCCTCGGGCAACGCTTCGACTTGCTCGATCTTGCCTTCGACGAGCATTCCGGAAAAGCGATCGTTCAAGCTTTCGACTTGCTCTTCGGTCAGTTTATTGCAAATCCGCAATACGAGTGTATCGCCCACGTAACGCAAGCTGTGATAGACCCGGTAGAACTTGAGTGTCTCCTCGACGGCCTCTTCAACGCTATCGGTAATCTTGTAAAGTGCCACATCCTCAGGACTGATCATCCCATCGACGAGTAAGGTCTTGTTGATGAAGTCTCCGAAGTGGAGCCAAAAGTCCCCCCCTGGTTCGTCGAGCAAAACGACCGGCAACATGGTTTGCTTACCGGTTTGCAGCAAGGTAAGCACTTCCGCTGTTTCATCGAGCGTCCCGAAACCACCGGGCAAGGAGACGACAGCGCTGCATTCTTTCACGAACATCAGCTTGCGGGTGAAAAAGTACTTCATCGTCACCAGCTTGGGGTCACCCTCGATGACATGGTTGGCGCTCTGTTCGAAGGGCAACTGGATATTAAGTCCCATGGACAATTCTTTGCCCGCCCCCACGTGGCCAGCCTCCATGATCCCCTCACCGGCTCCGGTGATGGTCATCCAACCATGTCGCGCCATCGCGCGACTGAACTCCACCGCTTGCTGGTAAGCTGGCCGGTCGGCAGCTGTTCGGGCCGAACCGAAGACTGTCACCTTGCGTCGTCTTCGATAGGGCTGAAAGACCTTAAAAGCATAACGCAGCTCGCGCAACGTGCGGCTGAGGATCTTCAAGTCGCCGCGGGTGGTGCCATCCTTTTCCAAGCGCTGAATGGTGCGTTGCATCATCTCCAGCAAGTCGCCGTGCTGCGTCTGCCCCAAATCGCCATCGGTCGGTTCGTCGGCCGGCTGGGGACGCTCCTTGACATCTTCACCTTTGGCTTCGGGATGGATCTTAAAGTCTTCTTCGTCAGACATATTTGTAGGGCTTCTAAATAGAATGGCGGAATTGAGTTCGAGGAGCCTGCCCAACGCAACCGACAGCGGTTGGTTGCGACTTAGTTGTCGGTTTGCGACTTAGGTCGGTTGTGCGAATCGAAGATTGTACCCCCAGCTTGCCTGGGTGCAGGTCGACTGCAACGGAATTTGGCTCGCTCTGCGGGTGGCGGATTCTAGCACTTTGTCCACGCTAGCCCCTCAAGTGCCCTTTGACGCAAGACGAATACCGGCGAAAATTGCAACTCCCATAAATGCCCAGTGCCGCGGCCCGTTATCTCACCTTCGCAATTACTAAACAATTCATGTTCAAATCTGTCAGCACTAATGTTCGCTTTCCACAGCAAGAAGTCGAAATTCTGCAGTTCTGGAAAGACAACTCGATCTACAACAAGAGTCTGGCGCAGCGGGCGGAGGCCGAGCCCTTCGTGTTCTACGAAGGTCCCCCGACCGCCAATGGCATGCCACACCCTGGGCACTGCCTGACGCGAGCCATCAAGGATCTCTTCCCGCGCTACAAAACGATGCGCGGCTACCGCTGCGACCGAAAGGCGGGCTGGGACACCCACGGGCTGCCGGTCGAAGTCGAAGTGTGTAAGGAATTGGGGATCCATGGCAAGGATGAAATCGAGAAGTACGGCATCGAGCCGTTTATCCAAAAGTGCCAGCAGAGTGTCTGGCGGTACATGCAGGAGTGGGAGCGTCTGACCGAACGCATCGGCTTCTGGATCGATCTCAGCGAAGCTTACGTGACCTACCATCAAAGTTACGTCGAAAGCGTGTGGTGGTCGCTGAAGAATCTCTTCGATCGCGGCCTGCTTTACCGGGGCCACAAAATCGTGTGGTGGTGGGCCCAAGGGGGAACTGCCCTCTCGAGCGGCGAAGTGGGCCAAGGCTACCGCCAAGTTGCCGATCCGAGTGTCTACGTCAAATTCCCATTGCGCGATGAACCCGAGACCTCGCTGGTCGTATGGACCACGACCCCTTGGACCCTGCCAAGCAACACCTTCGCCGCCGTTCATCCGCAAATCGATTACGCCATCTGCGTGGATGCTGCCAGCGGTGAAAAGTTGATCGTGGCGGCCCAATTGGTCGAGGCCCTGGCGGAAAAAACCAAGCGGAGCTGGAGCATTGAGAAAACAGTCCCCGGTAGCGAGCTGGTCGGCCGCCGCTATCACCCACCAACCGACACCTACTTTGCCAAGCACCAAGCGGCTAGTGGCCAATTGACGGATGGACAAGTCGAACCGCTTTACTGGCGGGTCGTGGCCGCGGACTTCGTGACACTCGATAGCGGTACCGGACTGGTGCACATCGCGCCGGCCTTCGGTGAAGTGGACTACGAGCTGCTGGTCAACGAACAAGCCCGCTTCACCGGAGACTCGAAACCAAGCCTGCTGTGTGCCGTAGGCCCAGATGGAAAATTCACTGCCGATTTTCCGGAGCAACAAGGTGTTTGGGTGAAAGACGCCGACAAGGCCATCTGCCGCCAGTTAAAAGAACAGGGTCGGCTGCTGCTGCTCGATCAGTACCTACACGACTATCCATTCTGCTGGCGAGCCGAACAAGATCCACTGATCCAGTACCCGCGCGAGAGTTGGTTCATTCGCACCACCGAATTCAAAACGCAGATGCTGGAGAACAACGCGCAGATCGGTTGGATGCCGGAGAACATTCGGGACGGCCGCTTCGGAAATTTCTTGCAAACCAACGTCGACTGGGCATTGTCGCGCGAGCGCTACTGGGGAACGCCACTCCCGATTTGGGAATGTTCCGCCACGGGTGAGCGTGAAGCGGTAGGATGCTACGCCGAGTTGCTGGCCAAACCGGGCGTCACCGGAACCGAAGTCTGGGCGGCCGCCAAAGCCGCACAGCCCGAGCTGGCCGAGGACCTGAAAGTCCACAAGCCGTACATCGATGCGGTCACTTACAACTCTCCGTTTTCTGCCGGAGCGCAGATGCAACGGGTGACCGAAGTCATCGATTGCTGGTACGACTCGGGTGCGATGCCGTTCGCGCAGTGGGGCTATCCTCATCGCGGCGTGGAACAATTCCAAGGTGCCTTTCCGGCCGACTTCATCAGCGAAGCGATCGACCAGACCCGAGGTTGGTTCTACAGCCAGTTGGCCATCAGCACCATGCTCTTTGGAAACAACTCCACCGCAGCCTCTCCGAGCAGCTTGAGTCAACCCCGCGACTATCCGCATCCGTTCAAGAACTGCATCGTGCTAGGCTTGATGTTGGCCGAGTGGTACGAAAGCAAAGATGGCAAGCGCCGCGTGCTGACCGAAGAAGAGGCCCGCACCGAGCTGGGGGCCGACTATGTGGCCAAGACCGGCAAGATGTCCAAGAGCCTGCGGAACTACCGCAGCCCCCAAGAGATTTTTGATAACCACGGCGCGGATGCCCTCCGCTGGTACTTCTTCGCCAATCAACCACCCTGGAGCTCGATCATCTATTCGGAGCGGGCGATTCGCGATAGCATCCCCGAATTCTTGCTCCGCATGTGGAACGTGCTGAGCTTCTTCACGCTCTACGCCGAAATCGACAAGTTCACCGGACCGGCTGAAATCACCGGCGAGCTCGATCAACTGACGCCAGCGGAACTGTCGCAAGCCGCCTCCTATCGGCCGATCGAAGAACGGGGTGAAATGGATCGCTGGATCCTCAGCGAACTGGCCGGCACCCTGCAAGACGTGGGCGAACGGATGGATCGTTACGATAGCTACGGCGCCTGCCAGCGCATCACCGGCTTCGTCGATGCGCTGAGCAATTGGTATGTCCGCCGCTGCCGAGATCGTTATTGGGGTGCGGCCCTGGCAACGCAAAGCGCCGACAAGTCGGATGCCTATTGGACGCTGTACGAAGTGCTGGTGGAATTGTCTAAGTTGGTCGCTCCATTCGTTCCCTTTGTGGCCGAAGCGATGTGGCAGGCGCTGACCCTACCGGTCCGCCCACGGGTCCGCCAGAGCGTGCACCTGTGCGATTATCCGGTCGCCGAAGGGGCACACATTGACGCGATCTTGGCCGCACGGATGCAAGTCCTGCAAGAGATCGCCTCCCTTGGTCGTTCGGCGCGAATGGATGCCAAGCTGAAGGTCCGCCAACCGCTGGCCCGCGTCGAAGTCAGCTTGGCCAGTGACCAACACATGGCCTGGCTGACGGAACACGACTCGATCGTTAAAGAAGAATTGAACGTCAAAGAGATCGCTTACAACGCAGGCAACAGTCCCTTTATCGAATACAAGGTCGTTCCCAATTTCAAGAAACTGGGGCCCAAGGTGGGTAAACTGATCCCGTTGGTGAAACAGACCTTGGCCACCGCCGATGGGGCCAAGCTAATGACCGAGATGCAAAGCACCGGACATATCACGCTCAAGTTGGTGACGGCCGATGGGGCCACGGAGTCCGTTGAACTGGATAGCGAAGAGCTTGAAGTGCGACTGCAAGCCAAAAGCGGCTGGACGGCCGCCCAGGGAAGACACAGCGTGGTCGTGCTCTCAACCGAGCTCACTCCCAAATTGATTCGCGAAGGCTACGCCCGCGATCTGGTGCGATTGGTGCAAGATACACGCAAGCAACAAGACTTGGAGCGCACCGCCCGCATTCGCATCTACTTGATCATGGATGGCGCCGAATTAACGCAGGCGATCAGTGAAAACCTGAGCTACATTTTGGGCGAAACGCTGGCCATTGAAATAGTGTATGCTAAGGCACCCCAAGGCTTGGAAATGCAAGCTGCCGTGTTGGCCGGAGAGCAGGTCCGGCTTGGGATCGAAGTCGTGAAGGGCTAAGCGGGCTATGAACAACTTTCCTATGGCCATACTGATCTCAGGCGGTGGAACGACCCTCAAGAACCTGCTGCATTGGCAGGCCTTGGGTGAGTTGCCGGTCGAGATCAAAGTCATCATCAGTAGCAACCCGACTGCTGGCGGAATTGTCTATGCGCAAGAAGCGGAGATACCTGTTGAGGTGGTTCGTCGCAAGTCCTACACCGATGCGCAGGCGCACAGTGAGGCGCTATTTACGATCTGCAGAGAATTTCAGGTCCAGTTAGTTGTTATGGCCGGTTACCTCGAGCACCTTTTGATCCCTGACGATTTTTGCGGACGGGTGATCAATATCCACCCGTCGTTGATTCCCGCTTTTTCGGGCAAGGGGTTTTATGGCGCACGGGTGCACCAGGCTGCCATCGAATACGGGGTCAAGCTCACCGGTTGCACGGTGCATTATGTCGACAACGAGTACGATCATGGGCCGATCATTGCCCAGCGGGCTTGCCCCGTCCTGCCGGGCGATACATCCCAGACATTGCAGCGACGCGTGTTTGAACTCGAGTGCCAGTTGTTGCCGGAAGTGATTCGCAGCATTTCCCGCCAGCGGACCACACTGTGCGGTCGCACCGTCACCTCCCACGAAATCATTTAGCATGCCCGAGGCCAGCAGCTACGGCTAGCACACACCGCAATTGTTTGACGAACAACCTTACCTTTACCCCTTCCCACTATCTCTCCACAGGAATCGATTCTCATGCGATTGTTTCACCATCTCGCCACGCTGGCGACCCTGTCCGCACTGTTTCTGAGTAGCGCTTCGCTGCACACTGCTGCGGCTGCCGAACCGGATGAGCGACTGTACGAGATGCGAGTTTATTACGCCGCAGAGGGTAAACTGGATGCACTGCACGCCCGCTTCCGCGATCACACTTGCAAGCTGTTTGAAAAACATGGAATTGAAAACATTGGCTATTGGACACCCATCGACAATCCCGAATCCAAGCTGATCTATTTTCTCGCTTATCCCGATCAAGCAGCTCGCGACAAGTCATGGAAGGCCTTTATGGGAGACCCTGACTGGCTAAAGGCTTACAAGGCCAGTGAAGTCGATGGAAAACTGGTCGATAAGGCTATCTCCAAGTTTTTCAAAGCCACCGACTATTCGCCAGAAATCAAGGCCGATACGACGGGTGACCGCGTGTTTGAACTGCGGACCTACATTACAACCCCGGGCAATCTGGACGCCTTGCACGCCCGCTTCCGCGATCACACCGTCAAGCTATTTGCCAAGCATGGCATGACGAACGTTGCCTACTGGTCGCTGACCGACGGACAAGCAGGGGCCGACAAGACGCTGCTTTACATTATTTCCCACAAGTCACCTGAGGCCGCCAAGGCCTCGTTCGACGCCTTCCGCCAAGACCCCGAGTGGACCGCCGCCCGCGCCGCCTCAGAAGAAAAAGCAGGGGGCTCACTGACGGAAAAAGAAGGAGGCGTGATGTCCGAGTTTTTGGTCCCCACCGACTACTCGACGATTCGCTAATCGGTAATTGATCGATGAGCAAAGGATCGGTTTGGTAATTGATCGGTCGATCGAATTAGTTAGCGTGCTAACTAATTCGATCGCTAATGTGTTCGATCGCCTATGAGAGGGAAGAAGGATTTTTGCTTATCCGCCAGCCCATTGCGTCACGACGCGTGCGCCTCGCGACGATCTGCAACGCGAAACCTCAAACCTCAAATCGCAGACCTCCCGCCTCCCGCCTCTTCAGCTCGGTGTTTTGAATTCAAAGCACAGATGGCGGCGCCACTGGTCATCGCGGGGCGCTGGAAAGTCGGTGCGGAGGTGAACACCCCGCGACTCTTGTCGGGCCAGAGCCGCTTCGGTCATCAGATGCGATACCGTTAAAAGGTTTTGCAGCTCCCAACCCTCTTCGCTGTCAAAGGCATGTGGCAAGACGTAGCGGGCGTAGGCGCGGAACTCTTGCAAAGCCTCTTCCAACTGCTTTTCTTGGCGTTCGACACCCACGCGACGCCACATCAAGCTTTGCACGGCATTGCGAATGTCGGCGATGTCCAACGACTCGGTCAACTTGTAGCTCCGCTTGCTTTCAATCGGCAGGGCGCACATATCGTCCTTGGTCTCAGCCGCCAGTTGGCTGGCCAGAGTTCCCGCCCGAGCGCCATAGACAAGCCCTTCGAGCAAGCTGTTGGACGCGAGGCGATTGGCTCCATGCAAACCTGAACTGGTGACCTCGCCGGCGGCCCACAAGCCTGCGACACTGGTCCGCCCCTGGTGATCGACTTCGACCCCACCGACCATGTAGTGGGCACCGGGACGCACTGGAATCGGATCTTTGGAGGCGTCTAAACCGAATTTTTTGCAGACCGCGGTGAAGCCGGGAAACTCTTCGTGCACCAGGGTCGCATCCAAGTGCCGCAGCGACAAGTAGACACAAGGATGTTGCGTTTTTTCCATTTGACGCACGATGGATTGGCTGACCACGTCGCGTGGGGCCAGTTCAAGTCGATCGTTGTAGGCACTCATGAAACGCACATCATGGCAATCGACCAAGTGCGCCCCGGCGCCACGGATGGCTTCGGTGATCAGCGTCCGCGAGCTGCCAGCGATGTACAACACCGTCGGATGGAACTGCATGTATTCCATGTCGCGGAGCCGCGCCCCGGCGCGATAGGCAAGCGCGTGCCCATCCCCTGTGGCGACGCGTGGATTGGTGGTCTCGCGATAGACTTGCCCGCAGCCACCGGTGCAAAGAATTGTTTGCTTGGCCCACAGCATAATTGGTGGCTGTTGTTCGCGGGAGATGACCGCCCCATAGCAACGGCCAGCTTGCGATATCAAGTCGATGGTGAAGGCTTGTTCCCAGATCTGCACATTCTGACGACTGCGTGTCCGCTCGATCACCGCCCGCATGATCTCTTTGCCCGTGGCGTCCCCCAGGGCATGCAAGATCCGTTTCTGGCTATGGCCCCCTTCGCGTCCCAGCATTAACTGCCCACCCCGCGAGTCAAAGTTGGTTCCCCATTCGATCAGTTCTGCCACGTGCCGCGGGGCCTCACGTACGACCATGTCCACCACCGCTTCATCGCAGAAGTTTCCTCCCGCAGCCAAAGTGTCTTGTACGTGATCTTCGAAACGGTCTTCTGGATCCCAGACACTGGCGATGCCACCCTGCGCGTAGTTGCTGTTGCTTTCTTGCAATTTGTCTTTCGTCACCACGATCGCTTGGACCTGGTCATCCACTGCGTTGGCGGCCCGCAAGCCAGCCAGCCCTCCGCCAATAATCAAAACGTCCGTAAAGAAATGGGGGACGCGTTTGGGATGAAAGTCAACCAGATAACGTGGGGAGCGCGGACCATCCAATTCAATCGCCGATTGCATCGGGGTAGGCTGCGTCGAAATGGGCATCAAGGTTTCCACGGCTGATGAATGTTGCGATAACGGCTTACAATGGGCGGAAGCAAAAACGTCAACTGGTGAGCGGGCGTTGCTAACGGCTATGGTAACTCAGTTAAAGCCCACCGACGAAGTATACGCAGCCGTCCAACGCAAATTTTATAGAAAGCCACCCGATGCGTGAATCGATGAGGATTTCCAGTCAACAGACAGGCGACTTGGTTGAGTCCATCGATGCGGCCTGTGCGTTCATGGAAGAGATCTACCGTGCCGGGTTCTACGCCCGCGTCGATGTCCATCGGCAATGGTCGGTACACAATCCGTTGATTTCGGGCAAGATCGCCCGCCCCTCCGCCTACCGCTGGTACTTGCGCCGAGAACTGTTGAAACTGGCCAACAAAGGAGCTGAGATCGAGATCACCCCTTCCAAACCTCGGATCGATCTGAATTCACCCACTTTGTTGCAACTGATCGACGAAACCGACTTCGATCACACTCGCAAAAAAGCCTTTTTATTCGGCCCGGAACGAGTCGAACTGTCGCTCGAACGTCTTGAGCATTACACCAGCACCCGGGCGGAAGACTTTCAACGCTACGTGCTGTTGACCAACTATCAAATGCATATGGATGTGTTCCGCCAGTTGCATCCGGACTGCATTGTTCCGGTCCGAGCCGATGTGCAGATGCCCGCCTTTCATGAGCGGACAGCCGACAACGATGGGCTGAGCATCGTCAACATCGGAGTGGGGCCGTCGAATGCAAAAAATTTCACCGACCATCTGGCCGTGCTCCGCCCCGATGCGATGCTCATGATCGGCCACTGCGCCGGGGTGCGCAACCATCAAGAGATTGGCGATTTCGTATTGGCTTCCGGCTACATGCGCGATGACCATGTACTCGATGAAGCCTTGCCTCGGTCGGTCCCGATCGCTCCCAGCTTTTTGCTCAATCGCTACTTGGCCCGCGTACTCGATGAACGGCAACTTCCCTATCGCGTCGGTGCCGTGACCACGACAGCCGATCGCAACTGGGAACTGGTACTTAACCGCAAGCTGCAGATTATCAAAGCCAGTCGCAGTATCGGGGTCGACATGGAATCGGCGACGGTGGCAGCCAATGGCTTTCGCTATCGCATCCCATCGGCCACCCTGTTGTGCATTTCCGACAAGCCCTTGCATGGCAAACCCAAGTTACCTGCGGCAGCCAACATGTTCTACCAAGAGACGAAGATCCGGCACTTGGAAATTGCCAAGGAGGCGCTGCGACTGGCTCGGGCCGAATATCCAGGGGGCTTGCCCAACAGTGACCTGCGGGCCATGGACGAGCCACTGATCGGAGGATCCGAAGCATAGTTTTTCAACGTGCGTTGCTTATCCGAGTGCCTTGGCGACAGCGGCTTTCATTTTGGCCAAGCCCAACGTGGCCACTTCTTGAGCCGGCTGTTGCCAATACGTGCGATTGAACAACTCAAGGCTCAGCGTGCCGCGAAAACCACCAGCGACCAAACTCTGCAGGATGTGGTCCAGCGGTGCAACGCCATCACCGGGGTAAACGCGATCGGCATCGGCGATCTGGTCGCGCGGCGGAGTGGCCGGGTAGTCATTCATGTGCAAGCAGTGCATCTTGGCGGCAGGGACCAAGCCGATATTGCTAAAGTCGCTCCCCCCTTTGTACATATGATAAACATCGAGCAACACGCAGGCGTCGGGATGATTGGCGGCCGCAGCCACGTACAGCACTTCCGCCAGTGTGGATAGGTTCTTGGAAAAGCCCCACAGCTCGACCTGTGGTAGCACTTCATGCTTGCGACCCAGTTCCAATATAGTGTTATACCGCTTTGCCGCAGCGTCCAGATTCAACCCCGCTTCGTTGGTCGCACCCACTGGCGGTGCGGCAATGCGCAGCCCACCGATGGCCCGCAAAGTTTCCATGTCGCGCTGCATTTGCTCCACCCCCGCGGTGCGTTCGGCATCGTCATCCACAATCCATTTGCCAAAGGCTATCGCACTGTCCACTCGCAAACCCAGATCGACCAGCTCGTTTCGCAGATCGGCCAGCTTCCCACCTTCGCTGACGAACTTATCGACGTCACGCAACCACAGCTCAACGGAATCATAACCTGCTTCGGCGGCCAACTTGATTTGCTCCCGGATGGGAACTTCGCCGCCGTTGATCGTACTTGTGTTCAAACAATAACTCAGCATGTTCTCAACTCCTTGGTCGCGGTTTGGATCAGCGGCGGTGGTGGGCTCAGAGGCGTTTGGGCTGGCTGCCAGCCTGCGAGCGGCGGTGGGTAGGCCGACCAGCGTGGCTGCGGCCATGGTAGCGGTCGACGCGGCCAAAAACGAGCGGCGGGTGGGGTGGGGGAATGTCATGCCAAAACTTTAACGGAAACGGAGGGGTGGGCCAAGTAGCCGACACGACCAGGGAAATAAGCGATGGGCCTTGATCATAGTCAAAGCTCAAACGCTTCGGTAGCATGTCCGCAGAAGCGCATCGCTGGGAGCAACAATCAAGCGGGGAACGAGCGGTTAATCAGCCAGCGGTTAATCCGCCAAACGCACTTGCAGCTCATCCCCGACCACACGGATCTCATGAATGACGGTCGGTTCGGTAGCGGGCATGGTTACGGCCGCCCCGGTACGGACATCGAACTGCGCGCCGTGGCGTGGACAGCTCAAGCAGAAGCCGGTCAACTCCCCTTCACCCAGCGGTCCACCGTCGTGCGTGCAGACATCATCGAGGCAGAAGTACTGATTTTCGATGCGGACGATCACCACAAAGCGATCTTCGACCTCCAAGCACAGTTTGCCAGAGGATGGAATGTCGCTCAGTTTCGCAACCGTCGTGAATTCAGACATGGAGAGATTTCGGTCAATGAAGAGTGAAGTTCTAGCGGTACTCGCGGACTTGGCGGGCAATCGACTGCCCCAAGGCTTCGCGCACCGATTCGATCGTGATCCGATCAAAAATCTGCTGGAAGAAGCCGGTGACGATCATACGAGTGGCTTCTTTGCGTGTAAAGCCGCGGCTCTGTGCATAGAAAATCAATTCTTCATCGACCTTGCCGGATGTGCTGCCGTGCGTGCAGCGCACATCATCGGCCAAGATTTCCAGACCAGGAATCGAGTCGGCTCGGGCATCGTCACTGAGTATCAAGTTGTCGTTGCGTTGATAACCATCGGTCTTCTGCGCGGCTTTGTCGACACCGATCATGCCCCGCCATACGGTTCGCGACTTGTCCTGCAAAGCCGCTTTGTAGAGAAAATCGCTACGGCAGTGAGGTGCCTGATGATGCTGCAGCGTATTGTAGGTCAGCTGCTGGCTCTCTTGCGTGAACAAGACTCCGTTGACTTGGCAGTTCGCTCCCGCACCCACCAACGAGACCTCTTGGCTCACCTGCGAGAAACGGCTGCCAATCGCCGCAATCGTCCACTGTACGGAGGCGTCGCGATCGATGGTCGCTCGCTGATGGGCAAAGTGCCAGACACCGCGGCCCCAGTCTTGAAGATTGACATAACGCAAGTTGCCGCCGGGCCGCACGATGACCTCCACCGCTCCTACGTGCAGGCCTTTGGCTAAGGGAGAATCGCTGTTGGATTCATATAGGAAAGTGGCTTCGGCTCCCTCTTCGATCACGATCAGTGTGCGACCGGTGTCGATTCCACCCTCAGTCATCCCTGCTGCAATCCGCAGCGGCTGGTCCACGCACACGCCGCGCGGGACATAGAGCAATTGCCCGCCGCTCCAGGTGGCCGCTTGCAAGGCCGCAAAGCGATCTTGGGACAGGTCGACAACGGAGTACAGATACTTTTCGACGATCTCGGAATGTTCGCTTGCCAAGCGACTCAAGTCACCAAACAGCACACCCCGCTCGGCCCACTTCGGTTGCAGATGCTCAGAAGCCACGACGCCGTTGAGCGTCGTCAGCGTGCCCGCCGGATCGACCCCTTCTGCTAGCCATTGCGGCACCCCAGCCTCTTCCAAACCAACCGACACTTCGTTGATCGGCAATTGAAATCGCTCGAGCTTGAAGCCACGGAGATCGCTCCGCATCCACTCTTCTTCTTTGCGACTGGGCCATTGCATTTGCTCGAACTGTCCCCAAGCGGCGCGGCGGGCGGCCGTCAGCCAGCTCGGCTCAGTGCGGGCGGCTACGAATTGTTCGAATCCAGTTTGGTCGAACGGCAGAACTTCAGATTGCGAAGCGATGGTCATGGTGGGAGAAGTTTGAAGTTTGAAATTAGAAGTTTGAAATGGAGCGGTTTTGACGAATCAGTCGGAGGCAGTCTTAAAAACGCAGCGCCGTCGTGCAAGGTAAAACAAAGTAGCGCCCCAGGTCCTGCGGCGCACATGTTTCGCACAGTAGCTCGCTGGTCGTGGTCTGTTCACAAAGTGAGTGTGTTGGACTAAGCAGGTCGTTAGGTGTTATTGAGGAAAACTGCTGTGCCCCACCGGCCCCGACAGGCCCACCCCCCGCTGGGAGAATAAGTGGCGCAGTGTGCCTCCGCGATAACAAACCCCGGCTCTAGCCCACAGAGCCTTCCATTTGGAGTTGGATTAGGCGGTTCATTTCGACGGCATATTCCATCGGCAGCTCTTTGACGAGCGGCTCGATGAAGCCGTTGACGATCATGGTGCTCGCCTCCGACTCGGACAGGCCGCGACTCATCAGGTAGAACAACTGCTCTTCCCCAATCCGCGACACGCTCGCTTCGTGACCGATCGAAACATCTTGATCGAGGATCTCGATGTAGGGGTAGGTATCCGAGCGGCTCTTTGGGTCGAGGATCAATGCGTCGCACACCACGTTGCACTTGGAGTTCTTGGCATCCTTCTCGACTTTGACCAGACCGCGGTAGCTGCTGCGACCGCCATTCTTGCTGATCGACTTGCTGATGATCTGACCGGTCGTATGCGGCGCCGCATGCACCAGCTTGCCACCTGCATCTTGGTGTTGACCGGCACTGGCGAAGGCGATCGACAGGATCTCGCCCCGCGCACCCGGTTCCATCATGTAGACCGCTGGGTACTTCATCGTCAACTTGCTACCCAAGTTTCCGTCAACCCATTCCATGGTCGCGTCGGCATAAGCCATGGCCCGCTTGGTAACCAAGTTATAAATATTGTTGGCCCAGTTTTGAATCGTCGTATAACGGCAGCGGCTACCACGCTTGCAGATGATTTCGACCACTGCGGAGTGGAGGCTCTCGCTGCTGTACATCGGAGCGGTGCAGCCTTCGACGTAATGGACCGAGGCCCCTTCGTCAACGATGATCAGCGTCCGCTCAAATTGACCCATGTTCTCCGCGTTGATGCGGAAGTAGGCTTGCAACGGGAACTCAATCTTAACTCCCGGCGGTACATAGATGAACGAACCACCCGACCAAACCGCCGAGTTCAAAGCAGCGAATTTGTTGTCCGAAGGAGGAATGATCTTGCCAAAGTACTCGCGCACCAAATCGGGATGCTCGCGAACGGCCGAGTCGGTATCGAGGAAGATCACTCCCTGATCGGCCAGTTCTTGCTTGAGCGAACCGTACACCACTTCGCTCTCGAACTGAGCCTTAACACCCGCCAAAAACTTTCGCTCTGCTTGGGGAATCCCCAGCTTCTCAAACGTTTCCTTGATCTCCGCAGGCACGTCGTCCCACGACTTCTCCTGCCCACTCGAAGGCTTGAGGTAGTAGTAGATGTCTTGGAAGTCGATGGCGATATCGCCACCCCAGGTCGGCATCGGCTTGGCGTTGAATATCTCCAAAGACTTGAGCCGGAAGTCGCGCATCCATTCTGGCTCCCCCTTCATCTCGGAGATTTGAGCCACGATCTCAGCGTCGACCCCCTTGCGGGCCTTGAAGACGGCTGTGCTCTCGGTGCGAAAATTATACTTATTGATCTCGCCAACTGCGTCGTTTTCTTGGGCAATTACATCGGTAGCCATATCGACAACTTATCTTTAAGTGAGCGGAATTTAGTAAAAAACAATCGGATCGAACCGCCAAACAACATCAACCTCGATTACCCAACGGCAACTTCGGTCGCTTCGTCGCTCAGCATCTCTTGATTGGCTCGGTCGGCATCGGGATAGTCGGCCCGGATGCGATCGTAGCCGCGTGAGTACAGCTCTTGTGCCAGTTCAACACCGCCCGTTTCGACGATGCGCCCACCCAACATGACGTGTGTGAACTCAGGCGGATTGTGCTCGAGCAATTTGTCGTGGTGAGTGATGATCAACAGTCCCATCTTTTCACGACCGATCTCGGCAATACTGGCACTGGCCAAACGAACCGCGTCGGCATCGAGACCACTATCGGTTTCGTCGAGGATCGCGAATTTCGGCTGCAACATGGCGAGTTGTAAAATCTCTGCCCGCTTCATTTCTCCACCGGAGAATCCCTCGTTGACGTAACGCCGTGCGAACTCGGGATCCATCCGCAGTTGTTCCATCTTTTCTTTCAGCTCCTTGCGGAACTCGCGCATCGGAATCAACTCTTCCCCTTCTTTACGATCGGGTCGGCGCACGTTGGTGGCCGCATGCCGCAGGAAGTCAGCCATCTTGACCCCCGGAATACTCATCGGTCGCTGAAAGGCCATGAAGATCCCGGCCCGCGCCCGCTCGTCAGGCGCCATCTCCAACACATCGCGATCGTCCAAAGTGATCGAGCCGCCGATCACCTGGTACCCCGGATGTCCTGCAATCACCAAACCCAGCGTGCTTTTACCCGAGCCATTGGGGCCCATCAACGCATGGGTCTCACCATGTTTCATCTCAAGATTAACGCCACGCAGAATGGGTTTGCCATCGACGGATACTTGCAGGTTCTCAATTTTCAGGACGTGTGACATCAGCTCTCTCAGATTCGTACTATGGTTAGTGAGTTATGATTAACTTTACTGTTTGCTTGACAGCGTATTCGGGATACTGTTGCTCTAACGAGCGTGTGGTCGCATCGTTTACTCGACATTTGATCTTAGTGGTTCAGTGATTCTAGTGGTTCAACTGGCCGGGCAGTCGATGCAACGTGCACCGCCATGGCTTGTGGAAGCAATTGCGGAACCGGCCGAAACTGACAATGGTTGTGGCCATCGAGCCGACAACAATCCAGCTGCACTGACTGGCCAATGGCTTCGCTCAACATCTCTTGTTCCAACTCGCACAACTGCCGATTCTCGTCCCCGCCAGTCAGTTCCGGATAGGGGCATGTATGCACTTCCAACACAGGGAGCAGCCCGCCGTAGTTGACCGTGGCAGGTACCTTGCGTCGCGCCAACTCAGAGACCATGGCATGCATCCGTTCCCCCAGGTCGGCTCCTACGGGGACGTTGTGCTTCAAGTCTTGCCCCATCCGCTTGGCCACCCGTCGCAACAGCCGGCTGCGCAACTGAGGATTGGGAAGCTCCATAATCTCATGCCACAGAGCGCCCGCCAAATCAGCATAGCTGGCCGCCGAGTACCGCATTCCCAAGGCGGTCAACAAGTAGCGAAACTGGGGGCGTCCCCGGCCGACACTTTCCTTTTTTCGCTCCACCAATTCGACTTCAACCAACCGCTCCAAACGCTGCCGCACCGCCGTAGCCGTGACTTCCAGTCGCTCCGACAACTCGGGTACCGTCAGCCCCTGAAATTGCCGCAGCAAATCCAGCACTGCCTGGTCGATCGGCCGAATATGGTCCGAAGTAGTAGGGTGCACAGCTGATTTGCCTCGAGAGGTTAAAACGGAAACATTAGAGTAAACGGTATGCGACAAACCGAATTTTGACAAGCCCCGTTGCGTTTATTGTTTCCGCAGCCAGTATGCAATAACGAATGCGCCTATTGCTCCGCCGATCAGATCTACGGTGGTTATGGAAGCCCCCCCGGCCCTGATCGGTCGACCAGAGGTGTTTAAATATTGTTAAGCCCCTAAAAATCCCTGTTTTTTGCACATCACTCGATTGCTGCTTGGCGCGGACTGCCCTGGCTGTTTGCAGAAACGGTCGGCAGCAATCAGAATAATCCATTCCCCCCCTCGCTCGCCCTCATCTCTCGACCGCCTACCACCACCTAGGACCCCCGATGAACTTCCTGAGCCCACTCCCTACAGCCCGCTGGCTCGTGCTCTTTGGCACGGCCCTCTGTTCGCTTGGCTCTCTAAAAACGATAGCGATAGCTCAGGACCAACCGCCCATGCCACTAGAGCGGATCGCCCTAACTGAGCCCCCAACAGCTGATGCCAATTACGACCTGCAGGGGGAGTTTGTGGGCCCGATCACCGTGGGCGAAAATCAATACGAGCCGCTCGGCTTGCAGATCCGCCCCATCGGCAACGATCGCTTCGAAGCGCTCCAGTTCATCGGCGGCCTGCCCGGGCAAGAGGGGTATCGAGCCGACTCGATTCCGCTCATTGGACGCCGCTCAGGCGATTTCCTGATTCTCTCGGGTGGGCCCTGGGCGATCTTCGTCGAGAAGGAATACTGCACCCTCGTTGATCGCGAAGGCAAACGCGTTGGTCGGCTGGAACGCATCCAACGCGGCAGTCCCACCATGGGTGCAGTGCCTCCCGAGGGAGCCGTGGTGCTGTTCGATGGCTCCAACACCGAGCAGTTTATGCAGGCAGCGATGACCGAAAACGGTTGGCTCAAAGCGGGCGCGGATGTCAAGCCGATGTTCCAAGACTTTGACATGCACGTCGAATTCCGCTTACCCTACATGCCAAACTCCGATGGACAATCTCGCGGCAATAGCGGCTGCTATCTGCAAGGCCGCTACGAAGTGCAAGTTCTCGACTCGTTTGCCCAGCTGCCCACCTTCAATGGGTGCAGCAGTTTGTATCGGACCAAAAGCCCAGATGTAAACATGTGTTATCCGCCATTGAGCTGGCAGACCTATGACATCCACTTCACTGCCCCGCGTTGGGCTGCCGATGGTAGCAAGCTCCGCAACGCACGGATCACCGTCTGGCAAAATGGCGTCAAGACTCAAGATGATTACGAGATACCCAACAAGACGGGCGCCGGTCAGCCCGAGCAACCGCTGCTGCTCCCGACCAAGTTCCAAGACCACAGCGACCCCGTCGTCTTCCGCAACATCTGGGTCATCGATCGTGGTTTGACCAGCGGCATCGAGTTCCCCGTACTGAGCCCACCAGCTACCGCAGCGACTCCCGCAGAATCAACTGAACCCGGTGAGCCAGCTGAATCCAGCGAACCAGCGGCAAGGCGCTAGCCGCCGGTAACACAAATCCGGTAAAAAATAAAAAACAACGGGAAGAACCGGAGGCGAGCGCCTTGCCGCTCAAAAACCTCGCGCTGTCCAGCTTAGCTCACTGCGTCGCATGATCGGCTTGGGGGTTCACGAACAACCAGCATACGGCTCCCAACAGATAGATCGCCGCAAACAGTAGCAGCACCAAATTCCAGTTCTCGGTCCACGCAAAGATTTCGCCCACCAGAACGGGACAGAGCGCGGCCGCAAAATTGCCACTCATGTTCATGAAGCCAAAAACTTGCGGCACCCGCTTCCCACCGATATCGATCGTGGCGGCAAAAGCACAAGGACCGGCCAGCGATGCCGAGAACGCGCCGCAGGCAATCAGACCGATCGCCAGTACATCGCTCCGGACAAACCAGGCGCTCAAAATCAAACAGCCGCAGGTTGCCAGTACTACAGCCCCCACCCCGCTGCGACTCACTCGCAGACTGTGGGTCCTCCGCCAGATCCAGTCGACCAACATCCCGCCGCAAACACTTCCCGCCAGTGTGCCACCCAACACCAAGCCTTGCAAGTAACCCGACTCGGCGATGGAGACACCGCGCGTTTTTTGCAAAAAGGTCGGGAACCAACTGGCAAAGAACATGTAGCCAGCCGAGCGACAAATCTGTTGCCCACACAGCATCCAGATCACCGGTTTTCCTAGTAACCGCCACAGTGAAGTCGACTCAGCCTCGAATGGAGACTCCGACTTCTCAGCGGCCGCGCTCTCCGTTATCACAGGCAATGCATCGCGGCCCGCGCGAATCCATTGCAATTCGGTTGCATTGACACTTGGCACTTCTTCCGGTCGATCGCGAAAACGAATACAAAACCAAATGGCCCACGCCACACCCGGCATGGCAAAGGCGATAAACACCCACCGCCAGCCCAGCGGATCGAGCAAATAACCGGTGACTCCACTGGCGACAATCGCCCCCACTTGCATGCCAGCCCCCAACAAGCCACAAGCGCTCGAACGCTGCGCCAGTGGCATCCAGTGCCCAATCGAATTGCAGGCCGCCGGAAAGATCCCAGCTTGCCCGAGTCCCATCAGCAACTGCGCGACGATCAACACACCCAAGCCCTGCGCGATGCCGATCCCAAACGTGGCGACCGACCAAACGACAGCAAACAAACAGAGGGTCCAACGCGTTCCCCATCGCTGCGACAAGGTTCCGGTGGGAACTTGGAATATCGCATAGCTCCAAAAGAACGCCCCCATGAACCAGCCCGACTGCTTAAGCGTTAGCCCCAGATCGGCGCGAATGGTGCTCTCAGCCACCCCCACGGCGTTGCGACAAAGGTAGGCCAACGCGGCGGCGAGCATCAGCCAAGCCAGCGCGCGGTAGCGGACCTTGGAAGCGCGTGAGGTGGTGGTGGCCGTGGCGACTGTCATCCGAGGGCCGCCTGCAATCGCTCAAACAGCCGATCGACTTCTGCAGCAGTCTCTCGATCCAGCTCCCAGCTGACCGGCGGCACTTGCCGCGTGCTGGGGAACAGCCCGCGCTTCTTCATCAGATATTTTTCAATCGCCAAGAAGCCATCTAATCCGGCTTGCAATTGCAACGCCACTAAACCACAGATCGGTAGCGACAAGTCGTAGATACGCGTTTCGTCGCCAGCCCGCAATGCCCGCCACAAGGCCACGATACCATCGAGTAGATCGGTCCCTGGCATCGTACCGACGATACCTCGGCGATAGCAGTCGACCAAGTTGATCCCGCCCGAGCCCTCGAAGATCCGTGCCTGTCCGGCGGTCGCATCGCGGAGCTTGGATAAGTTGGGCCCCAACGGGCTCGCCTCGGGCTTAAAGAAAATCTGTTCTGCTCCGAAGCGGGCGAGCAACTCGAGGTAGACATTCAAGTCAATCGCCGCACCGACGTAACTGGATGCATCCTGAACCACCAGCGGAATCGACACGGCTCGAGCGATCGACGAAAAGTACTTCACCGTCGCTTGGCTTCCCAGCGACGAAGCCACCGGAGGAATGGCCATCAGCGCCGAAGCTTCGATCGACTGAGCGTGCTCGGCGAACTCAATCGCTTCTGCAATACTTTCCGCCCCCACGCTGATCACGGTGAAGCCACGTTGGCCAACGGCGCGACAGACTTCAGCCGCCAACTCGCGACGTCGGTGATAGCCCAGGCGCAACACTTCGCTGACCATGGCCACGACCACCCCATCGGCCCCAGTGGCGAACGCCCAATCGATCTCGCGCTCCAGCGTCGGCAAATCGAGCTTGCCGTCATCCGCCAACGGCGTATGCAGCACGGGTAACACGCCGTGCAGCAGCGACGAAGAACGGGAGCCTTCCGTCAAGGACAGATCACCGGCTGAGGACATGGCGTATCGCCTCCGTCATCGTTTCAAGAGTTGCTTCGAGACTGCCGCGATCAAACGGGGTCTGCCACACAGGATACACTTCGGTGTCATACAAATCGGCGGGAGGCAAGTACCCGATCGAGCCATTTACCAAGTTCATGCAGATCAGCGTGTGCTCAGGAAATCGTTCGCGCAAGTCGACTTGCAGTTGCGAATACGGTTCGCAACAAGAACCAACCAGCACAGCATCGCCTAGTCGCCAGACGTAGATCGGCAATGGAAACGTGGCCTTGTCCCCCAAACCGCGGCGGATGTCCCGCTTGCGTCGCAAACGTTCTTCCAGCGCGCGGTCGGTGCAGGCTTGCCGTTCGCGTTCTAATTCATCGGCAGTGGGCCAAGCCTTGATCTTGAGTTCAACCGTGCGGCGCTCGGCATACAACTGCCCAGCCGGTACGACTGGCTCGGGTTGCCACACCGCCAAGGGTGCCCCAGACTCCACCGTGTTGTGGTAGACCAGCGCGGTTCCAGGTGCTTCCATATTGTTGAGTACCGCGAGTGCCGCATGCCCCAATTGACGACCATGGCGATCGGCTACTGCGGTGTCGCCGACATACTGGTAACGGGGTGCCAGATCGCCACAAGCACCCAATAAAAACAGGGCCGGAGCTCCCGTGACTGCGCTCAGCGTCTCGCGCATGGCCCCCACATAGTCAGGCGAAATCGCCGTGTTGTCCCAGGCCAGCGTGGTGGGGTGGCAAGCATAGTTGACAAGCGTCGCACGGACCTGCCCCGACGCATCGCTCAATCTTCCGACCAACAAAGTGTTATCGGGCTGAAGCAGTGGATTGAACCCACAGATGATTCGCTTCCGACTCGCATCGGGATCGGGCAAGTCGCGGACAGCAGCCAGATCGCAGTGCCCCGCCTGCCACTCCAGCGTTCCGGGGAAGCGCTGCGCGGAAGCCTCCTGCACCGCAGAGACGCTGTGGCTATAAAGCTCTTCCATCCAGACTTGCAACAAGTCACTGCCTGGTAACGAAAGGTCCGCATCCATCAAAGGTGGACCTGCGTGGGTATGGCTAAGGGCAAACAGCAACTGCTCGGGCAGCAACTGCAGCTCATCCAGCAAACGGCTCTGGAACTTGCGAAACGTTTCCGGAGTCTTCCACCAGCCCAGGTCCACATCCACCAACACGCACGGCGGAGCGGTTTCCGCCGTCGAAGTAATCACCAAGGCGGTCAATGTCAGTGGGCGATGAATCGAAGTCGCCACATCGTGCTTCGCCGCTCCCCAGTTGCGTGAGTAAATGCCGACCGGCGGGGTGATGTCGCGGCAGGCAAGTCCAAATGCGCCTTGAAACGCATGCGGACGAACGGCCAGTGGTTGTGTATGCATGTTACCAGTCTCCTACCGCCCCATCGCGATAGAACACGCGCTGAAGCACTTCTTGTTCAAAGGGATGTTTTCGCACTTCCGACTCGTTGATCTCGACCCCCAAACCAGGACGTGTGTTGGGGGTCACCGTCCGCGTAGCGCGATCGAGCGTGTAGCCTTCTTCGACAACCTCGGATCGCCACGGAACATCGCTATGCACCGACTCGCAAATGATGTAACTCGGTTGCGAGAAACCAAACTCAAGCGACGCTGCGGTGCTGACCGGGCCTTGAGGATTATGCGGTGCAAGGGCAATGCGATAGGCGTCGGCCAAAGCAGCAATGCGACGGGCTTCCGTGAAACCGCCGCAGTGGGTGAGGTCGAGTTGACAAATCTCGCAACCGCGTACGGCAAACAGATCGCGAAAAGCGGCCAGGTGCGTCAACCGCTCGCCGGTGGCAATGGGGGTTGCCACCGCTGCGTTGATCGCGGCTAAACTCGCGTAACTCTCCGGCCAACAGGGCTCCTCGAAGAAGTAGAGTCCATAGGGATCGAGCGCCTTGGCGAACTGCATCCCCATCGCAGGGGAAGGTCGGGCGTGGCAATCGACCATGATGTCAATGCCTTCACCCACGGCGTCGCGCATGGCCGCCACACAAGCCTCTGCGGCGCGAATCGGCCGGCGACCTTCGATGGGCATCGTGGGAGGCACCGCCATCGATTTGAACGCGGTAAAGCCTTCGCTCACCGCCTCGCAAGCCAGGTCGGCAAACTGCTTGGCGTTGTCGACCGGCGTTTCATAAAAGCTCTCGAGGTTGCCACCGCCGAGATGGCAGTACAAGCGGATCGAGTCGCGGACCGGGCCCCCCCATAACTTGTGGCACGGCACGGCATGGATCTTGCCGACGATATCCCACAAGGCCAGATCGATACCGGCAATCGCCGTCGAGCGGACGATCCCTTGACCATGCCAAAAATGTTGCCGCCACATCATCTGCCACAAATGTTCGACCCGCGTCGGATCTTCGCCGATCAGCAACTGGGTGAGGTCTTCGATCGCTCCAACCACGCTGCGGGTATGCCACTCCAGCGTCGCTTCGCCCCAACCGTACATGCCGGGTTGATCGGTCAGCACTTTGACAAAAATCCAATTCCGCATCCGCGCATGGCAGACCAAAGTTTCGATCGCAGTGATTTTCATGAGCTAGTACCAGCCCTGCGAAAGCGGCTTGATCACCACCTCGGGCACATGCACGCTCGCTGGCAAAGCCACGATGGCGAGGACCAGTTCGGCCACGTCGTTGGGTTGCAATATTCGCTGCTTGTGCTCTTCGGTCACCGGCGTCGGACGATTGGCCAAGATCGGTGTGTTGACTTCGCCAGGGTATAAGTTGGTTACCCGTACACCATCCTCGGCCACCTCGTTAGCAACGCAGGTCCCGAGTGCCGTCAGCGCGAATTTACTCGCCGAGTAGGCGATGCCACCGAGTGCAATCGCGCGTTTGCCAGCGATCGAAGAGACGTTGATGATCGTCCCCGACTTGCGAGCCCGCATGGCAGGCAAGACGGCGTGCAAGCAGTTGTAGCCCCCGGTCGCATTGATGGCCATCAGTTCGTCCCACTGCTCGGGCTGCATGTCGGCCATGCTTCGGTTCTTGATGTTGGTTCCAGCGGCATAGACCAGTACATGGATATCACCGAGTTCGGCAGCGGCCCAGCGAAAGAAGGCATTGGTACTGTCGCGGTCGGCCACATCAAGGGTGTGCGATAGGATCGACGTTCCCAAGGCTGCCTCGGCCAGGACATCCGCGCGACGACCTCCGATGGCCACGCGCGCCCCTGCCTTGTCGAGACTCACAGCTATCGCTTGCCCAATGCCTGTCCCGCCACCCACAACTACTACTCCCAGACCTTTCAAAGCCAGCATTTCCACCTCCAAAGCGTGATTCGTTGATCGTTTTCGATGCGGTCAGCATAACACGCCCCAAGGCGCTGACTAGAGAGCCTGCTTCTCCACTTAAGACCTTGACGAGCGCACTAAGCTTTAGAATAATGAATCATCCGGATGGACGGATGGATAGCCAAGTTCGGGTCGATCGGTCGACTTGGGCAGGCGGACGTTTCCGCCACACGACGGGCTCTCGGGCGGCCGTTGTTCGGAAGACAACGTCCCCCTCACGATAAGCATTAACTCGCGGGATTTATGGTAACCACGGCTTCTCTCGACTGGCTGCAAACACTCGCTGACGGAACACGCGTCCGGCTGCTGAGATTGTTGGAAGAGGCCGAATTGACGGTGACTGAGCTGTGCTCGATCGTGCAGTTACCACAGAGTACCGTCAGTCGGCATTTGAAAGTCCTGGCGGCCGACTACTGGATTGCGCATCGGCGGGATGGAACAAATCACTTGTATCGCTTGAACTCGGCGGACTGGATCGAGTCGCGGAGCAGTTTGTGGCATTGGGTTTGTACTCAGGACGACACGCCGACGAGTTTGCTGGACCAGCAGCGTTTGGGACGGGTGTTGGCGGAGCGGTCGCGGAGCGAAGCATTTTTCAGTTCGACGGCCGAGCAGTGGGATAAGTTGCGGGTTGAGTTGTTTGGCAAGCAGTTGGACGCGTTTATCTTGGCCGCGACTTTGCCCAGCGACGCGGTGGTCGGTGAACTCGGTTGTGGCACAGCTCCCCTGTGTCAGTTGATTGCCCCATTTGTTGCCCAGGCCATTGCCATCGACAACTCAAGCGCCATGTTAGCTGCCGCGAAGCAGCGGTTGTGTGGCTTCGACAACGTACGGGTAGAGCAAAGTTCGTTAACCGACTTGCCCCTCGAAGACGCATACCTCGACGCGGCCTGGCTGGTCGTGGTGCTCCCATATTTGAGCGAGCCCATCGAAGTGTTAACGGAGGCGGCGCGAGTCCTGAAGCCCGCCGCACCGCTTGTGATCGTCGACCTGCTACCGCATGACCGCGATGCGTACCGTCAGGAGATGGGACACTTGCGTCTGGGCACGGAGCGCGACGAGCTGCAGTCGTGGCTCGTGGCAGCTGGCTTGAAGCTAACGCAGTATCGTCCTTTGCCACCCGATTCGGGTGCCAAAGGACCAGCACTTTTTGCGGCGGTCGCGCGGTGCTGAACACTGAACGTAATTTTGTTTCTAGTTGATTTGGGATAAGGAGTTATCCATGAGTACTGCTGTAAAACCTGCCCCTGCCGCAATGGCGACGCACACCAATCGCCCTCCCTACAAAGTGCGAGCATTCGATTTGCTGGAACAAGGCAAGCGTGAAGAAGCGCAAGCCTTGGTCGACCTCGGCCGCAAAGAAATGACTTTGGCTGAAGACGAGATGCCCGGCCTGATAGTTCTGCGTCAGCGATTTGGGCCTAAGCAGCCTCTGGCTGGCGTCAAAATCATGGGTTCGTTGCACATGACTGTGCAAACCGCCGTGTTGATCGAAACTCTGGTTGATCTCGGCGCCGACGTGCGTTGGGTTAGCTGCAATATTTTCTCGACGCAAGACAGCGCGGCAGCGGCAACCGTAGTCGGTCGCACAGGCACGCTAGATGCTCCGCAAGGCACTCCAGTTTTCGCTTGGAAAGGCGAAACACTTCCTGAGTATTGGTGGTGCACCGGCGAAGCACTCGTATGGCCCGATGGAACCGGACCGGACATGATCGTCGATGACGGCGGCGACGCAACGATGTTGATCCACAAGGGTGTCGAGTACGAAGCGGCCGGACAAGTGCCTGACTTCGACCCCGACAAAGAGCCAGAAGAATGGGGTGTGATCCTCGAACTGCTTCGCGATGAATTGGAAAAAAATCCCGGCAAGTGGACCGCCATGTCCAAGACACTCCGCGGCGTGAGCGAAGAGACCACCACCGGTGTCGCTCGTCTGTACGAGATGGAGAAAGCCGGCACATTGCTGTTCCCCGCGATCAACGTCAACGACTCGGTCACCAAGTCCAAGTTCGACAACGTTTACGGTTGCCGTCACTCGTTGATCGACGGACTCAATCGCGCTACCGACGTAATGATCGGTGGTAAAGTAGCACTCGTGTGCGGCTTCGGCGAAGTCGGCAAGGGAAGCTGCCAGTCGCTGCGTGGCCAAGGCTGCCGCGTGATCGTCACCGAAATCGATCCGATCTGCGCCCTGCAAGCTGCAATGGAAGGCTACGAAGTCAAGCCAATCGAAGATGTCATCGGCGAAGTCGACATTTTTGTAACCACGACCGGTAACAAAGATATCATCACCGTCGAACACATGAAGCAGATGAAAGACAAAGCGATCATCAGCAACATCGGTCACTTTGACAACGAAGTGGATATGGCCGGTTTGACCAAGCTCGAGAAGGCTGGCAAAGTGGTGCGCAACAACATCAAGCCACAATACGACCAGTTCACCTTCGACGAGACCGGCCGTAGCGTGTTGATTCTCGCTGAAGGACGATTGATGAACCTCGGTTGCGCCACCGGTCACCCAAGCTTCGTGATGAGCGCCAGCTTCACCAACCAAGTGCTGGCCCAACTTGAACTCTGGGAAAACCGTGACAACGGCCAGTACGAGAACAAGGTGTATGTCCTCCCCAAGCACTTGGATGAAGAAGTGGCTCGTCTGCACTTGGACAAAATCGGCGTGAAGCTGACCACGCTCACCAAGTCGCAAGCGGATTACATCGGTGTACCGGTCGAAGGCCCTTACAAGCCAGAGCATTACCGTTACTAGTGATTTGTCATAGCTAAAAATTAGAATCGCTTGGTGTGGATCTTGCTAAAGATCGCAACACCACAGGATCTTTAGCAAGATCCACTACCCTAAAATCAAGCTGTGACAACGCACTAGGGCCTGACTAGCTCACGATGACGCTCGACCTAGCTCAAGTCACTAAACCTATCAGCCTCGAATCTCACGGCCATCGCTCGTGTAAACAGGCTGACTCTCTAACCGCCGTTGTCTCTTTGCAGAGGCAACGGCGGTTTGCATTGACACATCACCCTTACTTTCAACTTCAAGGATTCGGCAGGAAATTATCAACCTCACATAGCGCGTGCACAAAATGCTAGCTAACCAGCTTAAAAAAACTCTAGGCGCTTTGCGTTATTTTTAACACTCGCGGTAACTGGACTGAAAAAAGGGCGCGTGATCCGACGATGCTAGGCATGATGATCGCGTGCTGCGATTTTGCTGAGCTCAAACCGCTGTTGGTAGGATTGACCCCAAAGATGACCCAAGCGACTCCTGTCGAAAAAATCCGGCTCGCTATCGCTGAACAATTGATTCAATTGGGAGTGCAGGCAAGTGAATCGCTGCACGAGACGATCCTCATTCGCAACGGCATGTTTTGTGGTCGCAAGTTTCAGTGCGAAGGTCACGAAGTTGTTTGGTTCATTGAAGAAGACCAGCTCAAGTTCTTTTCACCTTACGGTGAGCTCCTGAAGGCCACGTCCGGCATCGCGTTTTTGCGCGAAGCGGAGCAACGTCGTTGCGATCGGTTACCGGCAGCCTATGCACCTGCTGCACCGACTTCAACAAACCATGAACTGCAGCAGGAACGTCGCGCGGCCTAACGGCTCGCACCTCCTTGTCTCACTCGCCACCCAGCACGAGCCCATTGAACTTGGCCGGTTGCTCGAGCGGCGTCAGGTGTCCAGCCTCGGCGAGACACGCATAGCGGGCTCCTGGGATACGTTTGGCCCAGGCTTCGGTAGCCGCAGGTGGGGCGATGGGATCATCGGCCCCGGTGATGACCAGCGTGGGAGTCTGCATGGTCGCCAGCGCAGCGGTGAAATCGCGGCGGGCAGCCATCGCCTGTTGGGCAGCCGCAATCCCGGCGGCCGGAGCACTTCGCATCATCGCCTCCACGGATGCCGCCACGGCCGGTTGTTGCTCACGCGTCACCGCTGAGAGCAGCTTGGGAAACATCCCTTCGACGGCTGGCCAAGCCCCAAGCTCGACGGCATCGGCAGCCATCTTCAGTCTCCCCGCACGCGCGGCCTCATCGTCGGCAGTTGGCTTGGTGTTCGCCAAGACCAGCAACTCCAAGTTCTGTCGATAGTGTTGCCAGTATTCAAAGGCGATGTAGCCGCCAAACGACAAACCGCACAGCCGCAGCGGCTGCTCCCCTGCCAAGTGCTTGCGAATGAACTCAACGTCGTCTGCAAGCTCTTTCATTGTGTAGGGGGAGTCGGTTAAGGTCGACTGACCAAACCCGCGAAGGTCCGGGGCGATCACATGAAAATGCTCAGACAGTCCACTAAGTTGTTCTAGCCACATCCGATGATCTAGCGGGAAACCATGCAGCAGTATCAGAGCGGGCCCAGATCCAGCCGCTTTGATCGAGATGACATTGCCGCGTGGGGCGATCAGCGAAATCGTGTGGAGCATGCGACTGCGTTTTCTTGGGGCAAGTTGTTGAATGAAAGGTGTTCGGTCGGGCCAGCAGCATTCTAACCGAAGAAGCCCACGCTGAGCTTCCCCAGCCAAAACAACATTAACGTGATGGCCAGGGCGACCAAAGCCCACTCATTGGCCCGCGTCAATGGCTTGAGCCACGCCGAGCGACTGCCACGCGCGTGAGCGAGTGCGAGCGGGATCTGTGCAGCCACAAAGGCAAACAAAAGCCAGCTGAGGGGATGCAGACGCCACGCTGCCAGCGGATCGGCATGGGCGATGTGAATGAAGCTCCGCGTCAAGCCGCAGCCGGGACAGTCGATACCGAATCGAGAATACAAGCCACATGTTTCAGGGAGTGCCACGTTGAGCCAGGGGAGCACAACTTCCCGCCGCTCCCCCACCTGCAACACGCACGACGCCAGCAGGATTAATGCGGGAGCAATGACCCAGGCCAAGGCGACCCGCTGAAACAAACGATCGGGACTTTCGGCCGGCAGCGATACTGCGAAAGGCATCGACGCGGCGAATGGCGTTGAAGCGGACGCAGGCTCGGAAGCAGTTATAGGCTCTGGGGCAGCCTCCATCACAGATTACTCTCGATGGTCGATTCGAACGGGGCTTTATCGACCGGGCCTTGTCCACCCGCGATCGCGGTTTTGGCCAAAGAGGCTTGCCCGAGCCGGAAAACAAAATACCACAACACGACGACAACCAATAATAACGTCCCGAGCTCGATGAAGCTCTCCCGTTGCAGTTGGTCTCCCAGTGTTTCAATGGGAGCGTCGACGAAACGGTTGGGTTCCTGCACCAAAATCCATAAGTCGCTTTTGGTGCGTCCCTCTTCCAACCCCGGCATGCGCGGCAACGACACTTGCTCGATCGAAGCCAACCACCCCCCCTCAAACCGTGTTCCTTTTTCAAATTCTGCGGCAGGATCTTGGTAATCGTAGATGCCGATGCCGCCGTCGGCCTGCAAGCGCTCGAGCAAGGGGAGCGGGATTTGCGGCATCCTAAACACCGTTTTCATCGTCTCGCGATCCATCTTCTGGATAGCCGGAATATGCGGATGTTGCAACAAGGTCCCTTTCTGATTTCCATCCCGGCCATCCACTAATGCGGCAAAGCGTATGGGGGCTTTCTCAGGATCCGCTGGAGGCTCTTCGGTCGTCCGTGACAAGAGTTCGAAGTCACCGAGGTTGATAGTGATCACGAACACCCCGAGCGGGATGGCCCCGGCCCGCGGTGTCTCACCATCCTCTTCCAAGTCTTCTCTATTCCAGACGGGTGTGCTGACCCCCACCTTCCATGCTCCGGTAGACGTGGAACGGAACGACACTGACAAGTGCGTTTTGCGGGTCGCCTTGTATTCGCGTGCAGGTCGTTGACGGTCCCCATCTGCTCGCTCTCCGTTGAAGTAACTGCGCCAAGCAAAATTGCCCCCGACGGGACTGGTCGCCAGCGCTTCCTCTTCGGAAGTAAACGCAATCGCTACGATGGCCCCACGCGATTCGCTGACAATCAATGTGTTGAAGATCGCGCCTCGATTTCCGTCACTCTCTTTGGCGATCATCGCCGACAACCGCTGCTCAGCATAACTTTCCAAACGTATGCGTTCGGGGCTGTTGATCAATTGCCGCTCCAACTCTTCCTGCTTTTGAACATCGGCAATCGCATCCAACAAAGCCGCGTTGGCCTCTTCATTGGCTTTCATCAAGTCCCGCAGCTCATCGCGCTGCGCTTCCGCCTCAACCACTCTGAAAAGTGACAGAATTTCATTTTCCAGCGTTTGAGCTACATAGCGCGCGGCGAAATGATTGCTTTCCAACGATCGCTTCCTCACACTCCCCAGCGACTCTTGGGTGGCTAAGGAAATGCTCCGCACCGAGAACATCATCATCAGCACCAGCAGCAAAATGGGGGCAACGATTCCCATCAGGTACAGCGGGCGCCGCGCGCGGGCGTATTGCCGCGCGTCGATCGCTTCGATCACCTGCTGCACGTTGCTGTATCGCCGCTGCGGATCTACCGCCAAGCAGCGGTCGATGATCGTACAGAGAGCTTTATCAATTCCTCGACGACGATAGTGCAAGCGAGGTCGCGGAGCCCGCTCAATGGTTTGTCGATAACGCTGCAGTCGATCGGGAAGCGTACTGGCCGTATCCAACGACTCGATGACTTCCGGCGTGCGAAACGGAGGACTCCCCACCAGCAGCGTATAGCCAATTGCACCCAGAGCATATACATCCCAGGCCACGTCGGGCGATGCTTTGAGATCCGCTTGCTCCGGTGCCATGAAGAATAAAGTCCCCAGCGATGGGGTATGTTCATTGGTCAATCGCCCTTGCCCGAAATCGGCTAACCGCGGACGCCAAGCGTGGTCGAGCACCACGTTGGCCAGCTTGAGATCGCAGTGCAAGACACCTCGGCCGTGTGCGTAGGAAAGCCCTTCGGCAATTTCGCGGAGCACCAAGAGTGCTTCCGAAATGGCTAACGGCCCGCGCGACCTGACCAAGTCCTCAAGCGATCCGTTCTCCATATACTCCATCACGTAAAAGGGAGGCTCAGCGTCCCAACCAACTGCCAGGACCTGCACGATATGCCGCCCAGTCGACATGTTGACCAAGTGACTCACTTCGCGACGCAGCGAATCGACATTCCTGCTGCTGCGGTTTAAGTAAAACTTGATCGCCACCGGCCGGCGCGTATTCAAGTCAGTGGCCAACCAAACCTGGCCAAACGCCCCTTGACCCAGCAGCCGTTCCAGGCGGAATCCAGGAATCTCCGCTGGCGGTACGGTCGCCTGCAGGCTGAGTTGTTCGGCCTTCGCCAAGCCACCCAATGATTGCTGCTGTGTATAGTCCGATGTCATTCAGCGCTTCGTCGTCCAAGAGGTCCAGCGAAAGGGTTGTCTCACCCGATTCTACCCGCAATGGCCACTCTCCGCACCGTCGATCGCTACGCCGATCCTCAGGGAATGACAAAACACAGCAGAATGGCAAAAACGCGACGAAAAGCCAACAATCCACCCCACAACGCATCAGGGTAGGGCCGGTTCGCCTGCGGCGGCGGTTGCTTGCTTAAGCAAACGCCATGTCCACAAGGTATCCACCCAGGCATTCGGTTCGCTAGGATCGATGGTTGGCGGTTCCGGGGGAATCGCATCCCCGCGATCAAAGGCCGCCCCCCACAAGACCGCCCGCTGCTTCTCCGCCTTGTATCCAAACGGTTGCGCACCGGGCGGCATGTACCTCGTAACGTCGACTCCCACCACCGTCAAATCTCCCAGCACTGCGGGAAATTGCCCCTGCCGTTTTTCATACAAACGGACCGCGACGGCGAGGCTCGCGATGCGATGTTGACCACATTGTCGAATGAAGGCGTTCCCCGCCGCGCCAACGGCTGGAGCCAACAGGCCGGTGAAGATCGAATCGAACCGCTGCACCCAGCCGGTTGAAAGCTGCTGCCGCAGGCTCGCCTCTTCTAGGTCGATGCCTTGCTGAAATTCCGTCAGATCTTGGGTCGGCACGCCAGCAATGCGCTGCATGTGCTCGAGGTAAATCAAGGCATCGCGCGACCGCGCCGGTAACCCCACCGGCACCTCCTCGCCCGAAAGGTTCGGGTCATCGAAGATAGGCAACGCCAACCCGATCTCCCCCTCGATCGCCACCCGATACCCCTCTCCAATCGTCGCGTGGCGTTGCAACATCGGCAGAATAGCAGTTAAGTCACCTTCGTCGAGAACATCGTGCTCCAGTGCATCCTTTAACAAGCCGATGGCCATCCCATCGAGGGCGATAGCGACCAGCGATGCGACGAGTATCGGATGAGTAGCTACCGCCTCCGACGTTCCTAGGAGCGCAGCCACCGAGCGGCGTGTTCCGGCCGAATCGCGGTCATAAACGGCCAACTGCCCCTTGAGTCTCAGCAACCGAGCGGCTTGCCGCATCTCTTGAATAGGTTCCAACTCGGTATTGAACGACTGGAACTCGAGCGGCCAGCGTACCGGAAGAGCCTGTTCACGTTGATCAATTCCCAGGAGTTGCAGCTGGCGATGCGTCCCTTTCCAAACCTCGAGGAACTCGCGAATGGCAACCTCCTCATTCCACACCGCACCCGGAGCGGGAAACCCCAGTTCGTACAGATCTTCCAGCTTCAAATCGGCATACGCCGCCTCGTAGCCCTGAGCCTTTAGCTCCGCCAGTGCGCTGAGCCAGGCCTCGGTCTTGGCCTCACTCGTTAGCTGCCGGTAATAGCTGTCCAACGAAGCGTTATCGTTGGGCAAGCCCTGCTGCTGCCGCTCTGCCAATCGCGCGAGTAGTTCCTGCCGAGCTGTTCTTTCGCGAAAGACAATCGTCAGCACCAGCACAGCCAACAGCAACAGTGGCAAGCCGAAAAAGAGCAAGGCTCCGAGCAACCAGCAGCCCATGCGTGAACGGGTTTGCCTTTCAGTCGCCGTTTCGGGCGATCGAGAAGGTGTAGAGGATGCTTTGAAAACGGCCATAAGCCTCGTCGCCTTTGTTGAGCAGGTGTCCGTGGATTTTTCGGAATAATGCGGGTACCGCTGGGCTCAGCCAGTGCGATCCGAGTCGTGGATTTAGATTGAAATTGACGGTCCAAGCCGCAAACAGCTAGGACTGAACCGCTCAATGAACGGCCAAACACAAGCCGAATGCCAAGTTAGCATACTCGCAAAGGGCAGACGAAAAATGGCAGACGAAAAATGGCTAGGGCCGCTCAGCTTTCATTCCCCTGCTCCCAATCGGCGTTCCTGTTTTGGTTTCCCCGAAGTACCCATGGCCAACTGCTTAGTTATACTGCTCGCATGAAACAACTATGCTCGCCCACCCGCCACTATCTCTCCCTATCGTTTGTCTCCGTATTGGCGTGCGCGACACTAGTCGGCTCCCCGCTGTGGGCTGCGGCAGCGGACCCGGCCGCAGACATTGCCCGACCAGCTCCATTGATCACTTCCGACGCGGTCGTATTCGGAATCCTGATGACCATGCTGGCCCTGATCTTTTGGTCGAGTAACAGCCAAGCCAAGCCGTTTCGACTGTTTTATAAAGTGGTACCGATGCTGTTGCTGTGCTACTTTTTACCCTCGTTGTTAACGTTATTCAACGTGGTCGACCCAACCACTTCGCAGCTTTACAAAATGGCCTCACGCTATTTATTGCCCGCCAGCCTCGTCCTGCTGACACTCAGCGTCGATCTAAAAGAAATTATCAAGTTGGGCCCCAAAGCGCTGGTGATGTTTTTGACCGGTACCGTGGGAGTCATCATCGGTGGTCCGTTGGCCATCTTAATCGTCAGCGCGTTCAACCCAGAGTTGGTCGGTGGCGCTGGCCCCGAGGCTGTATGGCGAGGCATGACAACGGTAGCAGGGAGTTGGATTGGTGGCGGGGCCAACCAAGCCGCGATGAAAGAGATCTTCCAACCCTCCGACGCCTTGTTCGGCGCGATGGTCACCGTCGATGTGCTCGTGGCCGAGCTGTGGATGATGTTCCTGTTGCTGGGCGTTGGCCAAGCCAAGAAAATCGATCACCTGTTTCGGGCGGATCGCAGCAGCGTTGAGGCGCTGCAAGCAAAAATGGAAGAATTTGCCAAACGGACGGCCCGCAATCCCACCACCGCTGAGCTGTTTGCCATTTTGGGAGTTGCCTTCGGGTGCACGGGCGTTTCACACGCCCTGGCCGATTGGCTGGCTCCCTACGTGGCCGAGCACTATCAGTTCTTGTCGCAGTTCAGCCTCGACTTATCATTTTTCTGGTTGATCATAATCGCCACCACCTTAGGCTTGCTGCTCTCGGCAACGCCACTCCGCCAACTGGAAGGTGCAGGGGCATCCAAGATAGGAACCGTTTTCATTTTCGTGCTGGTCGCCACGATCGGCCTGGGCATGGACCTGCGGGCCGTGGTCAATTACTTCGGCCTGTTCATCGTCGGACTGATATGGATGTGCATCCACGTCGGCTTGCTGCTGGTCGTGGGCTATCTCATCCGCGCTCCCTATTTTTTTCTGGCGATTGGCAGCAAGGCCAATATCGGTGGGGCCGCCAGCGCTCCGGTGGTGGCCGCCGCCTTCCACCCCTCACTCGCACCCGTTGGCGTGCTCCTGGCCGTGCTCGGCTATGTCCTTGGGACTTATGGCGCTTATGTATGTGGTATTCTCATGCAAATGGTCGCCCCGCAGTCGTAACCCCGCCCCTCTGCGGAATCGCGCGACATACTGACAGCCAGAGCAAATATCGTTAAACTAAGCCGCTATGGGACCGTAGCTCAACGGTTAGAGCAGGGGACTTAAGCGATCGGCACCTAAACGACCCAATGTCGCAGGGTGCCATCGAATGGGTTGCCGTGACCTCCACGCGTGCATGCATGAGGGTCACGGTAGAATTCGTCAAATTCGGGGAAGACTAAGTCGCAACCACAGTCACAATCACAGTTGCTGGCGGTTGCGATACGTTAATCCCGAGCCAAGCCTCGTCAGAGGAAGGTGTAGAGACTATACGGCGAACCTGTAATGGGAAGAGATAGTCCAGACCACGAACTTGAAAGAGGCAGTGAAAACTGTGGTGGTACGCATAATCCCTTGGTTGCGGGTTCAAGTCCTGCCGGTCCTACTTTTTTTATCCAGTGGTTGCCAGTGGCTCCCTGCGGTTCAACGGAACAGTTGCTTGAAAGGTTCGTCACCTCTTGGAGCTGGCGGCTCACCGAGGCGTCAGCGGGTGCTGACGCAGGAAAGCCTCCCAAGCAGCCGGGGTAATCTTCGTGCCCCCAATGTCGCATGCTTTTAAGTTGGGGAGAGTCGCCAAGCTACCGAGCGCCGCATCGGTGACCGCCGTATTGGTCAGCCACAAGATCTCCAACTTCGGATGACCGCGGAGCGCCTGCAGCGCAGCATCGTCGATCGCGCAACCCGATAGATCCAATTCTTCGATTGCCCTCAGCTCTGCGACATGCTTCAGCATGGCCCCATCCACGGCCGTTCCCTCGACGCTCAGGCGTTCGAGCTGCTTGAGACCACCGAGCCACCCCACGTCGCGCGACGTGCAGTTGCAAAACGACAGATCGAGCCACTGCAACTGCTTTTGCTCCGCTAACGTTTGCCAAGTTTCCGGTTTGAACTCGCTCCCCGCCAACACCAGCTCCGCCACTTGAACCCGGCTGCGGTTCAGCGCAACCATTTGTTCATCGGTGACCGTCATCAACTCCTGGTACTTGAGCTTGGCTGCTTCTTCATCCTCCGCCAACTGACCCAGCAACCCCAGGCTGGAGGTCGGTCTCCCTTCGTAAGTTGCCGTCAATGCCGCCATGTAACGCTCGCGCGAATCGTTGTTGTCTGAATTCCGGTTGGCAGCGGGTAGAAGGTCGAACAGAGTATGCGTTAGGCCGGCTGCGTGGGCGTAATACAATGCTACATTCGGGTCCTCTTTCCATTGGTCAATCGTACCACCGACAAAGGAATTCCAGCCGGGCCAGTAGCCATCGCGGACTGCGCGGTAGCGAGCCGTCTGCAGGCGCGGCGCGTCGATTCCCCCCACCGTCCAATAGGTGCCGTGCGAGCGGAGCGATTCCATGTACAAGGCGATACCTTCGAGGATCCAGATCCCACCCTGACTCCCCGCGTCATTGAGCGTATCGATCCGACTCGACTCGGCGAACAATTGATGCGTTAACTCATGAAAAAATGTCGCTTGCAATTCTTCGCTGGGATAGAAAAAACTCTGCTTGGCTCGATTGTTGTAATAGCCCACCGAGACCCCAATATTGGCTTCGCGGACACCCAGCGTCTCGATGTATTCCTCTCGATCCTTGAGCAAGATCACTTCCATCTTCCGCGATTCGTTCCACGCTGAATTCTCCCCCGCTAACTTGGCCGCCAATTGTCCCGGCTTGGCCCATTGCTCGAAGAACAGCTGACTCCACAGCGCATGAGCCGCTTCCAGTCGCTGGGCGATATCGATACTGGCTCGGCTATCGGCGCGGCTGGTCAGCATAAAGTGGGGCGTCTGCACGCGATTGTAAGAACGGGCCGGCCAGCCGAAATCGAGATGCGCGGCCGTGCCGGGCCGCAATTTGGGGCGGACTTGCACTGCATTCACGAGCGATCCAAGCACGCGGCGTCCCTCGGCATGCTCGGGATCTTCACGCATCACTTGCCACAGAGTACGGAACGCTTCGGCTTCCTTTCCCGCTTGAGCTAGTCGCTGAGCCTCGGTGTAAAACCACTGCGCGTGCCCGCGGCGTGCGGCGGTGAAGTAACGACACCAACGCGCCTGCTGCGGACGGCTAGCATCTTCGGAAGGGAGTTCCACCGGTAGATACAAGCGGCGTTGGTCCGAGCGCTCAGCAGCGAGCACCCAGCCGCGGCACAGGATCGCTTCATCCACCAAATGCAATGTGTCGCAGATACCAGCCAAACGATTCATTTCCAAACGCATGGCCGCGCGATTAAGCGAATTGCCTGCGCCAGGCTCAGCCGCTGAACCAGGCATGGCGGCCGGGTTAGTCGTTTGCGCGAAGCCGCGTCCGCTCAACGCTACCAGCAGCGTCAGTAACCAACACAGATGCAATCGATGGCCTGTAAAAATCACCGCACCTTAAACCCTGGTCCCATAACCTAATGACCTAACAATTTAACAACCTAGTAACCTGCCGCATGACCGCGAAAATTAAGCACTCAGTGCATTGTAACTCGACCAAGCTCGATCGCTGCGCGAGCTCAATCTCTCGGCACATGAAATAAACCGCCTTTGCTCGTCACTTCGGGCGATTCTCACAATTCAGTCCATCGCGAACCGCCAATGCCTGCCTTGGCTGTGATCGCGCGCACAGCCACTGACCAGCTGATGCCCATCGATAAACCAGCGCAGCGGCAGGGTTTGGGCGCGGGATATACCAATTCTCGGGGATGAGACGATTTTCCATAATGCATCATCTAAGGATCCATGCGCTGATAAGTTACCGGTTCCAATACCCTTTTTCCGGCCTCGCGCAGCGAGCATAGCAGGGGAGAGAGTAGGGTGAGGGGAGAGCAAGTCGGTAACTTGTTTGCGGACGGGTCTTAAGTACGTCGGCGCGGCTTCCACCCAAATCGTATCTGCCTGCGGTAGTTCCAAACCATCGTGCAACCGGTCAACCGCCAACGCTTGACACAACCGCCCGGGACCTGTGGTTAAACTGCGAAGCCACGCGGTTCGCCTGGAATGGCTCGGTCCGTTCTCCGAAGGGTCACTTGCCAACTCGTCGGGAACCTCCACTCCACGCAGCAACGCCATCGCCTCGAGCCCTTCCAACGGTTGCAAGGCGCGGATCAGCACCGCGCTACCACGCCCTGCCGCTTCGGTAACGACATTCAGGCAATATCGTGTGTGGATCGAGTAGACGTACAAGGTTCCGGCGGATAGAAACATGGACGCGTTTCTGGGGGTCGGCCCGCGATGGCTGTGGCAGGCGGGATCACCCTCTGATACGTAGGCCTCGACCTCAACGATGATGCCGCTGAGGCGCTGCCCGTTACTCAACCGCCGAACCAACAGTTTACCCAAGAGGCGCTGGGCTACGGCAGCCGTCGAGCCTTCGAAAAAAGTGCGGTCCAGGGGTTGGGTGGTTGGCCGATGCATCTTGTTGAGTTTAACCAGTTTTTTTGAATAACCACATGACCATGGACTCTCTCCGAATTCAAGCTCGCAGCATCATCGTTTCCCCCGAAAGGATCTTGCAACCAGGCCAAGTGGTCATCGAGCATGGGAGACTTGTCGAAGTCACCGACTCGATTACCCAACCCGCCACGGTAGACTTGGGCGACGCCATCCTTCTGCCTGGCTTGGTCAATTGCCACACGCATCTCGAGTTCAGTCAGTTTACTGAACCGATCGCAGCAGGTGCAAATTTCCCCGAGTGGATTGGACGGGTGGTCCGCCATCGGCGTCAGCAAACCAGCCATCTCGACGAAACGCAACTCGCCGCTGCCTTGGCTGCGGCAGTGACCGCGGGCGTTCAAGAGTGCTTTCGCAGCGGCACTTGCCTCATCGCCGACATCGTGACACCCCCTTGGAGCGCAACCGCCGTCCCGAGCATTAGCAATTTCCACCCCACAGATCCGGCACCCCAGTCACCAACTGCATTGGAGATGCGATATCGCTACACTCTACCGCCATGCGTATGGGAACAACATCTTGAACCGGTTTCCTATCCGAGAATCATCGCCTGTCCGGAGATCATCGGCCTGGACCCGGCACGGTTTGACCACAACTGGCGATGGGCACAAGCGATTGCGGCCAGCGAGCTGACGGGCGTATCACCCGTTTTATGCGGCCTGGGAATCTCGCCCCATGCTCCTTACTCGCTATGGGCCAAAGGAGCGCGGGCGCTAAGCAACGTGGCTTGGCCGGCCAGCCAGGTAATGGCGATGCACATTGCGGAAAGCCTTGATGAACGCCACTGGGCGAGCAGCGGCACGGGAGCCTTTCGCACCGCCTTTGAACAGTTGGGAGTACCGTTGGCGGACGATCGGCTGCAGATTGAGGAGGCGATTGGGTTGCTGCAAGCAGCGCAGCGAAGTCTCTTGATCCACGGAAATTTCCTCAACGATCGAGAGCTCGACCAACTCGCGGAAAGTCCCCAGGTATCGATCGTGGCTTGCCCCCGCACCCACACTCACTTCGGACATCCCCCCTACCCCTTGGATGCCATGCAGCGTCGTGGGATCAACGTGGTCATCGGCACCGACTCGCGCGCCAGCAACCCGGACCTCAATCTGTGGCGGGAGATGAAAGCGGCCCGGCACAAGCACCCGCACCTGAGTGCCGCTGCGGCGCTGGGAGCGATCACGAGCAAAGCCGCTCAGGCCCTCGGCTGGGACCACGAGTTAGGGACCTTGGAAGCCGGCAAGTTGGCCTACATCAATGTGCTGCGAACCGAGCAAACGGTAGGAGCAGACGAATTGCTCGAGTTCATCACCGCCCCCGCAGTTGCAAATTTTTCGGCCAGCAATGCGAGTGATACAGAAGAGGCAAGGAGCTATCCTCGCCCCATCACCTGGGAGTTGGTTCAATCACATTGAAACGATGTTCATACGGGAGGGCGACGCTCCTGCGGAGCCTTTTGGGGGCCGCCACCTGCCGTCCACAAGCAAGCGGCGGGAATCGTTTTGCTTGTGGGGGTTGGGCGGTAGAACAAAAAAAAGCTCGGCAAGAGTCTCGCTCTCCCGAGTGCGTCCCCTTCCGTCGAGCTTGCCTCGGCGGAGGGAACAACTGACAGCTACCGACGGCTAACCGACTCTCCCCGCGTGGAAGAGTTAGTTGCGTTGGCCCTCCCGACTTCGCTTTTTGCGCGATATTCGGCGCGCCCACTCTGGGCCAGTGATTAGCCTATAACTTAAGGTCCTTCATTTCGCGCTGGACAGTCAAGGCATGCTCATGGAACTGATCACTTCAATCTTCGTTGGACCCGTGCTCCCCGCCACGTTTCTCCTGGGCTTCTTGCTCGCTTGGAGCCTGCTGGCCATGCTGGGAGCGGTCGATCTCGACCTCCCTGGATTTGGCGTGCAAGTCGATTCGGATCTGGATCCAGGCATCGATCTCGACCCCTCGGCCGTTACCGCACCCGCCGGGGTAGGGCTGTTTGCCAGTCGCTGGCTGAACATCGGAAGCGTGCCGTTGGTGCTGTGGCTCGGGACCTTTGGAGTGCTGTGGTGGTTTACCTCCGCCATGCTGTGGATTCTCGTCGACGGACGCTTCTTTTCGCCCCCCGGTTGGCTGTGGTCCACACTACTTGTCGCAAAAAACCTAGCAATTTCCATCCCTTTGACCAAACTAGCAACCAGCCCCATGCGGGGCTGGTTCGTCGTCGAACGTTTGACTTCCAACTCAATCGTGGGAAAAGAGTGCACGATCAGCTCGCTCCAAGCGAACGCCAATTTTGGCCAAGTCAAATTTAAGACCGACGGCGCCCCACTGCTCCTGAACGTGCGCACCGATGGTCAGCACTTGGTGCAAGGAGCCCGCGTATGGATTACCCATTACGACGCCAAGCGTCGCGTTTACATTGTCTCCCCCACCGGAACCGATTCGGCAACACAGCCCCAGGACTAACATGACACAACTATTGCTGCTCGGACAAGTCACTCAAGCACTGTTCGTCATCGGGATATCGATCCTCTCGCTGATCATGTTGGCGGTTGGTTTCCTCGCCTTGGCGAGTCAGTTCTATCGCAAGGTCGGGCCCGATGAGGCGATCGTCCGCACCGGTTGGGGAGGCATGCAAGTAGTGACCGCCAGTGGTATCACGGTTGTGCCCGTGTTGCACTCCGCCGAAAAAATGGATTTGACGGTCAAGAGCTTTGAAATCGCTCGAACGGGATCAGAGGGCTTGATTTGTAAAGACAACATCCGAGCTGACATTCGCGTGGCCTTCTTCATTCGCATCGATAAGACGCAGGAGGAGATGCGCGAGGTGGCTCAGTCGATCGGTTGCCGCCGCGCCAGTCAAATTGAAACCATGCGCGAGCTGTTCGATGCCAAGTTCTCCGAGGCTTTGAAGACGGTCGGCAAGCAATTTGAATTTGTCGAGTTATACGACAAACGCGAGCAGTTCAAGGAAGAGATCCTGAAAGTGATCGGTACCGACCTCAACGGTTACAAACTGGACGACGCGGCGATCGACTATTTGGAACAAACCAGGCTCGAGTTACTCAACCCCAACAACATTCTCGATGCTGAAGGTATCAAGAAGATCACCGAGCTGACCTCGCAGGAAAAAATCAAGGAGAACCACTTCACCCGCGAGCGCGAAAAGACCCTAAAGAAGCAAGATGTCGAAGCCCAAGAGGCACTCTTGGAACTGGAACGCCAGCGGGTTGAGGCCTCTGAAAAGCAGAAACGAGAAATCGCTGAGATCGAAGCCCGCGAGCAAGCTTCGGCACAAAAAGTCCGCGAGGAGCAACGGCTTCAATCGGAACGGGCCCGCATCGCCACCGACGAAGAACTGGGGATTGCCGAAGAAAACATGAATCGACAGATACTCGTTGCCCGACGCAACAAAGAGCGGACCGACGCGGTGGAACTCGAGCGCGTCGAACGCGATCGGACTTTGGAAGCAACCGAGCGCATGCGCGTCGTCGGTGTGGCCGAAGTCGAAAAAGAAAAGGCCATCGAAACCGAACGCCGCAACATTCAAGAAGTCATTCGTGAACGGGTGATGGTCGAGCGGGCCGTGGTTGAGGAGAAAGAACGCATCAAGGATACCGAAGAGCTGGCTCAGGCGGAACGCAAACGCAAAGTCGAAGTGATCGGCGCTGAAATGGTCGCCGAACAAGCCATGGTCAAGCAGGTCAAAGCAGCCGAGGCGGCCCGCGACGCTGCCGAACTGTTTGCAGCTCAGGTTCGTGTCGAAGCGGAAGCCGATCGCGATCGCGCTGAAAAGAAAAGTGCCGCCACCAAAATGCTGGCCGAAGCACATGCCGCCGAACACGCGGCCGAGGGGATGGCTGAAGCCCAAGTGCTCGAAGCCAAAGCGGCCGCAACTGAGAAACAAGGTATGGCCGAAGCCCGTGTCTTGAAGGAAAAGTATTCGAGCGAAGCCGAGGGGATCAGTGAAAAGGCAGCCGCCATGAAGGAACTCGACGGCGTCGGCAAAGAACACGAGGAATTTAAGCTGCGACTTGAAAAAGACAAAGCCATCGAAATCGCCGCGATCGACGCGCAAAAGTCGATCGCCGGACAGCAAGCAGCCGTCCTGGGCGAAGCACTCAAGTCGGCCAAAATCGATATCGTGGGTGGCGACGGCGAGTTCTTCGAGCAGATCTCTTCGGCGGTGAAAGGAGGCAAGGCCATCGATCGCTTCATCAACAACTCACGCGTCGCGACAGATATCAAGAACACCTTCTTCAACGGAAACCCCGAACACTTCAAAGAAAACTTGGCACGGATCATGGATCAATTCAGCTTATCCACCACTGAAATCAAGGACTTGAGTGTGGCGGCCATGATCGCACAACTCCTCTCGACCAGTGGCACGACCGACGCCTTGCGCAACCAGTTGGTCAGCCTACTAGGGGCCGCTGGCTCACTGAACATGGCCGATCAACCTATCGGGAAACTTCTAGGTGAACCTGGCAACGCCAAGAAACGCTAACCCCCTTTCGCTCGTACTATGGTAAAGAACCTCAGGCAGCATGACTGAATCGCTCGCTTCCGGTACTTATGAAGTTCTCCGCAATCGACTCCGCGAGGCCTCGCAGGATCTGCGCGGGCGATTCGAGCGGCTGAACGAAGCCCGCTCGGCCGTCTTCGGTAACATCGAAACGAAACTCGGAGCCACCGCGCATGTCTCGACCGATCACAATTGTATCCCTCGCGATCTGCTGGCCATCGGCGACCGACTGCTACTCGGGTACAACGTTCAGTTCGGACTGAAGACTGAAATCCGCTGTGAGGATGTCTTCAGCCTCTATCGACTCGAAAATGAGATCGCGCACTCACTCGCCTTAAACGAGATCTTCACGCCGCAGTTTCGTCGCGACTTCGAGGAGCTCTATCGTTACTATAAGAACACCACGTTTCTACGATTCTTCAATGCCGGACCGCTGATTTACTTTGTCTTCCAGGTCGGCAAGACGACTTCGGACATCAAAGCCTTCAAGTGGGCCGTGGATGGCGATTCGCTAAGATACATCGACAATCGTAGCGATCAGGATGTCAAATTTCCGGAGCAGCATGCCTTCCGCTGGGTGCGTGCCACACGCGACCAACATCGCAGTGGCTTGCATCCCCACATTTCGATTCAAGACATCGTTTTCGTCGAATGTGTCGGTGGCGACCTGACCATCAAGATCGAAGACAACACAGGGGATGGCTCGGGCATCTATGCCGAACCAGTCGAAAACTCCGACCAAACCTTGGACGACGCCGAGATCCACTACTGCGTTCTGGGCAACCTGGTGCTGCTCAAAATGCGTCCCTATCTCGAGAAAGATTTTCGCTACCTGGTCTACAGCATCAAGCGACAACAGGTGACGCGGTTGGATGCCATCGCCCGTTCTTGTGCCTTGCTACCGGATGACCATGGAATTATCTTCCCAGGTGGACTGTTCTTGCAAACCGGTTCGCACAAGTTGTTTGACCACGGTTTGAAGAATCTCTTTTTCGAACGCACGGTGGCTGCTCCCAACGGTGAAGATTATCTATACTTGTTTACCGACCTTGAGTCGGGGACTTATCTGCACCTGCGCTACAACTTGATTCGCCAAGAAGTTGAGACGCCGTTTGTTTGCCATGGACAAGCCTTCTTTGATGATGGCAAACTAACCACCTTTCGCTCGCAGGAACATCCGCAAAAGCATCATGCCCTGCAACTCTGGCAGACCCCCTTTGTCGGTCCCAACTTCCGCATCGAAGTCGAAACCGATTCGATGCTCTACAAAATTGGCAATCGTGAATTAGTCCGCGGCATGGCCGAATGCCAAGAACTACTGCAATTGATCGACAAAGACGACTCCTACGAAGACCTGTATCTCGATCTTGCCAAGCGATCCACCGACATCCTCGATGGCTACTTTTGGATCGACCGCGAAGAAACAATGCAGCTCAGCCTGCCGCTGCTCAAGATTCGCGAAGCCGCGACAGCAGCGGTTGAGGAATTCGAAAAGGTGGTGCGGGTCAAACGCGAAACCGAGACAGCCACGCGCGAAGTGGAACAAGCCACCGACGAGCTGCTGAAGGCCATCAATCGCTCCACCTTCGACTCGGTCGATCAGTTTGTAACGCGACTGTCCGCCATCCGCGAACAACGTGGGCATGCCATCGGCCTCCGCGAACGCCGCTACGTGGATGAAACTCTCGTGCAGCAACTGGAAGCCAACTTGGCCGAATCGGCCCAGCGGTTGGGTCAACGTTGCATCCAGTTCCTGTTAACTCCAAAGTCGCTCGAGCCCTATCGCCAACGCATCGCCGACGGGGAAACGAAGGTCCCCAAGGTCGCCACCGCCGCCGATGGCCGCCAGCTCCAGGAGCAACTCGTTGCCATTGGCAGCGATCTCGAACTGCTGACTGAAACCGTCTCGCAACTCAAGATCGACGACCTGACGCAGCGCACGGCGATCGTCGACCAAACGGGCGATCTGCTGGCGGAACTCAACCGGGTCCGTTCTGGTTTAAAGGCCCGCGTCCGCGATCTACTCTCCGGCGAAATGGAAGCCGATTACGCTTCGCAAACCAAGTTGCTGGACCAAGCCGCTGCCGGGGCGCTGGAGACCGCCGACACGCCAGAGAAAGTCGATGAGGCGATGACGCGGATGATGCTCCAGCTCGAAGAACTGGAAGGCAGATTCGCAGAGTTCGATGAACTCCTTAGCCGACTGACTGAAAAACGAGAGTCATTGTACGAAGCCTTCGAAGCCCGGCGACAACAACTGGTCGAAGCCCGCGCGCGGCGGGCTGAATCGCTGGCATCCGCCGCCGATCGCATTCTCCAAGGAGTCATGTCGCGAACCGCCCGACTGAAGGACGCCGATGCACTCCGCGCGTACTTCGCTTCCGATCCCATGATCGACAAAGTCCGCCAGATCGCCGACCAACTCCTCGAACTGGGCGATACGGTGCGGATGGAGGATCTCCGCAGTCGCCTCAAAGCACTCGCCGATGATTCCCTGCGACAATTGCGAGATCGTCAAGAGTTGTTTGTAGGTGACGCGGGCGCTATCAAACTCGGACGCCACCAATTCAGTGTTAATCGCCAATCAGTCGAACTGACCAGTGTCGCGCGGGATGGCAAGCTGCAAATCCACTTGACAGGCACACAGTTTTTTCAGGAGCTCTCCGATCCGGCGCTCGACAGCGCGCGAGATCTCTGGCAACAGCTACTCCCCAGCGAATCAAGCGATCTGTATCGGAGCGAGTTTTTGGCGGCTAGATTGTTTGATGAAATTTGCAGTCAGAAGAACGGCGTCGCCCGGTTCTTGGCCCTCGATCCGGCAGCTCAGATCGAGTTCGTGAGGACCGACATGCAGGCCCACCATGACGAAGGCTATTCGCGCGGCGTGCACGATCGGGATGCCGCAAAAATCGTGCACGCCTTATTGGATATCAACCAACACTTGGGTTTACTGCGATTTGCGCCGGCCATCCGTGGTTGTGCGTGGTTCGTATGGAGTGAGTTAGTCCCTGCGAATCACCGTCAAGAAATGGAAAAGTGGCTTGCGAGCTTGCAGACCGTGACCACGCTCCTGCCGGAAACCGTCGCAAGTGGGGCCTACGTCCGCCGCCTCAAAGAACTACTCTTCGAATTTGGCAAGAGCATCTTTGCACTCCCTCTACCCCAAAGTATCGAGGCAGGTGCAAGCGAAGCGGGGCGCAGCGAAGAGCTCGCCGGGAACGATGCCGTTGACCACGGGGCAATTGCTCAAGCAGCCCGATTTTTGTTTCACCAGTTGCAGAGTTCTTCGGGTAAGTTCACCGCCAGCCCCCGCGCTGTGCAGACACTCAAACACTTGCAAGATCACTTGCCCAGCGACCAGCGGATAACACTGCATGCTTCCATCGCCGCCAATTTGCAGCAACCGTTGGCCGCCTGGACCTTGGCTCTCGATGCAGTCGATGGCTATCTGGCTGGCGAACAACTAGCGCGGCAACAACGTTCCTCAGAGACCCGTTCCTCAGAGACCCGTTCCCCCGAGAAACGCTCAGCTGACAATCTTCCGACCGAGAGACGTCCAGGCAGCAAACGCACCGCCGCAAAGCGTACCGAGGAGCAGCCGGAAAAACCGGCAACTGTTTCGCTCGCAGTGGATGCGCTGAGTAACTATCGACACGAACTCGCGGCGATGCTATTTAAACCGGAGCAAGCAGTTGAGGTGGGCCCGGACGTAGCTGTCGCGCGGATCCTTGATGCTTTGGCCGGTGATCATCCGCGGATTACCGCGGGCAAGCTGGAATTCCATTTCCACGAGTTCATCGCCCGCACTGCCCGTTATCGTCAGGCCACTTTACCTCGTTTTATCGCGCTGCGTGAGACCAAGCACCGCCTGCTGCGACAGGCCGACCAGCAGTTGAAGACCGGCGACTTCAAGCCCAAGGTGCTCACCAGCTTTGTTCGCAACAAACTGTTGGACGAGGTCTATTTACCAATCATCGGCGACAATTTGGCCAAGCAAATCGGAGCTTCGGGAGAAGGCAAACGTTCCGACCGCATGGGCTTGCTGCTACTCATCAGTCCGCCCGGCTACGGAAAAACCACTTTGATGGAGTACGTGGCCAATCGCTTAGGGCTGGTGTTTGTCAAAGTCAACGGGCCTGCTCTGGGATACAATGTGACCTCGCTCGATCCCGCCGAGGCCACCAATGCTTCGGCCCGCGAAGAGGTCAAGAAGATCAACATGGGACTCGAGATGGGCGACAACGTCATGCTTTATCTCGACGATATCCAACATTGCAACCCCGAGTTGTTGCAGAAGTTCATTCCTTTGTGCGACGCAACCCGCCGCATCGAAGGTGTCTGGAACGGCGAGGCGAAAACTTACGATTTGCGCGGTCGCAAAGTCGCCGTGGTGATGGCCGGCAACCCGTACACCGAAAGCGGCGATCGCTTTCAAATCCCCGACATGTTGGCCAACCGAGCCGATGTCTACAACTTGGGGGAGATCATTGGCGACTCCCGCGAAGCGTTCGAGTTGAGCTACATCGAAAACTGCTTAACCAGCAATACCGCCCTGCAGCCTTTAGCGCGGGCTTCAAGTCAAGATCAGCGGGCGGTGATCCGTGCGGCCGAACGCGGTACGACGGAAGGACTTGAACTGGAGAGCAATATTTCGCCCGATCAGTTGGCCGATATGTTGGCGGTCATCAGCAAACTGAACAAGGTCCGCGATATTATCCTGCGCGTCAATCGCACCTACATCCGCTCCGCCGCCCAGGCCGATGCCTACCGCACCGAACCCCCGTTCAAACTGCAAGGGAGTTACCGCAATATGAATCGTATTGCGGAAAAAGTGGTGCCGGTTATGAATGACGCCGAACTGCAATCGCTGATCATGTCCAACTATGAACAAGACGCACAAACGCTCACCCGCGACGGAGAATCCAATCTGCTCAAGTTCAAGGAACTGTTAGGCACACTGACCCATACGGAGCAGGAACGCTGGGAAAGCATCAAATACGCTTATGTGGAAAGCGTTCGCATGCAGGGTTTTGATGGCGAAGACAGCACGGCCCAAGTACTTGGCACGTTGACCGGCCTGCGCGACGGGCTCGAGTCGATTCGCCGGACCCTGGCACAGGCCATTGCAGCGGATCAGTCCAACAACCGTGTTGTGGCTCTGCAGGAAGGACTCGCTCACCTAACCGCTGGGCTTACCTCGCTGGGTGGGCAAATGACGGAGGCGATCGCCTCGGGGACCCAACGCATGGAGCAGGCGAGCCGCGAGCTGCCCGAGCAAAAGGTCATCGTGCAACACTCCGTACCACGCGTCATGACGGATTTAATACGCAGTCAGTTCCAACTGCTTTATGACGGCCTACGTCCCGTGCTCGAATCTTCTGCGGTTAATAAAACGCAACTGGAGCAGTTGCGTGTCGCGATTGAGGACTGTTTGAACCAATACCGAGCCATGCAGAAAGAGATCGAGGCTTCGCAGGAGTGATTCTAAGCAGGTCGCCACAAGCATTTCGGGGAAACCAACATCAGAGTGCCGATTGGGTGTTGGTCGGGTGCCACTGGGCCCGGCCAATGGACAGTGAATCGCAGAGCATTCCACGCATCCCGACAGCGTTTTGTATGCAGGCGGTGGCGAGGTTGTCTATACTCGAGTGGATTCACTTTTCGGAGGATGCCATGCGTTCGGTTCGATCGTGCTTGTCAATCATTTTCCCCCTGGTCGTTATCGCGCTGCTGTTGGCGACTCCCGCCAGGGCTGCGATGGTATTGCAGGGGTACAACCCGCAGCTCCACGACCGCTTCAACAACGATCCGAGCTTTGTCGGCAATCCATACAATTGGTCGGGCGTAGGCCGCAGCGACTTCGATTCCGCTGCCCGCTGGGGAACCCTGATCAGTCCGTCTTTTATAGTGACCGCAAGCCATTTCCGCATACGCAATGGGGATACCGTGCGGTTTTACGGTACCAATGATCCCAACGGCCCTGTTGAAGTAGGAAGTGTGGTTCAAAGCATTATTCTGACTCAGGACGGCCAACCTGGATCCCCCCTACCGAGCGACGTAACCCTGCTCCGCCTGAACTCCCCGGTTACGAATACCGCCTATTACCCCATCCTCAACTTGCCTTCCAACAAAGGCTACTTAAATCAAACCATTTACACCTTCGGACAGGCCGCTGGCACCAGCGTTACCTCACAGCGTCTCGGGAGAAATCAGATTGAAGCGGTCATTCCGAACTTTCAGGCATCAGCCACATCGAGCAACGACGTATTCTTGTTTGACTACGATAATCCCGGCGGCGTGGGGGCTGACGAATCGTATGTTCAACGCTTCGACTCGGGAGCCCCTTCGTTTATCATCGTTAACGGGCAACCCGCGTTGGTCGGCTTGCATTGGTTTATGTATGACATGGATGATTTTGGCGGTCTCCATGGAATAGGCTCAGGTGACTCACTGATTTCAAGTTTTGTCGATGAGTTAAACGCGGCCATGGCCAGCACCGGTAGCTCGGAAACAGTTAGCGTCTTGACGGCAATTCCGGAGCCATCCAGCTTTCTGGTCGTACTCGTTAGTGCCAATGGGGTCGCCCTCTGCTCGCGGCGACGTCGCGCAGCCTAAGCTTTTTGGACGGGGCCGACCTAGGTATGCCTGAGGTGGAGAGCGACTTGGCTTGATACCAAGCTCAAATTGTTCCGACAAATGCGCGGAGCTTGTACAATTTGGAGATCGATTCGAACTGCATTGGAACCCTATGGCCACCGAGCTTCCTCAACTGCCCGATCTCTATCAACTGCTCCAGCTTGAGCCACTCGAGGACGATCGTAGCAAGATAGAGTCGGCGCTCAGGCGACTGCTGGCACACGGGCGAGAGCTGCAAGCCCAACAGCCGAAGCAAGCTCAGCGGCTGGCAAAAATCGTCGAGCTCGGGAAGCGACACCTACTGACCGCCGACGCGAAGGCAAAGTACGACGCCTATTGGCATAACGTGCATCAGCCTCAGTTAGCCACCGTCGGCACGGCGTCGAGCTGGGACATGAGCGAGCTAGAGTCCCACCTACCTGCGGGTGATCCATTCCAGGCTTTTGACTTGGCAGCCTTCCTATCCTCGGCTGACCCCCTACCCACCACGGAGCCCGCCGCTGACTTTGCGAAACTCCAAGCGCTCCTGCTGCCAGCATCGCCCCCCGCTTTAGCTAACCAAACGACCACTCAGCCGCACGCAGCCCTGTCACCTCCACCCCTGGATTTTGAATTGCGAGGGACCAGCTCCGCACCCCAAATTGCTGCTGCAAATCCAGCTCTGCAGCCTCCAGCCCGACGCAAAACATCGCTGGCCAAGGCATTGCGCGCCAAACGCGATCGATCGTTGCTGAAGATTGCGGCCGGAATCTTGCTGACCCTGTCTGCAGTTCTCAGTGTTCTATTCTGGATGATGAAACCTGGCACGCAGACTCAGCCCGAAAAACCACTCGCCGCCAACAACGGTGCTCAAGCCATCGCCTCTCGAGCGACTCCCAGTGGCGACTCGCCGTCCGTTGAGCGTCCGCGCGGTAGCGGCCTGCCGAAGGTCAAAGGACTGGACAGTGCATCCTCATTCGATGGCAACTTCGAAAACAACAACAGCCCCGAAAGTGATACCATTGCTCCCGAGTCAACTCCGTTCGATATGAAGTTGACCATGAATTCTCCTGCTGATCTCGATCCCGACGAGAGCATGGTCGACGAGATGGCTATGGAAGAAGCCCCCGCGCTGAGCGATGACGAAAAGCAAGCTTGGCGGGAACTGCTATTGTCCATTCGCAAACAAATTGGCGAGCAAGCTTACTCCGCAGCCCGCGAAAAATTAGAGCAGGCCGCTGCACAAGCAAAGTCGATTGAGCAACAATCGCAATTGAAGCGACTTCAAGCGCTTGCCAAGTTGTCGGAGGAGTTTCACTCGGCGCTGGTCAGTGCCATCACGGGGTTAGGTGCGGGAGAGAGCTTCATGGTCAAATCGACCCCAGTCTCAATCGTCGAAGGTTCTGCCGAGAAAATCGTCATCAGAAATCGAGGGCGAAACGAGTCGTACACCTTGATCGAAATTCCGGTTGGCTTAGCATATGCCCTATCCGACCTTAAGCTGGATTCGGTTCATCCCAGCTCGCTCGCACGCAAGGCCGCCTTCGCCCTTGTACACCCCAGAAGCAACGAGCTCGTTCTTGCTAAAGCACGGGAGATGATGGCTGAAGCCATTGCGAGTAAAGTGGTCGATGCAGATCTCATGGATGCTTTCGACGACGATTTCGCTTTGCCATAACGCTTGGTTCGAATTGGATTTTAGGATCAGTCGTAGGGCGATAGGCCAACTCACTTAGAACGTCAGCGGCTAGGCGTTAGCCGCCGGTTCCTAATTTTGTCTTCCACACATTTACCGGCGGCTAACCCTTGCCGCTCACATAAAGGATACTACTCCCTTGTCGGCTATCTCTTCAGTGAATGCACCTATAGCAATCGAGTGGATCGGAGAAGCTGATGGGTTTCTCCAATTAATAGACCAGACCCGCCTCCCCTCCGCAGTTCATATCATCCAATGCCGGGATGTGGCGACGGTTTGGGAAGCGATCAAACTGTTGAGAGTGCGGGGGGCCCCAGCCATTGGCATCGCGGCGGCTTACGGAGTACTCTTGGCTCAAGACACCCCTGCCCGCGACTTTCGCCATGCTGCACTCGAAGCGGCCGACTACTTGGCGACCAGTCGTCCAACGGCGGTGAATCTATTCTGGGCCTTGGACCGTATGCGGCGGGTCATGCACGACATATCCTTGTCCAACCACGACCTGCGCTCCGCTCTGTGGCTCGAAGCCCGCGCGATTCACGAAGAAGACCGAGCCATGTGCCATGCCATCGGTCGGCATGGAGCCGCATTGATCCCCGACACCGCCACACTCATCACCCATTGCAACGCAGGTGGCTTGGCGACCGCCGAATATGGGACGGCGCTGAGCGTCATGTTTACGTGCCAAGATCAAGGCAAACAGCTGCGCGTCTTCGCCGATGAAACGCGACCTCTTTGGCAAGGGGCCCGGCTGACCGCCTGGGAGTTGCAGCAGCGAAAGATTCCAACCACCGTCATCTGCGACTCGATGGCCGCCCATGTCATGCAAACACAACGCGTGGATGCGGTCATCGTGGGTGCCGATCGCATTACAGCCCGCGGTGACGCCGCCAATAAGATTGGCACCTATGGCTTGGCGGTCTCCGCCAAGTACCACGGCGTGCCATTTTATGTGGCAGCTCCCAGCAGTACCTTTGACCTGCAGCTCATCGATGGCGCCGACATCCCGATCGAACAACGCGATCCGCTCGAAGTTGTCGCACCTTATGGACACTCCATTGCCCCCAGTGGTATCGATGTCTACAACCCCGCCTTCGACGTGACCCCGGCCGAGTTGATCACGGCCCTCATCACCGAACGGGGTATCGTTCAACCCGTTACTGCCGCCAACATCGAAGCGCACTTTGCGTGAACCGCTTTTATTCTCACCCATTGCTGGTAGTTCATGGAAGTTGAAGCCGTTGACCCAACCAGCGACTCCGCCCCGCTCGGAGTGGATATTGGCGGCGCGAACTTAAAACTGTCCGATGCCTCGGGTCAGAGCCTCGCCATGAACTTTCCGATGTGGACCGACTCGGAGAAGCTGGCCGAAGCGCTCCACTGCCAGTTCGAGCAGTTCGCCGCCAAATACGCTATCCGTCCAAACGCTTTGGCGGTCACCATGACCGGTGAGTTGGCCGATTGCTTTCCAACGCGCAGTTTGGGGGTCGAGCGAATTTTGGCTCAGGTGGGCAAGGCCTTCCCAGCCACAGACACGCATGTCTACGCCGTCGACGGAAGCTGGCTCACTCCCACCGCCGCCACACAGGCCCCGTGGCGAGTCGCGGCCAGCAACTGGCATGCACTGGCCAACTGGGCCCACCGCAGTCCAATCGCTCGCGGCACGGCTGCAGGGGCGCCGTGGGCGCTGCAAGCCGTGATCGACGTGGGCTCGACCACCGTGGATATTATTCCACTCGATAGCGGCGGTGTATCCACCGCGGCACAGACCGATCGCCAGCGACTGCAGCTGGGGCAACTCGTCTACACCGGCATGCAGCGTACGCCGGTGGCTGCCATGCTACAGAGTGTCTTACTGCATGGGGTGACGTGCCCAGTAATGGCTGAGCGTTTCGCCACCAGCGACGATGCCTACTTGTCGCTGGGATTAGTGCCTGAAGTTCCAGAGGACCGCGACACGGCCGACGGTCAAACAAGAACAGTGGCTCGCGCCCGTGCACGACTGGCACGCATGATCGGCGAAGACTCCGAGACGCTGGCGGTCGCCGACATCGAGTCCCTCGCGCGGCAGATCGTAGAGGCACAAGTGGCGCAGGTAAGCGATGCCGTTACTCGCAACGTTGAGCTGCAGCGGCTCACTGCAATTGAACCATCGATCCCAAGCTCTGTGCCACTTGCACAGCCAGCCTTGCTCATTAGCGGACACGGTCGACCGCTGATCGACCGAGTCGCACAGCGGTTAAGTATCGATCGCGGCCGACTGCTGTGGCTGGATGAACTCATCTCGCCAGCCGCTGCCCGGGTCGGTCCTGCCCTGGCTGTAGCTTGGCTCTACGAGCATCATCGTCGTTCAACCCATCCAACTGCTTAGAACCCGTTCGAAAACAGCTTATCGGGCGGCAAGCGAGTCGGCTTACTTCCATTTCGGCAAGGCATCCACGATAACCGCCGTCATCGACTTCGGCTCTGGCTCTGGGACATCGACGCCAGCCATGTACTGCTTCCAGTTTTCAAAGTCGCCACCGTAATCGCGGCCTGTCATTGCCTTTAAGCTTTGAGTGACTTGGAATTGAACGGCTGGACTGGCATCATCCAAGAGCGAGGTTAACTGCGCCCGAACTTCGGCCTCATCGAACACCCCCAGTCCTTCCACAGCGGCTTGGCGCACGCTAGTCGTTTCATTTCCCTTAGCTGCCAGGCTAAGCAACATATCGCGGGCGGCCGCGTCCCCACGCTCTTTCCAAGCTTTGCACGCAGCCAGCCGAACCTTTTCTACGTCGTCCGCCGAGGCAGCATTGAGAGCTCGAATGGCCGCTTCGGAAGGCATTTTGGCGACCGTCTTGACCGCTCGCGCTCGCATTTCAGCACTAGGATCCGAACGGATTATTTGCTCCAAGCTTGCCGCCCAGGTGGCTTGCTCAGCTGCATCCATCGTCGGCAACTTAGCCTGCAAACGATCCAAGTGTTCCAAACGATTTTCGAAGGTAACGCCCCGCTCCTTGTCTTTGTTGAATTCGCGTTGGAAGTAAGGGTTGGCCCGTTTCATGGCGTAGAACGGGCCGTCGGAACAGCCAGCCACGCAGGTGCACAGTGCAAGCGACAGACTAAATTTCTTGATCATGGCTGCACAGGCTCGGCGAAAGGCGAAGCGGCGGAATACTGCGACGCACAGGGAGTCGCAGGCAGTTGGGAACGATCTCCAACTCGTCATCAGACGCCACTTTCGTAATGAATTAGGTCGATACAAGCTCACTGAAAACACGAACTGAAGAGGACCCTATCAAAATCAGCCAACCCCATCCAGGTCAGTTGCCATGTCCCCTAGCCCCAGCGGGCAACAATACCCTACGACAGCTCGCCGACCGCCGACTTTGCCACTCCATTCCCGTAAATCAGCCCCAAACCGGCCGCAATGCACCTTGACGGGTCGCCCCAAAGTCGAGAAACTCTTTTTCGTGTCAGTCATTCGGGAACCACCCCCCCGAGCAGCTGGTAAATTTCAAGGGCGGTTAGCTCAGTTGGTTAGAGCGCAACGTTGACATCGTTGAGGTCGCTGGTTCGAATCCAGTATCGCCCACTCAGTTTTTCCGAGGAAAAACTACTCTTTTTGATCCGCTTCGCGACTATTGAATCGTACAAATGCACGTTTCATGCACGAAACGCGGATCAAACCATGCCACGCCAGAGCAAGCCCCCCAGCAGACCCAGAGCTGGTACTGACCGTTAGCGTCGATTGTTTCGGAGAACGCTATGTACTGGCTGGCTGCAAGCGGAATCTGCCCCCGAAACTCCAGCGTCACGTCGCGGTAATTGATGTACTGACCTCGCGCCCCAGTCTCGTAGGCGGGGAACCTTGTTATGCGGACTCCACCGATGCAGTCGCGGCTACGCAGAATATGGTGCGTAGGGGCCCCGTCGGAAAACTCCAGAGTCAAGGCTTTGCCGTGAACCGAGAATGTATGCTCAAACGCCCTGAGAATGGCAGGGAATGCCGTAGGGTCGCCCGTTGGGTTCGTAATTCGAGTCCGAATAGCCGAGACGACTTCGGCTGCGACGGGTCGCCCCAGCTCGTTAGGAATCTGCTCGGTCGATATTGAGATATCGGACGCTGCTAGACCTAAGCGGTAATTGCCGTATCGGACACGCAGGGATGACCACCTGGAGTATGGGACTCTCAGATGGTCGATTCTAAACGCTGCAACTTCAAGATTTAGCAGGCGAGGGCAACTGAGGCAGGGCTACTGCCCCTGCGAGTAAAACTTCGAGAGATGAACAATAACCTACACCCGATTCCGACGGGGATTGTGATCCGTCAGTCGTCGTTTTTCCTTTCCGGTGCTTTCTTTTCCAACGCTGCCTTGAGCTGGTCCATAGAGTACCCGTTTGCTGGTTTGAAAAACGCTCGCATTTTCTTGGATTGTTCAGTGTCAGTGTAGCCAAGCCCGACAATTGTGATTTTGGTTTTTGAATCTGAGACTTTTGTAAAGTAAAAAATGGACCACATTTCTTTGGCGGCGTCAACAAATTCAAAGCCCTCGGGAAACCCCGTCGCCTTTATCGATAGCATGCGCTTAGGGTCGTAGCAAAGGATCGTGTTTTCAATCGTTGTCGCATCACCGAGCTTGCCGTCCTTGTTGTAGCTTGCCCGCCATTTGCCACCGACGCGAAAGTCAATGTCCGCAAGAGGAGCCACCCATGACTTAAGGCCATTGGTTGTCGTGAATGCATTCCATACATCGTCAACATTCGCTTCGATCTCAAACTCATCGACAATACGGTTGTCTTGTCCGAGTGCGTATGCACAAATAAACAGGGCAGCTATGGCCGCTAAGGTTGCATTTCGAAGCATGTAAATCCTCTAAGTTAGTCGGATAACGTCTGCGGTAACCGCAGCCGGGGAGGGGGGGCAGTGGTTGTGCAAGGTGGAGCGGCCACCGTGGCTTCGGTTCACGGCGTGGTTCTGTCGTATCATTGTCGGCCTCAGCATAGGCCTCGATGTTGGTGAAGGTGGTCGTCACGGTCGCCTTGGCATGCTCAAAAGTACAGTGCAGCGCAGCCTCTGCAACGTGCCCAGCATGAAAAGCTTAACAGATTTTCCCGCTTTTGCGAATTTTACGTAGAGAGGCAGGTCCAATTGGCTACGATGGACGCGTTTCGGCCCGAAGGCGTCTCGCCCCGGCACTTCGATCTTTTCAGGAACGACTTATCTCCCACTGGAAACACTAATGAGAACCCACTTACCTTCCAACATCCTTTTGCTATCAGCCGCGATGGTGGCTTACGTGGCAATGGTACCGGCGGTTCAAGCCCAAACTGCAAAGAAACCTAACATCCTTGTCATCTGGGGAGATGACATCGGCACGGAAAACATCAGTTACTACAACCGTGGCATGATGGGTTACAAGACGCCCAACATCGACCGAATTGCCAAGGAAGGTGTGTTCTTCACTGACTACTACGGACAGCAGAGCTGCACCGCCGGACGTGCTGCGTTCATTAACGGCTCACTGGACGCAATCACCACAACGCGGGCTCGGGCTTTCTGGCCGAGTGGGCGACTGGTTTCCCGAGTTACAACAACATGATTCCGAAGACGACCGCTTCGGTCGCCGCCACGCTGAAAGGGAACGGGTACGCAACTTCGTGGTTCGGCAAGAATCACAACACGCCCGACTGGGAAAGCAGTGTCGCAGGGCCGTTCGACCGCTGGCCGACGGGCATGGGCTTCGAGTATTTCTACGGCTTCATCGGTGGCGAGACGCATCAGTATTACTCACTCTATGTGAAAGACGGCAAGCTCGTTTATCACTTCAACTGGTTTGACGAAACCCGCACCGTCATCACATCGAGCGAACCAGTGCCGGCTGGCAATTCGACCGTCCGATTCGACTTCGCCTACGACGGCGGCAGCGGTGAACTTGGCAAGGGCGGCACCGGCACGCTCTTCATCAACGGAAAAAAAGTCGGCGAAGCGCACATCGAGAAAACTGTCCCCGGTCGTTTCGGCATCGATACCTTTGGTATCGGCATGGACACCGGCTCGCCTGTATCCAACACCTACAAGCCCCCCTTCGCCTTTACCGGCACGATCCACGAAGTACGGGTCGAATTGAAATAAGCCGACGCTTATGAAAATCGGCTGCACCTGTTCTTTCAGCGTCGACATGACGTTGATCCCAGCGACGAGCAGCTCTTCGACATCTTCCCAACGCTTCGAATGACGGCAACCAAGAGCGTTTACGTGGGCGGGTTCGCCAAGCAAAACAAGATCGGGCTTGCGAGCCAGTGTCGTATCCGAATCGAACTCGAATAGTACTGAACCGCGAAAAGAACTCCAATCGTGGCAATTTCTCAGGCCCATCCGTCAATATTGGAGTTTCGGGGCGAACAGTTGGTTCGGCGTAGCCGATGATGACCTCTCGTCCCCCACGTTTCATCCCTTGAGCGGCTCGAAGCACTGCGGAGGTTCTGCCAAACCCGGCCGCGTAGCCAAAGAACAGCGCGGGTTGAAAGTGCTCTGGCCAAGAAAAAGCCAGCCGAACGGAGAATCGACGTCTCTCGCATCTCCTCGCGCCGCCCACTTGTCGCGCACAGCATTACCCTCCCGCAGAATTTCGCAACTTAGGGCCTCTTAGTAAGGCAGCTTATTGAGCAGAAAACAGAGAAGTTGAGCAAACCGAACCCCTTCCAAACCGCTCGCGAGATCGCGACCGTTTCGCAACGAACTTCGTAAGCTGTTGCCTGGAAGCATGTCGCGGCGAGGAGCCCGGATTCGCCTCCCGTCGAAATCACCTAACCCGCAGCTTGCTGCCCCTGCGCGGGACACTCGCTTCGCTTTGCTTCTCGCTAAAGCCGGACGAGGTACAATCTGCGGTGATAGGAAAAAAATCGAGCGGCACGCTCAGGAATGGAACCGAAACAGGGTACCCCGCCTGAAGTCATTTGGCGGAGGTTAGATGTCGACGAATGGATCTGGAACACCGAGCTATGGCAGTTAATTCGATCACTCGTGGGAGATGATTTATGATCCGCTCCAATCAAGACCAACACTCTATGTCGATGGACGAAAAGGTAGCTGCTGCGTGTCGTGATGCAGGCCAGCAGGTTATCGAAATAGCTGAACGAACCGGGACCGAGATCGTGATTTGGCGCGACGGTAAGATTGTCCGTCTGACCGCCGCCGATGCGCGGGCTGAGTTCAACCAGAATCAAGAACGATCCCCCGACGCTGGCGGCTAGGCACGCATTTACGGACTACAGGCCCGCATGGTAAGCGGTTGCTGAGTGTGCGGCTAACATCGAGGCCAATCTCGCTCCGCTTCACCCGTTCTGTACTGCTACAATAGTGAATATTGGAAGCAGATCGGTGGGACCGTGATGCTTCCAGGGACCAATCGTGCGGCAGATCGTTTTGCCCGAGCGAGTTTCTACATCAACGCCGCCCAGCAGTCTGCTGACGCCAAGGAAGCGGTCGCTTCGGTGTTCAGTGTCATGCGTAACGTGAGCGTTCCAAGAGGAATCAGCACGCCCAACCAGCCCAACATATCGTCAACGATTTGGCGGACCGTCGCTGATCTGAAAAATCGCGTTTACTACGTTGAGGACACAGCCAGCCCGAGTGTCGTTTGGGTTGACCTGAAGCGAGTCAACTTTGCGGAGGGCACGGGAGTTCGGAAATTGGATCTCCACGGCAAATCGATCGTAGGAGGAGATCAGACCGGAGGCTTCAAGAATTCAGAGCCTTTCGTATTCCTGGCTCCTAAGTAACTTACCGTGGGTTGCGTTTCCACAAGGGTTTGGAATTGGGGAAGTAGATCGGCGGCAATAGCGAGATCGCCGGCATTGCGCATTCCGTAGTCCGCAGCCCACAAGCAGTAGAATAATAGCTCCAGTGGATGCAAGTCGTCAGTTCCGTGCTTAGAGATTCTGGTGATGGCGATATGACCGTCGTCCATAAGCCAAGTCTCGTTCTCGGTTGGACTCACGCTATACTTGTTTGACGAAAGGCCGCGTTCACCGGGCCACGGCGGACGACAAGAACTTCATAAACCGCGCGGCCCGCGGCCCCGCGTGCAAAGGGTCGTAAACAGCCCATATGGCTACGTTCGTGAAGCATCCGCTTTCGGTCGTCCGCGTTGGCTGAAGTCAAAGATCGCTCCAATTGCAGTACCGAGGGCTATCCCCATTGCCAAGCTAGGAGCCATGTTTCCTGACGATGCTCCGACTGCCGCGCCAATGGCAGCGCCAATCGCGACACCTACTCCGATTCCGTTTCCGGATGAACTACTTTTCGGAAGGCTGGTCTTTGTTTGATCTGCTTCGATCATTCTGATTCTCTCAATTTGACAAGGGACTTAGCTTTGTTGCCGAGTTCCGTACCACTATTCGCAGCACAACGACCTTTATTGGAAACTTTATCGATCGGTTTGCATCAATGAAATTAGGGCGATTCAGGCGGATAACACTGGCGATCAGCGGGTGGAAATGCCTCGAGTGATCTTGATCTCAGATAAAAACCGGAACGCCATTGCCTCTCCGTTGCACCGCATGGTTCGCTGCCGATCTGGGAGTTGACCGAACCACTTAGCGAATCGAGAGACCGCGTATTTGGGTCATTCCAAATATCCATATCGAAATAAAACGTCAATCTTGTTGTCGGGATCGTGGATCCATTCATCTTGAAGTTCGTGCGATGCGATGATGTTCTCCTGAGTCTGGCCAGGAACAATATCACTGTAGGCGGCTTCATCGGATTCCGCGATCAGATCACCGCTTTTATTGAATACTCGGACGCGAAAGCACGCCGTTGTCGCATGCTTGTCGCCTATGTTCTTGTATTTGACGTAAATCCCCCCGCGCGAACAGCGGACTCGATCAGTTCCATCTCTTTGTAGAAAGTGATACCCGCGCCACCAAAGTGGATCGACATCATATTGCCGCCCCATGATGCGATCGCCAGTGCAATGATCAACCCGGCGATTGCAAGGACGCCACCAATAACCAGAGAGAAGGTAGGCCCACCACATTCGCATGGCATTTGCCTGAAAGGGTAAGTCAACGAACGGTGGCGTTCAGCCGGTTGCGGAGAACGACAGTGATTTCAAAACCTGCGCGGCCCGCGGCTAGGTGTGCAACGGTCTGTTCTGCCGCAGTCGTCAAGCGGTCGATTTCTGAGGTCCAGTACGCACCGAGGATGATGCGACTTTGCGATTGATAATTGGAATTATAGCACCAAGGAGCATGTAGCAGAATCCAGCCGCGATCATTGTTGCAGTGTAAAGGTTAATGGGAGATTCCGCAAAGGTCGTAAAGGCCACCATCGAGCCAAGTGAGAGGTTCATAAAACCAAGCAAAATCAACCATCGCCAAGCGAGCACGTCATTTCTGGTATACCCCAAAGCAACTCCGAGCAAACCAAAGAAAACAAGTCCATTTCGCCACCCGTAGAGCGGGGTGTAATCAGCGGGGCTCAGGTCAATAAAGTCGCAAGTCTGCAACCCGATTCCGATACCAATGAGCAAACCGTTGATCGTTGAAACCATCGATTTGGCCGCAATGAAACTGCGGCATTCGGGTGGGGAGTACGGATTCGTCATAGCGGCTCTTGCGACAGAACGGCAGGGTTAAGCGAGCCGTGACGGTGGACGCTACACTTCGTAGAATCACGTAAGCCCGGCTTCGTTGCAACCCATGGTTATTGTGCTGTATCGCGATTCTCAATCACCGCGATTTCAATATCTCGTCTTGCCGCACTAAGTACCAGTCCTGTCGTAGAGGCGAAGGCGTCTGCGATTGCTTCGGGCGCCGCATCCTTATCCCACGACACAATCAAGTCGTAGCGTTCGGTTAATCCAGTCTCGTCAATAATCGGGCGACCGAGCTTGTGCTCCATAGTGAACAAGATATCGGAAAGCGACCCATTCACAACATTAATCCCAGTTCGGTTATCACCTATCGAAATGCCACCCGTAGACACCGATGGCGATAGTATGTGTTCTTCGTCGCCCGGCAAGTTAAGAATAAAAACTTCGAAGTTTCGCTCTTCTTTTCTCGGCTTGACATTGAATACGGAGGCAACCGCCGATTGCACTAGCAGTTTATTGTCATCCGTTAGTTTGGGAAACTGAGTGACTAAGTCAAACTTTTTGTCGGGTAGTTCCGCTGCGAATACGGTTCTATTCGGCCGCAAACCAAAAACTGAACCAACAAGATGTTGTGCGGAATGACCAAGAAGCGTTGAACTACCGTGTGGTGAGGCGACACTGCCGTAGTGTCCCGATGTTGCTTCACGTAACTCCAGTTGCAGCAGTGGTTGGTTCGGCGCGGTTGCGTTGCGTACCACGCCGACAACGTTCCCAACTGATTCCGTCTCGAGCAACTCGCCATTTTCGATACGTGTGAGCAACGCCAAACTCAGCTCAGAGGGATGAAACTTTGCTGCGACCTTTCCCTCTCGATTAATGGCAATTGTCACGGGAATCTGATCAATACCGAAAGCTGTCTGTAGGGACTGTTTCTCATCAATTCCGATCCAAGTGTGTATTGGCTTTCGCGCGAGAAAGTCCGCCATCTCAGCTTTCCCCTCGCCCGTAATTGAAATGAAACGCACATTGCCACGGCCGGAAAGCTCATCCGCTAGCTCGTTAAGATGCGGAATCTCGGCAATGCATGGAGCGCACCAAGTCGCCCAGAACTCAAGGACCACCGTTGACCCGCGCAGTTCATCAAATGAGATTGACGCGATGCCATCCGCTTGAAGTAGCTGCGGGACGTGGAGGCCAGCGACGGTGTCGCCAACCGACAATTGAGTGGACGATACCTTCGGCGTTGCTGGAGTCAAGGTTGTTGCTGATTGACCGGTAGAGTCGTCGCGGCAACCTGCGATAAGAACCATAGTGATGGCGATGGCTGCTTTGGATAGTGTCAAAATGTTGCTCGTTTTTTCGCAATAACGTTGGGGTTCAGCGGGCACGAGCGGTTAGTCTGCCATTGCAAAAACGGCCGTTCGGGCACTCCTGTTCACCCATTTGTTCTGTCGCTCTCTTCGTCATACACCGCATCAGAGTTTACCACCGATTGCAAAGTGAAACCAGAATCCAAAAGTGACGATCAACGGAACTCCCAAGATAAGTCCGAATAGCCAAGCAGAGAAACCCATTCCGATATTTAACGGCAGTATCCGTGTGTATGACACGGCGATAAGCTGTCGAGCGAGTTAACGAGCCAGCACGGAATCGATTGCCGTGTGCTGATGCTGGACTTGGTAGAGGACGCGGCCGCTGAATCGCTTCAGCATGCGACGGCCGATCTCGACGTTGGGCTCCTGGTCGCTTCCGCTGGCTTTGGCACGTCGGGGGCCTTCTTAGAAAACACGCTTGAGCCGGAGCTTGAAATGCTGAACTTGAATTGCCGTTCGCTGATGGAGTAGAGTTGGCACTTTGGGCGACGCTTCGAAAAGCGAGGCAGCGGTGGCATCATCCTGATGAGTTCGATTGTCAGCTTCCAAGGGACGCCCTGGTCGGCTCACTACTCAGCGACGAAGGCCTATGTGCAGGTGCTGGCGGAAGGCCTCCGCGCGGAACTCAAACCCAAGAACATTGACCTTTTGGCTGTAGCACCCGGGCCGACCAAAACAGGCTTTGCATCGAGGGCAAACATGAAAATGGGAGCAGCCTTGGACCCGACAAAAATCGCACCCGAGATACTCAGTGCACTGGGGCGGAAGACAACCGTGCTCCCAGGATTTCTATCCAAGCTGTTGGTCTACTCGATGCTCCCGCTCCCTCGCTGGGCAAGAATTGCGATCATGGGAAAGGTAATGCGGGGTATGGCATCGACCAAGCCAACTTTGGTCCCGCTGCCAGGGCATAACAAGAGGCAACTCAACCCACGCTCAATGCCCGAGCTCTCTCGATTAGCTTTTCGTTCATCGCAGCAATTCCGCGGGCGTGTTTCTTACCTATCAACCTCGACCAAATGAAGCTCAATATGCCGTAGATGCTGATCTCCGTAACGATGTTGGTTCCGCTTTGCGTGGGGACG
>JBGSHW010000112.1:0-58788 GCA_041751975.1 Pirellulaceae bacterium
GAAATTCAAGCAAACTGCTTGAATTTCCGCGGGGAGGGTAAGTGTCGCGGTCTGCTCAGCCTAGTGCTTTCTTGCTCAGTAATCTGGCCAACGTTTCGGCCAGCCCGCGAAGAGCGTTGTCATCGGGGAGACTGATTCGCAGTTGAGGCCGGCCTTCGGCATCGCGCTCGACACAGTCGTTGAGGCTGCCGGCGAGTTGATCGACGGTTTCTTGTTTGGGCTGCGGGCTGTTATTGCCGCCAATCAGTTCACCAACCAATTGCAGTGCCGCACCCAGCAATTGACCACTGGCTGCGGAGACCTTTTCGCGGTGCTCGCGAATGGTCTCGGCTTCAAGTGCAACTTGCTGTTGTTGGCTGACGTCGATGGGAGCAGTTCGTTGGGGAATCAAGATTTTTTCTAGGCGACGTTTCAAGTCGGCGAGGCCACTTTGCATGGTTACGGCCGAAACGTCGGAGTCAAAGTCGAGTGCCGCGTCGGCTAGGTCCTGTTTTGAGGCGAGTGTCTCCAGCAAGCGTTCTTCGATGGTGTCTTCGGTCACCAACTTGTAGATATGCACTGGGTTCTTTTGACCCATGCGGTGAGCGCGTGCAATGCGCTGTTCCAGGATAGCTGGATTCCACGGCAAGTCGACATTGATGATCGTGTTGGCGCTCTGCAAATTGAGCCCGGTACTGCCAGCGTTGGTCATCAAGATCACACGGCAATTGGGATCGTTTTGGAACTTTTCAACGATGGCTGGACGTTGTTTCTGTGGGACTTGGCCGTCGAGTCGGACGTAGTCGCAGCCCAGCGCATCCAGCTTGATTTCGATCCGATCGAGCATGGTCCGCCATTCGCTAAAGATCACGATCTTGCGCGAGTCGTCGACGATAAGTTCATCGAGGAGTTCTCCCATTCGCTCCAGTTTGGAGCTGTATTCTGGCTCTTCTTTGTTGCATAAAAAGGTACTGTCCGCAGACATTCGCGCCATCAGCAGCGCCTTTTGTAGACGCAGTAAATCCATTTCAGTGAGGAATTTTTTGTTGGCGATCTGTGCAGCGATCCTTACGTTGCCGTCGTTGATTTCCAATTGTTCGGCGGTCGGCCTGATCCGCACGATTTCGTCGGTACGGGCGGGGAGTTGTTTGGCAACTTCATTGCGTTTTCTCCGCAGCAAAATCGGTTTCAGCAACTCGCGGAGTTCATCCAATTTCTGGTAGCCAGTCGGTTTGCCCCGTTCATCGACGACGCGGTGCTTATGGAAAAAGCGGTAGGCAGGGCCCAGTCGGGAGTCGTCTACAAATTGCACGACGGTGTAGAGTTCATCCAGACGGTTTTCAAGCGGCGTGCCGGATAGCACCAGGGCAAACTGGCTGTGCAGCGCGCGAATGACTTGGCTGGTCTTCGATTCCCAGTTCTTGATACGTTGCCCTTCGTCCAGGATGATCAAATCCCAGTTGACTGTTTCTATCGAAGTCATGTCTCGCATGACTTGTTCGTAGTTGCAAATCGTAAAGAAACGGTCGGAGCGGTATTGCCGGGCTCGCTCGTCTCCTTTGCCCATCACCAATTGCGACGAGCGACCGGAGAACTTAGCGATTTCACTGCGCCACTGGCTCTTGAGTGAAGCGGGGCAAACGACCAACACCCGTTGAATATCCACTTCGCGGGCTAACAGTTCGGCCATCCCGATCCCTTGAATCGTCTTGCCCAGGCCCATGTCATCGGCCAGCACGGCTCGACCGGCTCCGACGGCAAAGGCGATTCCATCCATTTGATAGGGAAGCAATTCGACTTTGAGTAGTTCGCTTCGCAGCGGATGTTTGGTGGGGTTCTCGCGGATCTTCGCGCAGGTCTTGGCCAACTGCGCTTGGACCAGTTCGCATTGGATCCATTCTTCGGCGTCGGGATAAACGTGCGTTTCAAAGCCAGCGTGCTGCAGCGCTTGAATGCGGTGCATGGCGTCGGTACCGGAAATCGTTTGGACACCGGCAGTGCCCACGATCTCAGCTACTTTTTCATCGAGTGTATCGGGTAGGTTGAAGACCAAGCCCTGCGGTGCCTGGTATTGAACGCGGAGCGAAAGGTTTTTGCGGCGATAGGGAACTCGCAACTTGGCGGCGGAAAATTTCTTTTCAATCTTGGTCAGCGTGTGCAGGACGTGTTTGCAGGTGCCGAGATGGTTGGTGCGAAAGTCGGGGCAACTGCAATAGGACTGCCCAGGTTCTGTTCCGCGGAGGGCGACGCGATAGGTCTTGCCGGAATGGTAGCTGGTTATTAAGTAATCGGACCAAGGTTTTTCTTTGTTGGTCGGGGAAACCTTCATCTTTTCTTCTGCTGCGCGCAGCTTCCGTTCCGCCAAGGCGCGTTCGATCAGTTCGCGGTCAGTCAACAGCTCGAGCGGCACGTCTTCATCGGGTGGGGCAGCCAGTCCCATGGTGGATTTGGCGTCGAGCAAGTGGGCCATTGCCCCTCCCAGGTGCTCGCACTTGAGATCGCATTGGTCGCAGTTCAAGAGAAGTTGTTTATCGCGACCGCTGCTGAGCGTGATCGTCACGATGGCGACAGGATTTGGGAGGGCAGCGTCTGCAATCCGTACACGATAGAGGTCACCGGCCAAGTACACGTCGCGTTCGGTATCGACCTCAAACTTACTGCCTGCCATCAGCAGTTTTTTGCCATACTCTCCGAGCAGCTTGCAAGCTTGGTAGTGGGTCAGCCGGGCGAGTCGTTGATGGAACGGATTGACTTTCGGCTTTTTCTCGGAGCTGACTTCCGAAGGTGGCTTTGTGGTGCTTTGTTTGCCATTGCTGGCGCTCAGGATCGCCTTGTTCACTGTGGGAGGCAGGGCCGTTTTCTTGCGAGTCTTGGTCGTGCTGCGGGTAACTCGCGTGGAACGCGATTTATTCTTTGACGCAACTGCCATCATCCTGCTCCTAAGATCCATTGTGCTAAACGACTGGCTATATTGGAGTCCTTTAGACGCTAAGCGCCAAGCAGAGGACCAACCTGGTGGATGTTCCGTTTTTGATCAGTCAGCTTGAGGGTGTCCCAGACGTTCCAGCAACCGCAACAGGAACTGCCGTTGGCTTGTGGGGGCAGTTAGCCCAGTGGTCATGCATCGTGCCACCTTTGCTGACCATTGTGTTGGCGATCATGACCCGCCGAGTGGTGATATCTCTCCTGCTGGGTGTCATCGCGGCCATCGCCATCCTGTTGCCCACGCCGGCAGAGCAGCAGCAGGCCTGGGGTGAGGCATTCAGTTGGCCACGGTATGTGCTTGAGAGCGGCACAACATTGACACTTGAGCTCACCGAAAATCATCTCTGGGGCTCTTTGGTCGACGAAGATCATTTGCGAGTCTTTCTGTTTACGGCGTTGCTTGGAATGCAGATCGCCGTGATTCATCGCAGTGGCGGCATGGAAGGAATCGTGCGTTGGTCGGCACCCCTGGCACGCACGCGGCGGGGTGGCCAAGTGCTGACGTGGTTACTGGGCTTGATCATCTTTATCGACGACTATGCTAACACGCTGCTACTCGGTTCAACCATGCGACCGATCACCGATCGGCTCAAGATCAGCCGCGAGAAACTGGCGTTCTTTGTCGATAGCACGGCGGCGCCGGTCTCAGGGCTGGCGCTGGTCAGTACATGGGTGGCGACCGAGATCAGCACCATGAAGGCTGGCTTCGATAGCGCGGGGATTGACATTGGAGCGGATACGTTCGGGATTTTCATCGAGACGATACCTGGCCGATTTTACATTCTTTACGTCTTGGTGTTTGTGTTAATGGTCGCCCTACTGGGACGCGACTTTGGTCCCATGCTTAAGGCAGAGCGCCGGGCGTTGGCGGATGGCGACCGTGACGCAGGGTCGTCAGCCTCCAGTCGCAATGAGGTGCAAAGGCCACGCGCCTGGAACGCCATCGTACCGATATGTGTGACTGTGGGAGTTGCCGTGTGGTTGTTGATCATGACGGGCTTAGCTGAGAATGGTGACGCGCTATTATCGGAATCGCGATGGCAGGCAGCTGGGCAAGTGATAGGGCAGGGGAACAGTTACGTCGCGTTGGTCTATGGCGCGTTGGCTGGTTTGTTGACCGTGCTCGGAATGGTTGGGCTGCAACGCAGTCTCACGGCGGATAGCATTCGAGCGGGGATGCTCGAGGGCTTTGCGCACGTGCTCCCCGCCTTGATCATTCTCTGGTTGGCCTGGACGCTCAGTAAGCTCACGGGGGAAGGTTACTTAGAAACCGGGGCTTTTCTGGCTTCGAAAATCGCCGAGCTGAATCTGAACCCGGGATTCATGCCCACGATTATCTTCTTGTTTGCCTCCGGTATTGCTTTTGCGACCGGGACCAGTTGGGGAACGATGGCCATCTTGATGCCCATTGCCATCCCGTTGGTTCACCGTTTGGTCTCTGAGCAACTGGGCGCGCAGGCTGATCCGCATCATCCCGTGCTGGTAGCCTCGATCGGCAGCGTGCTGGCGGGAGCTATTTTTGGTGACCACTGTTCGCCCATTTCCGATACCACCATCCTTTCGTCGCGCAGTTGCCATTGCGATCACATTGCGCACGTGAGGACACAGATGCCCTATGCGCTCACGGTGGCTGGCATTGCCATCGTGTTTGGGACACTGCCTGCTGGCTTTGGTGTTAGCAGTTGGATTCTGTTGCCATCCGGGTTTGGTGCGATGCTCTTCGTATTGCTAGCCTTCGGACGACGGCCGTGAGCTAAGGAAGCAGATGAGCGGATCGCCATTTGTCGGATCTTAAAATCCAATTGGAACAAAGCACGAGAGCACGCGCGTTGTCGATTGCCAAGTTGGATGTTCGTCCACATTGATCTTTTCTGGCGGAGCAAAAATCTCTAGTGTCACTTCTTGAGAGTTTCTCGGAATTTTAAAGGAGTAATCTCATGATCAATGCCCTCGACATAAGTTCCAGCGCTTTGGTAGCGCAGCGTGTTCGCTTGAATGCGATTTCCGGCAACATCGCGAACATCTCGACGTTGCAAGATGAGGACGGAAACGCCAAGCCGTATCAGCCGCGATACACCATCTTTGAAACCGACGAAAATCTGATTGCCGAAGGTGGTGCGCCAGGGGTCAAAGTGGCTTCTGTGGAAGTCGACGACAAAGAAGCGCAACATCGCTATCAGCCCGACCATCCATTGGCGATCAAGGAGGGGAAATGGAAGGGGTATGTAGCCTATCCCAATATCAACCTCAACGAACAATTCGTCGATGCCCTGGAAGCCACCCGTTCGTATGAGGCCAACATTGGTGTGATTGAAATCAGCAAGAACTTGGGCCGCCAAGCACTTTCCATTTTGGCATAGTGGTACAGCCTAGTACTCTGGTAGTGGAGCTTGTTAAAGCTCCCAATACTACGGGGATCTTTAGCAAGATCCACTACGGGGATGGCCGTAAAAGCTGGCTCAACAAATATTTAAATCGATCGTTTCTTGTAGGTAAGGTGCTGCTCAGTGAACTCGATTGCGAGTCCCAATTTTCATGTGCCCCTGCCGACCTCTGCACGGCTCAAGCAAGTGGCTCAGGCTGAGCCTGGCCAACCGCAGTCGTTTGGTGAGTTGTTGCAGGCGGGGGTCATGAATGTCAACAACAGTCAGCAGCATGCCACTGCGCAGGTGCACGAGTTGATGACCGGAGGCGATGTGTCGCAAGTGGAAGTGTTGACGGCAGTCCAAAAAGCAGACATGTCGTTTCGCTTGCTGGTGCAGGTGCGCAACAAGCTCATGTCGGCTTATGACGAAATCAATGCGATTCGAATCTAGCGGTTAGTTAACGGAGATGAGTGAGTTATGAACGTACTAAACGAATTCAGCAAACAGGTCAAAGCGTTATTCGAGTCGATGACTCCCGCGTCACGGGTTATGGCGGGGTTGATGCTCGGCGTTATTGTGACCAGCTTGGGGTGGATTTTTACGGCCCAGCAAACGAGCAACTACGAATACTTGTTTGGCGGTCGCGAATACAGCGATGGCGAACTGGAGTTGTGGGAAGCTACGTTTGGCGAAGCCCAATTGCGAGATTACGAACGCGTTGGAAAGCGGATCAAGATTCCGGTCGGCCAAAAGGATGTGTACCTGAAAGCGCTGGCCGGGGCGAATGCCTTGCCCAAAGAATATGGCGGGCACATGCTCGAAGCGCTCGTTACCGGCGGACCCTTCGATTCGAACCTGAAGACCGACCTCAAAATGAAGACGGCTAAGGAGTTCGAAGTTGCAAACATTATCCGTCGCATACCGGGCATCAGCTTTGCAGCGGTGCAGTACGATGAGCGGCGGGAGGGCTTTGCACGCAACACGTTAAGCGTCTGCAGCGTAGCCGTTCAAGCCCACGGCAATGCTGCTATTCGCATGGAAAAACTCAAGGTGATTGCCGACAAAGTCCAGTCCAGCTTTGCGACACTCACCCCGGAGAACATCACGGTTACCGACCTCGGAGCCGCCCAGTCGTATCGTGGCAGCAACGATTTCAATTCGATCGAGCAGAATCCGTACTTGCGGGCCCAAACGCAGTGGCAAGACATGTACATGGAAAAGGTGGCGGCTCTGTTAAGCAACTACGGAGAGATCAAGTTGGATGTCAACGTCGAGCTTGACCCCAAGCTGCTGGAAGAGTCCGAAAAACTCCAATACGATCCCACCGCCGTTACCGTGCAGACCTCGGAATCGAAGAAAGATCTTGAGAACCAAAAAGCAGCACCCGCCGGGCAGCCTGGAGCCGCCTCCAATGGTGTCTCCAATCAGCCACAATCGATCAATGGTGTGGCGGTCGGGCAGTCGTCCAACGTCAAAGAATCCGAAGCCAACGAGCGGCGGGTGGCGGGACATGAAGCGATCGTAACCAAAGTGGCTGGCCTAGTTCCGAAAAAAGTTGCAGTGACCGTAGGCATACCCGATTCTCATTACCGTCAGGTGTGGGCTTATCGCGCTGCTCGCGACAGTTCTGACCCCGCCGCTGAGCCAACTCCACCGACGCCTGCCGAGTTGGCAACGTTGAAAACCGAAATCGACGGGGCCGTGCGTTCCGCGGTTGAGGGTATTCCGGTGGGGATTCGCGAAGGGGACGATCGCAAGCCGTTCATCAACGTGTACAGTTACACCGATCTGCCGTTGCCTGCCTTTGTCGAACCGACGCTGACGGAAGTCGCTACAACTTGGTTGGCGGGTTCTTGGAGCACCCTGGCGCTCTTGGGAGTGGTGCTGCTGAGCCTGGGTATGATGTTCAGCTGGATCAAGTCGCAAAGTGGTTCGGAAGTGGACGCGAAGTTCGCTGATAGCTTCGGCCTGCAAATCCCCGACAACTTTTCCGACGAATTGGATTTGGAAGGCGAAAATGCTGTGGGAGCGGATGGCGTGGGAGCCAACGGTCGCGCGAAACCTTCCTTCGATCTGAGTGGCGGGGAAATCAAAGAAGATTTATCGACCTTGATTAAAGAGAATCCGGATGCGGCCGTAAATCTATTGAAGTCGTGGATCGGGGAGGCGGCCTAGCTGGACAGCGCCAGGTTTGTGTACAACTACCATAATTTACTCGATTTTCTGTAATGTGAGCGGCAAGGCGCTAGCCGCCGGTAAGTGAATGAAAAACAACGAGAAGAACCGGCGGCTCACAGGAAAAAAAGAAGAACCGGCGGCTAGCGCCTTGCCGCTCACAGGAAAAGATCCTTAGTTGCAATCGGCGGTTCCGGAATTCTGTTGCAACAGGCGTTCGATACACTCGCGCAGCGGAGTTCCCTTGCGCGATAGCGTACCCGCTTCCCAAGTAAGCCGTGCGGGCAATCTCCGCAGTGCACGCGGGAGAGCGTAACGGGGGAGGTCGCGACTTTGCATTTCCAGCATCTGCACCACATGCTGCGACCAAGCTTCCCAGTTGAGCGTGGCCAACGATCGTGAATCGGCCGTATCAGATCTTGAAGGCGAAAACCATTCCGCTGAGATTTGCTCTGCGGCAGGCCAGACCCAGGCGGTAATATGCGACGCTTGATGCCCAAGTACAACAGCTTGTTCTACCCCTAGTATTGCCAGCAACCGCGATTCGACAAGTTCGGGCGACACCTTGTAGCCTGTGCTGAGTACGATTTGCTGAGAAAGTCGTCCCGTGATTCGCAAGCCGCCGCTTGCGGGCTCGCAGATATCCCCCGTGCACAGCCAACCCTCGCGCAGGACCTCGGCGGTAGCGGTCGGATTGTCCCAGTAGCCAAGCATGACATGGGGGCCGCGGGTCCACAGCACTCCGTGTTCATCGAGTCGGTTTTCTACACCTGCAACCGCTGAACCAATCGTCCCAGGGCGTTGGCTTCCGGCGCGGTTGGAACACACGACGGGTGAAGCTTCGGTCAGTCCATAGCCTTGCAGGGGAGGCAACCCCAGCTCATGCAACTGCTGCCAAAGTGCATCGGGCAGCGCCGCGCCCCCCACTTGCAACAACCGCAATTGCATACCCAAAGCACGCCGATCAGCAGACAACGTGCTGGCCAGCGTTTCGGCCAAGTAGGGAACCAGATTAATTAATGTGGGTTGGAGCTGAACAGCGAGTTGCACCAATTTGTCCCAATTTGCGGCGAGGGCCAAGCGACTGCGACTAAGAATCCAGGTCGAGAGTTCGCAGGTTCTGGCGTAGGCGTGCGCGAAGGGCAAAATGTTCAAGCGCAGATCACTGGCGAACTGCGGAGCGGCCTCCAGCTTGGCGTAGGCATTGCTCAGTAAATTGCGGTGGCTGAGGGTGACCAACTTCGGGATGCCCGAGGTGCCGGAAGTGGAGAGCAACAGCGCCGCCGAACGAGCCGGAATGCGGCGGGCCGCCTCGAGCCGCTCCAGCGGATTCACCCTCATCCGCAAGCTTAGTTCGAGTTCAAGGGGGACGGGTGGCCTGAGCAAGAGCCGCGCGCCGCAAGCTGCCACGGTGTCGCGGACGCGCAGCGGCGGCTCGCGCGGGTCGATCGCACAGTGGATACAACCGAGTGTTTGACAAGCCAAATCGATGGCGATCCAGTCCAGCGAATTGGGTAGCTGAGTCGCCACGCATTGGCCAGCCGTTACCCCCTGCTGCTGCAACCACTGCATGTAACATTCGACCACGGCAGCGACCTGCCCCCAAGTGAGCTCGCGCGTCAGCTCCGGGGGAGAGCCCTGGAGACCGCGCGGGCTGGGTGTTGCGTCGCTGGCGATCAAAGCCGGAATGTCACCGAGAATCGCGACATTGTGCCAGAACTGGGCTGCTAGCGTGGGTTGAGTGAAGAGCTCGCTAACTGTCACGCTGAAAACTGTCACGCTGAAACGATTTGAATGCGTCTGGCAACAGCTCATCCATGGTCCGAATTCGACTGATCTGCTCGGTTTCCGAGTCGACGAGATAGACGGGAAAGTTGTCACCAAACTCGGACATGACTTGCCGACACGCGCCGCATGGACTGCCAGCTCCCTTGGTCACAACCGCCATGGCCACGATTCGCATTTCACCTTCAGCGACCATGGTGGTAATCGCATTGCGTTCCGCACAGATCGCTAAACCATACGAGGCATTTTCCACGTTGCAGCCGTAAAAAACTTTCCCGGCGGTGGTCCGCAATGCGGCGCCCACATGGAAATCGCTGTACGGCGCGTGGGCCCGCTGCCGCACGGCCAGTGCAGCCTGCACGAGTTCATCGATTTGCTGCGGATCAAGGTTCATCGGTAACCGGGGTTGTAGAGTGATTCAAGCAACGTCGCTTTACGCTCCGAACTTGCCCATGCGGCCTGCATTGGACAACGCCAAGAGCATCAGGTACTGTGCTTCAAACTGACCCAAGCCACCGGTGATCGCGGTCGTTTCACCAAAACTGGTATGGGGATCCGGCCGGCAACAATCGGACACAAGCAGCGTCGGGACCGGATGCCAACTGTGACCCTTCAGATAAGCTGGAGTGGAGTGATCGCCGGTCACGATCAGCACTTCAGGCTTCAAGGCGTTGATGGCTGGCAAACAGGCATCAACTTGTTCCGTGCGCTTTACTTTCTCGTCAAAGTTGCCGTCTTCGCCCGTGCTATCGGTGTACTTGAAGTGGATAAAGAAGAAGTCGTACTTATCCCAATTTTGCTTCAGCACTTCCATCTGTTCGTCCAGCGTGGCAGCCTCACCAATAATGTCCATACCAACCAGACTGGCCAAGCCCTTGTACATCGGATAGACCGCAATAGCGGCAGCCCGCAAGCCGTAGACTTCTTGATAGCTAGGCATGTTGGGGCGACAAGCGAAACCGCGCATGGTATGAAAGTTGGCGTGCGGTTGATCCTTCAAGATCACTTTGGCTTGTCGCAAGAACTCCTTGGCAATTTCAGCCGTTTTACGACTGGCTTCATCTTCAGCAACGGGCTCAAGTGGCGGGACTCCGGTGGCTTGCGGATCGGTGTCTTTCACGTTGCCACCCAAGCCGGGAGCGCGGAAAACAACTACGAAGCGATGTTCTTTCACCGGCTCAACAAAAATCTCCACCCCGGGAATTTTGATCTGCCGCAGGCTGATGGCGATCGGCGCACTTTCTTCGCTGGCGATACGCCCGGCCCGCCGATCGGAGATTTTGCCTTGCGAATCGAGCGTACAGAAATTGCAGCGAATGGCCACATCGCCCGGTTGCATCTGAAAGCCAATACCCGTCGCCTCCAATGCACCGCGACCGATTTGGTATTGAAGTGGGTCATAGCCAAATAGCCCCAAGTGCCCGGGCCCCGAACCGGGGGCAATACCTGGCTTCACCGGAATCGACAAACCTTGAACTCCTTGGGTCGCCAGGGCATCCAGGTTGGGAGTCCGCGCTGTCTCCAGTTCGGTCTTACCACCTGGGGACAGCGGCAAGCCGCCCAAGCCATCGGCCACCAGCATGACAATTTTCGAGTTATTTTTTACCTGCAAGTCGCGTGTCAGCGTGTGCATGTCCATGGATCGTGTCTCGGCGATGAGCGGAATGGAAAAGTCATTATTACTTTCGCCAAAATTATGGTCATTTTCGAGGTTCTAACCAGTGGCCAACCAGCCTGGACCACCAGAGGCTCACCGTTCGAGAGCCTAAGGGGCAGTCCCATGAGGCGCTGTCGTTCTTGAAGTTCACTCGTTTTTGTCCCGTAACTCGATCCTCATCGTGCGATCATTCGAGCGATCCACGACTCGGACTCCACGGCAGGCAGTGGCACTCGATTTGCTCCAGTCGTTATGGCTTGGGCCGGTGACACACCGCGAGCACTCTCTCAATGATTAGGAATCGAACGATGCGTGTTCTATTGATCGTGGCCGTGGTTCTAATGCTGATGGCGCTGATAGCAAAGTTAACGGCAACACGAACGGCCATGAGGAGCCGAGCACCGAGCCCGACCCCGGACTCCAACCACGGTGAGCCTTCGCGTGGCCCGCCCCACTGGCAATCCGCATGGGGCCTGTTACCCGACGACACTTTTGCCGGAGGACAGCAGTGCACTACGGCCCACCTATTGCTTGCCGACCGAAACCGTCCGGTCCAAGTGAATGTCGAATGCTGCGATCCGATCGCGCACTTTGCCGCGAGTGATTCCCAGAATCTCAGCCGCTTTGGATTGATTCCCGTCGGTCACCTCCAAGACACGAGTGAATAGCCGCCGCTCCAACTGCTCGAGCGCCTCGGCGTACAGATCGCGCGAATTGGCGGTCAAGCGTTCTTCGATATAGCCCATAATCGAGAACACTTCGTCCGGCAGCAACGGATCGGCTTCAGCCACCTCGGGTGTGACTGAAGCGACATAAGCCATTGGAGCTGACACGGGCGGATGGGCTGGGTGTTCAGACACAGACTCCGCGCTAGGCGCATCGGGCTGCGTATGAAAGGGGGCGGAACGCGCCCCGACCATGGCCAAAGACTCGCGAATAAAGCCAGGCAAATTATCGGCATCAATCACGGTGCCGGTGGTATGTAGAACCGACTGGCGCACGACCGACTGCAGTTGTCGAATGTTTCCTGGCCACTTGTAATTGATCAATAGCTCTAAGGCATCGGGCGAAATGCCGCTTAACTCAGGTCGGTTCATCTCGGACTTCGCACGTCGCAAGAAATACTCGAGCAACAGCGGAATGTCCTCGCGTCGATCGCGAAGTGGCGGCAGTGGGATGGTGAAGCCGTTAAGTCGATAGAGGAGATCTTCGCGAAACTGGTCCGCTTCGACCATTTTCTCAAGTGGACGATTGGTGGCTGCAATGATGCGCACATCGGTCGAGATCAGTTCATTACCGCCGACACGCTCGAAGCGTTGGTCTTGGAGAACCCGCAGCACTTTGCCTTGGATGATGGCCGACATGTCACCGATTTCGTCCAGCAAAATCGTACCACCATCGCATTGTTCGAAGCGGCCAATGCGTCGCTTCTCGGCACCGGTGAAGGCCCCTTTCTCGTGACCGAACAGTTCACTTTCAAGCAGTTGATCGGGGATGGCGGCACAGTTGACCGCTACGAACGGCTTATCGCGACGGTTGCTGTGGTTAACCAGTGCAAGGGCCACTAGCTCTTTGCCACTGCCACTTTCGCCACGAATGAGGACCGTGACGTTTTCGGCTGCCACCCGACCGATATCCTTGTAGACTTCGATCATCGCCTTGGTCTTACCGACAAAACGCTCGCTTCCTGAATCCCCTTCGCCGATCGGCAAGGCGACGGGCTCTTCCATCATGCGTCTCGCCTTGGCGGCACTTTGCGTTAGATGCCTCAACTGCTCGATGTTGAGCGGTTTAGAAAGGTAGTCAAACGCACCCGCCCGCATCGCCTCTATGGCCGTTTCGCTCGACGTGTCGCCCGTGATAAAAATCACTGGCAGTTTATTGTCCAGGAGGCGAATCTTGCGAAACAACTCCAGCCCGTTGTACTCCGGCAGGAATACATCGAGTAAGGCCACGGAGGGCTGTTCGCGCTCGAGCAGCTCCAAACCCGCGTCCCCATCGGCTGCCGCAATGACTTTGAAGCCGTGAAAACCGTCCAATGCATGGGTTACGATGTGACGTATGCTGCGGTCGTCGTCGATCACCAGGACCTTGGTCAAAACTATACTCCTTTGCTGATACTCTGTAAGCTAATGTTGCGGCCCTGGCCCTGAAGCTACAAGCCCCTCACGGGTGGTCAGACGAAAACATGCAGGCATTTGCCGCGCCAACTCGCAAAAGATTGTTCAATCAAGGCCCGCCTTGTTGCTCTTCAGTTCAACCTGCACGACAAACGCACAAGCTGCTCGGCAAGCGACCACGCACTATCTTGGCAGCAAAACGATCGCGCGTTTCAACAGCCGTCGTTGCTGTGGCATGGACTTTGCTTGCTCGGCGATGCGTTCATTATAACCCAGGCAGCGCAGGGTTGGTCTGTTTCCATTGCTTAGTTTGATTGCCTTATGAATAATCACGAACGATTTCCGACCGGCTTGCAAGTTGACGAACAAGCAGCTCTGCACGCCCTCGACGGTAGCCGAGCACTGCTTCATGATTTGGCCGAAATGTTTTGCGAAGATGCTCCACAGGTCATGAGCGATCTCAAAGAGGCGGTCGAGGCGGATGACTCCGCAGCAGCCCGTCGCGCAGCCCACAACATCAAGGGTTTGGCTGCAACATTTTACGCCAAGCCTACTGTGGAAATTGCCCATCGTTTAGAGTTAGAAGCCGCAGGAGGACACATCGAGGGTCTACGGGATAACGGGCTTATGAAGCTTGAGCAGGCCATCGACCAGCTGATCGCAGAGCTCAAATCGCGTGTGCTGGCATCGAACGGCAGTGCATCGAACGGCAGTGCTTCCAGCCACGATGCTTAGCTGGAGAGCGCCAGGTTCGTGAGCGGCATACTGTGGTTTGGATCGGCGGAGCGATCCGCGGCGTTTGCTAATACGGCTGCTCGACCGCTTGGCATAAGAAGCCCATCAGCGGCGCGGCCTGCTTCACGAACCGTGGAATGTCACTCAACAACTGCGGACTCTCAATCTGTGCGCGCTTCAAGTAACAGGTCCCGAGGAAACTCTTAAGGCGCAAATCGATGATCAGCGGATGCTCGCGATCGATACCCCGCGGAGCCGTCTTCAGCCGATCGTCATACAGGCTGTAGGTTTCGCGAAAGCGTTTGCCATCCACGGCCTTCTTCCAAACGGTGGGATCGCTCAAGATGGCCGCTCGAATCTTTTGCAATGCAGCCGCATCAGGCCGCCACATCCCGGCCCCGAAGAAGCATTCGTCGTTCGCAATATGAAGATAGACCCCTGGAGCGTGGACATCTTTGCCAGCGACATGCCGGAACTGGATTCCAATATTCGTTTTGTACGGAGTCTTGTCCTTTGAAAAGCGAGTGTCCTTGTAGATGCGCATCAGCGAACCACCCGACTTTTTGGCTTCAACGCTTAGCATCGGGGCCACTTTGTCGAGCGGCTTTTTGAGGCTCTCGATCAGCGCCAGGGCGGGGGCAAGCACACTCGCTTCATAACGCAGCTTGTGTTCAGCAAACCAAGCGCGATTGTTGTTGTGCCCCAAGTCGTCAAGGAACTCGAGCGTGTCTTTCGGAAATCCAGTGAATGTTGCCACAGCTGCCGCTCAACCCACGAAAAAATAAAACAATGTCAAATGATCCCGTAGTGGATCTTGCTAAAGCCCCTATTATTTGGAGGATCTTTAGCAAGATCCACTACGCTGCATTTTTCCGCGGTGTGGAGAGATTGAACAAGCCAAAGATCTCCTGCTGGCTAAGACCTGTGTTGCGGGGAGCATCAGCGTCGGCAAACAGTTGATTGAACAGCGCTCGCTTCTCTTCCAGCACCCCATGGATGCGTTGCTCGATCGTGTTGGCGGCCATCATGCGTGTCACCGTGACAGGCCCAGCGGCACCGATGCGATGCGCGCGGTTGACTGCTTGATCTTCGACCGCCGGATTCCACCAGCGATCAAATAAAAAGACGTATTGGCAGAACTGAAGATTCAATCCCACACTTCCCGCACCGTAGCTCATCAGAATCAAGTGCTTCGATGGATCTTCCTTAAACTGCTTGATCACTCCATCGCGCTTCTTAGATGGAACCCGCCCGTGATATTCCATCGGCCCGAACCGCTGCAAGGGCTGAGCGATCCGATCGAGCGTCTCGACCCATTGACTGAACACGATCGCCTTGTGCCCGCTTGCTGCGATCTCCTCCATGTCGGCTTCCAATCGCTCCAATTTGCAACTCGAGCCGGTGGCGGGATCGAAATTGCAAATTTGTTTTAGCCGCAGTACCAGTTCGAACACATGCTGGATGGTCAGCATCTCGCCCATCCCTGCCAGCTGCACAACGCCATCATCCTCGGCGGTGCGATAGCTATCGTATTGCGCGGGTGTGAGGTCCAGCTCCTCGTCGCGAAACATCTTCGGGGGCATCTCGGTCAAGACCTTGTCTTTGGTCCGTCGTAGAATGTAATCGCGGGTCGCGTGGCTGATGGCCTTGAGCGTCATGTCGTCGCGCAGATAACCAGGTTGCAGAAATTCAAAAATATTGATGAGATCCTCCACCGAGTTCTCGATGGGTGTGCCGGTGAGGGCCCAGGAGCGACTGCGGGGGAGCGCGCGCACGATTTGCGCAGTGGTGCTATTGCGATTCTTGATGCGTTGGGCTTCGTCGAGGATCACCAAGTCGAAGTGAATGTCCGGATCATCGAGGATGGCGCGATCGCGCATGAGGAGTTCGTAGTTGGCGATCCGCACAGGTGCAGAGTGTTGTCCCCAAATCCAGTTCCGCTTGGCCGAGTCCCCTTCGATAACGGTCACCGGTATTTCAGGTGCCCACGTCTTGAACTCGCGGACCCAATTGGTGACCAACGGTTTGGGACAGACCATCAAGACGCTGCGGAGTTGTCCGGCGAGCAGCAACATGCGGACCGTGGTGATCGCCTGCATGGTCTTGCCCAAGCCCATCTCATCCGCCAGGATAGCTAGCTCGCGCGGGAACAGGAACGCAACACCTTCGAACTGATAAGGAAACGGCTCGAAGGGGAATTCCAACTTGGCACTGCTCAACAGCGTTTCAAGCGGAGGCTGCAGGACGAAGTACAGACGATCCTCCAACTTGACCAAGTCACCGGGTGGCTTGATCCGGGTCCAGTTCTTTTTTTTCTGGCTGGCGGCATCGCTCTGGGAAGCATCGGGATCGACATTGCCAAGATCGATGTTGACCAGCGGCTTCTGCTTTTTCGCATCGCTCGCCTCTGAGGTCGTCTCGGGTGGCAAGAAGTCGTGGGCCTCTGGAAAGGCAAAGCCGATCGTCTTTGGCAATTTGGATTGCAGCCGAATCGGTAGGACCGACAGCTCCAACTGCTCGATCGCTTGCGATTGCAAGTCGACCGCGATGGGGCGATCGAGCGTTCCCTGCCAACCGGTCGCATAGAATTCGATAGGCGGGCTGGCCAGCGCACCGGACGCATTAGAAGTCGCCAGGCTCAACTGCGGGAACGCAGCGAACTCAATCCCCGCCCAACCCAACTCTTGGTCTGCGTTCAAGTGGATTCCCTCAATGGATCGTAAGTGGGTTTGTGTTACCGACTGGTGCTTTGCTGAGCCGCAACGCGTTAGCGTCGGTTATTGGGCATTAAAGATCGGTCCGGAAATAAGTATCCGGTACCTTTTCCCGCGTAGCGGCCCAAAGGGTGCTTTGCAGAAAAGGTACCGGACACTTCTTTCCCGATCATTACTAAGCCGCTTTGGCGATCGGGTGCGCTTCCAAGAGTGCTTCGGTGATCCGTTGAAATGGTTCGGTGATTTCAAAGTTCGCGGAGAGTTGATCGAGCATGTGACTCAAATGTTTTTCGGTGACCCGCGAACTGGATAAGGCCACGAAGTGCCGGTCGCCTCCCCGCAGTCGTTGCAGGTCGAGGTTGGTCGACTTGGGCATACGGAGATTTTCCCCTGCGTCCGACGTAGCCAACTCCGCTTCCAGCTTGACCACCATCAGATCGCTGACAAGCGTGACGGCCAGTGCAGCCAATGAATCGGTGATGATCAGGTCGGGTATCACCTTGGCCTTGCTCACCAGCGCTTTTCCGATTTGCTCTCCACACACAAAATCATCGATGGTGGGACCATACAGCAGCGCCTGCGCTCGACTCGGCTTGACTGGCATCGTGCAGTGGAATTCGAGCGGACGGGCTAGTTGATTGACGATTAAGTAACCGCCAAAATATCCATGCTCCGCATGCACTCTCACAGAAAGGAATCCGATGTTGGCCGTCATACTGAGGTTGGTTTCTCCGAGCGGGGGTGGTACGTAAGGAAGACGATCGGCTTGGTCGTGATTTCCACAGGCTTGTAAAGTTGGGGGGTGTTTAAGCGAGCTGGGTTGAGTTTTCCAGCGCTAGCGATCAAGTGGAAGCACCAGGCTGTGGGCCGGGACCTCCACGTACCTTTGTTCGGATGGAAACTTGTAACGACTTTAGCGACTCTGCCAGACGTAACACCAACTTCCTAAATTGCCGTTATTCGCCAGCTCTCGGATGACAAGTTGCTCGACTCACATCCTCATTCGACTACAATGAGGGAACTTGAGTCTAACCAGCCAAATTTACGGAGATATCACACGTGGGAAGCGAATCATCGCAGTTTTCACCCGTATTTCGAATCGATGTTTCGGCCGAGCCAACAGCTCCGGGCGCCGGCAATCCTTCGAATGTGGCCGAAGCGACCGTGGCATTGCTGCACCAGGTCGTAGCGGGACAACATAAACAAAATCAATTGCTCGAGCAGTTGATCCAAGCCACGGTGAGTGTCCAAAAGCAACGCAATACAGAATTGCAGCAATGGAAAGATGCCAATCCGCATCTGGCGCGTTCCTGCCGTCGTGCCGCCGAAAAGCTATCCAAGGTACAAACGGAATTTCTTGAGACATTGACTGAAGAAATCGACGACCAAGAAGAGCATTTGTCCGAAGGCGACTACATGCTCAACGAGTTCGTCGACCGATTTGGCCCGCGATTGGCACATCTCAACGGTGTGCTGCAAGTCTTGGCACAATTGGGTAGCAACACGCCATCCAACCAATAAGCCTGTACGCCCAATAAGCCTGTACGCCCAATAAGCCTGTAAGCCCAATAAGCCTGTACGCCCAATAAGCTCTGGGGCTTCGAACATTCTAACCGACGCGCTGTGTGAGCGGCGCTTGCTTCTATCCGCCGCGCCGCAGTCATGCTTGAGCCCGAAGTCCATCTAGATGTTGCCCTGCACGTCGAGCAGGCTCTTGATGACACGGCCCGCTACACGGCTGCCGCCAAGTGGATCGCGGGACGCTTCTCGCTGGCAAGCTTGACAGCCAGTGTTTCCATTGTCGACGATCCAACAATTCATACACTCAACCGTGAAGAGCTGGGGCACGACTGGCCAACCGACGTCATCAGCTTTTTGTTCGAGCGAGTGGAGCGGGAGGATGGAGCGCATGTCGATGGTGAGCTTATCGCCAGTGCGGATACCGCTCGACGACTGAGCGAGCTCGCTGGCTGGGAGCCGCAAGACGAGTTGCTGCTGTATGTCATCCACGGCTTGCTGCACGTGGCGGGCTTGGACGACATCGAAACGGCGGACCAAGTCCTAATGCGGCAAGCGGAACAAGACTGCTTAATCGCCCTGCAAGTCCCCGGAGGGAGCGAGCATGTGGCGCGGTGGGATCGGGTTTCTTACTGAGCCTAGCTGGACAGCGCCAGGTTTGTGAGCGGCAAGGCACTAGCAGCCGATTTTGCATTACTGAACATTTGTCCTTGCTGAGTCGCTGGTTTGGAGAGATAATCTGCACTCAAACCAAGGAAAACAAGTCATGTCAGCTCAATCCGCCCCTGTTCCACCCACGCCCGTCATCGAGCTCTTGGCTCCTGCGGGAAACTGGGAGTGCGCGCGAGCCGCAGTCGAAAACGGGGCCGACGCGATCTATTTCGGGCTCGATATCGGTTTTAACGCGCGGGCGCGCGCCGCCAATTTCCATGTTGCCGAACTCTCGCAATTACTCGATTATCTCCATCGGCAGCAAGTTCGCGGCTACGTGACGCTGAATACGTTGGTCTTTACCGACGAGCTACCAAGGCTGGAAGAAAATGTGCGGCGTTTGGCCGATGCCGGAGTCGATGCCGTCCTGGTGCAAGATTTGGGGGTCGCGCGGCTCCTGCGTGAACTCTGCCCGGAACTGGTCGTGCACGCCAGCACACAAATGACGCTGACCAACAGTGCGGCTATCGAGATGGCCCGTGAGCTGGGAGTGCGGCGGGTGGTGCTAGCGCGGGAATTGTCAATCCGCGAGATCCGGGAGATTCGGGCCCAGACCAGCATGCCGCTAGAAGTCTTCGTCCACGGTGCACTCTGCGTGGCCTATAGCGGCCAGTGCTTAACGAGCGAATCGTTTGGCGGCCGAAGCGCCAATCGGGGCCAATGCGCTCAAGCCTGTCGACTGCCCTACGATGTGCTGTGCGACGGTGAGCCGCGTGACTTGGGTGAGATGAAATATTTGCTCAGTCCCCAAGACTTGGCTGCACACGATCTGGTTCCGCAGTTGCTCGATGCTGGGGTCAGTTCCCTCAAAATCGAGGGGCGTTTGAAGACTCCCGAGTACGTGGCCAACGTCTGCCAGCAGTACCGAGCGGCCATCGATGAAGCGTTGGCCGGACGCCCGCGGCACTTGACACCTGAACAACGACGTGAACTCGAATTGAGCTTTTCACGCGGCTTCTCCCCCGGCTGGCTCGAGGGCTGCGACCACAAGCGACTGGTACCCGGCTTGAGCAGCACCAAGCGGGGTGTCGAACTGGGAACGTTGGAAGCGGTCCGCGGCGAAGCGCTCATGACCGAGCTAACGGGCCCCCTAGCCACCGGCGATGGAATCGTGATTGAAGGCGATCGCTTTGCCGGAACTGAAGTGGGTGGGCGGGTGTACGAGTTATTCCAGGATGGGCAACGGGTCGACCGCGTGGAGGGTGGCCGAACCATTATCGCCTTGCAACGCGGTGCTTTGACCGACAAGCAATTGCCTGGTGGTGCGAAGATCTTCAAAACCGATGATCCCCAGTTGACCAAACGCCTCCGCCGCTCGTTTGAAACGGCCGATCCGCAAAAACGGGTTACTATTCAGTTGCACGTGGAAGTGGGGGTAGGACAGCCCCTGCGGGTGATCGCTACCGTACCCGAGTTGGCCTCGCCCGATCACCCGCCACGGACCCCGGTGCAAGTCAGGCTGACCAGCGAACATGTGGCCGAACAGGCGCGCAAGCATTGTCTAAACGAAACCACGCTGCACGAACAATTTAGCCGCCTCGGTGGCTCGGTGTACCAATTGGGTGCACTGACATGTTCCATCGACGGCGAGCCGATGGTGCCGCTGAGCGTGCTCGGCAAGTTGCGTCGCGAGCTGATCGAACAACTCGACGCGGCGCGGGTCACACGACCGATTCCTTGCGCGACCGCTCCGGTCGCGCCGCGCATGCTGGTCGCTGCCATTCAATCCAGCGCTGCCGTTCAAGTCACTGAAGACAATGCGGAAGCTGAAGCGGCCACCTCGGCAGCCAGCGCGACGTTGCTCCGCGTCCTGTGCCGCTCGCTGCAACAGCTGGAGCAAGTCTTGCAGGCTGGGGTCAAAGCGGTGATTGCGGACTTCCACGACCTCCGCGAATATCGAAGGGCTGTGGAGCTGGCGCGAGAGAGCGGCGCGACGATTGAACTGGCCACCCTGCGGATTCACAAACCGGGTGAAGACGGCTTGTTCACCGCCTTGGCCAAACGCCAACCCGACGCGTGGCTGGTTCGCAGTCTGGCGGGAATCCGCTTCTGCCGCGAAGCGCAGATCCCTTTCGCCTGCGACTTTTCGCTGAACGTCACCAATCCACTCACTGCCGAACAGTTGCTCAGTTGGGGAGCCTCGCGCGTCACCGCCTCGTATGATTTGAATCGCGACCAACTGCTTGAACTGGCTGCCGCGACCCCTACCCGTTGGCTCGAAGTCGTCGTGCATCAGCACATGCCGATGTTCCATATGGAGCATTGTGTCTTTTGCAGCGTGCTCAGTCCCGGCAAGAACAAGTCGGATTGCGGGCGCCCCTGCGATCGGCACGACGTCAAGCTGGTCGATCGAGTGGGGGCGGCTCACGTCTTGCATGCCGATATCGGTTGTCGCAATACGCTCTACAACGCGGTCGCGCAAAGTGGGGCTGAGGCGGTCGAACCGTTGATGCGTTCCGGCGTTCGCCACTTTCGGATCGAATTGCTGCGGGACGCCACGCTGCAGGAGACGAGCGAGATCGTCGAGCTCTATCGCGGGCTGATTGCCGGAAAACTGCAGGGAGCGCAGGTGTGGCAGCAGCTCAACGCTCACAATCGGGTCGGCGTGACCCGTGGCACCCTAGAGCAACCGCGGAATCCACTCGCTATTCTGTAGCTTTCTGCTCGATTTTGCGAGTCTCGGACAGACTCGCCTGCGTGCATGCGGTTTTCAAACCGGACCTTGATTGAGCGAACGACGATGACTGCCGAAACTGAGACCAAACCACCGGAGGGGGTGGACTCAAGTTGGTGCGATCGGGCTGCAGTTCAGAGAACAGCAGCGGTAGCGCGGCATTCAAAAGCGGCAATTCTCCAGGCCGAATACAATTTGCGTGCCAAGTCGATCGCTCTCGGGTCGATTTTGGCCTTTTCGCAAAGCCCTGAACTTGTAAGATATGGGAATTGTCAGTAATGCGTAGGCTGGCTAGTGTTCCAGCTTATGTTTGGTGTTCCACGGCGGGCGTCCTACGATGACGGCTTGACCGGGACCGTTTTTTGATATCCCTGCAATACACTTCAGGGCTGTTTTCTTCTAGGTGAAATATGGACCTCTCGAAAATCCGCAACATCGGTATTAGTGCGCACATCGACTCTGGCAAGACGACGTTGAGCGAGCGAATCCTATTTTACACTGGCCGAATTCACAAGATCGAAGAGGTCAAGGGTGGCGGCGACGGTGCCACTATGGACCATATGGAACTCGAGCAAGAGCGTGGTATCACGATCACCAGCGCCGCGACCAGCGTGGCTTGGGGTGGTGAGCTGAGCTTGAACATCAAGGAATCGCACCACATTAACTTGATCGACACCCCCGGTCACGTGGACTTTACGATCGAAGTCGAACGTTCGCTGCGCGTGCTCGACGGCGCCGTCTTGGTACTGTGCGCAGTCGGTGGCGTTCAAAGCCAATCGTTGACGGTCGATCGCCAAATGCGGCGTTACAACGTTCCACGCTTGGCGTTCATCAACAAAATGGACCGCACGGGAGCGAACGCCAAGAAGGTTGTGGGCATGATGCGCGAAAAGCTCAACACGGACGCCGTGTTGGTGCAGTTGCCGATTGGCGCCGGTGAGACATTTGCTGGCTGCATCGATTTGGTTTACATGAAGGCCCTGTTGCACAGTGGCGACCAAGGCGAGACCGTCGAAGAAGCACCCATTCCGGCTGACATGCAAGACGAAGCGGAAGAGCAACGGCATGCGATGCTCGAGAGTCTGTCGATGTACAACGACGAACTGATGGAGCTTCTCCTGAGTGAAGAAGAGGTGCCGATCGACTTGATCCACAAAGTGCTCAAGGATGCGATTCAAAATCAAGGGCTAACCCCTGTGTTTGTTGGTTCCGCCTTCAAGAACAAAGGGGTTCAGCCGTTGCTCGACGCCGTCTGCCGTTATCTGCCTAGCCCGTTGGAGCGAGAAATTTCCGCGCGGCGCGTCGACAACGAAGCCGAGCGAATGGTTCTCAAACCAGACCCAGCGTTGCCTTTCGTCGGCATGGCGTTCAAGATCGTCGAAGATCCCTACGGTCAGTTGACCTTCTTGCGAGTCTATCAAGGCTCCATCCGAAAGGGTGAAATGTACATCAATCAGCGGACCGGTCGTAAAGATCGCTTCAGCCGAATTGTGCGCATGCATGCCAACGAACGGGAAGAAGTCGATGGCGCAGAAGCCGGTGACATCGTGGCCATCATGGGCATCGACTGTGCCAGCGGTGATACCTACGCAGCGGATCGTGAATACTGCACCCTCGAAAGCATGTTCGTGCCTGAGCCGGTCATCAAGGTTTCAGTTACGCCTGCCAGTCGTGCCGACTTCGACAAGATGACCAAAGCCCTGCAGCGATTCCGTAAAGAGGATCCTACGTTCCAAGTCTACAACGACGAAGAAACGAGCGAAACCATCATTTGCGGGATGGGTGAATTGCACTTGGAGATTTACATCGAACGGATGCGTCGTGAGTACAAGATCGAAATCGAGGCAGGAGCTCCTAAGGTCAGTTATCGTGAAGCCCCAGGGCAAAAGGTCGAGTTCGACTACAAACACAAGAAGCAGTCGGGTGGATCGGGACAATTCGCGCACATCAAGGGTGAGCTGACTCCCCTGGCCACCGAAGGCGAAGCCGCGTTTGAATTCGAAGAGCACATTGTCGGTGGACGCATTCCAAAGCAGTTCATCGCACCCGTCGAAAAAGGTTTCCGCGACTCCTTGGGCAAAGGCCCCTTGGCGGAGTTTCCTGTGGTCGGCGTCCGGATCGATTTGCGAGATGGTAGCTACCACGACGTCGACTCGTCGGAACGAGCGTTCTATATCGCTGCCCAAGGTTGCTTCCGCGAGTCGATGCAGAAGTCGAAGCCGATGTTGCTCGAGCCGATCATGAAGGTCGAACTCGAAACTCCCGAATTGTACCAAGGTGATGTGGTGGGTGACGCCATTCGCCGCCGCGGATTGATTGTCTCGACCGACATTCGCGACACGATCTCGTACATCATTGCCGAAGTTCCGTTAGCTGAAACTTTTGGTTATGCGACCGATCTGCGGAGCATGACCAAGGGACAGGGTACCTTTACAATGGAACTGCTCACTTACCGCAAGTGTCCCAGCAACGTTCAGGAAGAAATTGTGGCCAAGCGTAGTAAGAAGGAATTGGCGGGAGCCAAGTAGCTTCAGCCTTTGCAGTTAGAATTCGCCATGCAAGAACGTACAGGCGACTGGCAACAGTCGCCTGTTTTTTTGTATATGGGCCTGTTTTTTTGTACCTGCCTTGAAACATAGAACAGGGGCTGGCGCTACTCCACGCGGGTATGATCCCAACTCATGTCGGGACGAAAAGAAGGTCTTGTCACGACTTACGATCTTATCAGCCGATCAATAGAAAAAGGCGAAACCGATCGATGAATACCAATCGGCTCGCCTCACACGGGGGTGAGAAAGCATGGTTGCTTCCTAGAGCGTTTCCTCCGCTCCGCAGGAACTCTAGGTTAACCCCAGCGTGGAAGTAGGAGGTTACCAGAACTTTTTTTGGGTGCAATCTTGGGATCCTTGGTCGATCGTCGATCGTGCCGGTTATGCCGTTCCTACACTGGCTTTCTTTGCCGCTGAACAGCTTGTGCCTGACAATCCTACGCCTCAGTAACGGTGCTGATCTATGTTTCTCGCATAGCTTGCATGCACAACCAACAATGCAAGTACGCACTTCCTACGCTTTGCTCCCGAGGAAACATCTTGCCCAGCGCCACGCCTAGCCCCACAGACGTTGAACATTCGCCCGTTCCGATCCAGCAAGTTCCAGATTCAGACGCAAACGTGAAGCCCCCAACGTCGCCGACTGGAAACTCGCCGATTATCGCTGCGAAGAGTGATGAATCTCGCATTGAGTCGAAGCCGTCTCCTTCGATCTCGGCCGCGCCAAAAGCGCCATCCAAACCAGAGCCTGCGAGCGCGGGAGCGGTCGCAACCGACACTCCGCCTCCGGGGGAAGAGACACCAACCAAACGGGCCTGGGGGGCGAAACGCCTGGCTGTCAAGCATTGGAGAATGGGGCTTGCCTGTGCGGGCTCCATGCTGCTCGGCGGTGCGCTCAGCATAACCTCCAATCCTTCCACACCGACGACTGCGGCGCCTGAGGAGTCCCCCAAAGTTGTTTATGTCGCAGCCACCGTTCGCCGCTCAGAACCCATTTCCCCAATCGTCCCCTTTGAGGGACTGGATTCCAATGTCGTCGACCTCGGCCGACGCCTTTTCCACGACTCCGCTTTATCTGGCAATGGGAAACTATCGTGCGCTTCCTGCCATGATCCAAACACCGGGGGTGCCGATGGCAAAGTGCTCTCGCCTGGCGTCAATGGACGCGTTACCCGACGCAATACACCGACGGTGTTCAACGCTGGTTACAATTTTGTCCAGTACTGGGACGGCCGGGCTGAATCGCTCGAGGAACAACTTGACAACCACCTTTCTGAAAACGGTGAGATGCTTTCGGACTGGTCTCGCGTAATAAAAGTGTTGAGCCAAGATCCACTCTACAATCGCACGTTTCAGCTGTATCTAGGTGGCGAGCCGTCAGAGGCATTGGTGCGCCAGGCGTTGGCAACCTACGAACGTTCCTTGGTCACTGTCGACTCCAAGTTTGACCAATGGTTGCGCGGCAACGATCAAGCACTCAACGCAGAGGAAATTGCCGGCTACTATTTATTTAAACAATTAAACTGCATCTCGTGCCATCAAGGGGTGGGCGTAGGTGGTACGATGCTGCAGCCCTTGGGCGATATGCAAGGCTTCTTTGATTCGGTGGGTACAGTTTCCGAACCCGATCTCGGCCGGTTTGACGTTACCAATCGCGAGCGCGATCGACGGGTGTTTCGCGTTCCGGCCCTCCGCAATGTAGATCAGACCGCCCCCTACTTCCACGACGGTTCGGCCCCCACACTGCCCGCTGCAGTGGAAGCGATGATGAAATATCAACTAGGCCTGGAGCCCAACCCAACAGACGTTCATCGCCTGGTAGCGTTCCTCAAAACGCTCACGGGAAAGCCACTGCGTTTGTGAGCCAACCAACTAATTGTTGGACATGAGCTGCTCGATTGGGATTTCCCAGACGACGTCCAGTTCCTTTTCAACGCTTTGGTACCAGTCCATGATCATCCGCTGACTATCTTCTCGCGCGATGCTCATCGGACCACTTTTCAGTGGATCCGCCGTAAATCGCTGCTGCAAGTCTTCTGTCGTCGGACCTTTCTCGCTGACGCGGAAGACGTAGTAGACTCGCTTGCTCTCGCTCGGCCCCGTCCCTGCTTGACCAACGGAGGTACTGAACACGGATTCCATAAAATCGTTGCCAACGGTGCCAACGGCATCCAATTTGGGAACCGTTGTAACCATGGGTTGATTTGAGATCCGGCTCATCCAAGGGAACGGTTCGGGCGAGATGATGAGAGTCTGCTCGGCGTCCGACAGGGCAGACACCCAAGGCTCAGCGGCAGTGCTCTCCACCTTTTCGGCAAGTTTCTTGGCGGCAGCTTCGGCCAGTTCTCGTGCCTTGGTTTGCTTCCAATAGGCGATGGCTTCGTCGCGAACCTCAGCCAACTCGGGCACATAGGCTTGCCTATCTTCCGTTTTCCAGAACACGAATTGCAAGAACTCGGGAGTCTGGCCTTGCATCAACGCCGCCTGATCGAAGTAACTACTTTGAGTTGGCTTGAAGATGTCAACCGCAGGGCTCATCACCACATTCGCGACCATCCCAGCAATCCCCGTTTCGTCTTGGCGAATGTTGCTCATTCCAAAGGAGCTGCGGGCCAGGGCAATTCCATCCACCAATCCAGTTTCGCCGTAGACAAGGCCACGCTCTTCAGCGAATTTCTTGAGATTTGGCTTGATCGGTGGGTCATTCTTTTCCCTAGTATCGACCCCGGCATCGCGAATCGCGCGGTAAGCTCGGAACGACGTGTAGTGCGGCGCCATCATGTCCTTGACCAACTTTGTCAACGCTTCGTCGAGCGCAGGGATGGCAACATCGCGCGCTAAATCTTGAGCAATGCGCTCACGCGCCTCTTCATACGTCTGATTTCGCATCTCTTGAGCTGCCGTCGGATTGGCCGGAGCGATCCCCGCAGGGGCATCTTCGGCGGGTGTCGGAACAGCCCCTGGAGCGTCCTCGGCCGGAGCCGCTTCGCGTTCAGCAGCGGAGCCTGACGGTTCACCCTCTCCCGCAGCAGCCGGCTCTTGCGTCACTGCGGGTGCATCCAGAGCCGCATCGCCGGCCACTTCCGCGTCTTCGCCTAACTGCGGCGGTTGCACCACAGCTGGCGGTGTCGAAGGCGGATCATCCTGCACGTAACCAACCAACTTACCAGGCAAAATGCCGTGGAGCGATTGATCGGAAGTCGCAGGTGCATCACTCGCAGGTGCATCACTCGCAGGTGCATCACTCGCAGGTGCATCACTCGCAGGTGCATCACTCGCAGGTGCATCACTGGCAGGTGCATCACTGGCAGGTGCATCGGAGACTGCGGTCTCTGCCGCTGCTGGGGCTGTCGGAAGCGGCGTGCTAGCTGGAATTTGCAATTGTCCAAGGCTCAAACGCCGATCGTACTCAGCCCGCAGCTGCTCCTCCGTTACCTTTACTTTTTCTCGGTCAATCCATTCTTGCAAGTTGGCTTGAACATACTCGACCCAAGCATGATAGCGGCGAATAAAGCCTGGTTCCGACGAGTTTGGGTTATTGGCTCGCAAGCTGCCTTGATCATAAATGGCCTGGATCTCCGCATCGGTCGGCTCACCTTTGACTTGGCCGACGTAGTCATCCACAAAAACCGGAAAGGCCTCTACTTTAGCAGTCTGATTTAACTTCAAGAAGTCGCGCCACGTTCGTCCAGGTGGCTGAGCGCTGATACCGGTTTCCGCCAGTTGTGCAGCAACCATTGCAGCCATCTCTTCCTTGAGCAGTTCACGCACATCGAAGAAACTGAGCTGGCCATCGGAGGTCTCATTGAGGATTTTTTCGACTTCCTCGGATGTCAGTCGACTATCGCAGAAGGCCAGCAAAAAATCGTCTGCCGAGCTATCGCTGAACTCGACACCAAGCCGTTTCGCATGGGCTGCCAGGATCCGTGTGCGGCACACATCCACCTCATTGCTACTGGTCTGAATACCAAACCCCAGAATTTGACCGCTTTGCGGATCGTATGCAAAACCGGGTACCCCGGGCTGGCCGCCCAACTCAATGACCCGTTTGGCAACGGCTCCCAAAAAGCGAACAAGCCGTCCGTGCTTGGACACAGCCACCTGCAGATCACCCATGCGAACTTTGCCGCCATCCCAGCTGACAACAACGACTTTCTCCGCTCCCCCACTTCGGGCGCCCTGCGACAGGTATTCGATGGCCGGAGCAACGATAAATGCCATAATGGCCAGGAGGACCAAACCGGCCATCCAGAAATTGCGGTTCTTACGGAAGGTTGCTAACGGGTTCGACATCCTGCGGTATCCTAGCGATCTGCACTACAAATTCGGAGAAAAAACGAAATTTCGACTGCAAAACCAAGCAGCGGCGTACAAAGGATAACAAGGAATCGAGATTTTGCAGATACGAGGTTACGCAAGAACACCGACATTTCCCCGGTCGTGGAAAGCTTCGGCAGGCCGGGCTAACTTTCGGTGCCTACAAAAAGCTTTGCAGCCTACCAGTACCCCGCAACCTACCATAGCCTTCACCTCTTTAGTCCGCAAGATAACGGGGTCGAGCCCTGATTTTGTGGAACGGATCTATAGTTTACCTCAAGTCATTCGCGGACCGCGTCGATGGCAACTGGCATTCGGTCTTTAGACCACTTGTATTGCGCCTGCTTTCAGTCCCTAATTCGAATGAGGGGCTTTCGGCGCTGGCAAATCGCCTGCGCTTCGCATCGATATCTTGTGAGCACCGCATCTTGTGAGCACCGCATTTTGTGAGCACCGCCCAATGCCCCGCGAACGCCCCTCCGCAGCACTCTGCCCAAAGCGGCTCAAGTGCTGTCAGGCAGACGACTTACAGCCACACTGGCACCCATCTTTTGACAGATTCTTTTGAGATCCAAGCGTAACGATGAGCACAGAAAAGTCGCTGGTAATTGTTGAGTCTCCCGCAAAAGCACGGACGATCGCCAAGTTTTTGGGAAAGGACTATGCGGTCGAGGCGAGCATTGGTCACATCCGCGACCTGCCCCAGGGCTCCAAGGAACTCCCCGAACAATACAAGTCTGAAAAGTGGGCCTATCTGGGGGTCAACATCGACGATGAATTCCAGCCGGTGTACATCGTCCCGGTCGACAAAAAGAAGCAAGTCTCAAAGCTCAAGGCACTCATGAAAGAGTGCAAGCAAGTTTACCTGGCGACGGACGAAGACCGCGAAGGGGAAGCTATTTCTTGGCACCTCCAAGAAGTCCTCAAGCCCAAAGTGCCTGTGCACCGCTTGGTCTTCCACGAAATCACCAAGGAAGCCATCCAACACGCACTCGACAACCCCCGCCAAATCGACCAGGCGATGGTCCGCGCCCAGGAAACGCGCCGCATTCTCGACCGCTTGTACGGCTACGATGTATCGAAACTGCTGTGGCACAAAGTGGGTCCCAAGCTCTCCGCTGGCCGCGTGCAAAGTGTAGCCGTTCGCTTGATCGTCGATCGCGAACGGGAACGGATGGCGTTTCATAGCGCGACCTACTCCAGCTTGGTCGGCACCTTCGCCCCTACCAGCGACAATCCATTCGAAGCGGCTATGGTCAGCTATCAAGGGCAACGCCTCCCCTCCGGAAAAGATTTTGACTCGGCAACCGGCAAGATCAAAGATCCGAATCTGCTTTTGCTAGACGAGCCCACCGCTCAAGCACTGGCGGCCAAACTCCGCAGCGGCGCGTTCAAAGTCACCAAGATCGAAGACAAGCCCTTCAAGGAAAAACCGAAGGCGCCATTCACCACCAGCACGCTCCAACAGGAGGCCAACCGCAAACTGGGCTTCACCGCCCGCCGGACCATGCAAGTCGCACAGTTCCTGTATGAAAACGGTTACATCACCTACATGCGTACCGACTCGACCACCCTCTCCAAAGAGGCAGTGAACGCGGCTCGGAATCTGGTGCGGCAAGAATATGGCGAAAAGTTTTTGTATCCCGAAGAACGGGTTTACGCCAACAAAGTTAAAAACGCGCAGGAAGCACACGAAGCCATTCGCCCCGCTGGCGCCCCGTTTGAACTCCCAAAAAACTTGGAAGGCAAACTCAACTCTGAGCAGTTTCGCTTGTTCGATATGATCTGGAAGCGAACGATCGCCTGCCAAATGGCCGACGCACTGAAACGCCGCGTGACCGTGACCATCGAAGCCGAGGGTGCCATCTTCCAAGCCTCGGGCACCACCATCGAATTCGAAGGCTTCTTGCGCGCCTACGTCGAAGGCAATGACAACCCGGACGAAGCGCTCGCGCAACAAGAAGTTCTCTTGCCGATGATGCAGGAAGCCCAAAGCCTAAATTGCCAAGGGTTAACCGCCAAATCACACACCACGCAACCACCCGCACGCTTCACCGAAGCTTCGCTCACTCGGACGCTGGAAGAACGCGGTATCGGTCGCCCCAGTACGTATGCCTCGATTATCGATACGATCCAACAACGCGACTATGTCTTTAAAAAAGGGAACGCGTTGGTGCCGAGCTGGACCGCCTTCTCGGTCATCCGTTTGTTAGAAGAACACCTCGGCTCGATCGTCGACTACGATTTCACCGCCCAAATGGAAGACTATCTGGACGAAATCAGCCGCGATGAAAAGGGCTTCCTCGATTACTTGAAGCGTTTCTATTTTGGTGGTGGCAACGGAGTGGGCCTCAAGCCGCTACTGGAGTCGAAGATCAAGGAGATTGATCCACGGACCACCAGCCGCTTTTCGCTCGGAGTTCCCTCCGCAGAACAACAGCAGATCACCGGCGACGCAATTGAACTCAGCACCGGCGCGAAGAGCACGGCCGTCCTGAGCGATGAAGTTTTTGTGCGAGTGGGCCGCTACGGTCCGTTCATCGAACAAGGCGAACGCAAGGCGGGTATTCCCGATATGCTCCCTCCCGATGAAATCACCATGACCAAGGCGCTCGAATTGCTCGAAGGTGCCGCCAAAGGGGACGAGCCGCTCGGGAACTGTCCCGAAACGGGCAAACCGATCTATATCAAAGTCGGACGTTTTGGGCCCTACGTTCAATTCGGTGATGCAGACGACGAAGACAAGAAGAACGCCAGCTTGCTCAAAGGGATGGCGGTCGAGGATGTGACGCTGGACGTCGCCTTGAAACTGCTCCAACTCCCGCGCGACCTCGGCGAACACCCCGAATTGAACGAGTCGGTGGTGGCCAGCAATGGCCGCTATGGACCGTACATCAAGTGCGGCTCAGAAACGCGGAGCCTACCGGCCGATATCTCTCCGATCGACGTCACGATGCAGCAGGCCATCGAGCTGCTCAAACAACCCAAGACCCTCGGCCGCGGCCGCGCCGCCAAGAAGGAACCGCTCAAGATCTTCGACATCTCACCGGTGACCAACAACCCAGTCCAACTGCTCGAAGGACGTTTCGGTCCTTATGTCACCGACGGTGAAACCAACGCCAGCCTCCCGCGCGACGCCAAACCCGAAGAATTGACATTGCCCGAGGCGCTCGACCTGCTAGCCACCCGCGCTGCCCTCGGCGGCACCAAGAAAAAGAAAAAGGCTGCCAAGAAAACTGCCAAAGCTGCCACCAAAACCGCTAAGAAAGCAAGTAAGAAAGCCGCCAAGAAAAAAGCCACCAAGAAGAATCCCTAGCCCTGCCGTTTTGCAAAAACCTAACAGCTCGCCGAGGAATTCCGTATACCCCACCCCCACCGCCTGCCGACCTAGTTCAGGCCGATTGTTCTTGCTAGAATCAGATACTCTCTCACACCTCTGCTAAAGGGGTGTGAATCACAAACGCGTCTCTTGGTAAACAAACCTTAAGAATGGCTACCGAAAGTTGTACGAAAACGGGGTACAGCTTTCAGCCAGGGCAACCCCTAGACGAGCGAGCCCAATAAAAACTAGTATCGGATGGGTGGCAGAGTGGTCGATTGCGGCGGTCTTGAAAACCGCTGTACCGCAAGGTACCGGGGGTTCGAATCCCTCCCCATCCGCTTCACAGTTGAGCAAGCCACCAGTCGTTCGTCGCGGACGGTCGCGGGGCGCCGGGGTCAGGCCTTGTATTCAGTGTTCGTGTTTAGTCCGTGGGTTGCGGAACACTGAATACCTGACCCGACAGAAGGCACGTAGGTCCGTCTCTCCGAGACGGACACTGTGACAAAGTCCAGGACTTTGTCCAGGACTTTGCGAGTCTCGGAGAGACTCGCCTACGTGTTGGTGTCTCCGACCAACGGCTTTTCCTGAAAAACACTTTGACTGAACCAGTACAAGCTGCTGCTCCAGTGAGCTGGATCGTGGCCATGTTCATCCACATGCCATACGTGATCGATCTCATGCTCTTGCAAAAACTTGTGCATGTTCTGGCTGATTCGGATCAATCCATCTTTGTTGCCGCAGGAGATCCATAACAGTTTGAGCTTGGCCTTGGCTTCGGCCACATCGGGGATCAGATCTATGGCTGGCTTGGTGTTGGGTGCAGCCGAAAATGGACCCACCCACGCAAAGGTATCGAGGTTGCCAAGACCAAAGTTGAACGACTGCCCGCCTCCCATGGAAAGCCCTGCGATGGCACGCTTTTCGCGGTCTGTAGCGACTGAGTACTTGGCCTCGATGGCAGGAATCAAATCATCGAGTAGGTCGCGTTCGAAGGTCGCAAAGGCCGGAGCACTTTGCATGACATTCCCTTCAGCCCGATCATTCTTCTGAGCGCGGCCGTTGGGCATAACAACAATCATCGGAACCGCCTTGCCATCCGCCATGAGGTTGTCAAACAAAACATTGGGATTGGCAAATCGCACCCACTCGGTCTCGTCACCACCAATGCCATGCAGCAGGTAAAGTACCGGATACTTCTGTTCGCTGCTGTAACCGGGCGGCGTGTACACGGTGGCTTTGCGGGTGGTCCCCACCGTTTTCGATTCGTATTCGATCAATTCCAATTGACCGTGAGGCACATCTTCGCGCACCGTCTTGAAATCTTCTGGAGGAGCGTTGTAGACGGCTACGTCATCGGGCCCAAGTTCAATAGGACCTCCGAAGCCACCGGCACGTCGCGGTCGCTCGGGATTGTCCTGAGCCGCAACCCATGGCGTGATACTGCACAACAGCAGCGAAATACCCAGCATTTGACTTAACGAGCATTTCATGGCGAGCCACCTTAAAGAAAAGAACAGGAAAAGTTATAGAACACTTGGGTGTGAAAACGGTGAGATGTTTCGCAGTGACTCGAACGTCACGACAAGACCTGCTTAGAGCGTTGCCTATTCCAGTTGCATTTCGCCCAACGCTTCGGCGAGTTGCACTAGCATCCGGCTTAGGTTCGCCGCATTCTTGGCTGTCAGCGAATCGACCATTTGGGTTCGAATCGATTCACCCGCCTTCCACAGTTGCCGGAACTTGCGTTTACCTGCCGTTGACAACGTGGCCGTGCGTGCCCGCGAATCCGTCGGGTGGGGGCATCGTCGCACCAGTCCTTGCTTTTCGAGCAGTACCAACATGGCTCGCACCGTGCTGGGATCCGAGGACATTCGCTTAGCCAGCTCGCGCTGCGTGAGTGCCTCTCCTTCGGACAGTGCGGCAAGCAGTACGAACTGCTCTGCACTGACACCGTACTTTTCGAACCGTGCATCCGACTGGCGATGCATGGCCAAGTAGGCGCCGCGCAGGGCCAGCGGAAGCTGGCTTTTCAATGCGCTGAGTTGGTCTGTGTGTCGACTCATGAGTTGGGCTCCTAAGATTCCCAGCCGGGCCGGAACGTATGTATACGCACGTTCGGAGGAGCCTAACATAGAAACCGTAAGAATGCAAATGTTTTGAACGCAAGCGATACGGCGCAGGCCGTCCGGTTCTTGGTGGCACGGTGCAAGCCGACCGGCTTCTGGTTTCAAAACGGTGTGAATTGCGAATCGGACCGAAGCATGCCCGCCCTGCCGCTGGGGGATTTACGCGATCACGTTTTGTACGACATGGCCAAACACGTCAGTCAATCGGAAATCGCGGCCAGCGTAGCGATAAGTAAACCGTTCATGGTCAATGCCCATCAAATGCAAGATCGTGGCATGCAGATCATGTGCGGAGACGGGATTTTCCACCGCCTTGAATCCAAATTCGTCGGTGGCTCCGTAGATCGTGCCACCCTTAATACCACCGCCAGCCATCCACAACGAAAACCCCCAGTGATTGTGATCGCGACCTTGGGCTGCCCCCGAACCGTTTTGCCCAAGTTCCACCGACGGCGTGCGTCCAAATTCGCCGGAGCAGACAATCAACGTTTTTTCGAGCAAGCCGCGTTGCTTGAGATCGACGATGAGCCCCGCGATTCCTTGATCGCATTCACGGGCCACTTTGCGGTGCTCCGACTGGATGTCGCTGTGACTGTCCCACGGTTGAAGATTGCCATGCCACGTCTGTACGAAGCGCACGCCGCGCTCTACCAGCCGTCGCGCCATCAACAACTGGCGATTCTGCGGCCCTTCGCCATACATGTCCAAGATGTGAGCCGGCTCTTGGCTAACATCAAAGGCATCGGTGGCTTCCAGTTGCATGCGATACGCCAATTCAAACGAACGGATGCGGGCCTCGAGCGCCGCTTCGCCCGGTCGCTCCAGCAAATGCCGCTCGTTTAAACGCTTGAGCAAATCAAACTGCTCTCTTTGCTCCGAGTCACTCATCCGCGTGTTGCGGAGGTGGGCAATCAATTGAGTTGGATCAGCATTGGAGGTGTCGATGAGGGTCCCTTGGTAAGCTCCGGGTAAAAAGGCGGAACGCCAATTTCCCGCCCCACCCACCGGTAAACCGCCAGGACACAAAGCGACAAAGCCGGGGAGGTTTTCGTTTTCAGAACCCATCCCCCAGGTCAACCACGATCCGAGACTCGGACGCACCAGTCGCATGTCGCCGGTGTTCATCAGCATCAGCGACATTTCGTGGCTAGGAAGTTCAACATGCATCGAACGAATCACCGCCAACTCGTCGGCACACTTCGCGACGTGCGGAAACAAGTCGCTGATCGGAATTCCACTTTCGCCATGCTGCGCGAACTTAAACGGTGAAGGGAGTGCGACTCCCGTTTTGCGTTCGGTCTTCAAGTTATCGAAGGGGAGCATCTGCCCACCCCGCTTGGTCAACTCGGGCTTGGGGTCGAACGTATCGACCTGTGACATACCTCCGTTCAAAAAGATATGAATGACATGTTCGGCTTTGGCAGGAAAATGAACCCCCGACTGGCCGGCCATTGCACTGGACGTTTCGCGGGCTTGGTCAGCAGCACTCCCGTCAGCTTGCAAGACACTGGCCAATCCCACCGCTCCCAGCCCCATACCGGTACGACGTAAGAAATATCTGCGGCTGGTCATCGCATCAATCATCAAACACCTCAGTCTACAAATGAAAATTCATTGGAGGCCAACAGCGCATGGGCCAAACTCGGCCAGCGATCGTGATCGCTCTGTTCTATGTATAGGCAAGCCGCAGCGATTTCATCCGCCGTAGCCGAGCGCGCGTAGATTCGGCGGTAAAGCCACTCAACCCGCGCGCCATTGTCGTCGAGCGACTCGGCGCTTAACAATGCCGCCAGTCGCGCTCCGCGCTCTTGGATGAAATCCGAATTGAGTGCGAAAAGTGTTTGTTGAGGCACCAACGTGTCGGGGCGTTTGAGCGTGCAGGCGTTCGGATTGGCCGAGTCAAACGTACTCGACAGGTTCGAGACGATATCCCGATTCACAAAACCATACACTGTTCGGCGGGTGCTGGCGGGCGTTGCCGCAAGATCGATCGGGCGTCCCCCCATTGAAAGATCCAGTTCACCGGCGACACGGAGCATCGAATCGCGCATCGCTTCAAAATCAAGCCGCCGCCGCGGCATGCGCCACAACAAACTGTTTTCGGGGTCAATCGCCCGCGAAGCGTCGATCTCCAGCGAGGCAACTCGATAGGTCTCTGAGAGCACGATACGACGCTGCATCTGTTTGATCGACCAACCGTCCTCAATGAACTTGCTTGCAAGGTAGTCGAGCAACCTGGGATGGCTCGGCGGCGTACCCCGCGTGCCAAAATCATCGGTCGTGCGGACGAGTCCTTGGCCAAAGTGCTGTTGCCAGATCCAGTTCACAATGACTCTGGGTGTCAGCGGATTGTCCGGCGCTGCAATCGCTTGAGCCAGTGCCAAACGGCGCTTTCCAGGCAGGTAATCCAATTCGTTTGGACTGAAAGCCAGGGCCGTTAGAAAGCCAGGTTTCACTTTTTCGCCCAACGACATGTGATTGCCGCGCAAGAACACGAATGCATCACGCTCAGCCACTTGTTCTTCCAAAACCATGGCGCGGGGAACCGAGCCGGGGGCGTTCAAATGATGCGCATGGATCGCTCCCCGTTTACCACCGAGTGAATCGGCGATGGTGCGATTGAGCATTTGCGCCGCGATGTCATCGGGTAGATCGGTCGGCGTTCCTCGGCCATAAAGATGCCAACGGAGTTGCCGGTAAACGGGGCTGTTGACGACCAGATGGCGTGCATCTTCATCGGGAATAACGGCTTCCGATGAGACCGCTTCCAGTGCAGTGGCGTGAAGCGCTTGCAACCACTCTTGATGTACCCGCGTGAACAACTCCGCGTAAGCATCCGCTACATCCAACATCGAATGGAGCGGTTCGCTCTGTAACGCCTCGACGAGCAGCGGATTCCACTTCGGCGCGGTGGCGGCCAAAGCATGATACTCGCCAGCAGCCGATTTGTCCGGGAGCTCGCCCGCCCGCGCGGCTAGCAGAGCAGTGGCCGCGGCCTGAAAATCTTCACTCGGTAAGCTGGACAATTGATGCCACAAGCCAAACACCGGATCCTGCGGCCCCAGGCCAGCCACGTGGGTTCGCCAACGGTTGTAGACTAGCGGCCGAATGTCATCGGTGCGGTAGGAAAGAAAGGTCGTCGCCACATCCTGCTCGGGCAACCCTTGAGCCAGCTCGCGTAAGTACAAGCCCGTCTGCATCCGCAAACGCTGCTGCATGACTTCAATCTGATCGCGGGCCATCTCGGCATGCTGCATTTTGAGCGAGTCGAGCTGCTGGAAGTAGGCGGACCGCTGTTCCTCACTGGCGGCCGGCGAGGAGTCGGTATCGAGCGTGGGGAGCTCCCGAGGAACGGAGCTGGACACCATAGTCGCGTAGATGGCGTAATAGTCGCGAGTCGGGATCGGATCGAATTTGTGATCGTGGCAACGAGCGCAGGTAACCGTCAAGCCCATCAGACCGCGGGTCACAACGTCGATCTGATCATCCAACGTGTCGTGCTTGTTGCGGAACTGCATGCCGACGGTCAGGAACCCCAGTGCAGCGAGTTTCGGATCGTGGGGTTCAAGCTCAAGTTGGTCGGCGGCAAGCTGCTCGATAACAAATTGATCGTAAGGGCGATCGTCGTTAAAGGCTTGTATCACATAGTCGCGATAAGTGTAAGAAAATGGAAAGGAAGTGAAGCCAATTGCTGCACCGCCGTGTGTATCGGCGTAGCGCGCCAGATCCAGCCAGTACTTGCCCCACCGCTGTCCGTAGGCGGGCGATGCCAACAGCTCATCGACCACACGCTCCGCCGCCTCAGGCGATGCATCGCATTCAAACGCTTGCAGCTCTTCCCAAGTTGGCGGAATCCCAAGCAAGTCGATATAGACGCGACGCAACCATTGGCTGTTGCTGATCGCCGGTGCCCGCACGAGCCCTTGCGCGTTCAAGGCTTGTGCAACGAGCGCGTCGAGTGTGGGCTCGGAGCCATCTGCGGTGCGAACTTGCTCAATCGGTTGGAACGCCCAGTGACTCTCGAACTTGGCCCCCGCTTGGATCCATTGCTCAAGTTGCTCACGTTCTACTGCGGTCAGCGACTTCCCGAACTCGGGAGGTGGCATCCGCTGCTGTGGGTCGGCCGCGTTGATCCGTTCGAGCAAGGAGTGTTCGAGTGCGGCGCGTTGGCTCTCATCCTCGGTAGCCACATCCAATCGCAGATCGGCCTCCCGCCGAGCTTCATCGGGACCATGGCACTGAATGCACTTCTCCGCCAAAATCGGTCCCACCGTGCGACTGAACGAGCTGCCGACATCTTCAGCGCACAGGCGGTTGCCAGGACTCAGCTGAAGTGCCAGCAGGTTCGGGCCGAGGAAACTAGTTACGCATGCAAGTACGAGCAACGATCGCATAGTTGTGGGTGGAGTGCGTGAGGAAGGAGGCCGTAGCGTCAGCTGGGTGGCGTGAAAGACGCGATCGCGGTGGGAACTGGGGGGAACTCCATTGTAATCCACCGCGACTCGGGCGTGGGGCGACGGCGCGAGGCAACTTGTCACAACGGAGCACCGCGAACCTGGCACGCAAGAAGATAGTCAAATAGTTGAGTTAAAAGGACAATCTAGTTGACCAGATGACCGCCGAGCGGATCGCTGCTCGAGCCGGTGGTTGACTACTTCGTGACCGCGATGAAACGTTCGGCTGGATGCAAGATGTTGCCGATACGCACTCCAAATTTGTCCCCTGTCTTGACGATTTCGCCTTCGGCAATTGGCTGCTCACCCACCTCCACCGTCATGGGGGTGTCGCAGTGCTTTTCGAACTGGATCATGACCCCGGGCACCAACCGCAGCACTTGATCGATCGGCATCCGCTTGTGTGCCAGCGTCACCACGACGGGCACACTGACCCGGAGGATACTGCGGCAGTAGGGTTTAAGGAGTGGCTGTGCCATGAGTGCCAGTTTAAGGAGTCATCAATGTCTGTTGTTCGACTATTTTTCTGCAAATCGTCACAGGTCTTATCGTCGCCATTCTCCGCACAACTTGATAAACTTCACAGTTCGCACCGGATAGCCGCTCTCACTCTCTACTGGATGTAACAGTATGCCTATTACCCCTATCCTTCCGAGTTCGCCCGGTAAACTCCCCCTCAGCGATTACAAAGTCCTGGGAAACGTGGAGTTGGCGCGGCGAATTACCGAAGGCCGCCAGCGTTTGGGGAAGCAATTGCTGATTCTGGGGCACCATTATCAGCAGGACGAAGTGATTGCGCACGCGGACCTGCGGGGGGATAGCTATCAGTTGAGTCAATTGGCGGCGGACAGCAGCGAGTGTCGCACGATTATTTTTTGTGGCGTGCACTTCATGGCCGAGACGGCAGATATCCTGGCCAATCGTCCCGATAAATTGCAGGAACGTGGCGGTCGGCGGGTGAATGTCATCCTCCCCGACATGTCGGCCGGTTGCTCGATGGCCGATATGGCGGCGATTCGGCAAGTGGAGGAGGCCTGGGCCGAGCTGGGCGAAGTGATCGACACATCCCGCCTCATACCGGTCACTTACATTAATTCTGCAGCCAGCCTGAAAGCCTTTTGTGGTCGACACGGTGGGATCGTATGCACCAGCAGCAACGCGGCGGCGGTACTCAAGTGGTCGTACGAGCGCGGCGAGCGGGTCTTCTTTTTTCCCGACCAACACTTGGGACGCAACACGGCTTTGACCATGGGGATCACCAACGCTCAGATGCCGGTCTGGGATCCCTATGCGGATGAACTGGGAGGGAACACGGCCGAGGCGATTGAACAGAGCAAAGTCGTGTTGTGGAAAGGGCATTGCAGCGTGCATCAAATGTTCCGCCCCGAACATGTGGCGCAGTTCCGTGAAAAGATTCCGGGTATCAAGATCCTCGTCCACCCCGAGTGCCCGCAAGAGGTCAATGACCTTGCCGACATAAGCGGCTCGACGAGCAAGATTCTGAAAACGGTCGAAGAGGCACCTGCGGGAACCAAGTGGGCCATCGGTACCGAATTGCACCTGGTTAATCGCATCAAGCAGGAACATCCCGACCAAGAAGTTCACTTTTTGTCGCCGGTGGTCTGCATGTGCGCCACGATGTACCGCATCGATCTGGCCCACTTGGCCTGGGCTATCGAGAACTTGCTGGAGGGTGAGGTGGTCAACCCGATTGTGGTCGATCCGCAAACGTCGCATGCGTCCTTGGTTGCATTGGAACGCATGCTGGAAGTAAAGTGAGCCGATGCGTTTAGATGGACGAACGGCACTGATTACGGGCGCCACTCAAGGTGTGGGAGCTGCCATTGCTCTGCGACTCGCCGAAGCGGGCTGCCATGTTCTGCTGCATGGCCTGCGCGACGACGCAGTGGCTCAGCAAACGCGGGCTGCCTGCGCAGCTGCGGGGGTGCGCGCCAAATTGTTGTTCGCGGATCTCGCGCAGTCGCCAGATCAATGCATTCCGGATCTTTTCGAACAATCCATTGAACTTGAGTCGAATATCTCGATCTTGATTAACAACGCAGGTACGTTTTGTGACAAGCCCTTTCTCGAGATGGATTTGGAGACCTTCGAGCGGACCATGCGGCTGAATGTTTCGACAGGGTACTTTTTGACTCAAGCGTTCGCGCGGCGGTGGGTGGCGGAAGGGATTCGCGGTCGGGTGCTCTTCACCGGTTCGATCAACGGCGACTTGGCCGAGCCGGATCATACGGCCTACGACACCAGTAAGGGAGCGGTACGCACGATGGTCCGCAGCTTGTGCGTTTCTCTGGCTCCGCATGGCATTCGGGTCAACAGCATGGCCCCCGGTTTGGTCGTGACGCCGCTCACCGCCACCGTGCTCAGCCGCGATCCGGACGCGCTCGCTTGGATGAAGCTGCACACACCCAATGGTCAAGTCCCGGGGCCAGAAGTCTGCGGTTCGGCAGCGCTGTTTTTGGTCAGCGACGAAGCGGAGCACATCCATGGCCAGACCTTGTTGGTGGATGGTGGCATGAGTGTGTGGCAGCAGCCTGACCTGCCACCTCAGTTCCGCGGTCGACTATAATGGGGATCAGGCCTAAGTAGTCACCCACCCACCAGGAGTTCCCGACATGGAATCGCCAACCTCGAGCCCTACCCCGGAAGCAGCGCACCTGTGGCACCGTCGCCAGCTACTGAAGACATCTGCGGTGGGCTTCGGGCACTTGGCGTTGTCGTCGCTACTGGCTCGCACTGCGGCTGGCGATGAAGTGGCTCCTAGCGTCGTGGCCACACCGCAACCCCAGTCACCGCTTGCAGCCAAGACGCCGCATTTTGCCGCCACTGCCAAACGCATCGTGTTTCTGTTCATGAAAGGTGGTCCGTCGCACGTCGATACCTTTGATCCCAAGCCGCTGTTGGATCGGGACCACGGCAAGGCGCCCCCCTTCGCCCTGCCGACGGTGACCTTTGCCGCTCAAGGCAATTTACTGAAGTCCCCTTGGCGTTTTCAACAGTATGGCGAAAGCGGTCTGCCGGTCAGCGATCTCTTTCCCAACGTGGCGCAGCATGTCGATGACCTGTGTATACTCCGTTCGGTGCATGGCACCAATCCGGCCCACGGTGGTGCGCTGCTGAAACTGCATACCGGGAGCGATCAGTTTGTGCGGCCGAGCATGGGGGGTTGGGTGACATATGGTTTAGGCACCGAGAACGAGAACCTCCCGGCCTTCGTTACGATCTGCCCAACCCTCGCGCACGGAGGTGTTAACAACTGGGGTTCAGCGTTCCTGCCAGCTTACTGCCAGGGAACGCCGATTGGCAATGCCAGTCTGCCTGCCAGCCAAGCGGTGGTCAAGCACGTGAGCAATTCGCGGATTCCGCCTGAGTTGCAGCGGATGCAATTGGATTTAGTCAAGCAGATGAACGCGAGTCACCTCGAAAGCGTTGGCTCCAATGCAGCCCTCGAGGGACGTTTAAATTCATTTGAGCTCGCCTTCCGCATGCAGTCGGCCATGCCGGAACTGCAGGACCTGTCGCGCGAAACGGCAGCGACCCAGCAGTTGTATGGGATCGGCGATGCGGTGACCGACAACTTTGGGCGGCAATGTTTGATGGCCCGTCGGTTTTTAGAAGCCGGAGTGCGCTTTGTACAAGTGACCCACAGCGACAGCGAAGTGCAGTGGGATCAACATGGCGACTTGTATCGCGGTCACATGAAGAACTCTGCCGAGGTCGACAAGCCGATCGCTGGCTTCCTGCAAGACCTGAAAGACCGTGATCTGCTCCGCGATACGCTGGTCCTATGGGGTGGCGAGTTTGGACGCACGCCGACCGCACAAGGGACCGACGGACGCGATCACAATCCCCACGGCTTCACCATGTGGATGGCCGGCGGTGGTGTGAAGGGTGGTTATGCGTATGGTGCAACCGATGATTACGGTTATTATGCCGTCGAAAACAAGATGCACGTGCATGACCTGCATGCCACGATTTTGCATTTGCTGGGCTTGGACCATCAACGGTTGACCCATCGCCACGCTGGCCGCGATTTCCGCTTAACCGATGTCGCCGGGGTCGTAGCCAAAGACATTTTGGCTTGAGCCCTCTCCGAGAGGCAGACACCACGTAGCTGCCTCTCTCCGAGAGGCAGAGATTTCGCGTTTCGGAGAGACGCGACTACGTGTTTCGGAGAGACGCGACTACGTGCCTACCAACATCGCCCAATGCACTTCACGCTCGGCTTAGCCCGCCGACAATTCCGCTGCCATATCCTGCGTGGCGTGGGCTATCGCTTCTTGCCAATTGAGCCCTTGGTACTCTTTGCGTTCGTAAGCGAAGATGATACCCCGCGAGCTATTGACGATGGCTCCGAGCCCTTGCGGATCGAAACCGCAAGCCACGTCGCTGGCCGTTCCCCCTTGGGCGCCAAAGCCTGGAATGAGCAGCCAGGCATTGGGCATGGCGGCGCGCAGATTGGCCAACTGCTGCGGATAGGTGGCCCCAACCACGGCGCCGATGTTGCCGTATCCTGATTTGCCAACTTGCAGCTTGGCTGCCTCTTGCACGACGCTTGCCAGGCGTTGATAGATCGTCGTGCCGTTACACTCCAGATCTTGGATAAAGCCACTACCGGGATTCGACGTTTTGACCAGCACAAAAATGCCTGCGTTGCGGGCTTGGGCGGTCTTGAAAAAGGGGACCAGTGTGTCATCGCCCAGATAGGGATTGACCGTCAATGCGTCGCATTGCCAAGCGCTCTCGGTCCCCAGGTAGGCATCCGCGTAGCCCACAGCGGTGGAACCAATATCGCCCCGTTTGCCGTCGAGCAAGACCAGCAAGCCCGCTTGTCGGGCATAGCCGATGATCTCGCTCAGCGCGAGCATACCCTGCGGCCCCATTTGCTCAAAGAACGCCGCTTGGGGTTTCACGATTGGCGCGTAAGCGGCTACAGCATCGATGACATCGCGGCAATAGCAAAGAGTAGCTTGAGCCACCCGCTGCCGGTCGTGAGGATCGATGCCAGCGGTGATCGCGTCGGGCAAACTCTGCCAGCGGGGATCCAAGCCGACACAGACCGCCGACTTTTTAGCAAGGACGCTGGCCGCGAGCCGATCGCCAAAGGCTTGAGAGAACTCCATGGATAGCAACCTGATGAAGAGGCTAAATCGAACGAATGACGAAGCATGTGGACCGCGATGCACGGCGGGTCTCAGATTTTGGGTTGGAAATCGTTTTTCGTCTAGTCAGACAATCGTCGCAGCACCTTCAGCTCGGGCGCCTGGGCCAAATCGTAGTTATTCCAGTAACGGCTAGAGTTCATGCCGGATCTCGCAACATGGAACCAAGGTCATGACGTGAAGATGCGGATAGATCGACGTGGTTCGCGCGAAAAACCCGTGAAAAACCAGAGGGGGGATGCGCCCGTCAATGATCGCGGAAACTACACTATTGGCAGTTAATGTGCTTTCATGCTGCGTTATTCCTTGACGTTTTCTAAAGAATTAGTCTAGAATTAATAATGTTTTTATTTTGAATCTGGTTTTCGTGAGGATTCTCTGATGGAATTGCGCAGACAAATTAAAGGTTTCACTTTGGTGGAACTGTTGGTTGTCATAGCCATTATTGGCATTTTGGTTGGCTTGCTTCTGCCCGCCGTGCAGGCTGCGCGGGAGGCGGCCCGCCGCCTGCAGTGCTCGAATAATTTGAAGCAGCTCACATTAGCTGCCCACAATTACGAGAGCGCTTTCAAGAAGTTCCCTTATCGCCAAGGTGGAACGGATTGGGATGGCTCGCGCGGCAACTCGGGGAACCGATTCCGCAAAAGCGGTTTCATGCAGATCCTTCCCTTCATCGAGGGGGGCTCCGCGTTCTCGATGATTGAAGCGGGCGATCGGGCCTTTGGTATCAATCCAGGTGGTCCAGAGGGGTGGGGCACATGGCCAACGGCTAGCGCTGGAGCAATCGCCTGGAATACTTCGCCAGCCTTTATGCGATGTCCGTCCGACCCAGGTGCAAGCCCACTAACACAGCCTCGAGCCAACACCTACTCCATGTGCATGGGGGGAGATGGAACGGCAATGGGTTGGACAGCGTGGGGAGACACGAGCATTAACCAAGGGCGAGCAATCAGCGGAATTTTCGCCTATCTAACGCACAATTCGTTTGGCACGATTTCGGATGGTGCCAGCAACACACTGATGTACAGCGAACGCTTAGTAGCGATGCAACCTTTCGAATCGGCCGAGGGGAATGCGGCCACCATCGTGGGGCAGCTAGTTCCTCACAATGGGACTATTGCGCTGGTACCCGATGTGCACAACAATCCGCTTTCCTGTAGACAGGCTGCGGTGGGACAATTCTTGGCGGTGGGTGTGCGACATCAAGGAAGCAGCGGCAAGTTCTGGCATGATGGACACCCGAGCTTTGTTGGATTCAACACCATTCTCCCTCCCAACGCCCCATCCTGTTCGTCGGCAATCTCGTGGGGTGATGGTGCTCCCGCAATTCTCCCCCCAACAAGTGAACACACTGGGGGTGTAAATGCATCGCGAGCTGACGGCTCGGTGTCGTTTGTTAGCGACGCGATCGATACGGGTAATTTGTCCGTGCCAGCGAGACTGGCTGTTGGAATGAGCCCCTACGGTGTTTTCGGTGCCATGGGAACCCGCGAAGGCAGCGAGTTTTTTTCGAGCCCGGAATAACGCTGAACAATGCAACGTCTATCACCCTTCAAGCGAGACTCTTCGAGTCTCGCTTGTTATTTCCAGGGCGTTCAATCACTCACATTGCGTAAGAGTAATAGAAATGAAAAAGATGGCTGTGCGAACGATTATTTGCACCCAACTCGGTTTACTGCTCCTGGCAGGCTGTAGCTTCGACGATAACCCACCCACTTTCCCCGTTTCCGGCATCGTGACCCTTGATGGAAATGCAGTCGAGGGTGCTTCGATTACCTTTTTCTCATCTGAGAATCCCTATCATTCCGCGACAGCCCGCTCGGATGCGTCAGGAAATTATCAGTTGGGAACGTTTGCGGAGGGCGACGGTGCCGTCGAAGGCACATTCAAAATACGTGTGACCAAGTATTCGAGCGGGCCTGAGATGAGCCCCTACGACGCCGCTTCAACCAAGGTAGTCGAAACGAAAGATCTTTCAGGTGCAGACGCTGCCGCAGCCATTTCCGAAGGCTACAGTCAAAGCTATCAAGGTCCTCCGAAAGGGGGCTGGAAGCCGCCGAAACAAGCCAATGAAGTACCCGACAAATATTCTGATCCCGAAAAATCAGGGTTAAAGTATCAAGTCACTAAGGGACCCAACACCCACAACCTGGAGTTGTCCTCTAAGAAGTAAGAAGCCTCACCCGCTCGATATTGAAACGTGTGCTCTGCAGTCGCGGAGCACTCGCCTAGTCAGGCAGTCGCCGCACGGTACCGGGCACTACCGGAACTCCCGAGTCAGCACTGGCCAAAGCGGCAAAGCACAACGCAAGACTTTTTAAGTTGTCTTCGGCGGAAATGCTGCACGGTCGCTGCTCTTCGATCGCGCACAGGAGTTCCCCCATGGTCCCATGAAATCCATCAGGGAACCATTTTCCCTTCAGTTCTGGCGTCCAGCGCCCCTGCTCGATGGTGACCGTCAACGACTGCTGCTGATTGCCCGCACCGGTGCTCAGCAGGCTACCCCGTGTGCCGGCAATGTAGGTTTCTTCTAAAGATCCAAACGGAACACTGGCGTCGAATGACAGTGTCGACTGTGCGTTGTCGAACTCGATCAAGGTTTGCGCCAGCAGCGATGGCATGAGCGTTTGGCCGGGAACACGCGCCGTGGAAGCAAATACGCGCCGCACCTGCTGCTCCTTCAAGAAACAGCGCACGATGTCAAACCAATGGATGGCGTAGTCGTAGAGGATTAAGTGCTTGACCTTTTCAAACTCAGTTCCCGCCACCCAAGTGTGATCCCAATGACAGGCTAAGTGGGCAGAGAAGACTTCGCCTAAAATGCCGCTGTTGGCCACATGCCGCGCGTAACTGAAATGAGGTGCCCAACGCCCGTTCTGATTGACTGCCAGATACCGCTGCTGCTTGTCCGCCAATTCGATCAGTCGCTCGCCTTCGTCTAGGTCCAAGACAAACGGCTTTTGACTGAGCACGTGTTTACCTGCGTTTAATGCATCACGTACGATTTGTGGACGGATAGGGGGATGGGTCGTGATATCGACCACCTCGATGGCATCATCGCGGAGCATGTCGCGATAGTCGCGATAAACGACGGCCTGTGGAAAGAACGCGAGCCGCCGTTGCTCGGCGGCGCTTAGGTTCAAATCGCATAACGCGGTGACACGAAAACCGGCCGCGCGATAAGCGGTCAAGTGATGAACGCTGATACCGCCACAGCCAATCAGGCCTATTTGCGGAGAATAGGTCTTGGGATTGCTTGGACGATAAGGGATCGTGGCTAGATCGACGATTCTTTCAAGCATTTAGCTACCAATTTTCTCCTGGAGTTTCGTACTGCGGAACGATTTCGATCCCGTCTTCATAGATCTCGATCCCATTTTCATAAAACGGCTCACCCTCAACGTGCTCTTCGTAGCTATCAAATCCTGTACCATCGATGATAATTCCATCGTCGTAAATGACCTCTCCCTCATTCACCACGCCGGGCCCACTGGCCAGGCCGGCCACAGCGGCATGGCCAAACATAACGCTGCTGTCGCTGAACGGTGAGCCAACGCGACCTTCCACTGGATCGGTCCGCTGCCACTTGCCGCCGATTGTGGCGTAATCATCCATGTATCCCGGAGGACTTAGTGTACAGCCACTCGCCCCTAACAGCACGAATGAAGCGACTGAGGCCAGGAGCTTTCCTCCACTCAGTCGCCCGGAACGCAAAAACGCTAGCATGAGATGGCTTCCCTTCCTCCGAGAACTTGAACACAAATATCCCTGTTACTAGATCGGAACGCTCGAATCCGGAAATCTAGGCAAACTTTGAGGGTTATAGCGAGTTTTCCGGGATACTGGCTCAATCGAGCTGCGCGATGCTTCCGAAAATGACACACGTTTCTTGCATGCAAGCCAATTAACCCAGAAAGTGAGGCGATGGTTGATTGACAAGGGCTCCGGCATGCGTGACAACGGTGCTGACACGTCCATTACTCTTCTAGGAAACTCTGTGTCAACCGCACCACCCGCACTGGATTGGGTGCGCACCGCGCGTGCCGTTCTACGCGACTCTGCGCAAGATTTCCATCGTGTTCGACCCTGGATTTACTGGCGCGATATGCTGCTGGGGACCGCAATTGCGTACGCATCTGCGGGCATATTCTTGACCGCTCCCGCGTTCTCCATGTTGCAGGTAGGGAGTTTCTTGATCGCCGTCTTTTGGCTTTATCGCGTGGGGTCGTTGGTGCACGAAGTTGCCCATCTCGGGGGGCACGAGCTTAGGAGTTTTAAGATTGCGTGGAATTTGTTGGTGGGAGTGCCCACCCTGACTCCCTCCACGTTCTTCACCGGTCATCACCGCGACCACCACACGCAGCGCGTGTATGGCACACCGGAGGATCCCGAATATGTAGTCAATATATGTCGGCGCGGGAGCGTGCTTGATCTGCTGGTCTATTTGTTGATCGTGTTGTTATTTCCCGTGATGGTCTTCTTGCGATTTCTGTTGGCACCCTTGTCGTTCATTACTCCTGGCGTGCGTTACTTTGTGCTGCGGCATCTATCCGCGTTTACATTCAATTGGAAGTACAAGCGTTCGGTCGCGCACATCAATCGGGCGACGTTTGTGCCACTGGAAATGTTGTGTTTCCTGCGGGCCGCCGCAATTCCAACTGCCGTGTTGCTGGAATTCACTCCTTGGACGCGGATGTTTCAACTCTATTTGTTGGGTGCCACCGTAGTGACCCTCAACCAACTTCGGCAGTTGGCCGACCATCATTTTGAAGGGGACGGCGAGCGACTGAGCGTGGCTGAACACATCATGGATTCTTGCAACTACACGAGCAAAGACCCACTCACTTGGCTGCTGTTTCCGTTTGCAATTCAATACCATGCCTTGCATCATCTGTTCCCTTCCCTTCCCTACCACAACTTGGCGATGGCTCATTCGTATTTGATGCAGGAATTGCCGAGTGATTCACCCTACCGAGCGCTTGCACAGCCCAGTTGGTGGTCGGTGGCCAAAAAGATGTTGCACAAGTAAGTAGCCATACGTTTTAGTGCATAGCTGCAGCTCAATCAAACAAGCCATGCAAATGCCACTGCCCGTTATTTAGATCGCGGTAGATCCACCACCAACCGCCTTTGTCGGTGGCGATGCGATAATAGTCGCGTCGTACGCTAGGGCCTTTCCACCAACCGCTCTCCAGGCGTTCTGGTCCGGTAGCCTCGAGCACGTGATGCCAGACCTGCTGATAGTGGAACCGCGCCGGAGCGGTGGCCAAGTTGCGTGGCGGGAGTGCTTGAGGGTTATCAGCCGTTGAGATGGTTGCAGCAGCCGCGGGTGGACTCGCAGCGGCTTGATGTGGACTCCATGCACCGGCAACTTCGATCGCCACCGGTGGGTTGAGTAGTTGGATGGGGCGGCGAAGCGGTTCGTCGCGCGACGGCTGGGCTTCCCCTTGGGCCAAGCGCGAGCTCAGCTTGCGGACCGTTTCCTGCTCGCTCCCATCCTGCCGCCGACCGGTCATCGGTTGAAAAGAACTCGCCAGCTCCGGTTGCGACTCGCGTCGCGTCTTAGAGCTTAACACATTCTTGCGCCCAAGTCGGCAGCTGAGTGTATCGACCAACCTCGCGATTTCATGGCGATTAAGCACCTCACCGCCACTAAACAAATCGACTTGCCGCCACACCATCGGGGCCGTCAACGTGGCTTGCAAACTGATCCGCCACAACGGCGCTGTGCGAACACTCCGCAGTTGTTGTTCGAGTTGCCCGGCGAGCAGCATTTCCAAATGTGCGGCGTCGTTGGTGGGGCGAAACAGTCCCAGTTGCATCACGATCGAAGGCCGTTTTACCAGATCCAAGCGGCAAACCAGCCGCAAAGCGCCTTCACCACGTCGCGCCAAGCGCCCCGAGAGGGAGTGGCTCATGCGTCGGACAATTTCCAGCATGGTCTCGCGATGCTCCGTAGGAATCTCCAACGTCTGCTCCAAACTCCAGTCGTCCAAGGGAGCCAACGTGACGATCGGCTCGGCCTTGAGTCCGAACGCTTGATCCCAGCGATCGAGCAGTCGTTCACCTAGCCGTGTGGCTAGGCCGGCGCGCGGCAGTTGCTCCAACTCGGCGATCGTCCGCAGCCCCAGTCGCTGCAGCGAAGTGATCGTCTCGGGAGGCAGGCGGAGGGCGGCCAGTGGCAAGCTCCCCACGGCCCTTGCATCGCCGCCAGCCGCCACACTCATCGCTCGCGACTCGGGTACAATGCGTTGCACCAAAGCATCACCCTCGAGCTCTTCTGCGGCAGCCACATCCGCTTGCGTCTCCCCAACTGGCAGACGGTTAGAGCGAGTGGCGGGCGCAGAATTTGACGGCAGCCGCGATGCTGGTGATGCCGGTGTTGGTGGTGGCACAAGGCGGCGCGTGCCGTAATTGGCCATGGCCCAAGCCGCACCCACGGTTCCAGCAATGGCCATGTAGCCAAAATAGTTGTGCTGATCGAGCCAACGGCTGATGGCCTGCACCAAGGCCTCTTCGCCTCCGAAGAGACCAGCCAGTCCGGTGACGTCGAGCAGCAGGGACTCGGGTTGTGGGATGGTCCGTCCAGCCCACAGTTTTTTGTCGAGTTGTTCAAGCCCTACGATGGGGCTGAACTGCTGCGCCTGTTCGGCCAGTCCACGCAGGGCTTCGATATCTTCCTGGGGATCGTGTTCGCGAATCTCGAGAGCAACCAGTGCAGTGGCTTCGCTCAAACGCATGGTGGCGCGGATCCCAGCCTTGCGGGCAGCGAGGTTGGCGGCCGCGACCAGCAAGCCCCGCCGTGAATCCCGAGCGGAGAGGACCAAGGGGACGTTAGCCAGTTTTGGCTCGTTGGCCTGGGCCCGCTGCACGGGCCAATTCGGTAGCCAGACGCACAGGATGCGGTGGTGAGTAAGACTGGGAGTCACTTTGCTCATGCCACTTCCTCTCGAGACTCTCAAACTCAATCGCCTGAATCACACCGGTGCTAGCTTGAATTTCCAGTCGCCAGGTGGCGCCGGCTTGGCCGCCTCGCAGCCGAGCCAACTGCACTTGCAACCGACGACTCCCTTGCGATTGCCAGCTCCCCGCAGTGGCAGCGGTCGTACGTGGCGGCGGCAACGACTTAACAATCCACTGCACCTCCGCCCAACTCGGCGAACGGCGGGCGGCTAAACTGCGGAGGAGGAGACCGACACCTTGCCCACGTTCGGCGGCCAACTGCAAGCGTCTGGCCGAACGATCGTCGATCAACTCAAGTTCCGCGACCACTGCTGCCACCGCTGGAGTTCGCAATGCTTGATCGGCGGCCCACAAAGCATCTGCCTGCGACTCAGGCCGCACAAAGATGACTTGCCTCAAATCAATCCCGTGGCAGTGTAGGGCTGGTGGGTAGATGGTCCGATGCATATCGACCACAACTAAAAAACCACCCCGGGTTCGCAGCGTCGAGGCGGCTGCGGCGAAGGCCAAGTAGCTAGCCCCACACGCCGGCGTGGTCCGCAAGTATTCAATCATACTTCCCGGCAGGTAGCCACCCGCAGGCAAGCTGGCATCGAGTGCTGCACAACCGGTGCTAATCGCCGACTCCACCCGCTCGGTAGCTCGACCCGCCGTTTCCAAATGGCGCACTTCCCTAGCCAGCTTCTGCAGTGCCTCACGTTGCCGCTGCAGGCTCGCCGCACTCTCGCCAGTTGCAGCGTCAGCCGCACCAGCACCGGCACCCGCCGCGACGTCAGGGGGAGGCGTGTTGGGCCTGTAGTTTGCGTGCCTCATCGTTGTTTCCACCTTTTCCTTGAAGCGGGCCAGCCATTAGCCGAGCGCGGCCCCAAGGGGAGCACCACGCACAGCTTATGCTAGCAAATCCTCGATCATCCATCGATCGGTTTTCGCTTACCCTGCAGACACCTTCGGTCACGCAGGCCGGAAAAAATCGGAGATTTACCCTAAACAGAAAAATCCGCCCATCCAATGAGGGGCTTGAATTGCGTCGCCCGGGTAAAGAAAGAGCTCCTGAGGCTTCAATTCAAGACAAGTCCCCGGTTCCAACGGACTCGCCCCTGCCCTTGCGCAACGATAAATACAAGGGAGAATTACAGCGAGGTTGTAGCGTAGTGGATCTTTAGCAAGATCCACTACGTCAACGCACTGGATACTAGGGGATCTTCTTCAAGGGATCGTGCTTGCGAGCCTTTGCAAGTTCTGCTTTGGCTTCCGCCGGTTTCCCCTGTTTCTCGAGCAGAACCGAGCGCGTCCAATGCCACCGCCCCGTATCCGGTGAACCCAATTCAGCAGACTCTATATCGGCTGTCGCACCTGCCAAGTCCCCCGCGCGTGCGCGGCAGCGTGAGCGAAGGAGATAGCCGTCAGATAATTGGTCAGGGTTGAGTCCACCGGTCGCGATGGCCTTGTCAATCACCGCCAGCGCTTCCTCTGAGTTCCCGGATGATTCCAGTTCCAGTGCTTGATCGAAGCCGACCTGTGCTGCTTGCAAATCAGTGGCCGACATCGACGTTGAGCAACCACTCGAGATGATCATTGCCAAGCAACTGATGGCAAGCAATTCGATGTACAGAACCTTCATGAGTTGAACCCTTTCAAATCAGCTGTTGGATCTAAAGACAGAATTGTCTCAATCCGGTATTTGAGCAACCTCGCCGAGATCACGCGTTCCCACGGCTCTCCAAACAAGGAGATCGACGCTATCCGTCACAAAACGGACGGAACCATCTCCCATCGACGTGTTGACTCCGCCGGTATGTTGACTGCGGGCCGAGATGATGGCATGCTCTCCAGGCGCGTCAGGGATCGCACTGCGCGTGCCGCAGTCAATGCTACGCCAATTCGGCGGCGCGACGTGGTTGTACATCGTGGACGAGTAGAAACCAAAAGGCCAACCGTTGGAAAAGTCGGAACCGTCAAGCCAGCGGCCTGCGGAATTGAAATTGAAACCGCCGTTCAGATGAGGAGCCATGTTGCCGCAATCAGCAAACATGACATCTGCATCGATCAAACCTTGAGGACGGCCACGCATGTTGGTGATGTCCGAGGGGCCAGGAAGCGTGACCGCCAAATTTTGTCCGGAGCCCTTGGTCCGCTCGGAGAAAAACGTGGTATTCGATAGCCCGTCGGTGATAGAACTAGTGGTCAATGAACGTCCGTAGGAGAAGGCACCGTTACCGCGAGAGGAGAAGCCAGCCGGCGACGTCGCCGTGGTCACGTTGTTGCTGTCCGAGCCTTGCGCCCCGCCAAAGGGAGTCGAGCCACCTAAGTTGTAGCGGTAGTTGTTTTCCGAGATCACGCGGCCCGTGAATGGGCATGATGGGCAAATGAAGATACCGGCCGCATTGGCGTACGCGAGGTAATTCACGTTCACCGGCGTCACACCGCCGCCAGTCGTCATGCGAACCGATGTTGGCGCGGAAAAATCGATCAAGTTGTAAATATTGCCTTGCTCCATGTAAGGCAAAATGAACGTATGTACCGAACGAAAACCGGTCCACGCGTTGGGCGGGAGGGTCGTTGGATACGAAGTGTAACCGACTTGGGTGACGCCCCCCACGGAATAGTCGGGATCAAGCCGCCCCGGAGGGAACTTGCGATGGGTTGATTCGTAGTTGAGCGTCGCCAATCCGATCTGTTTCAGATTGTTCGAACAACTCATTCTTCGCGCCGCTTCGCGCGCTGCTTGAACAGCTGGCAAAAGCAGACCAACCAAAACGCCAATGATGGCGATGACAACCAAGAGCTCTACCAACGTAAAGCCCAAACGGGAACCGCGTGACATGACAATGTTCCTAAAAAAAACTATCTTGGGCGGATTGCACACAGCATTAGCCCGCCTTTAGAAACTTCTTAAGTTATCGTTCTCCCGACAATTTCGGAACTAGACTTCACGCTTTCTTCACAGTCCCACCTCAGGGATGCAACGCTCTGGGACAGGGCGGGGCGATCGGCATCGCGTCCCCCCCGCCGGTAAGCCGCGCGAAAAACCCTAAATAGGCCCTAAGGTGACTCCGCGACCCTTCGGATTCCAGCGCAAAACAGTGTTAAGAAATGAAGAAGAATTCAGCTCGAACGTCCGAAACGACAAGCCCTGTGGACCGGACTGTAGGGCAGAAGACGGTCGATTCACTGGCCAGCGAATTTCTGTACGGTCGGCAGTCGTCATTGCCCTTCACCCGGGGAATCCGGGCAGCTTTGCATTGACGCCGCAGTGCGTTTTCGAGTAATCCCCACAATAGACGCCGCAAACAACCTTCCGCTCGGGTCACAGGCACTGCATGCATGGCTACGTAGTCTGCTTGGCAAAGAGGTTCGGCCTTACAGCTGAAGGCTGGGTGGGTCGAATCAATCCGCTGGGAGGGAAATCTTTTCCGTTGCAGCCCCGACCGGGGTCGCAGCGCAAGGAGCGGAGCAGGGCAAGCCTGCCGTGGGCCTGACGTGATCGGAAACCGGGATTTCGAGAGCTTATGAGCATGTATCAACGTCCCCCTAAATCTCGAAAGTTGGCTTTCAAATTACCGCGCGTTACGCGCCTTCGAATTTATCTGCTCGGATGCATCACGGCTCTCTTTTTTCCCTGCCTAACTGCGCTGGCCCAATACCAAACCTCCTCAAGCAACTTCACCGATCCAATTTCAAATTTGGAAAGCCTGCTTGAACCGACAGACAGCGACACCACGGAAGGCCAGACTACAGCAAGTGAGGAAGCCGACGCACTTGCACCGGTTTTTGGGTTTTCAAATGGATTTGTAATCGCGAGTCCAGATCTTGGCTCGATTCCCATTCGCCAGTATCCATTCTCTGCACGGCTGAGTAGCTGGCTGCAAATGCGACACGCAATCTTTCAATCCGATGGTCCCAACCGGGACCGAAATGCGTTTTCGCTCGAACGCATTCGCATTGGAATCGACGGACATGCCTACTCGCCCGACCTTCAATACAATTTGGCTTTAGATGCGAACAGTGATCAAGCGGTGCAAGTAACATTCTTGGACGCATTTGTGAACTATGACTTTGGACGTAACCAATTCGGCTTGGACGCCAATCGCTTGGGGCTTCGAGCAGGCAAGTGGAAATCACCTTTTAGTCGTTCTCGCGAAGAATCGGCTCGTCGGTTTCAATTCACGGAAAGATCGGTAGCGAATCTATTCTTCGACATTGGCCGAGCCACAGGGATCTCCCTCTACGGTAGCGATAACCTCTTCACCGTCCCGTCACGCTTCGAAATTGCTCTGATCAACGGACTGAATACCGGCCGGGATGCGGTCGTATCGGCAAGTGATTTAGATCAAAACTTTGGTTGGTCGGCCAGAACCAGCGTCGATCCTTTGGGCAAGTTCCCTGATGGCGAGTCGGATTTGGGATGGAGTGAACAGAGCCTGCTGCGTTTCGGGGCTGCGGTGGCTGGCTCGCGGGTCGATCGCGCCGGGACCCGAGAATTCGATCGTGCAAGAGTCGTGGCCTCAGGACAACCGCTGGTGGATTTGTTGCCGAACTCGGTCGATGCCTACGATATCCTGTTCTTTACCGTGGATGGTCACTGGAAAATCCGTGGTTTTTCGCTGATTGTCGAGCACCATTGGCGGAGCTTGTCGGATTTTACGGGGGGCGCTGTTCCCAACCTCTCGGACAGTGGTTTGGTGGTTCAAACTGGGTACTTTTTGGTTCCTCGGCGTCTCGAAGTGCTTGGCCGTTGGTCCAGCGTGGCTGGCAACTCAGGCACGCTTGGAAGTTTTAACGAACGTACCAATGAGATTGCCACCGGAGCGGTGTGGTTCATCAAAGGTAACGACGTCAAGTACACGATGGACGTTTCATGGATCGACGGCGTACCGACCAATAGTTCGCGCCTGAGCCTTTTGCCCGGCGACGAAGGCTGGCTATTCCGCTCCCAACTGCAAGTCGGATTTTGAAAAGCTCTCATCACCTCGTAATTCCCGACTGGCTGCTTAGCAGGGAGCAATCAGACCGTGACGAATAGCACAGCGCACCAGCTCAGCGGTTGAGTTGACCCCCAAGAGCACCATGATATGGTTCTTATGATTTTCGGCTGTCCGTACCGAGATACTGAGTACGGCGGCAACCTCCCTGGCTGAATTCCCCTCGGCAAACAGTTGCAAGATCTCACGTTGTCTGGGGGTGAGCAAGAGTTCATCGCGCAAGTCGTTCTTCGAAGTCTGCGAGATTTGCTGCAACTGCTCAGCCACCGGAGAACTGATATAGCTCTTGCCTGCCAGCACAGCCTCAATGGCAGTCAGCAACTCCGAGCTGGCGGACTGCTTGAGCACAAATCCAACAGCTCCGATCCGCAGTGCGCGCAGTGCATAGATGGCATCTTGATGCATCGTCAGGAACACTATTCTGGAGCAATGGCCTGCTTTCACAATCTTTTCGCAGGCGTCCAGCCCATTGAGCTGCGGCATGGTGATATCCGCTAGGATCAGATCCGGTTTGCATTGCTCTGCACGGGACACCAACTGCCAGCCGTCGGCTACGATACCGATGATCTCGTATTCCGGCTGCAAAAGTTTTTCCAATCCTTCGGCAACCAAGCGATGATCATCACCAATCAAGACACGTGGTCGACTCATGGATTTTCCTCAACTAGTGATCTTTCTGGAATCGCTGGAGCTCCCGCTGCACTCTCCAGCTTGATTTTCGGCCGCGCCCGCATCCTTGAGCAAGGATGCATCCAATTTTGTTGGTAAACGGACCTGAATGCAGGTACCGTCATTCTCGTCGGAGATAATGCACATTTCGCCGCCTACCAGCTGAACCCTCTCCTGCATGGCTACCAATCCCAAGCCTGGAGCCACTCGCTCTTGGTTGGCTGGCATGCCCCGACCATTATCGCTGGCTTGCAAGTGCACCCACTCTGCGTCGGCACTCAAAACGATCTCGCCGCATGAGGCCTGCGAGTGCTTAAGCATGTTGCGCAAGCACTCTTGGACGACGCGATAGATGCATAGTTGGATATCCTTGGACAGCCCATCCGGCAATAGGCCGCAGCGCAGACTGAGGGCGATCTTGCTCTGCGCCCTCGCGCTGTTGCACTCATGGAGCAGTGCGTCGAGCAATCCCAAATCATCCAGTATGGATGGATGCATGCGGCGGGAAAGTTGATGCACATCGGTCGAAAGCTGGATTAAGCTGTTCAACAGTCCCGACACGACTTTTTGTGGTTCATGCGGCAATTCTGCTCGCTTTTGCAGCTGCCCGCATTCCATGGCTGCGGCTGCGAGCCGCTGCGTGATGTCGTCGTGCATTTCGCGAGCCAGATGGCGGCGTTCATCTTCCTGGGCAGTCAAGAGTTTGGCGGCTAACTGTTGAGACGTCCGACGACTGGCCATTAATTGTTCTTCAGCCTGGACGCGCGCCATGACGTTGGCGATGTATTCGGTCAGTATCCTCAGTGGCTGACAGACTTCAGGTGCAACCTGCAGCTCTCCTTGCCAACGTCCGTAGATGGCAACAGCAGGCTGATTCCCCTGTGATCTGATGGGCAGCACGATGCAGGCGGAAACGCCAACGAAGCGACACCATTGCCTGTCATCTGACGCTTCTGCGGATGTAGCGGACGAATTCATGAGAACCAGCCCACCCCGCTCCAAGCGGCTCCAGACGTTGGAGAAAACCGACAAATCCAGCGAGATACCACTCTCCAAGTCCGCATGCTGCCAGCTGCCCGCGGCGAGCTGCAAATGGCGGGAGTCAGCCTCCCAGCGGAAGATCGCACCCGCATCGCAGCCGAAATCCCGCGAGATATCGCGCAGCGTGCTCGCCAGAACCTCAGGCAATTGCTCCGCGTTGAGATGGATCAATCGCGAAGTAATTTCGGCATGGAACGTTTTGAAGCGCAATTGACTGGCAAGTGCAGACTCAGCCTTGACACGATGTTTCCTGTTGATCAGCAAGCCGCCAATCAACAGCGACTGCAAACCAAAAATCGCGAAGCTCGCAGCGACGTAGGTTGAATACTTTTGCCAGAAAGTGGCTTCGCGAAGTAGCACCAGCGTTCCGTCCGGTAATCGCTTTTCATCGATCCCCCAGCGTTTGAGTTGCCGCCAGTCGATCATGGCGCGATTCGAATCCGTGCCAGCAAATGGAAAGTCGGAGGGGGAGCGGCCGTTTAAGATCTGCGAAGCGATCCACCCTGCGCGCAATCCCTGGTCCTCCACCCGCACCATGACGCCCCCCAGAATGCCAGAGCCCAACAGCGTGTCGTACAGCCCGAACACTGGAACGCTAGAAGATTCCGAGAGACGCTGCGCGACCTCGTGGGGCGTGATCGATGAACGGCCGTCACGGTCACGATCCTGAGTCAGATAGAGAATCGCACTCCCCGCAGGAGCTTCTCGCGACTGAGCGAAGAGCTCTTCCATCGGCAAACCAATCCAATAGTCGATCTCCAGCCCAGGATAGGCGCCCAAGTCGGCCTGGCATTCCTGGACAAGCACTTGGACCTCCTCATCGGCTCCACAAACGACGATTAACTTATTAAGATCGGGGGATAAATGCCGAGCCAAGTCAACCGTGCCGCGATAGTCGATGCGATAGTGAACCCCTGCAATGCCTGGCGCAATGTTCAACTTCGGCAATGTTCGCTCGTTGACAGAACAAATAACAACAGCGGCGTCTGAAAAAACTTTTTCACTATGCATGAGGTACTGCACGGCAGCCGGATCGAAAACAGGGATGACGAGGTCTGGCTGAGCATCGCGGTACTTTAGTTGTAGCAGCTCAAACCATTTTTCTTTTACCTCCATGCCCCCCAATCGATAAGAATCGATGTATTCGACATCGATCGTCACTGGCTCGCGTAAATTCTTCTGCAGCGCCGTCCGAATGCCCCGGTCCCACTGCTGATTGATGGGGAATGCCATGCGATGGCTGTACAAAATCAGGATCCGTTTGGCCGGCAATGGCCAATCGTTTGCGAACGCGTAATGCGGGTGACTAACGAACGCCCAACAAAAGACGAAAACGAGAATTCGATTCAGCTTTTCATCTCGACTTCTATCGGCTCTAGAAATGCATCCCCGGGTCGCGCAACAGCCAGCGCACCTGCTCAAGAACTTTGCCGATCGTTCCATCGATTCTAGCTGGCCTGCAAGCGAATGTACACCTTAACGCCACGTGGGAGTTGGGTGGACTGTGGCAGCCGCGGAGCGATGCGCGCGTGCAGCCCTTTCGGAGAAGCTATCCCTGCCAATCCAAACAAGGGGAAGAAAACCAATGTGGGCTGCCTTTCAAAAAGGCAGCCCACCGGAGTCAAGCTAGCGCTTAGGTTTAGCCACATTTTTTGTAGTACTTTGCTTTTGCGACGTCGTAACCTATGACCATTGGTAGAAGTTCTTTCCAGCCTTCCCAGATCACCTGCCAGCCTGGTTGATGATCGTGTTTTCGATTTTGGTGA
>JBGSHW010000113.1:0-125898 GCA_041751975.1 Pirellulaceae bacterium
TCGAAGATTTGTTGTTGGAATTGGTTTTTGTCAACAAATTCAACGCTTGAACCCGCTTGCGGGTTCGGTCTTCGAGGAGCTATTTTTCAATTTTAACCCAAAATTACAAGCGTTTTAGATTTCCGGACAGACACTAGCTATCGGCATCTACCACTTGGCAGCCTTTGATGCAACGGTGGACGTCAATCCTATTAACTTCGATCAAAGATATCTTGGCGAACTGGAAACACCGTTTAGCGTGGATCGTTGGACGTTCGCCGCCCTAGCAGATCAGTCGATTCGTTTCGATTGGGTCAATGCGGATTCGCCAGGTATTCGCTTCCGCTTGACCGGACCTGAAGGCTGGGTGGGCTTCGACGGCATCAATGCCGATTCGGATGTCCTGGTCACCCCGGCGGCTGGCGAGTACGTACTGGAGGCCTATTCAAATGGAACTGTTGCGGGAGACTATGCCTTTCAGATGGCTCGGCTGACTGTAACCGACCTGCTCATCGGCACGCCTTATAACGGTGAGTTTGCAGGACATGGGGATGCTCAACTATTCAGAATCAATCTGACTGAGGCTAGCCCTTTGTCAATCAATTTCGGCGGCACGCCCAATAGCAATGTTGAGGTGTTTGCACGAAACCATATTCCACCCACCCGACAAACATTCGACGTTCGGAATCTTAAAACCGGCTGGCAGCATCAGACGCTGATCCCATTGGCCGCGCCGGGATCGTGGTATATTTTGGTGCGTGGCACCAACGTCAAGGCTGCTGATCTGCTTAATTTGCAGGCGGACAACGCTTCCGTGGCAATCGCGGGCGTTGTACCTGAAAGATACGGGGCAAATGCCAACGCAATGCTATCTCTCACCGGGGCGGGCTTTGTTCAAGGAACGACGGTCGAGCTAGTAAGAAACGGGAATGCCCTTGCATCCGAATCGGTTCAAATCGACGCCTTCGATCGGCTGACGGCTCGATTCAATTTAAGCGGCCAAGCGGAAGGCGTTTACGATATTCGCGTGACGCATCCCGAGGGTGACATCGCGATCCTTGAGCAAGGCTTTACCATCATTCCGGCCGGTGAAGGAATATTCTCTGCTCGACTTATTCTTCCTTGGGTCCTCGGTCCTACTGCTCCAGCGACTATCTTCGTTGAATATTCCAATACTGGAAACTCGGCGATTGCAGCACCCCTTTTGACGGTTCAATCGTGGGACACTGACAACAGTGATCGGCCCCTATTGACACTGGATCACAGCCGACTTGCCTCGGGCTTTTGGAGTTCAGGGATTCCAGACGGATTCGCCAACTCTGTGCAAATTTATGCGACAGGGGCCATGCCAGGTCTATTGCTTCCTGGCGAGAAGCTCACGATCCCCGTCTATTATGCTGGGCTTCAGCAACCATTTGTATCTCTTGATGGAACCGTCGAACTTGAGCTACAAGTACAGCAAGAGAATGTTACAGCTTCGATAAATTGGGACGAGTTCACCTCGTTGTCCCGCCCCGCTTGGATGCCCACAGAAGCGTGGGACGTGGCTAGTGCCAACTTGAAGTCGGAAACTGGTGACACGTGGGGCGACTATATTCGCCAGCTTAGTCAGAGCGCGAGTTATTTGGCGCAACTCGGTACGAACCTGACATCCGCTCAAGACCTTTTCGGTTTCGAGTTTTTGCAAGCCGTCGGGTTGAACCCACTCGGTGATACGGTCAGTATGGACGCATCAATCCCGACACCCGATCAACCATTGCAGATGGTTCGAACGTTTGCCAGCAGCGCCGCTGAGCGATACCGAAGTGGGTGGCTGGGTTACGGTTGGTCGACCCCTTGGGAGATCGAAGCGTTCGAAGAAGGGCATATCGAATCGAGTGTCAGCGGTAATGAACTCATTGATGAGTTCGTCCTCGACGCTGTGGTGATTCGTCGTCCGAACGGCTCAGAGCAGCGTATCATGCCGGATCGCCGCAATCCAAATCGCTTTCTTCGCGAATCCGGGGAGAGTGCCTCCTTACGAAAGCTGTCGATCGACGGCACCGTCGGCGGCAGTCGCTACGAATTGACTGAGGCCAATGGTGACATCGCTCGCTTTTATGCCTTTGGTGCACTCAAAGGCAAACTCGAGTACACCTTAGATATCAATGGCAATCGTGTCGATCTCGTCTATCCACCCGGTTCTACAAGGCCGGTGGAGATTGTTCACTCGGGCGGTGCTACACTGACGCTTGCCTCCGACGGTCAAGGTCGATTGGGGGGTATTACCGATTCCTTGGGCAACGTCACCACCTACAGCTACGACGCTTCGGGTACTCATCTGCTCGCAGCAACCGGCCCATCAGGAACCGTTAGCTATTCCTACATGCTGAACACCGACGCTGCCCGTGAACACGCTCTGCAGTCGATCACCGACCCCAGCGGAGTCACGCAGTATTTCGAGTACGATGCGCGAGGTCGAGTCTCAGCCACTTATCTCGATGCAAACCAAGAGCGACTCGATTTCAGTTACTCACAAACAGGTGTCGTGACCACCACCGATGCTACCGGCCGCAGTCAATTGCAGTACTTCAACCATTTGGGGCAGGTCGCGCGGACCGAAGATGCCAACGGCGCCTACACCCTGTACAGCTACGACTCGCAAGGAAGGCTGATTGCCCGCAGCAATTCCGAAGGGCAAACGCAGACTTTCCAGCGCACCCCCAACGGGCAGCTCGTCAGCTTTACCGATGAAAACGGATACACGTCCGAATTCAAACCGGGAGGACCACTGAATCAGCCGCTGGCCTTCATCGATGCACGCAAGAATACGACCCTGTACGAATACGACAACAGTGGGAGATTGGTGAACACGATCTACGTTGACGGTAGCACCGAGCGCGCGGGCTACGACAATCTGGGCAATGTTACCTCGCTGGTCAATCGCCGCGGACAAACGACACAGTATCAATACAACGGCTTTGGACAAGTCACTTTGGAAACGCTACCAGATGGGGCTACGGTCGCGTACCAGTACGATAGCCGTCAACGTTTGCTGGAAGTGAACGACGGCCAAGGGATTACTGAGTTTGAGTATGACGACGGAGATCGATTGACACGCGTCGAGTATCCGAATGGACGTTGGCTAGCCTATGAGTACGACGCTGCCGGACGCCGTACGTCCCTGGTCGACCACTCGGGGTTCGCAACGCACTACATTTATGATTCGGCAGGGCGGTTGTCAGAATTGCGCGATGCAGCCAACGAGTTAATCGTTGACTACAGTTACGACCCGGCAGGGCGCCTTGTGCGTGAAGATAAAGGCAACGGAACCTACTCGCTGTATACGTATGACACCCTCGGAAATCTGATCGGCATTTCGCACCGTGCACCCGATGACAGCGTCAATAGCTTCTTCGATTACACCTACGACGCGAGCGGTCAGCGGACGGCAATGACTACGCAGGACGGCGTTTGGAGCTACGGTTATGACCTGACAGGGCAACTCACGAGCGCACTCTTCACTTCCGACAATCCACAAATTCCCGATCAAGACTTGCAGTATCAGTACGACGCATTGGGGAATCGTGTGCGGACGGTATCCAATGGAATAGTGAGGACCTACACCAGCAATGCGCTCAATCAGTACACTCATTCGGATGACGTTGCGTATGCCTATGATCGCAACGGCAATCTGATTGAGCAGGTCGGGCCAAATGGCGCGAGTCGATTCACCTACAATTCAAAAAATCAGTTGATCCGGGTGGTCACGCCGACAGAGACTACGGAGTATGAATACGACGCGTTCGGCAACCGAACGGCCGCTGTAGTGGACGGCGATAGGACAGAGTACTTGCTCGATTTAACGGGCTTGGTCAACGTAGTCGCCGAGTACAACGGATCGGGAATTCGCAGTGCTTCGTTTGTACATGGGCAAGGCCTGGAAAGCAAAGCTAGCGCGGGAGCATGGCAATTCTATGATTTTGATGCACTTGGATCCACGGTGGGGGTCGGTGGAGCGGGAGGTGAATATCTGAACACCTACGCATACGAGCCCTTCGGAGGGGCTCTATTGAATATCAATACTGTTGAGAATTCGTACCAGTTTGTTGGAGCCTTTGGTGTAGCCACTGAAGTCAATGGGTTACATTTCATGCGTGCGAGGTTCTATAATCCGGCACTGGGTAGGTTTCTTTCGACAGATCCAATCAATCTTCGTGCTGGCGATACTAACCTTTATCGATACGTACAAAATGAACCAACTCGCTACGCAGATCCGAGTGGACTGCAGAGGCTGACCGAACCAGATCGAACAACCAGTTCGTGTGGGCTAACAAGCGAGAAGACGAAAGAGATCAGTGCTGCCTTCGATGGCGATGGCTTTAATCCGTGTCCACCGAAGAAACCGCTAAAGAACCCTCTGAACCCTTTAATTTGCTTTTTTTTCGGACTCAACTGTACCGGTTCTCCGATGGAGCGGGCGAGGGATCCCAATGAAAAGTTTGGTGCCACGGGTTTTGGTCCAGCGGGATTTATTCCATCCGACTCTTTGATTCCGTATCGTGTCCACTTCGAAAACCTGGGCCCGGGGAGCGATCCAGTCCCCACACAACCGGCTACGGCTCCGGCGCAAATGGTGGTCGTCACCGATCAGTTGACCGAGCACCTCGATTGGTCGACGGTGCAGTTCACCGAGTTCGGCTTCGGCGATTTCAAATTTGTTGCCAGCGGTCAGTACCACTATGAAGTCGTGCCGGTGACCTATGACGGAGCTGAATTCCAAGTCGAAGTCGAAATGACATACGACCCGATTAATGGGCAACTGCGAGCCGTCTTCACCTCGGTCGATCCTGATACTCAGCTCCCACCAGATGTGCTCACCGGCTTTCTGCCCCCCGAGGACGGAACCGGTATCGGTCAAGGCTACATCGGATTCACCGCCCGGCCCAAGGCTGACTTGCCCACTGGCACGGAGATCCGCAACGTCGCCTTGATCATCTTCGATGGCCAAGATGTCATCGCGACCAATCAAATTGACCCGCAGGACCCCAGCGCTGGTACCAGCCCGGACAAAGAGGCCCTCAATACGATCGACTCAGGCGCACCGACCAGCAGCGTCCAGGCGCTGCCGCCGTCGTCGTACTTTCGCTTTGATGTCAGTTGGAGTGGAAGCGACGATCCACTGGGTAGCGGGATCTCGCATTACGACATCTATGTGGCCAGCGATCAACCGACCAATTTCCAGCGGTGGCTTGAAGCGACCACCGAGACCACGGCTACCTTTATTGGCTCGCCTGAGACGACCTACTACTTCTACTCCATTGCCACCGACAACGTGGGCAACCGCGAGGCAGTTCCAACTACATTCGATATCTTCACAACGGTAGCGGCGCAGGCTCTCGTGGCGGGGCGCGGGGTCTTTTACCACAATGCACCCAATGCAAACTTCTCCAGTGCGGGTTTAGCAAATAGCGCCATCGATCCGACCAAATCGGCCCTGCTCCCTGGACAGACTGCATCCTTCGCAAACTATACAAACTATGCGAAAGGACTCAATGGCATCGCCCTCGATGTCAACCACCTCCGCTCCGAACAACTTTCCTCTGCCAACTTCCAATTCGAGGGTTGGAACGGTATCACCCCCGAGGGCTTTGTTCCTACCACCGTCACCCCCACCGCCATCGAAGTGCTGGCAGTCGACTCGCTTACCTCGCGGATCAAACTGACCTTCCCAGATTTCAATGCGGCCAATCCCTCCGCGAGCTTGCAGAACACTTGGCTGCGCGTAACCGTCTTGGCAAATCCTGAAACGGGACTGTTCGCCAACGATGTCTTCTACTTCGGAAACGCCATTGCCGACGTAAACGTGGGAAACATTGGTACGCCAACCACCGTGCGTGTGAACGCCAGCGACACCGCCGCGGTTCGTTTCAACCAATCTCCAGGAATCAACTCAGTCGGCCTCAGCAACATCTATGACATCAATAAGGATGCGCGCGTCAATGCGACGGACACCGCGATTGTCCGCCTCAACCAATCTCCAGCCCTCATTCGCATGTTCACCAGCGTCGGGACGAGCAGCATGGGCGTCTCCTTTCCCGGGGACTTGGTGCCTAAAGATGAAAAGCAAAAGCAGGCTGCAGTGCTGCTGGCTCAACCCGAAATTGGATTGCCTAGCCGCAACCAACCCGCCAGTGATACACAGGATACTCCAGCGCCTTCTCGGGGATACCAAACTGCATCCTCAGTGCAGTCGTCGTTTTCGAGCTTGATAACTACGTCTACGAGCCTGACATCTACGAGCCTGAGCCGAACCGTAGCAACGCCGCTGGCACCCGCCCCAACCGCCGTTCCTTTCCCAGTCGACGTGGTCCGCAGCCCCTATTTTGCACAGCCTGAGGCGCTAGCACCCACTTGGCGCGATCTTCAACAGCATCAAATCCACTCAAGTCAAAAGCGGCTTAACAAACCTTCTATTGAAAGCTCGATCGCCGCGCTCTCTCACGCGCCTCTCAATCCTAACCGCATTGCCTCCCAAATTCCGAAAGACCACACACCGGTGGATGAGTTCTTCGCTGAATTCGACCCTAGGCAATTCGACATTGCATTACTTTCTCCAAATGCAAAGCCGCAGTTGAAGCACTCAATCGCTAAATAGTGCTTCAACGCGATCTAACCTTTAAATATCGAATTGCATCAATCAATTTCCAGGATCTCAAATTATGCGTAGTACGGCTCTATTTCTAATTCTTCTGGTATTCACTAGTTTCTCGTTATCACAGCGGGTGCATGGTGACATCATATTGTCGGTTGATGTCGGTATCATTGATCCGAATCTTCCGTATGGAGTCGTTGATATCTTTGCTAGATCCGATGCAGGTGACAGTCTAATTAGCCTGACGGTTGATTTTGAACTTGCTGCAGGTCGATTTGATGTGGTGCCAGGCATCATGGGTGAAGATGGCATGCTCGGAAGGGGCAATATAAATCAAGCTTCACAGTTCATCCGCAATAGCGACACATCTGCCTCTTTGAGTTTAGATTTCAACACGGCTCAGGTTTTGGATGGTAACGATGTGTTGTTAACCAGCCTGCGAATCAACGCGCGCGGCCTTCCCGACGGATTTTATGCAATTATGATTGTCGACAGTCTCGCCGACGTTGGCCGAGTAGATACTCAAATTACAGACTTCGGGCACCCCGGAGGATTTTTTGTGCAGGCGGTACCAGAACCAAGTTCGACGTTTTGTCTTTTAATCGGGATTCTTGCCATACATCGGCGTAGGACCGTGAGATCACCGCTGAAAAACTAATCTTTCACACTCGCTCCGACTGCACATCGTTCACGCGGTGGGCCGGAACAGCATCTTGTTATGGAGCAGAAAGTACCTTACGGCAAAGAGCCGGATGCTACGACTTGTTCCCCGATGCGTTTCACCAACTGCCAGTTCTCAATGTGCCTGACTGCTTTAACTCCGAAAGACAGCAGCGAAGCGAAAGACGCGGATCTGCGCGCCTCCATGGTGGCGTTGCAACGCGCATCCCTGCTGGCACGTCAGAACGTGATCCAGTCCGACACCCACTTCATGACCGAAACCAACCAAAATCAACTCCATAAACAGTACCATCGGAGCGACCCACCTAGTCAAAGTAGCCTCGGATAGCTTTCCTCAGCCCCCAGCTAAGTACGCAATTAGGGTTCAAGATCTGCGGTGTTTTTGCATCTAGGCTCGCACGTCGAACGGTCAACACATGAACTTCGGGCGGTTGAATACTAAAGACTGCTCGGTAACTTGGTCGACTACCAATGCCAAGAGGCGGTCGTCGATCCTGTCAGACGAAACTGGAGAAGAGAGGGATTTTTCAAAGCAAGAGGATTTTTAATGCACGAGATCGTCAGATGGTGCCGCCCGTCAAAGTTTTCCGACACATGCGACCAAGCCGAGATTTGCGATTCCAACAGCCACGACGCTGGCGAAAGGAAAATGCACGTGTACTCGCACTCGATTCGGCTGTAGACCACTCGAGTACGAGTACCGGCATACGCCTGATTAGCGAATGCTCGCCCGCAATCCAGGGCGAAGGCACAAGGAACTTGTGCAAGCCATTCGAGAGGCAAGCGGAACGGCTGATACACAAGTTGGCGGTTACTTGAAGGGGCTCATCGAGCGGTTCGGCCTGATCGAACGCAAGTTGCTAAGCTGCTTTCAGTCGCGAGTTATTCTTTCTCCGGTGTGGCAGCTTCAGCGCTGGCGTCGCCTCCAACGTTGGCTGCGGCGGGCTTGCGGAAATCACCGGCGGTGACCACGACCAACGACTGCGGCTTGATGTACTGTTTCAACGCAGAGTTGACGGCAGTTAAGGTTAAATCCGAAATCCGTTGCTCGAAGGTCGCGTAGTAACCCATATCGCGGTCCACAAACGAGCTGCTGGCCAGGATACTCGCCAGATTCGCGTCCTGAGTTCGGCTCAGTTGTTCGCCCTGCAAGAAGCCTTGCTTGGCGGCGGCCAGTTCGGCGGCGGTAATACCCGACGTCAGCAGCAGCTCGATCTCTTCGTTGATGACCGACATCAGCCGCTCGCGATTTTCAGGATTCGTGATAGCAAACAGGGTCAGATTGGCTCGCTGATCGATGGGATGGGCCGACAGTCCGGATCCGACGCTGTAGGACAGCCCTTCCTTTTGTCGCACGCGATCGCCAAGTCGAGAGGAGAGTGCCCCGCCACCCATGATGTAATTGCCAATCAACAAGGCGGGATAATCGGGCGCGTCGTCGCGCATCGCAATTTGCTGACCCGCGTAATAGACTGCGTTGGCCTTGTCGGGGGTGATGATCTCCTCGATAACGCCAGCGATCTGCGTCTGCGCAGGTTGGCTGACCCGCTCGAATTTTACTTCGGATTTCCAGTTGGCGAACATCGCCTCAAAGGCCTCCGTGAGTTCGTCGGGATTAAAATCGCCGACCGCCGCCACTTCGCCGTGCTGTCCACTGAGTTGTTCGCTATGGAGACTCGCGAGTTCCGTCACGTTCATTTGTCGATAAGCGTCAATCCGTTCTTCCAAGGTAGGGACGTAGCGAATGTCCTCTTTGGGGTAAGGGGACATAAGGCGTCGCACTTGCAAGCCAGCGAGTACGGTCGGTTCGGTCATCCGCGATTCCGTGGCCGAAATGGCTTGCCGCCGCAACACTTCGAATTCATCGCCGCTAAAACGCGGATTGCGCAAGATGTCGGCCACCAGCGGCAGGAGCTCCATCAAGTATTCGCGTTTGGTTTCGATCGAGATGCTTAACAAACCATTGGTGCCCGACGCACTCACTTGGCTTCTCAGTTCATCCAGTTTGTCTTGCAGTTGCTCGTAGCTCAGCGACTTGGTGCCCCGCATCATCATCTCGGGGAGGAACTCGATGGCGGTGACCAAGGGCTGCAACGACTGCTCATTGCCGTATCGCAGATTGATCTCGACGTTGACAGTGCCGCCGCGCGTCTTCTTGGGTAGCCAAGCGGTTTTGACTCCCGTGCTCAGCACGCCGCGCGTGGTCCGCTCTTCGACTCTACGCGGATCGGGATCAAACTGTTCCCCTTCCGCCAGGGCGGCGCGGCCTTTGTAATCGGCCAACAACTCCGACAAATTCGGCTTGGCAGGCATCGTCACTTTTTGACTGGTCTCGGAGGGAATGAATAGACCCACCGTGCGATTGTTGCGAGTGAAGTACTCAGCAGCCGCGGCCGTGCATTCTTCGGCTGTGACATTTTCGATGTTATCGCGGAAGAGGAAGTAGAGCCGCCAATCTCCTTCGGCCGCCCATTCGCTCAACTCGATAGCGATCCCCTTGCTATCGGAGCCGCGCAGTTCTCGGTCTTTGAAGAACTGAGTCTTGGCGCGCTTTAGTTCTTCTTCGGTGATCGGTTTTTGGGCGACGTTTTCGATCGTCTCAATCAGCTGTTGCCGCGCCTCCTCGATCGACTTGCCGATAGGGACCTGGGCGCTGAACATGGCCAAGCCGGGATCGTGCAAGGCCATGGAGCTGGCTGAGACATTGCTGGCGATTTCGGGTAAGACCAAGTCGCGATAGAGCCGGCCACTGGGCTCGGTGCCAAAAATGTACGCCAACATTTCGACCGCCGCGTACTCGCGATTGGCGCCGCTGGGGACGTGGTACGCCATGTTGACATACTGCGTGTTTCCAACTCGTCGCAACACCACGGTTCGCTCGCCGTCTTGTGGTGGTTCTGTGGTGTAGGTTCGATCGAGGGGCGTTTCTGGAGCTTCTAAAGCACCAAAGTAGGTTTCGACAAGCTCCAGCGCTTGCTCTGGCTCGAACTTGCCAGCGATCACGACCATGATGTTGTCAGGGCGGTAGAACTTGCGATAGAAAGCTTGAAGGCGATCGATAGGCACACGCTCAATGTCGCTTTGATTGCCAATCGTGCTGCGACCGTAGTTGTGCCATTCATACGCGGCCGCTTGCACGCGCTGCATTAGAATTCGACGGGGGTTGTTCTCTCCACGTTCGAATTCGTTGCGGACGACGGTCATCTCCGACAGGAGATCTTCCCCCTTGACGAAGCTATTGACCAAGCGGTCTGCTTCCAGGCGAATCGCGAATTCCAGATTCTCGGCAGCTTGTTCGGGTGTAGCGGCGGGCAGGGTTTCGTAATAGTTGGTCCGATCGAGCCAAGTCGTGCCATTGAAGTCGGCCCCCCGATTCTTTAGCTCTTCAGGAATTTTTTGGTGCGAAGGGGTCCCCTTGAAGAGCATGTGCTCCAGCAGGTGGGCCATGCCGGCTTCTCCATAACCTTCATGGCGGGAGCCGACGAACACCGTCATATTGACCGTGACCATCGATTTGCTCGGATCGGGAATCAACAGAATCTGAGCCCCGTTAGCCAAGCTGTATTCCGTGATCCCCTCGATTGACGTTACTTCTTGAGCCATCGTTTCTTCCGCAAAAGACATAACACACACTGCCACAGCGGCTGACAGAGTCAACCCACACGACCGCGCGAACTGAAGAAGCAGCACGATAGCCTCCGTAATTGATTTATCATGGTTTCTTCGAAACAGTGCCATTGTAGCGCACCCTTACAGACTTGTTCAGTAGGGGAGCTGGGAAGGCTTTGATCGAACTCGGGCAAGCACAGCGAACTTGGTGCTGAATTTGCTACAAAGTCTATGGCCATTCGATTACTCTGCCATTTGGATAAGCCATGGATTTGCCAGTTCTCAACAGTCCCCAGTCACCTGGCTCTGAATCTCCGAAGGTGCGTGACCCCGTCTGCGGAATGTTCGTCGCTGCGGGATCTCCGCTCGCGCATCGCGTCGGCGAGCGAGAATTCTTTTTTTGCTGCCAGAGTTGTCTAACCAAGTTCGCCGCCAACCCCGACCGTTACTTGCCGAAAGGTGCGCCAGGGGAGGCTGCGACAAGTGGGGGTGCTGATGAGGGGTGTTGTGGTCATAAAGGGAGCAAACCGGCTCGATCCGCCCCAGCAGATGCCATCTACACCTGTCCCATGCACCTGGAGATCGAGCAGGTGGGGCCCGGCGATTGTCCGATCTGCGGCATGGATCTCGAACCTAAAGCCTTCTCGGCCGATACCAGCGAAGAGGATGCACAGCTGCGGGACATGACCTGGCGATTCTGGATCAGTGCCGCACTGACGCTGCCACTGATGGTCGTAGCGATGGGCCCGATGCTCGGCTTGCCCATTCATCGCTTCATGTCGATTCCCGTGGTGGGCTGGCTACAGTTTGGTTTGGCCACACCGGTTGTATTTTGGTGCGGGCTACCACTACTCGCTCGAGCCGCCCGGTCGCTGCGAAGTATGAATTTCAACATGTTCACCTTGATCGGAATCGGCACGCTGGCCGCATACAGTTTCAGTTTGGCGGCCATCATCGTACCGCGTTGGATCCCCGCCCCGTTTCTTGAGGCTGGCCACGGACCGCCGCTGTACTTCGAAGCCGCTGCGGTGATCATCACGCTAGTATTACTTGGGCAAGTCCTCGAGTTGCGGGCGCGGCGGCAAACCAGTGGGGCCATCCGGGGCTTGTTGGAGTTGACTCCAGCGATCGCCCACCGCGTGACTGCACAAGGTGAAGAGGATGTGGCGGTGGCGGATGTGCAAGTGGGAGATCGCTTGCGAATTCGACCGGGTGAAAAAGTACCGGTGGATGGCGAGATCGTCGAAGGGGTGAGTAGCTTGGACGAATCCATGTTGACCGGCGAACCACTGCCGGTTGATAAGGGGCTGGGAGAAGCGGTCACCGGGGGAACACTCAACCAAACGGGCTCGCTGCTCATCAAAGCCACACAAGTTGGAGAGGCCACCACGCTCAACCGCATCGTGCAGTTGGTCGCCGAGGCGCAGCGGAGTCGGGCACCGATCCAAAACGTGGTCGATGCCGTGGCCAGGTACTTCGTTCCCGCCGTGGTGCTCGCAGCCGTAATCGCCTTTGTAGCTTGGACACTCTTTGGGCCTGAACCGAAGCTGGCCCATGCGCTCGTCTCGGCCGTGGCGGTGTTGATCATCGCCTGCCCCTGCGCGCTGGGCTTGGCCGCCCCGATGTCGATCATGGTGGGGGTTGGCCGGGGGGCGCAGCAAGGAGTGCTCATCCGCAATGCGGATGTGCTCGAGCGGATGCAGAAAGTCGACACGATCGTCATCGATAAAACAGGTACCTTGACCGCAGGCAAGCCGGCCGTCGTAGACATACTGACCCTGCCCGGCTACGACCGCCCGCAGCTCTTGAGCCTTACCGCGGCGGCCGAAGCGGCCAGCGAGCATCCGTTGGCGCGAGCCATTGTACGGGCGGCACAGAAAGAACATGTCACTGCGCCTGAGGCAGTCGATTTTCAGAGCACTACGGGCGGCGGCGTGCAAGCCTCGGTGGCTGGACAAGCGATCGAAGTCGGGAAACGCGATTTCCTTAAGCTCGCTTCACCAACGCTCAACTTCGATGCACTGGCAGTACAAGCCGCAACGGCGGAAAGTAGGGGACAAACCCTGGTATTTGTATCCATCGACGGTCAGCCTGCGGGGGCGGTGGTGCTGGCGGATCCGATCAAAGCAAGTACTCCGCTGGCCCTGCAGACCCTCCGCGATTTGGGGATGCAAGTCATTATGTTGACCGGCGATTCGCAGCGGACGGCCCAAGCCGTGGCCGAGCAACTCGGCATTACCGAATTTGAAGCGGCCGTATCGCCCGAAGGGAAACTGCGGCGCGTGCAAGAATTGCAACAAGCGGGACGTGTGGTGGCGATGGCCGGCGATGGGATCAACGACGCACCCGCGTTGGCAGAAGCCCATGTGGGTATCGCCATGGGGGCGGGGACCGACATCGCCATTGAATCGGCCGGAGTGACTTTGGTCCAAGGCGATCTACGTAGCGTGGCGGCGGCGGTGCGTTTGAGCCGCAAGACCATGGCCAATATTCGACAGAATCTGTTCTTCGCCTTTTTCTACAACGCCGTCGGTATCCCCATCGCTGCCGGTGCCCTCTATCCGCTACTTGGCATCGTACTGAGTCCCATGCTGGCTGCGGCGGCGATGAGTCTGAGTAGTGTCTCGGTTATCGGCAACGCCCTGCGACTTCGCACCGTGAAGCTCGACTGAGAGGAAAACCCGACTACTCATTCTGGGCGTCCACGGATGGCGGCGGAGAAGTTAGAGGATTGGCTGTGCAATTTGGCTGCCACGTTGATGCGGCTGGCTTGCTTGATCTGCTCGAAAGGGCCCGTGGCGGCCAGCAAGCCGAGCTCGTGCGCTAAGCGATCGGAGTGTCCGGGAAGCAGGACGCGAATGTCTTGCGGAATGGAACCCGGGCGCAAGTCGTTGATCAGGTCGACAATGTTCGTCGTGCAGTTGTTACTCAGCGTATCGTAAAACTCCGGTGTTCTGGCGATCTCATTGACCCGGCCAATGGCTTTCAAGAACACGCGTTGGACTTGCTCGGGTGTAGCATGGATGGGATAGAGGTAGACGTCCACGTCGCGGATCTCGGTTCTCAAGCGGATGAGGTCGCGCTCGGTGCCTACGATCCACATCAGTTCGTAGTGATTGAGTGAACCACCCAGCGGCGTGTACGACTGGCCTTGTTGCAAGCGCGCTTCGACGGAGAAGACCAAATGCTGCCCATCGGCCATTCCGAAACTTAACATCGTGTGGGCCAAGGCGGCCGTTTCTTTGAACGGCACGACGATGAAGTCAACGGTGCGGACATCGGACAACACGACTTGGCGATCGAAGTGACGCACATCGTAGTCCTCTTCACCGCGATAGTCGCAGTCGCGGATGTTGTGCAACCACACGCGATCGCTTTCAATCTCCGCGTGCGGTAGGACCATCAGATCGGCCCGCCAAGAGCGATGGTGTGAGGGCTGTTTATTGCGAGGTGTGTTCAAATTCACTGCGGACAACAACTCGGCTAACGGCTTGGTGGCTAAGTCGGCGAAGGGACTTCCACGTTCCGGGCGCTGCTCGTTCTCCACGATCAAGCGGCTGCAACCAGTGCCAGTGACCGATAGCAGGAGCAAGCTGAGCAAAATTTGACGCAGGGTTCCCATGTCCAGGGGATAGCAGTTTTCCATGGTCTCGCCAAGACGAAGCTGTGCGGGCTCGTTTGCTAGCTATTGCCAGCGTAGTGGATCGCTCCGCCGATCCAACTGCAAGTACTAGCAAGTGGACTTACCGTAAGCAGGTCGCCAGGTGTTATCGGGGATAACTGTTGTGCCCCTCCCCGGCCCTGATAGGCCGACCCTCCCTGTGGAAATTCAAGCAAAAAGTTGGAATTCCCGGCCGGGAGGGTAAGTTGCGTGTCAGACCTTTGTGATAACGCTTTATCCCCAAGGAAACTTGGCGACGTAGGCTTTAAATTCTGAAGTGCCGACAATGTTTTTTTGCAAACTCGTTTCGACTGGTGGAGCGATCGACGACTATGGCATGCAGCTCACTTGTTGCGTAGGAAATGCATGATCTCGGCCAACTGCTGCGGCGATAACTTTTCCTCAAAGCCCTCGGGCATGAGCGAAATGGGTAACTGCTTGACCTCCTCCACCTCCTCCAACGCAAGTTCTTGGATGCGGCCATCGCTGGTCGCCAACTTCATTGATTGACTCGACTTTTCCACGACAATGCCCGCCGTGATGTGTCCATCCACAGTCATCACCAGACTCTGCTGAAACTTCGGTTCGATCGTTTGGTTGGGATCGAGCACAGCCGTGACCCATTGTTCGTTGGTCCAATGCGCCAAGTTCTCGACCGTGGGTCCCAAGGCGGGCTGCCCCGGCTTGGGCGCATGGCACACTCCGCAATGCTCGGTGTAAAGTTTTTGACCGTTTACTTTGGCCGCCTCCGCATCCAATTCACTTGGAAGCCCCTGCACATAACGCGCAACCAACGGAGCTCGTTCGGTCGGCTTGCCCAACACGCTGGCAGCCCGCTCACGCAGTTTGGGATCGGGGTAGTTCCGCAGTTGTTGCACTGTGGAGGGATCAAGCTCCCGGCGTGCGATCGCTTCGGCTTCAACCTTTTCAAGCAACTGCCGAGTCCAATCGGATTTGCGGAGCAACGTCGAACAGACGGCGCTACGAGCTGCACTGGAAAGTTGCCCCCAGTTGACGAGCAGAACTTGCGGCACACGCTCATCGGCGAGCGAAAGTGCACGGCCAATCGCGGCCCGCGCCAGTTCGTCGCTACCGCTTTGCAACAGTTTCTCCAAACTGGCCGCATCACTCACGAGCTGATCGACGCCGCGACCCAACAGGCTGGCCAATCCCGCGCGTTCCGATATGGAGACTTGAGGGTCCAACAGCCGCGCGCGGTACTTTTCAGCGATTTGCAGGTCAGGCGTAGTGTCATCGATGGGCCCAACAAGAATTGTCCGCTTGGTGGTCTTCGCCAAGGCTGGTTGACTGGCCAGGGCAAGCAACAGTACATCACTGGGACGAAACGCCTCTGAGGTCAACATCTGCTGCTTGCGTTCACCCACAAATTCGGCCATGGCCGCCGCGTCAGCCCGTTTCCAGAGTCGCAGCAGACTATCGCTGCGCGCGCCCAGGTCGGTCTGCGATTCCCAATCCTCCGCATCCAGCGACTCAAAGATCGATGCCACCGCGGTGTAGGCTTCTTTCTCGCCCATGACCAGCGTCAGCGCTTTGCCAATCCACTCTTCGCCACGCGAACGATCTGCAATGACCTTCAACCCGGCCGACGAATCGAAGTCGGCCAGCAAAGTGGATGTCAGCACCCATTGCAAGTCGACTTGCGGCCCGAGTTCCCGCGCGACCACGGCTGTCAGCGCCACTTGCAAACTGGCATCGGGCGAACTCCACGTCTCGGCCAACTCGATCGCCAAACGCACCAACGGCGGCTCGGTCGCTTGCAAGTTGGCGATCACGTCCGCAGCTTGCAACCAGCCCTTGCCAGATAAACACCCCAGTGCACTGGCGCGAACCGCTGGATTGTCGCTGGCTACTGCCAGCCGCCGCACTTCGGCCTCCAGCTCGGCATAGTCGCCGCAGACAATTTCCTGCAAAGCCAGATCGCGGACGCTGCCGTTGTCACTGGACAACATCGACAGCAATGACTCTTGAGTCTTAGCAAAGTGACTAAACGGGGTGGGTTCGAAGTCTTCGCGGTAAACGCGATAGATCCGCCCCAAGTTGGAGCCGCTCCGCAAGTCCAAACGTTCTTGCCACGCGGTCGGAATCCACTGCGGATGCTCGATGACTCGGCGCACCATGTCCAATACCCAGAGCGAACCATCGGGCGCGTTGACGGCCCGCACTGGCCGCGACCAAACGTCGGTGGAACCCAAGAAATCGAACTCAGTATCTTCCGGATGCCGCGTCGCCTTGAAAGCACTGTTTGTAGAATCCAATTGAATGCGGGCGACCATATTGTGCACCGGCTCGCAGATAAAGCCAACTTGCGCTCCGCCATCGACTTCGACAGAACGCACACCCGGCACGCGGGCGATGATACTGCTGCACGCACTGGTGAAGCGATCGCGGGCATATTGATCGTTGAAGCGATCCACGGTGCGACTGCGTGGATGCACGGGGGGCGCTTCGGCAGGAGTCAACAACTGCTGCTGAACACCCCCGGCAACCGAACCGTGTGCTAAATAACGCTGGTCGATGACGAATTGATACATCGGATAGCTGTTCGAATTGCCGAACCAGTTCCCATATTCATCGCGTGCACGGATGAACTGAGTTTCACCCGAGGTGAAGCGGACCGCTCCCGAATCGGGTTGCCAAGCCACATCGTGACCATGCACGTCGTACGTCTGGTTGTTCCGCAAGCTGCGTAGCTGTTTGGTGTCGGCACCGGCCGCAAAATGGAGCCAGCCGTCGAGCCCGATCTCAAAGCCACTGGCGCGGTGTTGCGGATTGGCCTCGCCGATCCCGGTCAGCAACGTTTCTTTGCGATCGGCAATCCCATCTTGGTTGATATCCTCGGCGTAGATGACGTCGGGCGCAGCAATGACCAACACCCCATCCCGCCACGGCATCACGCTCGTCGGATAGGAAAGCCCTTCAAGAAAGATACCCACCTCATCGAGCTTGCCGTCCGAGTTGTTGTCGCGGAGCCATTTGACGCGGCCACCACCGGGAGTACCAAGTGGGTAGTCGGTCATTTCCACCACCCACACCCGGCCGTCGATGCCAAAAGCAATATTGATCGGATCGGCCACCAGCGGCTCGCTGGCCACGAGATCGACACGATAACCGGCTGGCACATGCACGGCAGCGATGGCCTCTGCGGCGTTAAACGGCTTATCGTCCGAACGCTCTTGCTGCAGGATCTCCAGCACGCGTTTTTCGATCAGTGCCTGGGTGCCACTTTCCCAGCGACCGGGCTGCAGATAATAGATCATCGACTGATCCACCTCGTAGCCACCTTCCGGCCGCAGGCGCTCGCTGGCCACGTACGCAAACACATCGTCGCAGTAAGCCGCGACCCAGGTGTTCTTTGTCGGCAGCAATTTCTCGAGGTTCAGCTGATAATCCGCCACCACTTCGCCACCGAGGAAGACCCACGTCAACTCTTCGCCGAACTGCCATGTGTGAATCGGCATCGGATAGGACTCGGGCAAGCGTCCCATCTTCTCCCACACCTCCTGCATATGTTCGGCCCAATAACGCTCGCTGTTCGATTCGCTCTTCAACTTCTGCTTGATGAAATCAGCGCTTGGATTCTCGGGCACGAGTCCCGCATAACCAAACTGTGCTTGGGGGAACACGGTCAGCTCAACCAACCCCTCCTGTGCAAACACGTGTTCAACCGCCGTAACGATCTCGGCGGCGTGCAGCCCTGCCAATTCGTAAGTGCCGCGCGGATTGGGATTGGCATCCGCACCGCAACCGATAATGGGCAACACGACGATGCCCGGATGGCTCTGCTCAAGGCGACCGGCCGCCAAGCCGGCCCAATCACCACTGATTTGATTGAACTCGGAGCCCAGGGTCGTGCAGTGGCAGGCATACATGAATGCAGCCCCAAGCAGATCGCCCTCAGTCGCTGTGACTTGCAGAACGCGGACCCGCTGATCGAGAGGTCCCACCGGAGGCTCGCCTGTCCCGCCGGCTGCGGTGAAATTAAACAAGCGCCGGTTGGTCGCAAAACCGGCCGAGGCTTCGCCCACTTCCAATTTGGCCGGAACCTGCGCCTTGATCGCCTCCGCGATGACCTCTTGGATCGCGGTCAGCAGCTGCTCGGTATAGCGCTCGGTCGCCGCCACTTGTTCCGGCGTAGAACGCTGCGGGTAGAGGTTGTTCAACCCGCCTGACAGGTGCGGAGCCGCATGGCTGTGCGTGCTGCTGATGACCAATTGACTGCGCGGAATATGATGCGTCTCTTCCAGCCAACGGCCTGTGGCCAGGGTGATTCCATTGGTGACGGCAATGCTATCCAGCGATACCAGCACGACCGAATCGGTGAAACGCTCTTGGCTGGCCGGTGACAGCACCAAGGCCCGCGCGCTAAGCGGATCTGCGATACCCTGATGCGACTCGACGCGCACCGCATAACCGCTCAGTCGCACCGCTTCGGTGGGAGTGATATCCACTTTCGCCAACCCAGCTTGCCACACATCTTCGGCCTGCAGCGCTTGCTCGCAGACATTTAGGAACGAGCAAAGTAGCAGGGCTAAACAACCAGGCAGGAAGAAAGGACGCATCAAGACCTCGCATGCGGTAAAAACAGGTAACTCTGTTTGATTTTGTACGGCTTAGGACCCGTCCCTAAATAAGTTACCGGTTCCCATACCCTCTACGCTGCCTCGCGCAGCGAGAATAGCAGGGGAGAGCAGGGGAGAGGGTAGGGTGAGGGGACAGCAAATCGGTAACTTATTTGCGGACGGGGCTTTAGTTTAATCAGTTGGCAAGCGGCGGTCAGAGCGATCGACAGCAGCTTCAAGGGTTTCTGGAACCTCCGGCAGTTCCGATGAGTTATACACGAACTCGTTTTGTCCTGCACGCAGTCGGTCGTTTGGCAAATCCATCGAACGCCGATGATTGACGGGAAGTGTTGAAAGGAACCGGCAAATTGCGGCCCCAGCAACTCTCCGTGCGCTCGGATAGACGCATGAAGCATAACCCAACGGATCACGCCAAGTTTCGCTTGCGTGATCATGTACAATAGAGGGTTTAGCCGAATTGGGTTGGCACGTAGTGGGATGGCCTGCCCTTTACTTCCGGCCTTCCTCTCTCAACGCACTTAAGCCAACCCCATGCCGTCGATTCAATTAAAACCATGCCTGATGCTGCTGTGCGTTGCGATGTCGGTGGTCGGAGCAAATGCCGATGAGCCCTTGCGGTTCAATCGCGACATCCGGCCGATCCTGTCGGACAATTGCTTTGCCTGCCATGGTCCCGATGAAAGTAACCGCCAAGCCGAACTGCGACTCGATCAAGCGGGCGACTGGGATCTCAACGGGTTGATTCAGCGGATTCTCGTCGAAGACGAGGCAGAGCGCATGCCGCCATCCACCTCGCAGAAGCAATTGACCGATGCTCAGAAAATTCTTCTGCAACGTTGGGTCGCCGCAGGTGCTGAATACGAGCCGCATTGGTCGTTTGTGCCACCGTTAAAAGCGGAAACTGGTCCCGCTGTGGGACTTGGTCTAAGTCATAGCTCAAGCGCTGCGATCGACCAGTTTATCCGAGCTGAATTGCAAAAACATGCTTTAAAACCCTCGCCGCGCGCGTCACCTGCCACCCTGGTGCGGCGCGTGGCCCTTGATCTCACCGGCTTGCCACCGACGCTCGACGAGCAGCAGCGGTTTGCCTCCGAAGAAGCGTACGAGACGATGGTAGACTACTACTTGGCCAGCCCAACGTACGGCGAGCACATGGCGGTCGCTTGGCTCGACGCCGCGCGGTATGCGGACACCAATGGATACCAAGTAGACCGCGATCGCGAGTTGTGGCCGTGGCGCGATTGGGTAGTACGCGCATTCAATGAGAACATGCCCTTTGATCAGTTCACCATCGAACAACTTGCCGGTGACTTGCTCCCCAACCCAACGCTCGACCAGCGCATCGCCACTGGCTTCCACCGCAATCATATGATGAACGAAGAGGGTGGCATCATCGCCGAAGAATTCTTGGCGGAGTACACCGCCGATCGCGTCGAGACCACGGCTACCGTATGGCTGGGGCAGACCTTCAATTGTGCACGCTGCCATGATCACAAGTACGATCCGTTCACCCAACGCGACTTTTACGCGATGAAGGCTTACTTTCATAACGTTCCCGAACGAGGTGTCGGCGATTACTCGGCACACATCCGTCAGAACAGTCCTCCGTTCCTGAAACTATCCGCGCCCGAGGTCGAGGCCAAGCTGAACGACTTAAGATCGCAAATAAAAAGTATCAACGAACAACTCGCCGCGCTCACCACTTTAACAACCGACCCAACACAGAACGCGACGAGCGACGCGCTGGATGAGACAGCAACCGCAGAGCGCGCGAAGTTGAACGAACAGTTGACGGAGCTGAACAAGCAGGTCGCCGCTGCGGAGACCGAGATTCCCACGACGTTGATCATGGAGGAGTTGTCGGAAGCCCGCCCAACTTACATCCTGCTCCGCGGTGCATACGACAAGCCGGGGGAACAGGTCACGGCCGACACACCCGCAGTTCTGCCCAAGCCAGCCGTCGAGCTCCCCCGAAATCGTCTGGGGCTGGCACAGTGGCTGGTAAGCCGCGACAATCCGCTGACCGCGCGGGTAACGGTAAACCGTTTTTGGCAGCAGTTGTTCGGGGCAGGGCTCGTCCGCAGTAGCGAGGACTTTGGCGCCCAAGGCGATTTACCCTCACACCCTGAGTTGCTTGACTGGTTGGCGGTCTCGTTTCAGGAGTCGGGATGGAACGTCAAGCAGCTGATTCGGCAGCTGGTGATGAGCGAGACCTATCGTCAGTCATCGCGCCATGCGTCGGATCCATCGCAGGAGAGCGATCCTTCCAATCGTTGGCTGGCGCGGGCGCCCCGCCATCGGCTTGCGGCCGAAGTCATTCGCGATCAGGCGTTGGCTGCCAGCGGACTGTTGGTCAACCGGCTCGGTGGTCCGACCGTCAAACCCTATCACCCTCCTGGCTTGTATGAACAGGTCGTGAACCAACGCGATAATCCGCAGGCCACTTACCAGCAAGGGCAGGGAGAGGACCTGCACCGCCGCAGCTTGTACACCTATTGGAAACGGAGCGTGCCACATCCGGCGATGATGCTCTTCGATGCACCGTTTCGCGAAGTCTGCTCGATGCGCCGCTCGCGCTCCAACACACCGCTCCAAGCGCTTAACCTGCTCAACGATCCTACTTATGTGGAAGCCGCCCGATGCCTGGCGCAGCGCATGATCGTCGATGGTGGCGAGACCACGGAGTCGCGGGTGGAGCACGGTTTTCAACTGCTGCTGGCACGTCGGCCTGAACCCGCAGAGTTGAAGATACTCACCGCCGCCGTCGAGCGGTGTCGCCAGGACTTTGCTAACGATGCGGAGTCTGCGACGCAACTGCTCACTGTCGGCGCAACGCAGCTGGATGCAACACTTGAGCCGGTTGAGTTGGCGGCCTTCACCGCGCTGGCCAGCACTCTGCTCAACCTGGATGAAACCCTCAGTAAGGAATAGCCCATGCATCACGAACCCTCCTTGGCACCCTCCTCGCGGCGCAATTGGCTGAAGAGTCTCGCGATCGCTTCGCTGACAGCTCCGCAGTTGTTTGCTTCGCCGGCCAAACAATTTGCCCCCACAGCGCGACGCATCATCTGGCTCACACAAGCGGGCGCACCGTCGCAACTTGAGTTGTTGGACTACAAGCCCGGTTTGGTGTCCCAGTTCGATAAGGACTTGCCCGATTCGGTCCGCGCCGGCCAGCGACTCACCGGCATGACGTCAGGGCAAACGCGATTTCCTGTGGCACCTTCTGCATTTAGATTTCAACAGCACGGCCAGTGCGGCATGTGGCTCAGCGAGTTGCTTCCGCACACGGCGAAGTATGCCGACGACATTTGCTTGATCCGCTCGATGCACACCGAAGCGATCAACCACGATCCGGCGATGACGCTGCTGCAAACCGGCCATCAGATCGGCGGGAGACCCTCGTTTGGTGCATGGGTGTCGTATGGCCTGGGGGCGGAGAATGCCGACCTGCCTGCTTTTGTGGCGATGATCTCGCGGCCCAGCGGACCCACCAACGCACAGCCACTGCATGAGCGGATGTGGGGGAGTGGCTTTTTGCCGTCGAAGTATCAGGGAGTGCGGATGAGTTCGGGCAAAGATCCCGTGTTGTACTTGGCCGATCCTCCCGGCATCAATAAAACGCGTCGTCGCCTGATGCTCGACGACATTGCAGCACTCAATCGGCTCAAGTTCGATGACTACCACGACCCGGAGATTCAGGCTCGCATTGAGCAATACGAAATGGCCTTCCGCATGCAGGCCACCGTCCCAGAGCTTGCCGATCTCTCCCAGGAACCGGCGCGAATTTACGAACGCTATGGCCCCGAGTCCTCCAAGCCGGGTAGCTACGCAGCCAACTGCATCCTCGCCCGACGGCTTGCCGAACGCGGTGTCCGATTTATCCAGCTCTATCATCGTGGTTGGGACCAGCATGGCAATCTTCCCAGCGGCATCAAGAGCCAGTGTTATGACACCGATCAACCCACCGCAGCCCTCTTGGGTGAACTCAAGGAGCGCGGCATGCTAGAGGACACGCTGGTGATTTGGGGTGGCGAGTTTGGACGCACCGTCTATTCGCAGGGGACGTTGACGCGCGAAGATTACGGTCGCGATCATCATCCGCGTTGCTTCAGTGTTTGGATGGCAGGGGGCGGCATCAAGCCTGGATATGTTCATGGCGAGACCGATGATTTTAGTTACAACATCGTCCGCGATCCGATGCATACGCACGATCTCAACGCCACCGCCCTGCATTTGCTCGGCATCGATCACACGACCTTGACCTACCGCTTCCAGGGCCGAGACTATCGTCTGACCGACGTACACGGTCAGGTCGTGCAGAAGGTTCTAGCGTAGGTGTAGAGGTGGGTCAGGCTTAGGGCGGGTTCAGCGGCTTAGCAAGCCGCTGATTGCAGAACAAACGCATCTTGCTCAGCCAGACCCGTTTCGATCGCGGAGCAATTGACGACAGAAGGCCAGTCCACTTCCCGGTCGCCAACCTACGAGGTCGGCAAGAACAAAGAATAACCGCTGAAACTAGCTAGATTCCGCAACCGGACAACCTTTACAATGGTTAGCATGCTTGCCTTCGTCGAAAGTTCCGAACAGTGCGTAAAAGCCTCGCTACGCGCCCGTCGCCAGGATCGCAGCTCCACGCTGAGTGCTCCGCGTTGTTCTAGGATTAGCGCTTAAGCCGCCTTAGGTGAAACGACTCCACAGAAGTGCACTCCGGTGGGAGCGTCATAATTTGAAAGTAGGAACATGATTGTCGAACGATTTCAATCCGAGTTGAAAATTGTGCAACAGCATTTTCGAGGTTTGGGCTATTTCGGCGTTGGCTGCCTCAAAGGCCCATTTGATTTTCTAATGCTAGACTACATTCGCTCTATATTACCTCGGGAGCTACTAATGGGTCCTGCGGTACCGATGTGTGCGTTCCCTCTCGGTCTTGGAAGTGAACTACAAAATGAGTCGTTAACCTACATAGGCGGGCACTGCATTCACAAAAGTCATGTCGCGTGGCCCCGAGATAACGACTCCGCGTTTCTTCCGTTCATAGCACAGATTGACCTTCGCTCTCTAAATGACGCGAACTGTGAGGCAATACAGATTTTCGGATCGAGTATTCAGGGCTTCGACTTCCGAATTCTAACATTGGATGAAATTGAGTCACCAAGGACTGAGGAAGGGGAAGCAATTTCAGAATTTCGACTTTTCGGTACGAAGGCCATTGTGATACCTTCGTTTTCGCTTACAGGATTGGAGGATAAACTCGCCGACTTGCATTTGCCGGATGGTAGACCTGTTTACGGATTGGAGAATGCAATCACCCCTTTGGGACTACTAGTTGGTCACATTCCGTACATACCAGCACACGCTCTCGTTAGTGGGGTATTTGAAGGACTATACGTGATTGCTTGCCTCCCCACCATTTGCCCCAATGCAGGTCGCCCGTTTGAGTTTGTCGATGTCTCACGTCCGATGACCGAGTATGAGGCAAATTCACTGGTAATATCTATTGGTGAGGTACAAGACGACGACAGTTACGGTCTCATCTATGTTTGTAGATCATACGAAGGAAGTGCAATCGTGCTACGTCACGTAATGCTGTAGTTCGGTGCATGACATTGCAATTATCCATAGGAATACGGTTCAGTCTTCCCTGTAGACTTCCCACAGCTTTCAACGCATGGTTGCAGCGGTAACAGAACTGCCAGTTCTTCTATTAAGTCGGTCTTCTCTGCGGTGGCTCCAAAAGCGGACTTGGCAATCAAAGCGGGCCCTGGAAGCCCGACCCTCCCTGCGTGAATTCATGCGTTCCGCATGAATTCCGGCAGGGAGGGTAAGTGCACGTCAGAACTCAGGGCGTTGGCGGTTTCTCTGCGGGAGCTGCGGCGGGGAAGGTCTTTTCGGTGAACTCGCATTGCCCTAACACGCTGACAATGGCAGCCCGCGTCTCTGCGGAAAAACCTTCGACGATCCACACTTGATCCGCATGCACTTCTAAGGTCAATAAGCGCGGTGCAAGTTGCCCGGCCTCGTCACTACCCGCGACCCTGTCCTCGGCACTGCTGCCGGGAGCATCCACATCCGCAGAGTCTGCGGCTGCTTCCACATTCGCTTCCACTTCCGCTGCTGCTTCTACTTCCGCAGATTCAATCTTCGCTTCGGCCGATGTAGCGGTCGTGAGCCGCTTGCCGCGTTTCATTATCGGCATACGGTACTTTCGATAGGCTTCGGCAAATTCTTGCGCATCGCTCTCGGAATCCCATATGCTCACGCTGACTAAGCCCAACTCCCCAGTGCTGGACTTAAAGACTTCGTAGCGATCACCGTCCCAACCCTCAGAAGCTTGCCGACCACCAACGACCCGCTTGAGCAAAATGCTCGTTTGCAGTTCACCCAAAACATTACCACCCAAGTGCCTCCAGTCCTCGCCGACGATAGCGGTGAGCTCAGGTATGGCAACGGCCTGCGGCATGTCGAGCTTGGCCGGGTCCAAGTACTTGGCGGGGTGCAGGATCTGCTCGGTACTGACGGGTGGATTGGAATAGATGCGATGAATTCCCTCCCAACCGTTTTCCCGAGCGGCGGTCAGTGCGAAAATCATTCCTTGAAAATAAGGGAAAATCAACGTGTCACGGAAAATCGGCGGAGCCTTGCGGTAAGCATCACCGCCAGCCAGCGGCAACATGAAGCTCATGATGTTAAAGGTGGCACGCATGGCGTCGGGGTCCATGTCGCGGACATCCTGAGTGTCCCCCATTTCGACAAACATCAACAACGTGGCATCCCCTTCAACCAGCGCAGAGAAAGCCGTCGCCATGTCATCATCTTTCTCGATCCGCTTTTGCAGGTCGCGCAAGCCGTACAACTGGTCTTGCAAGGCATGGGTGAGCTCATGCGCCAGGGTCGTCTTTTGTTCATCCTTGTCAAAAGCCGACTTGGCGCCAAACAACTTCCCAAGCCACGTGGGCTCTTCGACCAAACCATCTTCAACGATCAAGACCATCCGCTTTTTCGCTGGATCGTAGAAACCGGCTACCTCCTCCGTTAGCAACTGGGTAATCAACTTTTGCGAATCCATGTCGCGCGGTATCAAGTCAAACGCTTTGTAGGAACTATCCATCAACTCAAGTTCTTCGGCGGTGTATTCCTCTTTCATCATCTGCAACATCTCCTTGCCTAATTCTTCGCGGTTGTAGATGTTGGGAACGACGTTCTCGCTAAAGTCTTGCCCACGGATGCCGGAAACCACACCCAGATAAGCGGTCGTGTACTTTTCGAGTGCCCCCAGAAAGTCACCTTGATCGGCCAACCGGTCGCCATCCTGCTTCAACGACTCGATGCTCCGTGGAGAGAGTTTGGCTGGCGGCTGCCCGCGAAGGGACGGAGAGCTCCAGCAAAACAATACGAGCAGCCAGCAAGCCATGATTCTTGAGGTTTTCACTAAGTTATTTCCAAGCATGAAAATTTCGATGGAGAAGTACGAGCGTTCTGCGATGCAACGGAATCACAAAATATGTTACGTTTTGGTTCAAGGGAACCAACCGTAGGGCGTGAGCCCAATGGCACTCACTCTGTCGGTTTTAAGTGAGCGGCATGGCGTTAGCCGCCGGTTCTTCGTGCCGATTTCAATACAATCACCGGCGGTTAGTGCCTGGCGGCTGATACTTAAAGCGCCCTGCAACTGAGTCCTTGTCCATATTTTACGTTAGTTCCGTCGAGCACGCATCGCCCGCTACCACTTCAAGGCTGACACCCATGACCGAAAAAGGAAACTTGCCGGACTACGAACAACCTGCTTCATTCTATCTCGGGAGAAAATACGAGCTGGCTGGCAAGCGTTTGCTCGACGACAAGGTATTGTACGACGCCAAGGACTTGACGACCCATGCCATGTGCGTGGGTATGACGGGGAGCGGCAAAACGGGGCTGTGCTTGGCGCTGCTCGAAGAGGCGGCACTCGACGGCATTCCAGCAATCTGCCTCGACCCCAAAGGGGACTTGGGCAATCTCATGTTAGCCTTTCCGGAACTCTCGGGCGCTGACTTCCAGCCGTGGATTGAGCCCTCGGAAGCGTCCCGCAAAGGGATAGAACTGCCAGAGTATGCAGAACAAACTGCCAACAAGTGGCGAGAAGGACTGGCGTCGTGGGAGCAGCAGCCGGAGCGGATCCAGCGTTACCGTGACTCGGTCGACATGGCAATCTATACCCCGGCCAGCAATGCGGGCATCCCCATGACGGTGCTCAAAAGTTTTGATGCACCGCCGCAAGAAGTCATCGACGATGCCGAAGTGATGCGTGAGCGAGTGGCTGGGGCAGCATCGGGTCTTTTGACGCTGATGGGGATCAACGCCGATCCATTGACCAGTCGAGAACATATCTTGCTGGCAAACATCTTTGATGCTGCGTGGCGCAAGGGACAGTGCCTCGATCTCCCATCGATCATCCGCTCGATTCAAAATCCACCGATCGACAAAGTGGGTGTATTCGATCTAGAGAGCTTCTATCCGGCTAACGAACGACTCAAGCTCTCGATGAGCCTTAACAACTTGCTGGCCAGTCCAGGGTTCGCCGGTTGGCTGGAGGGTCAACCGCTCGACATCAAGGGCCTGCTCTACACGGGCCAAGGCAAGCCACGGTTGTCGATCATTTCAATCGCTCACCTGAATGACTCGGAGCGGATGTTTTTTGTGACGATCCTGCTCAACGAGTTGCTGAGTTGGGTGCGTACGCAACCCGGTACCACGACGCTGCGGGCTCTGTTCTACATGGACGAGGTCTATGGATACTTTCCGCCATCGGCCAAGCCGCCGAGCAAACCGCCGATGATGGTGCTGCTCAAGCAAGCTCGCGCGTTTGGGCTGGGGGTTGTCCTGGCTACGCAAAACCCGGTCGACTTGGATTACAAAGGGCTTTCCAATATCGGCACTTGGTTTCTCGGAAGATTGCAAACCGCCCGCGACAAAGATCGAGTGCTCGAGGGACTGGAGGGAGCCGCCGCGCAGACCGGCATGAAGTTTGACCGGGGGGCGATGGAGCAGACGCTCGCAGCTCTAGGAAGCCGCGTCTTCTTGATGAATAACGTCCATGATGACGCTCCGACCATCTTTCAGTCGCGATGGGCCATGAGTTTCCTGCGTGGGCCCTTGTCGCGCGAGCACATTCAAACGCTCATGAAGGACCGGCGGCAAGAATTACTCCCGGCCCCCGCCCACCTTAAAACACCGGCTTCCTCTCCCCATTCGGATAGCAGCGGTGGCTCCGCAACTCCTTCGAAACTGCAGAGCCACGGTCGTCCCATTATCCCCAACGACATCGAAGAACGCTTTTGGAATGTCTCCAAACGCCCCAGCCAATCAGCTCGGCTCGTTTACCTTCCGACACTTCTGGCCAACGTGGCGGTGCACTATGTGCGGGCTTCGGCCAAGCTGGACTTCTGGCTTGATAAGTCGCTGTTGGTCTGGCCCGATCCATCGCTCCCGCGCGAGCTCTGGCAAGAAGCGCAGCTCCTGCCACCTGGAGTGTTGGAATTATCGACCGAGCCCGAAACGGACTACGAGTACTGCGATGTGCCGAGCGAGATGCTCAACGGCAAGCAGTTCAAAACATGGCAGAAGGACTTGGTCGATCACCTGTTTCGCTCGGCCCCACTGACGTTGGTTCGCTGCGTTGAACTCAAGACGATCAGCGCGCCGGGCCAAGATGAACTGGACGCGCGCCTCGGCTGGGAACTTCAGTTGCGTGAGCGCCGCGATGGGGAGAAAGAGAAGCTGCAGGCCAAGTATGCCAAGCTACAGAGTGCTTTGGAGTCGAAGATCCGCACCGCCGAGCAACGCCTGGAACGCGAAAAGGCACAGTATGACCAAGAGAAATTCAAGACGGCGATCAGCCTCGGGCAAACCGTGGTCGGCTGGTTGGTCGGGAGCAAAATCGGGGCGAAAAGTGCCACAACGGGCCGCGGAGTAGGCCGTGCCGCTCAGCAACGGACCGACGTCACACTGGCCACGCAAACACTTAGCGAGCTAGAACGCGAGAAGTATGACCTGGTCGAACAATGCGAACGCGATATCGCCGACCTTCAGACGCAGTTCAGCGTTCACAACCTGACGCTTGAACCGCTTGAAATACCCTGCCGCAAAGGAGACACGCGGGTTACGCTGTTGGCACTCCTATGGATTCCCTGTGAAATTGATTCCAACGGAGTTCAAAGACCGCTGGTCGAATTGCAGGAGTAACTAAGCTTTACCCGCAATCACTTGGGGGCTGATGAACGTGCGATCCGGTTGTGAAGACTCGGGTCCAGCAACCCCACGTCATTCCAGGGGGCAATCGCTGCTTTCAACCAGGGAACAAGCATTGCACCCGACTCGCCAGCCCGCAACCGCTGCTCAGCCTGTTCAACAACGCGTTGCAGTGGTTGCGAGTCCTTCAGTAAAAACCCTTCGGTACAACGACCATCGCCGTGCAGTTGGCGCTCACTGTGAATCGCAGCGATGAAGTAGAGGCTGCACATCGCTCCGAAAACCTCAAAGGAATCATTCAAGCCTGCGTAACAGCAACTGAGGACCCGATCGATCCACTGAACTTCCGCCACGACTTGTTCGGAATAATTGGCTAAGGCTGCACGCAAGGCGTGGGGTTGCTCCGCTTGCAGAAGAATGTCCGCGAGCCGTAGCACTCCGTACAATCCGTGTGCGATGCCCGTGCTGTGCAGCGGATCTACGATGCCAGCGGTTCCAGGTAACATGGCCCACCCGCAGCTCTGCCCCGCAACACCCGCTACGCAGGACCACAAGCGGCCGATGCAAGGGACCCATCCCAGACCCGTAAAACCTGAACCCCCAGCGGATGAACCCGCCCCCAACCGTTCCGCTGGCGACAGCAAATCGGCCACCGTGGGATAACGAGCAACGATCGACTCCCACACCGCTTGCCGTGTGGCCTGGCTGGAAGCACCACCGGAGCCAGCTCCAAACGGTTCGCGCCACTGAGCGACCGGTTGCACGATCCCCACCGATGTCGTCCCCTCTGCAAACCGAAGCATCCACATCCAGCCACGATTCCCCAGCAAATGGTGCTGGGCTGCATCGTCCGGGTCAAAGGGATCGTCGGCATGTTGAGCTAGCCACTCGGTCATCGAACCGACTTGGCGAAAGTGCCCGAACAATGCCCCGGTTTTTGTGCGCAGTTGGTCGTCGAGTCGCTCAAGCCCCAAAGCCTGGCCGACAACGCCTCCTCCGCCACTCGCATCCACTAGGCTCGAACAAGTAAGCGTCAGTACTCGATCTGCGTGGCGACCAGTTACTCGCCAGTGGCCGGAGACCGCTTCGATGTGCTGGATGTGAAAGCACTCATGGAGCTCAACCCCTTCAGCGACCGCTGAACCGCACAGCCAGTGATCGACATCGCAGCGCATCCAATGGGTGTCGCTCCGTTCATCGGAGTCGCTGGCGGCGACCAGTAAACTGGCCTCGTGCAGTGCGGATTCCGCGAAGGGCAAATCGGGTGAGTGGGCGAAGTAACTGAAGCCCCTTTTTTTTCCGGCCCTCAGCTCAGGGTGTACCCGTTGCCAACTCCCCCAGCGACTCAACGGCCGCAATTCGGGCAGGTCGTACGCATCGGCGATTCGTTCCAGCAAAAAATCAGCCAGTGGAGTGGACGACTCGCCGATCGCGAAGCGGGGGTGCGCCGAGCGGTCAACAACGATCACTCGGCGGCCTTGACGGGCGAGAACCCAAGCCAGCAAGCTGCCGGCGAATCCAGACCCGATGATGCAGACGTCACATTGAGTATCCTGGCGAAACGTGGTGTTCACACCTTAATCCCGGCTGGCTTGCATGTAACGCATGATGTAGTAGCCTAGCGTCAGCACGGCTTGCAGGGTAGCCGCGACGTAAGTCAAAGCGGCCGCATTTAGCACTTTGCTGACGTAGGGAAGCTCTGGTCCGCTGATAATGCCCAAGTTGATGAGCTCGGTTTTAGCTCGCGAACTGGCGTCGAACTCAACTGGCAAGTTCACCAACTGAAAAGCCACCGTGGCGCCGAAGCCGATGATTCCGAGCAGGAAGATCCCTTGCCCCAACTGCCCGAGCCCCGACACCATCATGCCAATGCCGACCATCAGCATCAGACTTCCGATGCTGCTGCCGAAGTTGGCCACGGGAACGGCCATATTGCGAATGACCAGCGGCGCGTAACGCTTGGCATCCTGCAGAGCATGCCCCGCCTCGTGGGCTGCAATGCCCACCGCCGCCATCGAATTGCCTTGAAACACTCCTGGGCTAAGTCGCAGCACTTTCGCGGTCGGATCGTAATGATCGGACATTTCGCCTGGCACCTGCTCGATCGCCACGTCGTACAAGCCGGAATGATCCAGGATGCGCCGCGCCGCCTCACGACCGCTCATCGACGCTTGAACCTGACTCATCTTGGAGTAGGCTGACTTGACCATCCACTGAGCCGCAAAGGCCAGAATCAGGGCGGGAGCGATAATGATGAAGTACATCGGGTCGAAGATGAACATATTGCCTCTATGAAACGGTTAAACAGTTGAAATGGATAGGTTGGGCTACTCGCGGATCGCGAACCTGACGGCTGTGTTCAACTACAGTCAGTACGGCGCGCCGCTGCGCCTCGTTCACACTTTTGGCCTACCTGTCAAATTGACAAGTGGACACATGTCAACGATCTTCTCGATGCACGTTTTGGACCAATCTCACCCCAACTCTTGGGGTGTCCAACGTCCTTTCGGTCCTCAATTTGTGCAGCCTGGGAGTCAAACCGGGCGAAAGAGTTGAGAGTAGACCGCTTGGGGCCGTTTTCCGTCAAATAATTGCACTCCCTGCAGTCGATCGGGGCTTGTCGTCTAGGTAGCATTTCGGGTACATTCCTGAGTCCTAATCGGTGATAAATCGCTCAGATGCTCCGATTCCACTTGCCAGAGTGGCGGAATGGCAGACGCGCTGGATTCAAAATCCAGTGCCCGCAAGGGCGTGTGGGTTCGATCCCCACCTCTGGTACTTTGTAGCGAAGGTTGTCTGGAGCTCAGCGAGTCCCGAGGCAGCTTTTGATGTGAACATTTTTTATTCGATAGCGAAACAGTCGGAAAACGCACAGATGCCAACGATTAACCAGCTTGTAAAACGAAATCGCGAAGTCCAACGCAAGACCACCAAATCGGTCGTTTTGGACAAGTGCCCGTTTAAGCAAGGTGTGTGTCTCCAAGTCAGGACGATGACCCCCAAGAAGCCCAACTCGGCACTTCGCAAGATTACCCGGGTTCGCCTGTCGAACGGTAAGGAAGTCACCGTTTACATTCCTGGCGAAGGGCACAACCTGCAAGAGCACTCGATCGTACTGATCCGTGGTGGTCGTGTTCGCGATTTGCCAGGTGTGCGTTATCAAGTAGTGCGTGGTGCTCGCGATACATTGGGTGTCAATGGCCGCAAGCAAGCTCGCAGCCGCTACGGTGCCAAGAAGCCGTAAGGCAGCGCCAACCCAGGCGCCCTGCGAAACTCGCAAGGCGTTAGGTGGATAGACCAAGAAATTCAAGATGGCCATTCACTGGCCGATAGCGTACAGTTGGGATCCCAGTCAGGAAATAACGAGATAGCAAGTTATGGGTAAGATTACCGCAAGTCGCACTTCACTGCGGCCCGATCCGAAGTTCCAATCGATGTTGGCTGGCAAGTTCATCAATTGCCTGATGTACGACGGCAAAAAGAGCACCGCGCAAAGGGTGTTCTACGATGCCCTCGAGACCATCGCTGAAAAGATCACCGATCGTCCAGCTATTGAAGTCTTCGAGCAAGCGTTGGAGAACATCAAGCCCTTCATCGAAGTGCGTTCGAAGCGGGTCGGTGGTGCTTCTTACCAAGTCCCGATGCAAGTCAATCGCGCCCGTCAACAGTCCTTGGCAATCCGCTGGTTGCTGATTGCCGTTCGCGAAAAGAAGGGTCGTGCCGCTCATCAAAAGCTGGCCGAAGAAGTCTTGGCAGCGTACCGCAAAGAAGGTGCCGCCATGGCCCGCCGCGAAAACACACACCGCATGGCTGACGCCAACAAGGCCTTTGCACACTTCGCCTGGTAATGGCCTCTGGCTCGTTGACGCCACTTTGCTCGGTAAGCTTTTACCGGATGAGTGGAAATAGTTAGCATCCTAATCAATTCCAAACCGCGAGACCAACAAGTCCCGCGGTTTTTTTATAGCCTTCTCGGTCCCGCAATAAGCGTCAGCGTAGTGGATCTTGCTAAAGATCCTCGGGAGTTGGTGGGAAGGGATCTTTCGCAAGATCCACTACGGTCAAGCTCTGCGAGTCAACTCAGCGATAGGCCGTCCGTTGTTGATGATGGGGGTTGGACGTCCGCTAAAGTCCTTGATGGCGATGTTGGCGAAGTCGATGCCAAGATGTTGATAGAGTGTGGCCAAGAAATCATCGGGACCACATATGCGTTCCGTAACATCTTCGCCGCGTTTGTCGGTCGCCCCGACCACTTGCCCCGTTTGCATCCCACCCCCAGCCCAGATATTGGAAAACGCGCGCGGCCAGTGGTCGCGTCCCGGCTGAACGGTACCGGCCGGAGCGCTGGCGTCACCCGCACCCGTGCTCGGCTGATAACTGATCTGCGGTGTCCTGCCGAACTCGCCGGTCACCACCACGAGTACCTCTTGATCCAGCCCGCGCAGATAGATGTCTTCGATCAGGGCCGTTACGGCTTGGTCGTACGCGCCGCAGCGAAAACGCAGTGCATCAAACACGTGCATGTTCACCGCGTGATCATCCCAATTGCCGACTCGACCACACAGCGGCCCATGCAAACTGGTGGTGACGATATCCACCCCCGCTTCAACCAGGCGACGGGCCATCAACAGTTGTTGACCCCAGCTATTTCGCCCATAGCGGTCGCGGGTGCGGTCATCTTCCTTGGTCAGATCGAATGCATCTTTGGTCTCGGGACTTGTCAGCAGCGTCATGGCTTGCGTTTCGAACTGATCGAGTGCCTGCAATTCCCCTTGGCGATCAAAGCTGCGTTGCAAGCTATCGAGCCGCCGCCGAAGGGCCACGCGGCGATCAAGGCGTTCGATCTCGCTGGCCGCGCTCAGCCCAATATTCGGCACGCTGAAGTCCGGTAAATTCGGATCCCCATGCACGGTGAACGGTGCGTAGGCGTCACCCAGATAGGCAGGACCATTGTATTCCGTGGGCGGTCGGACACCCACGTAAGCCGGGAGTGGGTTATCGCGCGGCGATTCTTGGGCGCGAACATAGTTGGCCACCGACATCCAATCAGGATACTTCGGCTGCGGTTTGTCGCGCGTATCGGGATCGCCCGAGAGTAGCTGCATGGATCCGGCGGGATGTCCTCCTGCAAACTGCCGCATCGATCGCACCACGGTGAACTTATCTGCCAATTGGGCTTGCCGAGGCAACAACTCAGTGAACCGAAGACCGGGCACCTTGGTGGCGATTGTCGAGAAGGGACCTCGATACTCACTTCCCGCATCGGGTTTGGGATCGTAGGTATCGATGTGCGACAGACCACCGGGCAACCAGACCATGATCACCGCTGTCTTCTTCAGCTTCGGCTGCGGGCTAGCGGCGCGCAGACGCAGGACCCCGGGGAGGCTCAAATGTGCAAAGCCAGCCAATCCAACTTGCAAAAAGCCGCGCCTTCCCAAAGCTGTATCCCGAGCGAAAGCTGTAGCTCCACCGAAATTTGTATCCCGACCGAAAGTTGTGGCTCCACCCGGGCTGGCATTGGGCCCTGGACAGCGTTCCTGATTCAACGGGTCTGCAAAGTGGCTCATGGGTTCTCCCCAGGTAAAACGCGAACGGTGATGGGTTCCGAGACGATGATATCCACGATATCGGTGGTTTGCGTGGGCTGTTGCGGATTCAGAGCGAACTTGGCGACCGCATTGCCATACAGGGCCAGCTGGTATTCGCCGGGTGGTGTCTTCAATACCGCCAGATCAAGCGTGATATCGGTTTGATTTTCTGTCAGTGGCACATCGACCATGGCCGCCTGCGAAAAGCCGTCGCCGAAAATCCGCATCGGCATCGAGGCGCCCGAGAATTCGCTGCGACGCAAGATCTGCATCGGAATGGTGAGCTTTTGCCCCACTGCGGCTTGGAGCGGTTCCGTGGCAAGCGTGCGAAGTGTTAGCGGTGCCTGCTCGTTACTGCTGACGGACACCGGTACGTCGGCCAGCAAACGGGGGTTGGGAATCTCCTGCCACGCGTCGGGGACGGGCCAGGCCATCGAAGCCAAGCGACAAGGGCGTGCGACAAGCTTGTCACCCAACTGTCCACGCCCGACAAACGTCGCGCTCGACATCCCGCGCGGAGCATCATCGGCCGCAGAGACCAACATGATGCCGCGCGACTGACCGGCAGGAATACTCAGGCCAGTGGCCGTGACGCCAACTGGCAAATCACCCATCTCCAAGTGGATGGGACCATCAAAGCCATCGCGCCGCACCGCCACAACTTCCAGCGCCATCGTTCCGCCGGTCCGCAGAGCCAATGGCTTCGACAAGGCCGCTCGATCACCGTTCCGCAATTCCATATGAAAGGCCCATGCTACCAGGGCAAAATCGGGCTCTGCCTTGCGAATCACCAAGCGATAAATGTTGCGTGGGTCATTCCGCGTCCCGCCAAAGAGATCGCGGATGTGGAGTCGATGCAGCCCGGTTTGTTTGATTACCAGTTTGCCGATTATGTCGGGCGAACCACCGTCGTAGGGAGGGCCATCATAAGCATACGCGTTACTCGATGGCTTCATTGGGCTTGGGATGTCGGTCAGCTCGGCAAGGTCAAGCCACGTATCCTTAGCTCCCGAACGATCAACGTACTGCACCAGAATGGCAGGATCGGTGGGCAGCCCCATACGTTCCGAGCCGACCTCGACCCACCACACATCCCCTTGCACGGCTTCAAACTCAAACGTATCGACATCGGCCGCCGGGAAGAAGCTCCCTTGAATATCGCAGGGTAACGCCATCGAGTAGGGCTTGGTTGGGACAGCATCGCTGGGCAACGCGGCTTCCAACGGCTCGCGCCAACTGGGCTCATCGAGCAAACCCGCCGGAGGCCACGAAAAAGAACTGACCGCATGCGTAGCAGGCAAGCGTGCGAGAGGGGTGCCAGCGGCAAGCGTTTGCACGGCCAGTCGATAAAAGTGATTGGGGCCACCATCAAAGGTCAGATCATGCACTTTGACAATGTACTTCCCATCCGCTGGAACCTGGTAGTCCAGCGCTTCGCCGCGGCGTTCAACAACTAAATCGCGTCCTTCGGCATCCGCCAGGATCAATACCGGCTTAGCCTTGGAGTCAATTCCACTGGCACTGCAATCGACGATCAGCCGCTCCCCCTGCCGAGCATCGATCGCATAATGATCGACGGCTCGATTGCTGATGGTTGCATTGCAAACGGTGTTTAGCGACAAGGCCATCGCTGTTTCGAGTGATGTATTGGGTTGTTCGCGGAGCACCTCCGGCAACACACTCACCGAGAAGGCGCGTGAAGTGGAGAGGCCCAGCCGCGTCATCACCCGCGCTTCGTAAACACCCGCTGGTACCTCCGCTGCGATGCGCACCAAGAACTGATTGACCGTGGTTAGTGGACTCCCACTCGCATCTGCCGCGGCAGCCATCGGCGTAGCGACAATCCGCGGATCCGAGAACCACAACTCTTGAGTATCTTCCAAGTAATCGCCGGCAATCGTCAGCGTGAGTTCCGTTCCGGCTTGCCCTCCCATCGGCCAAGTCGTTAGCAGGCGTGGCGCGGGGAGGCACACCGATTGGGCCCAGGCGACCGGCAAAGCGAGCACAAGGAGACTGAACCAGCTTGCACCGGCTAGCGTCCAAAACTTGAGCTGTGTAGATTGAATTGGCAACATCACTCAATTTCTCAGTAGAGATAAACTCAATGAACAAATAAAAACTCTTTGGTATTCATCATGGCCCAGATCAAATCCTCAAATCCCGCACGAGACACGGCAGGCTGTGGCGATGTGTCAGAGGACGGAGGTGAGTCAGAGGAGGTCAAGAATTCGAGAGCCGCTTCGCGCTCGGCATCCGCTGGTTCGCGAGCGAAGGCGGCCAAGTAGAGCTCGCGAACGCGTTCCTCAACCGCGCGCGGATCGATGGCCAGCTTTTCCGCGCGACCGTTAGCCACCGACAACTTGCCTTTGATTTCGGCTGAGTTGAGCATGTGCAAACTCTGTCCAAGGCTCGATGACTGGACCCGCTCGCACTCACAAACGCTCGAGTTGTCCGGCCGTCCGAACACCGTCAGAAAAGGGGAGGAACGGTTGTAGCTGTTGTCGGGCAAGGCAATGGCCCGCGTGCCTGGGGGCAAATTGGCAAATGTGGTGGTAGCCCCGGTCAATTGATCGATCGCATCGAGTAGCACTTCCGCCTGCATCCGCTCAGGGTAGTAGTGGGAAAAACTTTGATAGTCGGCTGCATTGTGCTCGTTGGGTATAGCGCTCAATTGGTACGCGTTGGAGTTGACGATGACCCGCACCAATTCTCGCAGATCGAATTCGTGCTCAATCAAGTGCCGCTCGAGTTGGGCCAGGACCTCGGGATGGCTTGCCGGATTCGACTCGCGGATATCATCTTCGGGTTCGATCAGACCGCGTTTAAAAAAGTGCTTCCAATAGCGATTGACGACCGCTTTGGCAAAGAAGCGATTGTTGGGGCTCGACATCCAATCGGCCAACTTCAAGCGGGGATCGTCATCGGGCGCGATGGCTTCCAGTTGGTCCCCCAGCGCCGAAGGTGGCACCATCTCTCCCGAACGCATGTTCTTGGCAAGTGCCACGCCGCGTTGGTGAAAGATCAAGTCTTCGCCGCGGGTGCCGGTGGGCTTGCGACCGACGCGGGTAAAGAATGCCGCCATGCCGTAGTAATCTTGCTGGCTCCAGCGTTCGAAGGGATGGTGATGGCATTGGGCGCACTGCATGCGCACACCGAGAAAAAGCTGCGCCACATCTTCCAACTGCTGATTGGGTTCTTTTACACGTTTGTACCACGCGACGGGTGGATTACCAACGACGGTGCCAGTCGCTGCGAGCAATTCGCGGACCCATTGATCGTACGGCTTATTGGCCAGCAGGCTGTCGCGGATCCAAGAATGGAAGGCGAAGTTCGAAACAATATCGCTGGCATCATCGCGGCGATTTTTTAACAAGGTGGTCCACTTGTTGGCAAAGTAGTCGGCATGTTCGGGACTGCGCAACAACCGCTCAATCAACTGCTCACGCTTATCGGCTGAGTGTTCCGTCAAGAACAGCTCGGCCTCCGCGACCGTCGGAATTCTGCCAGCAATATCCAGGGTGACTCGCCGCAGAAACGTGGCATCATCGCAGACATCCGAAGGGGGCAACCCAATTTCAGCCAGTGTGGCAAAAATGCCTTGATCGATAAAGTTCTTCTCCACTGGCAGCGGCCTGAGCGCTGCCTGCTGGGCTGCAGCCAGTGTCTCGCGGAGGGGCACTAGCGCTGAATACACAGCCACCCGATCTTGAAAGCGGACCATGATCGAAACTTGTCCGGGCAGGTCTCCCGCCTGCACCAGCCCCGCCTCCGTTACGCTGGCCATCCCGCTGTCGTTCGATTCGTAGAGTGCGAGGTGTGTCACGTCACGCAGCGTACCATCGGAGAACTTGGCCTCCACCTGCAACTGCTGCACGTCGCGCATGGCCAGCTTGTTGCGGCCTGGTGTAACGTTCAGTTCTACGAGCCTTGCCTCAGCTGGATCCGACTGGGGCATCCCTTGCTCGATCCAAGTCCGGAGTATGGTATAGTCCGGCGAATCGACGGGAATTCGCTGGCCACCCACGTGCGGCACGCTGGCCGAAGCCTTTAATAACATCAGGCTTTGGTCGGGAACTGCAGGAAACAAGCGTCTCCCGCGACTCTCCGTCACCAAATGTTCAAAATCCTCTTGCGGTTCGTAGCCGAGCAGCGACAACTGAAAGCCGTTTTGACCACCCCCGGCCTTGGCGTGGCAGGTGCCTGCGTTGCAACCCGCCTTGGTCAGAATGGGAACCACTTGATTGCGAAAACTGATGACACTGGGTTGCTGCGTCGGCTCCTCGCCCCGGCTAGGCGAGTGAAGCAGCCCAAGGCCAATGCAGATAGCGAGCGTGAGTGGTTGGAAGCGTGGTTGAGCGTTGCACATCGCGCGAGTTCTCGGCGTCTAAATGTGCTTGCGTTCAGGTGGGGATGGGAACGCAGGCTAGGGAGGGGAGCTTTCCATGCTGTCGCCATGTTTGGCGATCGTCCCCAAGATAACGTAATTCGGGGTGACAAGCAATCAAAATCCCAGCGCCGCATGCAAATGTGGGTAGCCGGGCAGTCGGACCGGTTTCTTTATCCTGCGAACTGTTTGCTCCATCAGCCCTGATTCCTTGGTTTCTTCGGCAGAGCCTGCGGTGGGTTGGGAGGGGATCGGTTGTCGGGTACGATTCAGGGATTCTCAATGAGATCGATCGTTTGCATCGGCACTTGCAATGGGTTGCAGGTCATATTGTTGATGCAGCCACCTGCCCGCTGAAACCGAAGAGAGCTCGCATGATAACAGTGAAAGTGAACGGCCCCACCGGCACGATCATTCTCGATCGCCCCGCCAAGTGCAACGCCTTGACCCGTCGCATGATCGAAGAGCTGGCGGAAGCCTTTGACGATCTGCGTCAGGCGCGACACGTGCGCGGCATTATCCTGACCGGCAGCGGACCGCACTTTTGTTCAGGGCTGGACCTTTACGAAATGCATGAAACGGCGACCGGCGAGCAGGCCATGCAACAGTGGTACGCCGATGCGCAGGGGCTGCAAGGTCTAATCCAGCAGATGTTGCAACTCCCCAAACCGATCATTGCCGCAGTGGATGGTGCGGCGATGGCGTCAGGGTTCGCACTGGTGCTGGCTTGCGATTTGATTGTGGCCAGTCAGCGAGCGACGTTCAGTGTTCCTGCGCCACGCCTGGGGTTGGTCTGCGGTCTGATCGCACCCTTACTTTACTTTCGCGTCGGAGCAGCCTTGGCCAGTCAATTTCTGCTGGGTGGGAGTGAACTGGCTGCGTCGGAGGCGAAGAACCTGGGTTTGGTGCAACATGTAGTTCCCTCCGAACAGACATGGGTCCGCGCTTCCACTTGGGTTGAATCCATTTCCGAAGGGGCCGCTGAATCACTGCAGCTGACCAAGAAGCTGCTCAATGAAATGGTGGGAGAACAACTACTCACACTGCTCGCCAGCGGTGCTGCAGCGGGTGCGACCGCTTTGACGTCCGAAGCTGCCGTCGAAGGACTGGCCGCCTACGCTGGCAAACGCCCGCCGCAGTTTCCGAAGTGAGCAGGAAGCGGTAAGCGGTGAGCAGTGAGCAGTGAGCGGTGAGCAGTGAGCGGTGAGCGGTGAGCAGTGAGCAGTGAGCAGCCGGTCAAGGGGGAACTTCGGGCCATGCATGTTTGGGATAACGCGCTCGCAACTCTTTGCGGACCGTCGGATAGGTGTTGCTCCAAAAGCTGGCGAGGTCATCGGTGATCTGTTGGCAGCGATTGTTCGGGGCCAACAGATGCAGGAGCAGGGGGACTCGCCCTCCGGCTAGCCGCGGTGTGCTCTTGAGCCCAAAGAACTCTTGGATGCGGGCTGCCAACACCGGCGGCTTGCCAATTTCATACTGCAGGTAAACTTGGCGACCGGTCGGCAAGGTAACCGTTTCGGGCGCTTGAGCGTCAAGCAATTTGCGTTGGTTGGCATCGAGCATGTTGGGAAGCAAATTCTTCCACGGCAAGGCCCGGAGCTCATCGAGCGACCGCCAGCCATAGCACCACTGCGTAAGGAGCTCCGCCAGTGAAGTGGCTTCCAGCGTGGGCAAGCCAAGCTCTGGGTTCGCGTGCGCCAACCACGCGACCCGCGCCAGCCAACTCTGCAGCTCTTTGTCCTTGGGTGGCAAGAGCCGTTGAAACTGTTTGGCCGCTTCGATCGCCAGTAGCTGCGAGGTTTCGTCATCGGCCACGGTCGATAGCGGTGTTTCGGAGAGGAGCAGGTCGAGCCAATACAGCCGTCGGCGGGTCACCACCGCACCTTGCGTTGGGTTGAAGAACTTTTCATCGACTTCGCGCAAGTGGTCCATGGGAAGCCAATCGGCGGCGATGGCGGAGGCCTTGCGAACGGAAGCTTCACTGGCAACCGCGTCGACGTCGAGGCACAGAAAAAGCTCGGATTGTTGCACACCGGAACTGGACTCCAGCTTCACTCCGCGCCCCCCCACCATCAACCCGCGCGGGGTTCCCGGGGCGCGGCGCCGAGCCAAACGATCGGGAAAGGCGGTGAGCAGGGCCCGCTGCAATTGATCGGTCAAGGGAGCTTCCGGCAGCTTGCCAAATTCAGCGACTAGCAGCTTCTGAAATTGTTCCGCCACGCGCAACACGTTGTACGCCGCCTCGGGCTTGATCATCCCGAGACTCGTTTCCAGCGAACTCCGCTGGTTGAAGTTTTGCAACAGCTGCACGCGCTGCGTCAAGTCGCAAGCATGCGGCGGAGTGCGTTCGATGCTCTGGCCGGGACGACTCACGGCCCGCCGTTGATCGAAGACGTCGCGTTCGCTCAGCAGCGCCGCCGCCACAGCACCGGCAGCGGGAACTTGCAAGCGGTGCGCCTCCACGAGAAACCGCCCGATCCGCGGATGAACGGGCAACCTCAGCAGCGACTTGCCGAGCTCCGTCACGCGCCCATCGCGGCTGGTCGCATCGATGAGTTCCAGCGCCCGCAGAGCCGCGCTCCAGGCCGTATCGCGGGGGGGCGTAATCCACGGGAACTGAGAGCAATCGGTTTCGCCCCAGGCGAGCAATTGCAAGGCAGCCCCAGCTAAATCAACTCGCAGGATCTCAGGCTCCAAGTGGGGCAAGCGGCCGCGATCGGTAGCCTCATCCCACAGCCGATAGCAAATTCCAGGTGCGGTGCGTCCCGCCCGACCCGCCCGCTGCGTGGCCGACGCTTGGGAGATCGGTTCCAGCACCAACATGTTCAACCCTAAGTTAGGATCAACGCGTTGCACCCGCGACCAACCGCTATCGATCACAACGGTCACGCCATCGATCGTAAGCGAAGTTTCCGCCACGTTGGTGGCCAAGATGACCTTTCGTGACGCTGAGGGCTTTAGCACGCGGTCTTGATCTTTGGGGGACATATCGCCAAAGAGCGTCAACAAATCCCAGCCTTGCTTGTCCGCCTCAGCCTGAACATTTCTGGCGACTTGCATGATTTCACCCACACCGGGCAAGAAGACCAGCATGTCACCGGCATGAGCACGACTGGCGTCGAGCAGGGCCGTGGTCGTTTGTTCGATAATGCGTCGCGTGGGACTAACGGGATATCCGCCGCGCTGCGTGGACTGAAAGCGGCTGAAGCGGAGGTCGACCGGATAGGCTTGCGCAGCGACGCGCAGGACAGGGGGAGCACCCAGCAATTGCTCCAGCCCTGCCGTATTGAGAGTGGCAGACATAATGACTAACCGCAACTCGGGCCGCATTTCGACCTGAATCCTTCGCAGCATGCCGAGCAACAGATCGACTTCCAACGAACGCTCGTGGAACTCATCGAGAATAACGACCGCCACGTTTTCCAACAGCGGATCGTGCTGCAAGCGACGGAGCAGAATCCCGGGGGTCATGCTGATAAGCTCTGTGGCTTGCGTGCAACATTTGTCGAAGCGAATTTGATAGCCCACCTGTTGGCCAACCTCAGACCCCAGCTCTTGGGCAATGCGGGCTGCGGCCGCGCGGGCAGCGATCCGGCGGGGCTGAATCAAAATCACTTGGCCCGCGTTAGGCTCTGTCAGCAAGGCAGGCGCCACCCGCGTCGTCTTACCTGTCCCCGGCGGCGCCTCCAACACCAAACAAGGGTGCGACGCGGACATTCGGACAAGTTCCGGCAAGTGAATATCGATCGGGAGTGGCTGCCGTATCACACAAGATCCTTTGTATGCTGAATCATCCTGGTGAGCCTCGTCGTCCGCGTCCCCTGCAAGCTCCACCGGTCGCAAAAGTTGCCCGACTACGTCGTCCAGTTCATGAATAAAATCGCCGTGAGGACCAGCCGAAGTTTTCCCCTGATGCTGCGGTCAATAGACCGCACCTGGTCGGAGTACAAACAGTAAAGGGGCTATGTGCATCGGTCATTCCAGATATTGTAAGCATGTGCGAGTTGTCAAGCGTGACGATGGTTACGCGATCGCCGAAGCAGGCGGTCCCTTTTTCCCACACCAGTCAGGACCGCTCTCACGGCTCAATGGGTTCTTTCTCGAAATCCGTTTCGTTCACCCAGCCAGAATTGACCTTTTCGCCCCGCAGGAACTTCTCGTAAAAACCAGCGCCTTGAGTAGGCTTGTAGCTGTCGAACAGATGGCCCTTCCCCGCCATCCGCGGATCTCCCTGTACTGTGAGCATACTCTCCATGCGCTCGCGGAGCGCACGAGCGGTGTCGATCGCATCGGCGGCTAAGTTGTCGATGCAGTCGGGGTCGTTCCGCAAGTCATACAGCTCATCGGCCGGACGCATCCCGAAGTTGAATTGCCAAAAGCGGTCGGCCCGGTTGACGCGCCCGAGCTCGAGGAGCAGCGTTTTGGTGGGACTGCCGTCGGTGTCTAAATAACCAGTCTCTGGATTCCCGGCTGGCCAGCGCGTCGGTTCGTAATTCCGCAGATAGAGATATTCCTCGGTGACGATGCCGCGAATAGGATATCCCCAATCGTTTGGACGACCCACGTCGGTTCGCTCCTTGCCAATCAGCACCTGCTCGCGCTCGGGCACAACGCGGCCAGCTCGTGCACTTTCCAGAATGGGACGCAAGCTCTTGCCAATAATGGGCAGCATGCCGCTACTCTCTTCGGCGATACTCGCATAATCGAGAAGGGTCGGTGCGATGTCGGTGAAGTCCACGAAGTCCGCGATCGTGCGTCCAGGATGCTGCAGGCCACGCGGCCAGCGAATCGCCAAGGGAACGTGGTTCGAGTCGTGGTAGGCGTAACCCTTGACGCGTGGGAAAGGCATGCCATGGTCGCTGGTCACGATGACCAGCGTATTATCCAACTGCCCGCGTTGCTCCAGTTCGTCAAGCATGCGACCCAGATGTCGATCCACATGCTCGACCTCAAAGGCGTAGTCCAGCATATCGTGACGCACCGTTTCGTTGTCGGGCCAGTAACCCGGCACGCGGTCGATGTCCGATAAGCGCTTGCCACCCTTGTTGACGCCCGACTGGAACTCGTACCCGCGATGCGGCTCGCTGCTGCCATACCAAAAGCACCACGGGGTATCCGGAGGCGCGGCGTCGAGGAAATCTATGAAGTTCGCTGCATAATCATTATTGCTGATGGCGTGTGCGGGCGGTTCGGCCTTGCGATCGTTGAACGGGATCCCTGTGATCTTGCGCGGCTTGCCGCTGGCGTCGTTGGCGATGCCCGGCCCCCAGCCCTTGCCGGTGATTCCCATGTGCCAACCATGGTCCATCAGTACCTCGGGCCAGCTCTTGAGCTTGGGTGGGAAGAGGGCCATATGGTTACCCGCCTCTTCGTTTTGCCAGAGGTGTCGCCCGGTAAGTACGATGGCGCGCGACGGCGCGCACTTGGCCATCGGCGTGTAGGCGTTGGTGAACAGCAAGCCCTCGCGGGCGACACGGTCCAGTGCAGGTGTGTTCACCCAGGGTGTGCCATAGGCGCCACCGTGGAGTCCCCAGTCGTCGGCGATGGCGAAGAGGATATTCGGCCGCCCAGGCTCCTCACCGCGAACCGCACTGCCAATAGCCGCCAGCATTAGTAGTGAACAAATAAGTTGTTTCATGGTGCTTACCTCAAAATCGACTCGTGCAAGGAAGTTGACAACGGGAGTGCATGTGGAGGGAGTTCTTCAGCACCAGTGTGGAACGGTGTATGCCATAGCCGGTGCGTCTGCTCGGCACAGTCGAATTGCGACCAATGTTACCATTGCCATCGGAGCTCAACTCCGCGGTAAAGCTTGTGAGGCGTTCAATTCGGATATGAAAATCCGCATTCGCCAGAGCCACAGCGTACGATTCTATTATCCGGAGCTGTCGGTGGTATGACAGCCGAATCCTGATGAGGCGCTGTTTCAAGATCAACCGGTCTTAGTAGTTGAAGTTCTGTCCGACTCGACGGACTTCTGGGTTTTGGGGGAAACTTGCGACTGGCTCGAACGCAGCGCAGGTGGCCAGCGGCCAAGCGGGCTGTGATCCGTTGGACTACTCTGCATCTGCGCTAAGCAGGTGAGCCAATTGCTGCCAACGAATCAAAGGAGACCTCGAATATCGTTCTGCCATTTGTCGTCTCCTTCAATTCGTTGGACTCCTCTTGCATGGCTTTTTTTGCAACGAGAGGATTGAAGGAAAGCAGGAGCTTTAGCAAGCTCCACTACCAGAAGACCGCACAGAATTGCCAGGAACTCCGGCTTTCACAACGGGCGATCGTAGAGTCGGTAGGTTTTGCTGCGCTCCAAGCCGCTGCGCTCGAGACTGGCTCGCGAAAGGTGATTGGACTCAAGCACCCAAGAGAATTCACCGCGCTCAATCCCCAAGCGTTTGATGTCGGCCAGCATCCGCTCCAAAGCAAGTAGTCCAAAGCCCCATCTCTGAAACTCAGGCAAAATATTGGTGCTCATCAAACGCACCCGCTTGAGCTTGCGCTTGCTCATCAACAGGCGGATGAACCCAAATGGAAAGAGACGCCCGTCGATTTTCTTGATCACAGGGTTAAAGTCGAGCAACCCCAAGCCGGCACCAATCGGCTTTCCGTCCACTTCAATGATCGATGTCAACGCAGGTAGCAGCAGATGCTTTAGCCCTTTGGCTTGGTGAGCTACCTCAGCGGCCGACAAGGGGACAAAGCCCCACGTGGCAACTAACGACTTGTTGTAGAGATCGAGAAACAGCTTGACCTCTTCGTCAAAGCGCTTTAAATCGAACGGACGCACCTTGACGTTAAACCGCCGCTTGAGCTCTTCGATCACAAATGTCAATTTGGGATCGAGGTTGGCAATCATCGACACATAGCCCTCATAGGCGTACAGGTCCTGCGTCTTCTCAAAACCGAATTCCAGCAGCAGTCGCTCGTAGTAGGGGTAGTTGTAGGTCATCATGAAGGTCGGGGGCGAATCAAAGCCCTCGACGAGCACACCAAGTTCATGGTTCAAGCTGGGGTTGGTCGGGCCGCGAACATCGGTCATCCCCTCAGCTTTCAGGTAACGGCAGGCCTCGGTCAGCAACAGTTCCGAGGCGCGGCTGTCATCGATGCAGTCATAAAATCCAAAGAAGCCCCGCTTTTCGTTGCAACGCTCGTTGTGACCGACGTTGACCAACGCGCAGACTCGGCCCGCCGTGCGACCGTCCTTGAGCACGATAAAATTCTCACAGCGATTGTCGATGTAAAACGGGTGCTTGAGGAAGCCTACCAACTCCTTTTGATTCTGCACCAGCGGCGGAACCCAGTTCTTGTCGTTGCCGTACATGTCCCATAATAAATTCATGAACCGCTTTTGATCGCCGCGATTCTTGCCGACCGTCCGGACCTCGTAAGTGGCTGACATCCTGTTGTTCTTCTTTCCGGAAAAGGCTGATCAAAAATAAGCATGCGGTAATTTTTTTAAACAGTTGGGAAGCAGTTGGGACAACTGCTTTACACTGGGACAACTGCTTTATATTGGGGGACGCATGGCGTCGGCGACGACGTCGCGATCAAAATAGTTGATACTCATCCCCGCGTCGACCACCACGGACTGGGCCGTAATGCCGCCCGAGCGTGGGCTGAGCAAAAATGCGGCGGTGTCTGCAACTTCATCCGTTCCGAGAGCGCGTCCACGGGGGATGACCCGCTCGGCATACAGATAAGCGTCGACGTAGCCGGGGATCCCCGCCGAGGCGCTGGTCTTAAGCAATCCCGCAGCCACACCATTAAAACGGATCTCGCTGAATCGGCTAAAGGACTTGGTCAAAAACGCCAACGAGGAATCTAGGGCCGCTTTGACGGGGGCCATAAAGCCATAACTCTCGCTGGCCATCCGTGTCGTCGAGATGCTGATAGTGACCACACTCCCGCGCGGATCGAGCTGCTCTTTGAAGGCGTTGGCCAGAGCGATCAGCGAAAAACAACTGATATCGACCGCCTGCAGAAATTGCCGCCGCGTCGTTTCGTGAAAGGGATGGATGCCATCGCTGTAGTCGGCAAATGCAATGGAGTGGACCATTCCATAAAAGCCATCGAAGTCATTTTTCAACTGCGCGGAAAGTTGATCGATCTGCTCTTGATGTTCGACATCGCAGACGTAGATCGGTCGTTCGCTCAACAGTTTCGCGAGCTGCGTTTGCCGTTCGGGACTGCGGACGATATAGACCACCTCAGCCCCCGCTTCTTCCAGCGTCATGGCGACTTTGTAGGCCACGCTCTTCTTGTTGGCGACGCCGAAAACGAGGATGCGTTTGCCAGTGAGCTTTAGGAAATCGGCCATAGATAACCAGGGGGAATCAAGAGTTGGGTTGGGCTAAGGTGCAGGCGAAGTCAAGTCGTGCGGCGAGTTTACCGGCGGCGGTGATCTTAGCCGTTAAAAAATAGGCGTTCGAGACGACTTCGTTTAAAGTGACCGCGATGTCGATCGTGTCACCGGGCCGCACCATCTGCTTGAACTTGACTCCATCGAGACGCGTGGCAACCGGGACCAGACCGGTCGCCTCGGCGTTCAGCTTAGACAACAAGATGGCGCCGGCCTGCATGCCACATTCGCACAGGATGACCCCGGGCACGAGTGGAAAACCGGGGAAATGTCCCTGCACAAAGAACTCGTCGGCATGAAACGTCTTGCGGCAGGCAATGGTCGAGGCTGTCTGTTCAACAATTTCGTCGATCAGCAGCATGGGAGGTCGATGTGGGATGGCCGCGTGGATACTGGCTGTGTCGATGGATTCACTCATGCCAGAGCTCCTTTTTTCATCAAGTGCTGGTCGACATCGTTGGCGACGATCACTCCGTAGTTAATCGCTCCGAGCCAGCCGGACATAATGATGCCGACACTGCCCGCGTGATACAAACCGGAAATTTGTTCGGGAAGTGCGCGGCTCACGGCCAGCCCTTCGAACTTGGTTCCGAAACTGGCTCCGGACAGGTGTTTGGTGTAGTGCTGGAATGTTTTGGGAGTAGCCGCCTCGACGTGGTCCACTTTGTCATGGATGCCCGGCACGTATTTGTCGAGTGCTTCGAGGGTGGTGCGAATCAAATCTTGCTTGCTCGCTTCGTAATCTTCATCGTTGAGGTCGGCCCAATCTTCGTAGCGGGCATTGGTGCTGCTCACGATGGCGAAGCGGCGTTTGGCTTCGGGCCGCGTGCGGGGGTAGTAAAAACTGAAGGTGCGGCTGGTGATGTTGCGACTGAGCAGGGCCTCGGTGCGGAACAGAGGGGCCGTGGAGCTGAACAAGAGATCGCCGGTCGATTCATCGATCTCCACGCCCTCCTTGATCGCCATGTAGACTTGCGTGCTGCTGTTGTTCAGTCGCACTTGGCGGGCTTGATCGATAAAGCCCGGATCGAACTTCTCGGCTCCTACTAGGTTGAACACAGTGGCGTTGAGGTTCGAATTGCTGATCACTGCGCCACAGCCGATGCGGCGTCCGTTGACCCCGACCGCCTCGACCCCCTTCGAGCCCACTTCAATGCGGCTCACATCGCAGCGGATGCGGCAATCGACTCCGTTGTGTTTTAGCTCTTTTTCCATCTTTCCGATGAGGTCATCGGTTCCACCTTCGTAGATAAACACCCCTTTGGCCATGAAGTTGGAAAAGACAATGCCGTAAGTGATCGCCGGATCTTCCAGCGTGGAGCCGTTGGCATAGGTGATCGGCTCCATCAACAGCCGCACTACATCTTCGCGACCCGGAAAGTACCTTTCGAACAGCTGACCGGTTGTCAGCGACTGGTCATCGTAAAAATTCATGCTCCGCGCCGCGTCGAAAAAGCTCTGCACATTTTCGGCCGGCACCCCAAAGTCACGGGTCAAGAGCCGCGTGAAGTCCTCGCGGTTGAAGGTCGTGGTCAACGAGAACATCGGATTGTCGAAGCGGATGTTCTTCAGTTGCTCGATGTTCGAGGCGATCTCTTCGTTCCAGTAACGGCGGCAGCTCTTGAGCATTCCGGCGGGAAAACCATGGAGAGAAATGTCAAAAATATGGCTGCCGGGGCGTCGAAACCAAGTCGCCAAACCACCCAATTTATAGTGTTGTTCGAGGAGCAAAACGCGGTGCCCGGCTCGTCCCAGAATGTTGGCGGTGGTCATGCCTGCCAGCCCGCTGCCGATCACTATCACGTCGTAATAATCGTGGCAACCCTTAAGAAAATCGCGAGCCATAGGGGGTACATTGACGAGTGTGGGGAATTGGGCAGAATTGAGTCAGGATAAGTCACTTTAAGGACTCTGCCAACCACCTCCAACCGGTCTGTGGGAGTGCTTCAGGGGGCCACTGAAGATTCGCGGACCTTTTTCGCTCGTCCCTGGCTCCACAGGAGCAAGCCCTCGAGGCGCTGTTGGCCGCGTTGGAAATAGGGCTCGCTGAGACTGCCGAGGTGCAGTCGGCAAGCTGCTTGGCCCCGTTCGAGCCACTCGTCGGGGACTGCGGTGGGAAAGAGGCCGTTTTGGATCAGCGTGTTGGCAATCGCTTCGCCCAGTTGTTGATGGCCTTCGACCGTTGGATGCACATGGTCGATCAGCCAGCGATTGCCGACTATTTTTTCAGCGCTCAGACCACTGAACAGCTCATCGGCGTCGACGAGGATCGCTCGTTGCGCATTGGCTACTTGGACCACGGCGGTTTGTATGGCCGTGGTGGCTCGCAGCGGACAGACATCTTGGTCGCGCGCGATTGTCAGCCGCTCTCGCGCCCGCTCGATCTCTCCTTCTGCGAAGTGCCAGCGGCCTAGCAAAAAATTGGCCGCCGCGTGGGTAGGGTCGATCTCCAACGCTGCAGTTAACGCGGCCATGGCCCTAACCTGATCTGGCTGGGTGCGGGCAGCTTCCCAAAGTTCCTCGAACCGTTGCTGCTCGTCAGCCGTCAACTTCGGGTCAACCTCAAACTTGATCGGTGGGCAATCGAGCAGGTTGGCCACTGGGTTGATGAGGACCAGAGGCACATTCGCTGCGCGACTCGCTTGGCTCATCTGTTCAATGTTCCAGCGATAGTGCTCGACGACCGGTTCCCGCCAGGAGGCATCGCGTTGGTAGGCTTCCAAGCCACCTTGGTAGTCCAGCAAGGCATCCACTTCGGCTTGCATGATGGTGCGAGACTTATCTGGTCGCGCCGCACCGGTGGTGCGATCCCCCAAAGCCAAACGCATGAGTTGTACGGTCCGCAGATTTCCCAGCGAGCTGGCAACGCGCGATGGCCATGGACGGGACTGATAAGCGGCATAACTGCGCGATTCGAGATACTCGTTGTGACCGGTGTAAACAACAATCAGATCTGGTTCGTAGTTGAGGACTTCGCGGAGGATGGCCAGCACCCGGTAGCTGGCATAGGACAGACCGCCACAGTTAATGACTTCCACCGTGGGTTCCGACAACGTGCCGTCCGACAACTGGGGTTCCGGCGAAGCTGCTTGCAGGTACAGCCCCAGCCAGTGTGGGAAGGCGGTTTCGGAGCGGTAAGGTTCGCCATAGGTGGTTGAACCGCCAAGGGCAAAGATGCGGTAAGTCCCAGCCGCTTTGGTTCTGAAAAAGCCAGCAGGATTGAACAAGTTCATCCGTTCGGGGCCGATCTCCATCCGCAGCTGATCGGCAGTAGGACGAAACAGGGGCTTGAGTTGTTCGAGGTCCACGAAAGGATCGCTCGGCGGCGGCCGTCGAGGAAGCCCCAGCACTTGGCAAACTAACTCGCAGGTCAACAGCGGGAGCAGGCCGACCAAGATCGCGGCCAATCGCACGCGCCAACGCTTGTTTTCCGAACCTGCGGACGATGGTTCTGTCGTCAATTTGCTGTTTCTTTTCACAGTTTGTCGACTAGCATTGAGGAGCAGTTGGCGTGTGTAGGAATGTATTCAGTGTTGGGAGTGTTTGATGCGGGTATTGGTTACCGGTTCGAGCGGTTTGATTGGTTCGGCAGCAGTGCGGCATTGGGATGCCTTGGGAGCGGACGTTACCGGCGTTGATAACAACATGCGGCAAGTCTTCTTTGGGCCCCAGGGAAGTACCAAGTGGAATCTCGAGCGTTTGCGGGCTGACACGACCCACTTCACCCATGAATCGCTGGATATTTGCGATCGGACGGCCATCAACGCGTTGTTCTCTAAGCATCGTTTTGATTTGATCATCCATTGTGCCGCCCAGCCCTCCCATGACAAGGCCAAGGATATCCCGCTGCTCGACTTTGACGTCAACGCAGGTGGAACCATCAATCTACTCGAAGCTACCCGTCAGCATGCGCCGGAAGCAGTGTTTTGCCACATGAGTACCAATAAAGTGTACGGCGATGCACCCAATGAAGTTCCGTTGGTAGAGCTGGACACGCGGTGGGAGTATGCCCGTCAGGAAGATTGGCATGGCATCGACGAGAATTGCCGCATCGATCGGACCACCCATTCCCTGTTTGGCGCATCCAAGTGTGCAGCCGACATCATTGCACAAGAATACGGTCGCTACTTCGATATGAAGGTTGGGGTGTTTCGTGGCGGTTGTCTAACTGGGGCCAGTCACTCCGGTGTGGAGCTGCATGGTTTTCTATCGTACTTGGTCCATGTGGCCGTTCACGAGAAACCGTACACGGTGTTCGGCTACAAGGGGAAACAAGTGCGGGACCAGATCGAAAGCAGCGACGTGATCTTCGCCTTCGAAGAATTTTCCAAGAATCCACGGCCGGGCGAAGTCTACAACTTGGGAGGTGGCCGAGAGAACGCCGCTTCGATGCTCGAGTGCATTCAATTGATCGAGTCGATTAGTCCCTACCGCGTGCGGCATACTTACAGCGAAACGAATCGAGTAGGTGACCATATCTGCTACATCAGCGACTTGCGTAAGCTTCAGGCACATTATCCGCAATGGTCGATCCGCATGAAACTCCCCGAGATACTCGGTCGGATGATTGAGATGGAAGAGACCAAGCGCACCACTACGGTTGCCGCCACGTAGTCGATCGGATGTATGGAAGCAATCAGACACAGAGGACACTGAGTTTCCGGGCGGCATGCTCTGTGAACTCCGTGTCTCTGTGTTTTAAGAACTAATCATTGTTCGCTATCGATCGCGGATAGGCCATGCCATTGATCGGGCTTGAAACGACGTTATAGGGCGTTATACCTAAAGACTCGTGCTGGGCTGCTTACTCTGCTTCGAAGCGATAAATGCACTGGCCTTGCGCACTATCGATGCAGTAGTAGACTTCTCCGTTGGCATCTTGTCCAAAGGCGAGCACAGGTATGCCCGATTCGATCAACGATTCGTTGTGCGTGACTTTGCCAGCGTCCGCATCGTAGGTCAAGGCCCAGACGCTGCCGCTGACGTAGTCGGCATAGATGTACTTGCCCGACAGCTGTGGCAAACGCTGACCACGATAGACGCGACCTCCCGTAATGGACTTGCCAGCCCCGTGGTCGTAGGCCCACACCGGATCGATGGGTGCGCTGACGTTATCGCGAAGAGGTCGGTTTCCGAACGTATTCGTTCCCTCGCGGCTACTCCAGCCGTAATTGCCACCCTTCTCGACGATGTTGACTTCTTCCCACAGTTCTTGTCCGACATCGCCGGTCCACAAGTGCCCGGTTTTGGGGTCGAAAGCGATCCGCCATGGATTGCGCATGCCGAAGGCAAAAATCTCTGGCTGCGCCCCGTCGACCCCCAAAAACGGATTGTCGGCTGGAATGCTGTAAGGCTTGCCTTTGCCAGGCTTATCGACGTCAATTCGCAAGATCGAGCCGAGTAGTTGCGAGAGATCTTGACCGGCGTTGAGTGGATCATTGCGCAAGCCGCCGTCACCCAATCCCAAGTACAGGTATCCATCGGGTCCGAATTCGAGCGAACCGCCATTGTGGTTCTTAAAGGGTTGCGGGATCTCGAGCAGGATTTTCTCGGAGGCGGGATCCGCAGTCAGCGAGTCCGCCGCTACTTTGAAGCTGGAGATCACACCGGTGTCATCCGCGCGTTTGGTGTAGTAAACGTAAAGCAGTCCGTTCTCGGAGTACTTGGGGTGCAGAGCGAGACCCAACAAGCCTTGTTCGTTGTTGCCACCATTGGCATCCCACTGCGAAACCTTGTCTTGAATATCGAGAACGATCGCAGAGGTTTGTGGCTTGGAGTTGTTATCGAACGCATGGATGACGCCTCGCTGCGTGGCAGCGTACAGCTTTTGCTTGTCACCTTGGGCAAACGTCAGTTCCATGATCCGCAGCTTGCGGATGTTGCCGCCGTCGTCGATCCCTTCCCAGCCATTGAACTTGAGTTCTGGAAAGGCCAACACCCCCTTAAGCGGCATTTTACCGGTGATCGGTTGTGGCACCGAGCCGTCGTCGTTGATTCGGCGGACTTTGATGTTACGGTAGGAGACGAGGTTGCCGTGGTCTTGCAAGCAGATGTGCCCTTCGCCCATGGCACCAAAGCCATCCATTTTCGCGAACTTGCTCTTCGCGATCAGGTCCTTCCAACGCTGGTCTCCGACATTGAAGGTGTAGTAGCGGACACCATTCATATTGACTTCGGAAGTCGACGGGCTGATCCGCATGAAGATCTGATTCCACTCACCCGCTGGCCGAGTCGCATCGAGTACTTGGCCGTCGATCCGAGGTGGCTGGAAAAGTTGATAGAGCCAACCCGATTTTTGGGGATCGCTTCCGTCCACATTGTCTTGGACCTGAATCTCGGGACCGGTGGAGTAAGGAGGACCGTCGTTTTCAGCCACATGGAACATGATGCCGCTGTTGCCACCCTGTGAGATCTTGTACTCAATCGACAGCTCAAAGTACTTAAATTTATCTTGAGTGATGATGTCGCCCGCATTGGCACCCGAGCGGACGATCGCTCCGTCTTCGACCTGCCAACCCGCAGAGACTTTATCTTGTTTGTAGTTACGCCAACCCTCGGTGGAATTGCCATCGAACAGCAATTCCCAACCGCTTAACTCTTCCCATTTGGTAAGGGAGTTGACCGAATCATCGGCGGACAAGGGAACCATCGAGAACATCAATAGACTGAGCGAGCCAATCGCCAGTCGCAGTGAGAGCAAAGTGCGTTTCATGAGAGTGGGCTCAATAAAGGTGGGGGAAATAAACGAATTAGGGGAAGCTTACTCTACTAAGACGCACGCAGTCTAACAAGTAGCGAACACCCGTAGTGGAGCTTGCTAAAGCTCCACTACGGGAAGAGGGCGCTGCAACTTACCTTCCCCCTGGGCAGGTCGCGAGTCACGCGAGCGGGTAGGGAGGAGGGAAGAGGGTGTGAGAGGGAGCTTTAGCAAGCTCCACTACGGGAAACAGGCATGTCAGCGGTCGTAGACCGGCAGGACCCGATCCTCGGCGCGGCGATAGACGATGCGACCATTAACCAACGCGGTTTCAACGTAGTTGCGGTAGTCGAGCGGGTCGCCACCGAACAGTAGCAAGTCAGCATCTTTACCAACTTCGATACTTCCGAGACGTGCTTCCAGCCCCATCAACTTGGCAGGAACGATGGTCATGGCCGCCAGCGCGGTGCGTTCGGAAGCGCCACCTCGGATGGCAAAAGCTGCCTCCAGTGGCAGGCTGGTCAGGTCGCGGCCCGCCAAGCCATTCAGGCTGATCGAGCTACTGAGGGTAGCTAAGGCAAAGGGGACTCCGGTTTGTTCAAGCACCCGTGGCATCTCAATCCAGGTGCCCGAACTGGTCTCCTCCCCAAAACGCGGGTTCCGACGGGTGCGGGGCACGGTGATGACCGCAGCTCCTGCTTCCGCCAGTTCATCGGGAATCACCCAAGCCTCGGCGGCACCGGCGATGACGAGTTTATAGTTCAGCTCCTTGGACAACGCCAGCATGTCGCGAATCTCCGCGACGCTGTTAGCTGGAATGCGGAGCGCGATCTCGCGGTTGACCAGTCGCAAGAATTCATCGCTCACCGGCTTGCGCGGGGGCTGCTCCTTCTTGCCAGCCGCCACTGCCTTCTCGTGTGCCGCTTGGTCTTCCTTGTACTTGCCCGCTTTGGCGAATTGGTCTCGCCAATTGTGTTGATTGAGCGAACCGGTGAGTGAGCCTGGAGTTAAATCGAGGAAGGCCGATTCGCTGACCAACATCCCCTCCAGTTTGCCAAAGGACATTTTGATCACCGCATTCTTCTGCGGTGTAATCGGAGTGGGGGGCGTTGGAGTAATTGGCTCGGTCGGCAGGATTGGCAATCCGCAGCATTGGCAGACGGACACATACTCACCAAAGTCCCGCTCGGTTTGCTCTTTGTACTGCTCCAGTTCAGCAGGATCGGGATCCAGTCCCAAGAATCTCTCGGTGATCGGGAAGCCTTCGTCCGGTCCGCGGCGACCGAAGCCGCCGCCACCTTCGCGAATCTGGATACAGCCCGTGGTAATGCCGACGCTCAAGCTCAGGCTCAGGTTGCGATCGAACGGGTCGAGGGCATCAGCATACTTTGTGTTACCTCCGGTCGCCGACAAGCCGACCCCTGCCATGTCGATGGCAATGAAGCCGGGGGTGATGATCTTCCCCTTGGCATCGATCTGCAACGCCCCCTCGGGGATTTCAATGTTCTGGCCGACCGCCGTGATTTTTCCATCTTCGATCAGGATCGTACCACCGCGAATGGTTTCGCGAGTGACGGTTATAATGTCGCCACCAACCACGGCCACGATTTCCTTCGGCTTTTTAGGAGCCGCTTCTTTGGCGGGCGCTTCTTCCTTCTGTTCAACCGGCGGCTGCTCGGGGCGCTGCGGGCGACCGGATCGCGGTCGATCTTGTGCAACCGCGAACATGGCGGGTGACAGCGAAATGGCGACGAATGCGAGCCATAACCAAGCGGCTTTAGTTTTCATAGATCGGCTTTCCATCGACAAAAATTTCTTTGATACCGGTCGTTGTGGCGAATGGGTCACCATCGAGAATGATGAAGTTAGCGAGCTTACCCACCTCTAATGTACCGACGCTCGCGTCGAGTCCCAAGAGCTTGGCGGGGGCCAACGTCAAGGCTTCCAAGGCCAACTTGCGATCCAAGCCGGCACGCACCAACAGGCCGACGCCGAACAGAGGGGTGTCTTGCTGGTTGCGGAAATCGCTTTGACCGAGTGAGGTGGAAAAAACGAAAGGGATTTTCTTCTCGGCCAAGAGCTTTGGCACATTGACCAAGTTAGCGGAGTTCGGAATGGTGTCGAGTCGCGGGGGTAAGACGATCGTTTGCCGGGCTGCATCGAGGTCATCCAGCGTGACAAAAATATCTGCTCCCGAGGCGATGAAGGCCACTTTAGCCGTGTCGGCTTCTTTGAGTGCGGTGAGCGTGTGCAGGATAGCAGCGGCGTTGTTGACATTTACGAACATGGGACTTTTTCCCTCCCGGACTAGTTTCCAAAGTTCGCTTGAACCACTCGCTGGCGCGGAGGTTGCCGGAGCAGCCCCCTGGGAAGCTGGACCCGTCGCAGGTGCACCCGTGCTGGGAGTGCCGCTGCTGGGCGCTCCGTTGGAACTGCCGCCGGCCGCAGGTGCTCCCCGTCCGCCGCCACCACGAGCCTGGGGATCTTTGAGCCCATTGCGGACAACATCGAGACTGCGCGAGTCGTTCGAGACAGTCACTAACATCTTACCGTTTGGCTCGGTGATCTCCGCTGTAGCGCGATCATTGTCCCCCGGTTTCCCCAGCTGGGCGAACAATGACTGGGCATAACCGCCAGTAACGACGTGCAAGTTCGTGATCCCGCTGCGACGGGCAACTTGCCAGTCAAGCGTGGAGATGGTGATGCCATCGGCAATCCGAGCAAAGCTGGTGGGAATGGCGGGTGACCCCCCGCCGATGTTAAAGGTTCGCCCGCGGACAACGATCGTGCGGGTTTCAGCGGCTGCCTCGGCCGAGCGCGCGACTTGGACGACATAATAAGGGTCTACAATCCCTGGGATGATCGTTAGGCCACGCCCATCGACAATTCGGGCTGAGACCGGAATGTCTATCTCCTTACCGATCGCTTCGATCTTGCCATTGCGCACCAAAAGTGTCCCGTTCTCCAACGTCCCCTCCTTGCCGACGGTTTCGATGACGGCCCCTCGAATCGCGATCAGTCCCTGGGCCGATGCGAAGTGGGGATGGAGCGCAAGGGCAAAAGCTAATGCACAAAGTATGTGTGTCGTGCGATGCATGAATGGTCTTCTTATGATCTCAAGGCTTAGCGAAGTCTTTGGGCTCTGATCGTACCTACGGGTCTCGACTCGGCGCGGCACTGCCAACTTTTTAAACAACTAGAAGCGGCGGCGGTCCGTTTTGATGTCGTAGACACTGCGACCGTCGATGAATACTTGTTTGACGTAGTTGCGAGGATCGATGATGGATCCGGTGGTGATCACGATGTCAGCGTCTTTGCCGGTTTCCAACGAACCAACCCGACTGTCGATCATCAAGGCTTTGGCTGCTTCGATGGTGATCCCGCGTACGGCATCTTCCTCATTCCAGCCGTAGCGCACCGCCATGGCGGCTTGGAACGACAGTTCTTCCTGTGGGATGACCGGGGAGTCGGTATTGACACCCAACTGGGTCACACCGCGCTTCTCGTACTCAGCGACGATTCCTTTGATTTGTCCATCTTCCGGCTCGTAACGAAAGCCACGCGGACCAACCATGATGGGGATGTTTCTTTTCATGATTTCTTCGCTCAGTTTGTAGCTATCAAACGTGCCGTGGTCGATGACCACTTTCAGATTCATTTCATCGTGCAAAATCCGAAGTGTCGACTGCACAACCTGATACGCCTGAGTGTGAACCACCACTGGAATCTCATGGCGAAACAAGGGCTTGAAGTACTCGAGCCGCAAATTGACTTTAGGTTCCGCCGTGGTTCGCCCCGCTTGAAAATCATCCCACTGCTGGACGTAAAGCCGACCTTCCATCAGTTGCTCGCGGATGACGTGGTTCATCCCCATGCGTCCCGAACCCACCTCGCCGTCTTGACGTTCCGGATTACCCGACTGGGCGATCTTCAGCACGCCTGGAGCGCGAATAATGATATCCGACAGTTTTCCCGGTCCAGTCTTCATCAACGTTCCCCAGCCACCCATGTTCGTACCGCTTCCGGGAATGAAACAGATGGTGGTGACGCCACCGGCAATGGCGACCTTTAAGTCGTCGTTGTGCGGAACGATTTGATCCCAGTTGCGAAGTTCGGGGTTGGTTTGGTAGACCATTTCGTTGAGGTCACCGGACCCGCCGACGTGCGCATGGGCTTCGATCAGCCCGGGCATGGCGAACGCGTCCAGATGCGAGATGATTTCATAGCCTACGGGGACCAAGATCTCGCTCGTTTTTCCAACCGCTTCGATTTTGCCATTGGAGACCAAGATGGTGCCACCCACGATCGGCTCGCCGGCGCACGTGATAATCTTGCCCACCTGAATTGCCAACTTGGGTTTACCTTCGTCAGCGGCTGCCCACGGCGTTATGGCTGAACATAGGGAGCCCAATACCAGCAGTGATCGAATGCAATGTATCCAATTGAGCGACATTATTTGCTCTCCTTTTCGTAGACCCATCGGCCATCAATCATTACCGCCAGCACTTCGCTCGCTATCTCGAATGGAGGGCCACTCAGCACCACCAGGTCTGCGTCTCGGCCGACTTCGATGGCGCCGATCGAATTCAGCTTGAAGAACGCCGCCGGTCCGTGCGACATTCCCTTGATCGCATCGCTCCGCCCCAGGCCGTCATAGACGCCGAAGGCGAGCACATCGGGCAACAGACTCGCACCGGTCGTGGAACTCGATTGGAAAGCCAGCGCGACGTTGGCCACGGAGAGTTCTGCCGGAATGTTCAGCGGCTTGCCATCTTTGACTTCAATTAAGTTGGGACCGACGATCACCAAGACTTTGTGTTTCGCCAGCAGTTCTGCGTTGGCTACTGCGGCTGAGTTGGATACCAGGGCGGTGTGCAGATCGAACTCTTCGCGAAACAGTTTGACAGCCACTTCGACCGCCCGGGGATCGGACACTTCGACCAAGGCTGCGATCGTTTTCGCAAACAGCGGTCGATAAGGTTCCAAGGCCGGAGTGGCAGTTGGCATTTTCGGTTCATCGGGCTTCTTCGGCTCGACGAGTTGATTGCTGCCGGCGGTTTTATTTTCCGCGTTAGCTTCCGACTTGGCAGGTTCGCCTGCTTTCGCTTCGGGCGCATCAGGAGACTTCTTTTCCGGTTCCTGCTTGCTGGGTTCCTGCTTGCCGGTTTCCTGCTTGCCGGTTTCCTGCTTTTCAGGCGCGGGTTTTCCGCCGCTTTCGGCTGACTTTTGTTCGGCCGCTTTTTTCTCGGCTTCCTTCTTTTCCGCTTCTTGCTTTTCTGCTTCTTGCTTGGCCGCAGCTGCCTTGACCGCCTCGTCGTACTTCAGCTTCTCCGCTTCATACTCTTTAAGTTTTTTCTGGTACTCGGCGAAATCCACATCGTATTTGTTCCAGACATCGGAGTAGGCTTTGCCTCTTGCCAAAAGTTGTCGGGTGCTGGCTTCGGTCGCCGTCAGGTTGCCACTGACTTCGAAACGCACGGCAACGGGGTCCATCAAGGGTCGCGGCTGGTCCGTCAATTTGAACGCCAGCACGGGGCTGGGCAAACGGCTGGAGCTAAGCAAAGCAGAGGTGACGCCCCCTTGCCGTGCCACCGCCATTTGATCGTCGTCGCGGGCGAGCAAGGGGCCCAGCTTGGTTTCCAGCGACAGCTGATCGGCGAGGGTGCCGCCAATCCCTAGGGCAGTCCCACAATCGATCCAGCCTGGAACGATGACTGCATTGGGAAAGCGACGTAGGTTGGCATTGCGAGGTGTCGTGAGACTGCTGCCGACCCCCACAATTTTTCCGTTGGCGACCGAGACGCCTCCCTCAATCACACCGGCGGGGGTGTAGACCTGGGCGACTTCAATCACACTGGCCGTGGGCTTGATATCGGTCGAGTAAGCGGGCAGGCCATTGATGTAGGTGGCCGTGACCCGGACGCCATTTTCAAAGGGTTGTCCGGAGAGAACCACAAAGTCGGCATCGCGGCCAGGTTGCAAGCTGCCGACGCGATCGCCAATGCCCAACATGCTGGCTGGGTTGGCGGTGAGCATTCGCAGGACTTGCTCGGACGACAAACCTCCGCGTTGGAAGATACCGGACAGAAACAGCAAGTTGCCGATATCTGCATCGACGCTTGGTCGGATGGCCAACTTGTCGGCTGCACCTGCCGCGACGAGTGCTGCGGCCCGTTGCCAAACATCGAGCGGTCGTTTCAGGCCCGGGACTGGGATCGAGGGATTGGTGATGCGCCCCGGCCGAAACTCTGGATTAAAGATGACTCCGACGGCTTGTTCACTCTTCCAATCAACACCGGAAAGTTCCTGAGTATCAACCGGGTCGACCAGCAGCCAACGCAGGTTGAACTTGGTCGCCAGCGCGTAGGCGGCTTTGATTTCCGCACCATTCTCAACGCTGAAACGAAAAGTGCGTTTGGCCTCAATGGCAGCGGCCAGAGCGCCCAAACTGCTGTCATCCGATTCGGCTGCGGCGGCGGTTGCAAAGAGCGCGTCGAGTCCCACGATGGCCTGGGCTAAACTGGTTGCTAGTTGCGGGCGGGTGGGCTCCAAAGGGCGTTCGACCGACACCGCACCGACTGGCGGTTCGTAGATGGTCGGTGGAGAGAGCGCTCCGCTGGTGAGCTGGATCCGCAGGCTTTCCGACTCCACCAGCACTTGTTGTGCGGGGTCTTCACCTCCCAACTTGACCACGGCACCTTGGCCGGGCATCAAGCGTTGCGCGCCAGGTGAAAGTTGAACGGTGGTCACACCGGCTTCGATCCACTGCTTGTAATCCCCGAAGGGATCAAAGCCATCGATAGCACGTACCTCGGGTGTAACTGTGTATTCGCTGTCGTTGCTCGATTCGACCAAAGCCGATTGTGCGATCACGAGCCCAGGAATCACCGTCTGCCCACCCAGGTCGTGCTCGATCGCATCGGCAGGAATCTCCATTGAGGCCCTGGCCCCAACGGCCAAGACCTTACCTCCCTGGACGAGCATCACGGCATCATGGATTGCGGGACCATGGCCGGTCCAGATGGTGCCAGCTTTGTAGACCTCGACCGTCGAGTCGTCGGCTCCCTGAGCGGCTCTTCCACCGAGCCCATGCAGGGTCGACGCGGCTAGTAGCAGGCTCAGCACCCACTGCCTAAGGCGCGGACTGGCAAACGTATTGTGTATGAAGTGCAGTGGCATCGGTCGCTTACTCCGCAACTGGGGAAAGAAGACGCGACAGTTTTTCGTCCTTGGCGCGGTCGTACACGATGTCACCATCTACGATCGTTTGGTCAACCCACGTGGTGATTTCGAAGGGTTCGCCGGTGAGGATGACCAGATCAGCGTCTTTGCCCACTTCGATCGAACCCACGAGATGGTCAATTCCGAGAAGTTTGGCGGGTGCCAGGGTCAACGCTGCCAATGCATCGGCTTCGCTCATCCCATGTTTGACAGCGGTGGCTGCTTGGAACCAGAAATAGCCGCTGCCGACGCTGGACCGCGAACCGGTGCTATCGGTCTGGAAGACGAAAGGGACTCCTGCATCGCGATAAATTTGTGGCAGTGCGTACTTGGTATCCTCGCGTGTGCGCGGATTGGTCTCCCAGAATACGAGCATTGGATCGAGAATCACTGTCTCCTCCCGTTCACCGAGTAGTTTTGCCGCTTTGTGGCAGTCGCGTCCGAGAACGAAAATCGGTTTGAGGTTGTAGTCTTTGACTAGGGCCAAAGCGGCGACTACATCCATCCCATTTTGGCAATAGATATACACCGGTGATTCACCTTTGACCGCCTTAATCAAGGCTTGTAGCCCCTGCTCAGTTTGTTGGGCATTGGCGGCGGCGTTAGCCCCCTCGGTGGCCGCTGCTCCATCGGTTCCCTCGGGCTTGCCTGCTTCGCCTTCGGGCGCTTCCGTAGCTTCTTTGGCAGGCTCTTGAGTGGTGGAGGTTTCGGCTGGCTTGTCCTTGTTTTCGATCGCCTTCTTGGCTTTGTCCAGTTCCTTACGGAGTCGAGCCATTTGACTCATGCGACTACCGCTGGTTGGAACCAGTGACAGCTTGAGGCCCGCCTCGCGTACGAGCAGCATGTCGTTCACATACTGGCCGGCTGTCTTGAGGATGGCTGCTTGGCCCCCGATAAGTGTGCTGTTGCCAGGTACGACGGCGGCCGAGGTGATCCCGTTGCGGCGACACTCCTCAAAGTAGTTGGCGACTGGATCGATCGAATCGACGACCGACAAAAAGGGAACGACTTCGGTCCGCTCGTTGGCTTGGCTCATCCCGGCCGAACTGTGGGCATCGACAAATCCGGGCAGGATGACTTTGCCCGTTCCGTCGATTACTTTGGCTTCACCTGGAATCTTGACGTCGGTCCCTACCGCTTCGATCTTTCCCTCGCGGATCACGATCGTACCTATGTCGATCGTCTCCCCGGAGATGGTGATGATCTTGGCCCCTTGAATGGCCAAGGGACCGCCAGCAAGTACTGCACTCTGTACCGCTGAGGCGCACGCCAGGGTCAGCCAGAGGGGGATATGTTTAGCTCGAAGATGTGGTTTCATTGTTTGCTCTTAATCGTTACCGTAGATTTTTCCATTCACCATCGTCCAACTCACCGCACTCGTTGGCTTGAGTGGATCGCCGCTCAGGGCAACTAGGTCCGCATGTTTGCCTTCGGACAGCGAGCCAATATGTTCGGCTTGTCCCAGCATTTTGGCTGGACCCATCGTGATCGCTTCGAGTGCCCGCTGTGGCTCGAGTCCAAAGCGGACCGCGAACCTTGCTTGATCCAGCAGCGCATCGCCTGCCAGACAAAAATCGGTTTCTGTTTCCACAAGTTTGCCGGGTACATTCCACCGCAGTTCGGTTCCTTCCGGCCCCCGCAAGGAACTGGTGGCCGCTGCCAGCGATGTATAAACCAAGAACGCGTCGCGTTCCTTAAACTCATCGATGATGCGATAGACTTCGTCGCCACCGTAAATGATGGGCTTGAATCCAAATTCATCCCCCAAGTCCAAGGCAGCCCGAATGTCGAATTCCGTGCGGCTGACACTGGCCACAGGCAGTTTCCCAGCCAACATGTCGATCAGCAGCGGATGGGCGGTCGGATCGAGCTCAGCGACCGGCTCGCCATGGGTCAAGCGATGCAGAGTTGAGCGGACAATCCAGACAACCCCCATGCGATTGGTCGGTTGCCGAACATAGATGCTGTCGGGTCGCGAGCGCGAACGGTTGCGCGAGGTCGGATCACTGCTCATCGCGATCACTAGGCTACTGGCTGGCTGCAAGGTCCGCGTGAGGCTTTCTCCGGCTGTTTTAACGATGCAGGCCATCCCCGCAAAGACACTCTCCGTTCCCGGAAGGATTTGCAGCGTGGTCACACCTTGGTCGAGCGCTTCGGCAAACCGGCGATCGTAAAAATCAACTGCTGAAAGTGTGTTGAACTCGGGCGTGACCTCACGCGACACCTCGGCGTCGCCACCACTCAAGCCCGCACTCGAGTAAGCGTTGACAATGCCTGGCATCACCGAATGAACATCAATGATCTGATCTTCTGGGAGTTCCAGCCCCAGCGAGGGACCGATCCTCGCGATCTTGCCATCGCTAACCAGGATCTCACCCGGCTCGCCCCGTTTTCCATCGCCGGAATAAATATGCTGAGCTCGGATGAGCAACTGCGTATCGCTCTGGGCGAATGCGCTAAGAGTGCAGCAGGCAATCGTGCCAACCATTACAACAAGCTGGTTCAACCAGCTGCTCCGGGGCCGACTGTTAGGTGAGTTCCCAGCGGTAGACAGCGGCGTGCTGCTCAATTGATTTTCTGTTCGCTTCAAGCTACTGGTCCTTCTTAAGTGCGGATGTCCCAGCGACTCGGCGTCCATCGACGACGACGTGCAATGGGATCGCGGCCATGTTGACCGGAGAATCTGACCAAATGACGAAGTCGGCTGGAGCACCCTGGGAGAAGGCTGGCTCGGCTCCCCACCAAATCATCGGTGCATCACACAGCCCCAGCAAGGCGACGCTGGCAGGGAGTCCCGACATGGCTGCCGTTAATCGAAGTTGTTCGGCCGATTCACCGGTGAACACAATGGGAATACCCGCTTGGGCTGCGCGACTCAAGTCATCTGCAAACCACTGATAGGTTTCGGGTGCAGTTGGTTGTATCGCCAGCGTAACCCCCAGCGACTTGATGCGCTCGATAAATGGAGCCAGTTGCCGCATCCCTGAGATAGCGGCTTTCAGTTTGTAAGCTTCGATCAGGTTGAGAGCAGCTGTGATTTCCGCATCCGACTCGGCTTCGATCATGGTCATGTATTGGCCATTGACGAGCGATTGCCAGACCGTTTGCCGACGGCTTACCAGATTCTGCTCAACCACTTCCGGCAAATAAACTCGCGAATCGAGCAAAGCACCGGCCAGGGACTGTCGCAGGAACTGCTGTTGCCCGGCGAGACTCGATGGAAAACGATTCGGATTCCGCGCGTTGGCTGTAAGCACCAACTTCAAAGCCGCTTCGCGCTTGGCGATCGGCTCGGCGGCCCCTATTCGAATGAGGCTTGCCGAACCCGCTACCGGATTCGAACTCCCTGGCGAGAGCAAAACGCGGAGTAGTCCTGAGTCGAGCAAGGATTGTTGTTGACTTAATTCGGCGAGCGCGTCTGCGGCCACGACGAACGATGCATCGGGTAGTTCTTGCGGATCGATCAAACGTGTCAGCCCGAGATTGGCCTGGGCGCTGACCAGTCCTGGGACGAGGACTGCAGCGCCGAGCTGATAGGCTGGCTGCTGACCATCGACGGGAGCGTCGGCTTTAACAAGTTGAACGATTTTGCCCCCATCCACCAGCATGCCGCCAGGCTGCAGCGCGCCGTCAATGAGCAGACGTGAACTGTGCAGTGAATATCGTACGGGAAGCTGCACCGGCAAGTCAGCGGATGTTAACGGAGTGGCTAAATTGGCAGCCGTTTCCGCGGCTTGATAAGCCACCGTGCCATGAGTCACCACCATCTTGATTGGGGTGCTTGGGTCAAGCGGCTCACCGGCAAAGCTGACGAAGTCGGCTCGTTTGCCTGGGGCCAGGGAGCCGATGTCCGCGGCGACACCCAACGTGCGGGCCGCATCGATCGTGATCGCCTTAAGTGCGCGTTCGGGAGTGAAGCCCGAAGCTATGGCCTTGGCCGCGTGGGCGCGGAGCAATCTTGAACTGCGGCTACGGCTGCCGCCTGAAACAAGCACCACGGCACCCGCATAGTCTGCGAATTTTTCGCCCCATGTGGCGGTCGTTTGTGTGGCTGCAGCCGCCAGCGGCTCGACCGACAACCATGGTCCGAGCAGGAGCGGATTGTTGGCCGTACGGATCGACTCGGTGGCCGATCTGAGGTCGCTCAGTCCACTGAAGATTACTTGAAGTTTCTGGTACTTTTCGTCGTCCAGCAATTGCTTTAAGAATGCCACATCGTCGGCAGTGTGGACTTCAACTCGCAGCGGAATTTTTCCTTCGAGCACTTTGACAAGTCGCTCTTGGATCGGATCCATGTCCGGCTTTTTAGGAGGCTTTTCAGCAGCCCCCTTTTCTCCGGTAGCTTTATCGCCATTGGTTTTATCGCCATTGGTTTTATCGTCCGTTGGTTTAACGTCCGCTGGTTTGTCGGGTGCTGGTTTGTCGGGTTGCGGTTTGTCGGGTAGCGGTTTGTCGGGGGTTGACTGCTCTTTTTTGTCGCCCGTCGGTTTGTCGCCCGTCGCTTTATCTTTCTCCGGTGTGTCGGGCTTCTGGTTGGCTAATTGCTTGGCTTGATAATCGTTGTATTCTTTCCACTTTTTGGCGTATTCGGCGGCCGTGTCGAGCACCCGCTTGGTGCGTTCTACTTGCTGTTGACGGGCGCGGTTGTTGTTCGCGCCAATTCCAAAGGAAGCTTGCAAAGCCACGTTTTCGGCGAGCACCAACGGCTGACCGTCGTCAGTTGGCACTACCGACACGACGGCCCCGTAGCCGCCGAGTGTTCCACGGCGCGAGGGTTGCAAGTAAACGGCGGTGATTCCTTGGCGAACGACCTCGTGCCAGTCTTCGCTGAACGGATCGATGCCATCGACAACGTTTAAACTAGCGTCGCTGGCTCCACCATCGGTGGCCGGATCACCGAGCCACAGCTCGCTCTGGGCATCGATCAGCCCAGGGGTCACGATGGAGCCGCTGAGGTCAACCCGCTCGGCTTCTGCGGGGATGGCCAATGATGCATCCCCCACTGCCAAAATTTTTCCACCCTGGACGAGCAGCACACCCGAGGGGAGCGTTCCTAATTCATCGCCGGTCCGCAACTCGGCTCCCACATAAGCGATAATCGGAGCTGGCGGCGAAGGTTCACCGGTGGGTTTCGGAGGTGCCTCAGAGTCCTCCGCTTGGGCTGGTTCACCTGCTGGCGGAGAAGTGATCGGTGTGGCAGAAGCTGGCTCTTGGGGAGAAGCCTCTGGGTTGACCACGACCGGTAGCGTCCCCGCTTCGTCTTGCCAAGCCGCAGCGACGACTCTCTCGGGACACGAGTTTGTGGCGGCAAGCAGCGTGACCAGCAGCACCAGCCCAGCGGTCCAACTGCCGATTCGTGTGCGTGTTGCAACATCGGTTCGGACGCGAGCAGCGGCGCGGCTACGTTCGCCGTAAGCTAACGATATATTCATGTTGAGCACTCTTGGAGCAAGACCATCGGCGCGCAATGCTCAACGTTGATCATTGCGTGCCGCACGTGGACACAGCATCGAATCTTGATTTTATCAAGGCAAATCGCGGGGGAGCGACAGCCTTCAAGCAGGTCGTTTGTGGAGAGTGCAGATGGGGAACTGCGAACTCCCTACACTAATTGGATTGTAGTTGCCCCGCAAGCAGTTCGACTGCGAAAACTGGTAAGTCGGACTATAGTTTTTCTCAGAACTGGCCAACCACTGGCCACCGGCAATCGGTTACAAAGCGCAATCATGACTTGGATTTTAGGCATCTCTGCGTTTTACCATGATTCCACGATTGCTCTGGTGCAGGATGGGGAAATTGCGTTCGCGGCCAGCGAAGAGCGTTTTAGTCGACGCAAACACGATGCGGATTTCCCGGCTCGAGCGCTTGAAGCTGGCCTACAGCATTGTGGCATTAGGATTGCGGATTTGGACTACGTGGGGTTTTACGAAAAGCCCCTGCTGAAGTTTGACCGCTTGCTCGAGACCTACCTAGCTTTCGCGCCGCGGGGTTATGCCTCCTTTGCCAAGGCCCTACCGGGCTGGCTGCAGACGAAACTTCATTGCCGACGGGAGATACGCCAACAACTACAGCGTTTGGGCGGGGGATACTCCAAGCAAATCGTCTTCTGTGAACATCACGAGTCGCACGCGGCCAGCGCGTTCTTCCCCAGTCCCTTCGACGAAGCAGCCGTGCTGACAATGGATGGAGTCGGTGAGTGGGCGACAACATGTTGGGGAGTCGGACGCGGACAACGGCTTGAATTGCAGCAGGAGGTGCACTTCCCCCATTCACTCGGTTTGCTCTATTCGGCGCTGACTTACTTCTGCGGCTTCCGAGTCAACTCGGGGGAATACAAACTAATGGGGCTCGCCCCATACGGACAACCCAAGTACTTCGACTTGTTCTGTGAACACTTGCTAACACTCTATCGGGATGGCAGCTATCGTTTGAACATGGATTACTTTGGCTATTGCCACTCACTGCAGATGACCACAGCCAAGCTTGAGCGTTTGATCGGCCAACCGCGACGCGAGCCAGAAGGAGAACTGCGGCGGATCGACATGGATTTGGCTGCGAGCATTCAACTTGCCACAGAAGAAGTTGTGTTGCGGGCAGCGCGGCACGTGCACCAACAAACAGGTCTCGATGCGTTGTGCATGGCGGGAGGTGTCGCACTCAATTGTGTGGCCAACGCGCGACTGTTGCGCGAAGGACCCTTTAAGCGTCTCTGGGTTCAGCCCGCTGCCGGGGATGCTGGAGGAGCCTTGGGGGTCGCACTGCTGATTTGGCATCAATTACTTAACCGTACCCGCCCGCTCAATCCAAACGACAACCAGCAAGGATCGCTGCTCGGGCCGCACGTTGACGCCAAAACAGAAGTCGACCTACTGCGCAAGCAAGGCGCGGTGGCGACACGCTCGGCAAGCGAACCAGAACTCATGCGGCGTGTAGCTCAAGAACTGTCGGATGGCAAAGTCGTGGGCTGGGTCCAAGGACGTATGGAATTCGGACCGCGGGCCCTGGGAAATCGCAGCATTCTAGGTGATCCCCGCCAGGCACACATGCAGTCGCTTATGAACCACAAAATCAAACAACGCGAAGCCTTCCGCCCTTTTGCACCCAGCATCCTGGCAGAACGGGCTGGCGAGTTCTTTCAGATGCCTCAAACTGCAACTCAAATTGATCAAATCCATGGAACTGAACCGCTGGCTAATGCGGTGGCGGATGCAAGTCCCTATATGTTATTCACCTACCCCGTGCATCCCGCCAAACGCTGCCAACCGCAGGACGTTACGGTGGCGATACAGGATCGACAAGTGGAAAATCCAGACGGTAAAAAAATAGACGGTGACACGATGACTGCGGGGGATAACGGCGTGGAAGACATCGAGTCCTGGCTGACGCGCCTCGAACAGGTGCGTAGCGTTGTTCCGGCCGTCACGCACTTGGACTACTCAGCGCGTGTGCAAACAGTCGACCGTGGGCGTTTTCCGCGGTTCCATAAGTTGCTGTGTGCTTTTGAAGAGTTGACCGGGTGTCCCATGTTGATCAACACCAGCTTCAATATTCGCGGTGAGCCCCCCGTGTGCAATGCGGCTGAAGCCTATCGTTGTTTTCTAGCGACTGAGATCGACGTGTTGGTAATCGAAGACTATCTGTTCATAAAAGCCGAGCAACCTGAATTCGCCCGGTTGGCGAACCGTAGTCACCTGTTAGCCCCGGAGCGCGACTAAAGTGCCGTTTCTTAACACCTCCGACACACCCGGCCCATCAACGCGACGTTGGTTTGGCTTGTCGCTCGCCCTGTTGCTGTTGCTACTCGGTTACGCTCTCCGCAAGTGGCACCCTTACCTACTGGGAACCGCTGCGGCTTGCAGTCTGACCTTGGCCATTGTCTATTACACGCTTTCCACTTCGCAACCTGCAGTCATCCGTACATGGTACTGGGTGACCCGTCCACTTGCTTGGACTGTTGGGCATGTGTTGCTCATGTTGGTGTATTACGGAGTGCTGTTGCCGCTGGCATTGGGCTTGAGGGCCATCGGCCACGATCCGCTGGCGTTGCGAACGAAGTCTCGGCAGACGGGGTGGGTCGAGCGCCGGCGACGCCCCTCGCCCGACGATTACTTCAAACAGTTCTAGGTCATGCTGATGCAATCCAAAGAATCCGCTTCCGATTTAGAATCTGCCTTGGAGGCTGTATCTGAAAACGATCCTGTATCTGAAAACGATGAGGAACGTTTCGTGAGCGCGGCTGAAGAGGCACAGGTGGGGTTTTTGGCAGAATTTGGAATGTTCCTGCAGGAGCACAAAAAGTGGTGGCTTATTCCATTGATTGGATCGCTGTTATTGCTGGGTGTCATCAGCTTGCTCGCCGCTAGCGGTGCAGCGCCGTTTATTTACACGGTGTTTTGAAAGTTCCAGCGTCACTTGCTTCAGCATGCCGCCAAGTGACTTCTGGGGATAAAGCGGTTTCGCTAATTGGACAGGCCTAAGTGAGAGCGGCCAGCGGATCGTGTCGATTGGCGAGAGGCATATTGACGAAGCCACCCACACGCTGCGATTCGAAGACAGCCACAATCATTTCCACGATGGCCCGCGCGTCGTGCGCAGAACACTTGGGTGGGCGATCATTCGCCACACTATCAAGCAGGTCGGTGATGGCGGCCACGTGACCGCCCTGATAAGTCCCATCGTCGCGCGGTTCGGACTGACCAATTCCCGCCGAAGTGATCGGCTCCCAGGCTTGTTTCGATCGTCCGGGAGACCAACTGCTGTCACGCAGGATGTGAGCCTTCACGCCGTAGCCACTTTCTATTTCAACGATTCCCTTGGAGCCAAAGAGCTGTAGGGCGAAGCGTGATGGAGTGCCAGCCATTTGACGGCGCGAGGCAAAGTGGCCGGTCGCACCGCTGGGAAAGGTGTAGGTGGCTTGAAGATCACTGCCAGCCAGCAAGCCAATACCCTCATTGCCTTGAACTACATCGGCGGCCGTTACGGCCCGCTTGTCGACCCGAACTGTTGAAGAACAAGTGGTTGGATCGGATCCAGCCAAGCTACGCATCAATCCAAAGATGTGCGAGCCCAGGACCCATAGATCTTCGGCACCGCCGCGGTGATCTTCTTTGCCTCGGCCTCGCAATTCAAGCACTTCGCCGATGGCATCGTCGGCGATCAGTTTCTGGACCATGTCCAGCACGGGTGAGTACTGGCTAATGTGGGCGATGGCCAACTTGAGGCCGCGTGCATCGAGGGCGGCGACGGCTTGATCGCAGGCATGGAGCGTTGGGCAAAAAGGTTTTTCCATGTACACATGGCAGTCGGCTTGCGCCGCGGCCAAGATCATGTCGAGGTGTTGATCGATCCAGCGTGGGCAGATGGCAACCAAGTCCAATTTCTCTTGAGCCAGCATTTCGCGATAGTCAGCGTAGGTCCTGTGAGGGTTGGTTCGCTTCTGGGCGGCCGCGCGTCCCGCCGCGTCGGCGTCGGCCAGTGCCACAATCTCGACGTTGGGAAGGGCTTTAAAGGCCACATCGACCCCGTGCCCGTAATCCCCGCGGCCCGTGCTGCCAATGATGCCAACGCGGGTTTGCGGTTCGGCGGCCGCCCGGGAGCGATGCGTTAGGGTGCCGATGGCGAGGGTCGTAGCGGTCGTTGTTACAAAATGTCGGCGGGTTGTTGTCAGCATGCAATGAACTCCTCTAAGGTTCGTTCGGGAAATAAGTGTCCGGTACCTTTTCCCGCGACGCGGCCCAAAGGGTGCTTTGCAGAAAAGGTACCGGACACTTTTTTCCCGATCATTAGTCAAGTTAAAACCGAGTATAGTCGTTAAGCGGGCTCGAGTTTTTTCGTGCAGCCCCCTTTCTAGCCTATGAACCACCGAAAGTCGCACTTTGAATTTAACGCTGTGGCATGCTCTGGTCGGTTTGATCGGCGGACTAGCGATGTTCCTATACGGGATCGAAAAGTTATCCAATTCGCTGCGTGCTGCCGCGGGCTCTAGTTTAAACGCGCTGCTGGCATCTTTGACGGTCAACCGCTTCGCTGGCGTGGCCACTGGAATCGTAGTGACTGCCATCGTGCAATCGTCTTCACTGACCATGGTCCTGGTGGTTGGCTTCGTGTCTGCGGGCTTGATGACGATGCGGCAGTCGATCGGTGTCATCATGGGGGCCAATATTGGCACGACGTTGACCATTCATGTGGCCGCCTTTCAAGTCACCGAGTCGGCGTGGTTGCTGATCGCTGTCGGTTTTGCAATGTCTGCACTTGGGCGTCAGGAGCCCCTTAAGCACGTCGGGGCAGTGCTCCTGGGATTGGGCTTGTTGTTTCTAGCGCTGACTCAAATGACCGCGGCCGCCAGTCCACTCCGCGAGTACCCCTTGTTTACCGAACTCATGAAAGGGATCGAGCAGCCGCTGCTAGGAGCACTGGTCGGGGCTGTATTCACCGCCATTGTGCAAAGTTCCTCGGCCACTTCAGGACTCGTGATTGCCTTGGCCATGCAAGGAGCGATCGCCTTGCCAGCCGGATTGGCATTGATGCTGGGAGGTAATCTGGGTAGTTGTGCCACAGCCATGCTGGCCGGTTGGGGACGCCCCGCGGCTGCGCGACAAGCTGCCCTGGTGCACGTGTTGTTCAACGCATTTGGGGTCTTGGCGTGGATCGGCTTCTTGCCGCAACTTGCCTGGTTCGTCGAGTCATTGTCAAACGATCTTTCGCGTCAAATCGCCAATGCACATACGTTGTTCAATGTGGCTAACACATTGGTATTGATTTGGCTCGTCGGCCCGCTAGCGCGGCTGGCAGAATGGTGGATTCCTGCCGAGAAGGTAGGGGTCAAGCCGCTCGCAGAACCCAAGTACTTGGATGCCACGCTCATGGGGACCCCGTCTTTAGCTTTGGAGCGGGCGAAAATGGAGTTGTCACATTTGGGAGAGTTGGTCCAAGCAATGCTTGAGCGGGCGCCCAAAGCTGTGTTCACTGGAGCGGGTGATGAACTCCGCAAAACGGCCGATAGGGATCAGTCGGTTGATGAGCTCTATCTGGCCATCGTCGAGTACTGCCGAGGTCTAGCTCGCAGTGAATTAACCGCCGTTGAAACTGGAAAATTGGAGGTCATCATCTCCGCGGCAAGCTATTTGGAAAGTGTCGCGGACATTGTCGCGACCAACTTGGTAACCCAAGGGATGCAACGCGTCGAACACCAAGTGCAGATCAGTCCTGCGACGCACGTGCAGTTGAACAAACTATTTGAGGTCGCCAGCTTAGCACTGCGCGATGGCTTGCAGTCGCTGCTGGACGACAACCTAGTGCTGGCCCGCGATGTGGTTGATCGCAAGGAACAGTTCAATGGTTTGATGGACAGCGCCTACGGCCGCATCCGCCAGCGGCTGCTATCTGGCGATCCGCGTCGACTTCCGACCTTTCAAGTTGAGGTTGATCTGGTGCACCTCGTGCAGCGCATTTTTTACTTCGCCCGCCGCACCGCCCGGCTTGTTCTACGCGATGACAACGCGTGAATCTTTGGAGTGCGGGAGCTTGCTACCGCTCCCTTTCTCCCTCTTTTCTCTCTAGATCCTTTCTGTAAGCATCTTTTAACCATTGGAAAATTCAGTCGGGAGAGGGAGGCTCCTGCCGAGCTTTTTTCTAATCTGACGCGTTACTTTCATAAGCCAAATGCACCCCGGCCTATTGCTTGTGGACGTCAGGTGGCGGCCTGTAAAGGCTCCGCAGGAGCGTCCCCCTCCCGTTGTCCGATTCCTCCTTTCGTGGTCGCTTCCCCCTCCCGTGGCCGCTTGCAATAATCCAGCGGGTTGCCCCCACTGGGCATCGCATGGAACAAAATCGGGTAGGCGACTATACTAAAGGCGGGTGTGCAGCGCGTGGGCTGCGCGCCTCCCACCTCGCTCACCGCTACCCGCCGAGAGTCATTCAAAATGCATGGAAAGAATCCAGTCGTTCCAATTCTCTGGGGCTGCTTGCTCGTTCACGTTTGGTCGTTGTCAGCTGTGGTGAGTTTGGCTGACACGCCAGGCGACGCCACGCCGGTCGACTACATGCGAGACGTTCAGCCGATTTTGGCCGAGCACTGCATGCACTGCCACGGCATCGATGAAGAATCGCGGCAAAGTGGCTTGCGTTTGGATTTGCAAGCGTCAGTTTTTGTCGGTGGCGACTCGGGGGAACCGGCCATTGTGCCGGGCAACGCAGCGGCAGGGACGTTTATCGCGCGAATAACGAGCGACGATCAGTCGGAGCTCATGCCCCCGCCGGACCAGCATAAGCCACTCTCAACAACACAAATCGACTTGCTCAAGCAGTGGATCTCGCAAGGGGCGCACTACGCCTCCCACTGGGCCTTTGAGCCACCGCAAAAAACTGAGTTAGCTGTCGCAGACGGGGAGAACCCGATCGATGTCTTGGTGCGGGCCAAACTAGCACTGAAGCAGATGTCCCTTGCGCCACCGGAAGAGTCAGCGCGGTTGTGCCGTCGGGTCTATCTCGACATTATCGGCTTGCCACCCACGCTGGAGGAACTCGCCGCCTTCGAGCGCGATGGACTGCGGGCCACCGTGGAACGCCTCCTCAATAGCGAACGTTACGGTGAAAAGTGGGCACGGCATTGGCTCGACGCCGCTCGCTATTCTGACACCAACGGTTACGAAAAGGACTTGCAGCGCGATCAATGGATTTGGCGCGACTGGGTGATCAAATCACTGAATGAGAACAAGCCCTACGATCAGTTCATCGTCGAGCAGATTGCGGGCGACCTACTTCCCAACGCCACTCAGGATCAACTGGTGGCCACCGGGTTTTTACGCAACAGTATGTTGAACGAGGAAGGAGCGATTATCGCTGAGCAGTTCCGCATGTTTGAGATGTTCGATCGCGTCGACTGCGTGGGTAAAGCCGTTTTAGGGCTCACGACTCAATGCGCGCAGTGCCACACCCACAAGTTCGATCCGCTCAGCCACGACGAATACTTCGGCATGTTTGCCTACCTGAACAATGTTTACGAAGCCCAGTCGTGGATCTATGACGATGCTCAGCAGCAGAAACTGACCGAAGTCACAGCGGCTTTGGTAGGTGTCGATGAGCGGATTAAGCAAGAACGGAGCGATTGGAAGGAGTCACTCGAAGCGTTTGCCATAGAGTTATCGGCCAAGCAAGCGGACTGGAAGCCACTGGCATTTCACCAGTTGGAAACGATCAGTGGACTAAACCACCCCGTGCAGTTCGATGATCATTCGATCTTAATGCTAGGGCATACCAGTAACGACGTGTTTTATGTCGCCAAGCCCGAGTTGCAGGGAGTTACCGGACTGCGTTTGGAAGCCCTACCGCATCACGACTTGCCTTTTGCAGGACCGGGACGCAACCGCGTTGGTGGCTGGAACGTTCAGGAGCTCGAAGTGCTCCTTAAACGCCCCGGCAGCGCCGAGTGGGAAAAACAAAAGCTGGTCAATGCGACCGCAGACTTCTCCGAACCCGACCAGAAGCAGGAAGATGGCAAGAAGGCTAGCGGCCCGGTGGCTTACCTGATCGATGGTACCGACGAGACCTCGTGGCGGGCCGATCGGGGAGTAGGACGCCGCAATCAAGCGTCGGTGGCCGTGCTTCAATTTGAAAAGCCACTAGAGTGCCCGCCTGAAACTGAAATCAAAGTGGTCATGCGCATGGGCGACATGCTCGGTTGCTGCCGGGTAAGTCTCACCACCTCGCCGACTCCGGCCGCACCGCCGGTCGATTACGCCGCCGCGCTTGCCGCCCAGACCGCTGCCGAAGAGCGCAACGAGGAACAGCAATCTCACTTGTTCGCCGCATGGCGGAAATCGGTTCCGGAACTCAAGGGAGCCGACGAAGAAGCCGAGACCTGGTGGAAACAATATCCGCAAGCCATGACTTCGGTATTGCATCTTGCCCAGCGCTCTCCCGAGCAGCAGCGAGCGACTCGATTGCTCAATCGGGGTGAATGGGATCAGCCCGATCGGGATGTCGTTCCACATGTGCCCACAGCCTTCCACCCGCTGGATGATTCGCTGCCTAATGATCGTTTGGCGTTTGCCAAGTGGCTCGTCGATCGTCGCTCGCCGTTGGCTGCGCGCGTGGCCGTGAATCGAGCGTGGCAAGTGATGTTCGGAGAAGGCTTGGTTGAGACCTCCGAAGACTTCGGGACTCGCGCTGCGGTGCCCGAGCACTTGGAGTTGTTAGACTGGTTGGCGGTTGACTTCATGGAGCATGGCTGGGATCAGAAGCGACTTATTCAGCAGATCATTGAAAGTGCCATTTATCAACAGAGCTCGGTGGCCTCGGACGAACAACTGGAACAGGATCCGAAAAACCGCTGGCTCGCGCGGGGCCCTCGATTCCGCGCCGATGCGGAAGTGGTTCGCGACATCGCCTTGGCGGTTTCCGGTTTGATTCATCACAAGGTGGGTGGTCCTGGCGTTATCCCCCCGGTCCCGCAGAACGTGCTCGACTACAACTATACGTACCCAAGCTATTGGACGCCAGCGACCGGTCCGGAGCGTTACCGCCGAACGGTATACGGTTTCCGCAAGCGTTCGATGCCCGATCCGGTGCTCTCCAGTTTCGATGCGCCCAATGCCGATTTCTCTTGCGCGCGGCGTGTCCGTTCGAACACCCCGCTGGCGGCCCTCACGGGACTCAACGAAGTAATCTTCGTCGAAGCGGCTCAAGCCTTTGCGCTCCGCATTTTACGCGAGGGTGGCGCGGATGATCGTGCGCGGGGAGTGTTTGCGTTCCGCAGTTGCACGTCGCGGGAGCCCTCCGAAGCCGAGATCGATGAGATTCAAAAATTGCTCGCCAGTCAACGCCAGCGTATGGCCGAAGGCTGGCTCAATCCGCGCGAGATCGCGACGGGTGACCCAGCTCGACTTCCCAGTTTACCGGACGGCACGAATCCGCAAGATGCAGCCGCTTGGACACTGGTCGCCCGCGTGTTGCTGAACCTCGACGAAACCATCAGTAAGAATTAGAGAACCCCATGTCCAACCTATATCAAAACAGTGCTCCCGAGACGCAGCCCACGCGGGCGGCACTCGCATCGGACCTGCGTCGACGCTGGTTTTTTCGCGATTGCGGTGTTGGCTTGGCTGCGATGGCTGCCGGAACGCTGCTGAAGCGCGAGGCACTGGCCTCTCCCGAAACGGACGCTCGCGCCTTGGCTCCTCGTCCATCTCATTTCGCTCCCAAAGCCAAGCGCGTGATCTACATGTTTCAGGCGGGTGCCCCTAGCCAGTTGGAGCTCTTCGACCACAAGCCCGAGTTGGCCAAACGCGATGGACAGCTCCCACCTGCCGGTTTGCTCGACGGTTACCGGGCTGCCTTCATTAACCCCAACTCGGCTTTGCTCGGCCCCAAGTTTAACTTCGTCAAGTATGGCAAATGCGGCATGGAGCTCAGCGATCAGCTCCCGCACATCGGTTCGATCGCTGACGATATCTGCTTGATCCGCACCCTGCAGACCGACGCCGTAAACCATGCCCCCGCGCAAATTCTGATGAACACCGGATCTCAACAGTTCGGCCGCCCGAGCTTTGGGGCTTGGTCGCTCTACGGACTCGGTAGCGTGTGCGAAGATCTGCCAGGGTTCGTCGTGCTGACCAGTGCCAAGGGGACCAGCGGCGGTGCGAGCAACTACGGTAGCGGGTTTCTGCCAACCACCTATGGCGGCATCCCCTTCCGCAGTGCCGGTGATCCCGTCCTCTATCTCTCAAATCCTCAAGGAATCGATCCGACATCGCAGCGGGCCTCGCTGGATACAATCAACAGCTTGAATGCCTTGGCCGCCGATAAACTCGGCGATCCAGAGATTGAAGCTCGCATTCAGAGCTACGAGATGGCGTATCGATTGCAAACCAGTGCACCCGAGCTGATGGACTTATCGAGCGAACCGGCTGAGATTCTGGAGATGTACGGTATCAAGGATGTGAAGGAGGCGAGTTACGCGCGGAACTGTCTGTTAGCCCGGAGATTGGCCGAGCGAGGCGTGCGATTCGTACAGTTATTCCATGAGGTCTGGGATCAACACGGCAACTTAACAGCCGGTGTCAAGCAAAATGCGTTGGATACCGACAAGGCCAGCGCGGCCTTGGTCAAGGATTTGAAGCAACGCGGCTTGCTGGATGATACTTTGGTAGTCTGGGGAGGCGAGTTTGGTCGCACCCCGATGGTACAAGGTGGTAACGATGGTCGCGATCTCCACAACCGCTGCTTCAGCGTCTGGTTGGCCGGTGGTGGCGTGAAGCCGGGGCATACGCATGGTGAGACCGACGAGTTCGGATTCAATGTCCTCTCCGATCTGGTGCATGTGCATGATTTGAATGCGACGCTATTGCATCTACTTGGCTTCGATCACACGCGGCTCACGTTCCGCTTCCAAGGCCGCGACTATCGCTTGACCGACGTACATGGTCATGTCGTCGACAAAATCCTAGCCTAAGCCGACTTAGCGACTGACCATCGCGCGGATTTCAGCTGGATGAATGCCCTGCCCCAACTTGGTATGGCAGTGCAGCGCTTCGTAGACGCGATGGATGCCAAACAGCACGGCTGCCTTGACATCGGTTTCACCCAGCGCAAGGCTCGCGGTGATGACCGCGGACAGGATGCAACCTGCCCCGTGCGTGTTACCTTCGGGCAATCTAGGGACCGACAAGCAGATGTCCTCGTCATCCAGTCCCAGGAGGTGTACGGAGTTGCCGTCCATCGCTCCCAGCTTGATCAGCGGATAACGTGTTCCAACGTGTTGAAGCAGGTGAATGGCTTTGGCCGCTGAGTCCAAGTCGTCGATCTTGCAGCCGGTCAGTCGTTCTGCTTCAAAACGATTGGGGGTCACGATGTGGGCCAGCGGTAGCAATTCACGCTGATAGGCTACGACCACGTCGTCGGTCGCCAGCGAGTGACCGTGTTTGCTTACCAGCACTGGGTCCACCACGATCGGACAGGTTGCATTTCGCAGTCGTTGGCTGACCGCGGACACCACAGTCGCACTGCCGAGAGCGCCGGTCTTGATCGCCCGCGGAGGGATGTCATCGATGACTGCGTCGTATTGTGCCACGATCAATGCGGGGGACATGACCTCGACGGCGGTCACACCTCGGGTGTTTTGGACCGTTAGCAGCGTGATGACGGAAGCACCGTAGACTCCCAGCTGTTGAAACGACTTCAAGTCCGCTTGCAGCCCTGCACCGCCGCTGGGGTCAGAGCCAGCGATGGTGAGTGCCACAGCTCTGGGGGTGATCACTTTAACATTGAGGCTCGGGTCTTGGCTGGCCGATTTGTTTGTTTCGGGTCGCTTTGCGTTCATGGGAGCTTGATAAATTAGCAGTCTAAAGGTACCGCTGCTAAATTGCAACTCGAGCGACTGGTAGTGGATCTTGCTAAAGATCCTATTGCTATTGGGATCTTTAGCAAGATCCACTACGAGCGTCCCTGAATTTCAGCGATGACATATCACTAGGGTGCACTGTGGTGGGAGTCCACGGCGGCGCGCCCCAAATCGGGAAAGTCGGTGAAGAAACCATCCACTTTGAACTCTTTGATCAAGACCCGATGCAGGTCATCCACGTTCGCACACCACGCCGGCAGCATATCGCGACGGACCGTATAAGGGTGCACCACCAAGCCGGCCTTGTGGGCCGCTTCGACGTAACCGGTTGATTTAACGGAATCGCCGTCGCTGGTCAAAAGGAGTGGGATAGCCGGTCCAACGCCATTGGCGTACTTGGCGATTTCGGCCAGTTCTTCTTCAAGCGACTTGGAGCCGGCGGCGCCGTTTGCTGGACGACGCCCTCCGAGTAGCTGCACCAGCGGTAGTTCGCATTTCAGCACTTCCTTCATGTACTTGAGCTCTTCGGGTTCAAAGCACTGAATGAAACAAGGTTCGCTGGCCGCCGTGACTTCGTGTTCCTTGAGTACAGCCAGCAGTGTGTCTGCCATATGGGTTCCGAACTCTTTCAAATGCCAAGCCGGTGCTTTCAGTTCGATATGAAAACCAACATTGCGATTTAACACTTGATTGAGCCCACGAATCAACTTAATTTCATCGTCAAGTCGCATGACGCGGGATTCGGTGGCGTAGCGGAAACGCTCGGAAGTTTGGCTATCCAGTGAGCGTTCACGCATCGAGACACGATTTAACTCCGACCAATTGAAATCGGCCCAATAGGTCTTGCCGTCCGCGCGGGCTCTCTCGGGATAAATGTCCCGCACATTGGTCGTTGCATCCATGGTGACATCGTGACTGACGATCAGCACGCCATCTTTCGACAGCACCACGTCTTGTTCCAGCACATCGGCACCCTGAGCGAAGGCGAGTACCTTGGCACCCTCGGAATGTTCCGGCAGATAACCGCTTGCACCTCGGTGGGCGATGACCAGCGTCGTTGGCTCGTGCCCGAACAGAGTGGACTGAGAGTGGGCGATCCAAACGGCAGCCGCAGCGGCGATTTGAAGAAACCTTCGAACGCGCGCGTTACGCACTGAACAAGCAACCATGGAAGCCTCCGGTGTATCGAGTTTGCAGTGGCGATGAGAATCTCACCGCATTCATTTTAGAAAGCACCGATACCCGCCTGCAGCGTGAATGCGTTAAGAGCGCATGAAGTCTCGCCGTGGAAGCTATTCTCGCTGAGAAAGTTCTTTGTAGTGGATCTTGCTCAAGATCCTCTGCGTTGTGGATCTTGCTCAAGATCCTATTCTTGCGGTGGAAGTTGCTCTCGCGGTGTTCTCTTCAGGTGGCCGAGCGCTGACGAACCTTCCCTCCGCGAACGTCGCGAGTCATGCGAGCGGGTAGGATCGTAAAGAGTCAGCAAGCAAGATCCTGTCAGCAGCCCCACCGGCTCGCATGACTCGCACCTCCCCCACGGGGAGGTCAGTTTGCGGGCGTAGTCTTCCCTCGCTACCTAATAATGCGGTGGCCGCTCTTCCCTGGGGTCGCTGATCTCTTGTTTTCGGGCATCGCGCAAATCGGTCAATTGCTTCCGTATCTCAGCGATCACCCGTTCGAGCTGCATGATCTGCCGGGTGTGATCAACGACCACTTGGTTCAATTGCTCGCACAGTCGCTGTTGGTGAGACAGTTTGATCTCAAGCTCAATGTGCTTTGGGTCCACTGGCCGTCGGAGATTTTCGACAGATTCGTTTTCTGGCACTATACTAGATCCTGTGGAGCAGCGTTTGTTGCACTAGTGCTTTGTCACGGCTAAATATTGGGGGCGTATGGTTGGGATCTTTAGCAAGATCCACTACGGGGCTGGGCTGGGGGAGATCAAACATGGACCGCGAAACACTTTTACAGGCAATTGAACATAGCCCAGTTCGTGTCACGATGGACGATGGGTCGAGTTACGACATCGATGGAGTGCGCGATGTAGCGGTCGATAGTACAACATGCTATCTGATGCAACGGGCAGCCGATGGCCGGTACCGGGCTGTTTGGTTGGCTTTGGTGTGCATGACTAAAGTCGAGCAGTTGTCCAACGTTTCCTGACGAAGTTTAAATTCTTCGGGAAGTGTAAATTGCAGCACCCGAGCGGCTGCTTACCACTTCAGTCCGAACTGATCGCCACTTGCCCCTCGGCCGGTGCCACCTTTCAGCGGTCCACGATGCTTGGGCAGGACCGGTTCTGGTCGCACTTCTTCAACACTTTCGGCGGTTGCGTCGGTTGACTCCACCGGCTCGGGGGCAGCCTGAGCGGCTTTGAGTGACAGACTCATGCGCTGTTGTTCGAGATCGATCGACAACACTTTGACGTCAACTTCTTGTCCTTCGGAGACCACATTACTTACATTATTGACGCGGTGATGCGCCAGTTCACTGACGTGGATCAAGCCTTCGACTCCGGTTGCGACGCGCACGAACGCGCCAAACTCGGCGATCCGCGTGATGGCTCCATGCACGATGCTTCCCACCGGAAAGCGGGTATCGATATCGGTCCAGGGGTGTTCTTGCAGAGAGCGGTAGGAAAGGCCGATCTTGCCCGATTGTTCGTCGATTTTGTCAACGCGAACCTGGATTTTTTGTCCCTCTTGCAGGACTTCGCTCGGGTGCTTGACCCGTTCCCAGGAGAGTTGGCTGATGTGCAGCAAGCCGTCGAGTCCGCCGAGGTCGACGAAGGCACCGAAGTCGGTGATTTTTCGCACAACCCCTTCGACAGCTGCGCCGATCTCCAGCGCAGCCATTCGTTCTGCCCGCTTCTCTTTCTTTTCGCGCTCAAGGACGGCGCGGCGTGATAACACCAGGTTGCCCCGACGCTCGTTGGCTTCGGTGATCACACACAGTACTTTCTGGTCGACGAACTCGGAGAAGTCCTCGATACGGAACTCGGCTACCTGGCTGGCAGGAATGAAGCCGCGAATGCTTCCCACCTTGCATTCAAGTCCGCCCGTGTTGGCGGCGGTGACCACGACTTCAACCACTTCGCCTTCTTTGATATCGGACCAGTCATCGACGTTGACCGCGTTGCCCGGCATGGTCAGTTCGTACAGACCCTCTTGTGCCAAATAGCCACGCACCACCACGTCCAGTTGTGTACCTTCCGCTGGCAGTTCTTCGAATTGCAGGGAGGGCAAGACACCTTCGTTGGCGCCACCGAGCGCTACGAAGACCGACTCGCCATGCACCTTCATGACTTTGCCCTGCATCCGCTGCCCTTCTTCGAGCATCAAGCCGACTTGCAGCATCGAATCGCCGACGAGGATCTTGTCCAAGTCGGAGCTGCCCAGTGCGGCCAGTAATTCGTCCTCAAGATCCTGAGAAAGTGGTTGGCGGCGCGAGGGAACTGCGATTCGCGAAGCGGTGCCGAGGGGTGGCGGGGTTGGCAAAGGACTTAGGCCGCTGTCCATTGAGTTACCCGAGCTTGGTTTCTCCGAGCGATTGAACTTTTTGGCGCCTGCTCCCGCGGCCGCTTGAAAATTCGGTGCAGCACCCCCTTGGCCTGGCTTGGCTGCGGCGGGTGCTGACGGCTTGGACTTGGAACGCGAGCGCTCCGCTTCCGCCTTCTGTTGGCTCATCCGCAGTTCGCGAATGCGATCCAAGCTGATCGGTCCCGCTTTGGCTGCCCCGCCAGCTGAGTTTTCAGCGGCTGGAGCGCTTTCCGCGGCAGCGGGGGTGTCGGCAGCTTCTAAACTTGGGGCGCTGGCTGTAGCCCCGTGCGCTGTAGCCCCGTGCGCTGTAGCATTGTCCGCCGTTGGGATGGCAGAGGGCTGATCGTCGTTTTCGGACATGGAGTTCTCGGACATAGGATTCTTGATCCGTCAACTGGTTTCTCGAAGGCGCCTCGTTTCCGAAGCCGTCGATTGGCTGGCGACCAGTCAGATGTTGCAAAAGGAGTTGAAGTTCCGCGATGAGCGTTTTTCGCCCTCGGTCGGCTTCTCGCTATTCTAGACTCCGCGGCGCAGTCGTCCAACGGCCCTAGTGTCAAACCGAGGCGCGGAAACCACCTTTAACTGGTTCCCTACGGCATAATGTGTCCATTCGGAACCGGTCCTTGTCTCTCCGTGCTATGGCGATGGGATACAATTACCCCGCTTGTTAAACCAATCGCCCGCTTTTCGGAGACAAATCACGTCCAGTCTATCCTTCGGAGGTGCCGGAGAGCTACGCGGCAGCCTGCTCGGTGGTCGCCAAGAAAAAGTCGAGCAGGGAATTGGAAAGGCTTCCGGCCTGTGCGGCGCACAAATTGCTTCCTTGCTGGCCATGCTGGCGCCGATTGTAATGGGCGATTCGTGCCAGCAGGGTTCGTTTGCTGGGAGGCTGAGTTGGCGATGGCAACCTTGCACAACCACTGTTTGGATAAACCCTTCCCAGCCGGTTAAACCCCTTGCGATGTTGTGCTGTGGCTGGCTTAACGGTTACAGCACGGGGACACGCAACCACTTGTTTTATCCTGGCTCGCTTTCACTTCAACGCACAGAAGATTCTTGTGACCAAGACAGCACTGCACTTACCAGACCCGCTCGAGGCACCCCAAGCGGACTTAGTGATTTGGGATGGAAAGTGCAATTTTTGCCGCAGCCAAGTAGAGCGACTCCGAGGGCTCGATTCAGGCCGCTTGACCTACCTGAGTTTGCATGATCCGCGGGTGAGCGAGATCTGTCCCAATCTCACCACGCAACAACTGATGGATCAGATGTGGGTCATCACACCCGGGGGCGAGCAGTTTGGCGGCGCGGATGCAGGGCGTTATCTCAGTCGAAAACTTCCGAAGCTGTGGTGGTTGATGCCGCTGCTGCATATCCCCGGCGCGATGCCTGTGTGGCGGTGGTTGTATCGCAAGATTGCTGAGCGGCGGTACAAGCTAGCCGGCATGGCATGCGATGAGGGAGGGACTTGCGATTTGCAGCAACGACCGCCTCGCTGAGGATCGGTCGGGAAACAAGTGTCCGGTTCTTAGTTACCTTCTCCCGCCCAGCGGAAAGCCTGGCAGTTCGGAAATGAGAAAAGCGGCGGTCGCAAAACCGTCGCTTTTCTGTATGTGAGTCGAGTTGGCAGGAGTGGTTACCAGGGGGCGCGGACCGGGTAGACGCCAAACTGATTGGTATGGCTCGGCCAACGTGGGGTAGCCAAGAAGGCTCCACCGCTGGACGGTTGGCCGCCAAATCCGTACTGATGGTAGACCGGAGTCATGGTATTCTGCGACACGCCCCAGGAGTAATTCTGTTGCATGGTGACGTTGGGTGGCACGACCAAAGCCGTTGGTTGAGCGTATGGCAAATAGTAGTACTGGCCGTGCCAGGGGCGATTGGCCGCGTAGCCCTGGGCCCAAGCGTTGCCGCGGGTGGCAGGTGAGCCATTAAATATTCGTTCGATCGGGCGGTCTGCCATAACTTCGGATGGGACGGCAAGCCCGACGACGCACAAGGCCCCGAAGAGCACTAAATTCTTCATACGTTCATTCCTCTTGGATTAGGGACGTGGCAACGACAGCGACTTGAAGATGCCGTGAACTGCAGTTCGCACTGGCGGCGAATAATAGTGCACGCCAGTCCGGTTGAGCCCTTGGCCATTGTCATAATAGCTGTGGAAGCGTTCGTTGTGGCGGTACATCATTTCGTGCGGATTCAGCGGCTGGTAGGTGTAGTAGGTGTGCCCGACCCAAGCGGGTACGGGGACTGGCGACAAGTACATTTGAGCCGTTGCCTGGTTGGCGTAGCCTTGGGTGTACTGGTTGGCGAATAGGGGTCCGGCGTACTCTTGAGCTTGGGCTTGGTTGCCGAAGCAGAAGGCGGCCGCGACAACGACGATTGGCAAAAGCTTGGATACGAGTGACATTGGTGGTGTGTCCCTTCCCTGGGTGACCTTGGGTGCTAAATGCTGGATAGCGGCTCGCGGCCCGAATAAATTTTCGATTCTCACTGAAAATCGGTAGCCGATTGACCGATATTTCACTTTCTTTCGACGAGACGCTACAACTGATTCGAGCCGAATATCTTGTGCACGCACGGCATGTGGCCCGCCAACATTCAGTCGAATGTGAGGAGCTAGAAAACTTGACGTATCCCCCCGGCCTTGACGCAATTGGCGATTGTGGGAAAGCTATTCCACGCGGTGGGGCGAAATGCGATTCCCCCCCGACCGATCATCATCGAGCAAGAGTTCAATCAATCCGTGCAGGGGAGCAGCGCCTGAATGGCCAAGCGAAGGAATTCTGACAATTCAGGTAAAAGCGGCGGCGACAATTCGAAAACGGGCGATTTATTTGCAGACGCTGAGGATCTGCAACAGATCGACGCCGTGCCATTGCACATCGCTGCCCAAGAACGCTACCTAAACTACTCGCTCTCGGTGATCACCAGCCGTGCCTTGCCCGACGTCCGCGATGGCCTCAAGCCCGTTCAGCGGCGGATTTTGTACGCCATGGACCAGTTGGGCATTCGCGCCGATGTCAAACCGCGGAAGTGTGCCTTTGTGTGCGGTAACGTAACCGGTAACTTTCACCCGCACGGTGAAACCTCCGTTTACGATGCCCTGGTGAGGCAAGCCCAGCCGTGGGCCCTCCGCGAGACGCTGGTCGACGGCATCGGCAACTTCGGATCGATCGACGGTGACAATGCGGCCGCCATGCGTTATACCGAATGTCGGTTGACACCGATCGCCATGGAGCTGCTGCGGGACCTGGGAACCCGCATCGTCCCCTACAAACCCAATTACGACGGCTCGCGTCAAGAACCGGTCGTGCTCCCCACCCGCATGCCCAACATGTTGGTCAATGGTGCCACCGGTATCGCCGTCGGCATGGCGACGAACATCCCGCCTCACAATCTCGGCGAAGTTTGTCGAGCACTCTTGAAGTTGCTCAAAGATCCCGAGATCAAAGACTACCAACTGGTGGCCAACGATGCCGTCCAAGGACCGGATTTTCCGACCGGTGGACAGTTGGTCAACACCAAAGACGAATTGCGCGAGATCTACCGCATCGGCCAAGGGAGCTTGAAGCTTCGCGGTACCACCGAGATGGGACCACCGACCAAAGGTGGCAGCAAGCTAATGCATATCACGTCGATCCCGTACGCCGTGAATAAATCGGTGTTGGTGGAGCGCATCGCCGAGATCGTCATGAGCAGCAAGATGCCCTTGATCGAAGATGTGCGGGATGTGTCGACCGACGAAATTCGCATCGATTTGCAGTTGCGTAAGGATGCCGATGAAGCCAAGGTCTTGGCCTATCTCTACAAAAACACTCCGCTGCAAACCAACTTCAACGTCAACATGACTTGTCTGGTGCCGACGGAAAACCCTGAAGTCGGCCGTCCCGAACGGCTCGGGTTAAAAGAGGTGTTATGGCACTTCTTGCATTTCCGCTTGGATGTGGTCACCGCGCGGTTGCAAAATGAACTCGACGGCCTGCTCCGCCGCATGCACATCCTCGAAGGCTTCGTGCTCATTTTCGATGCGCTGGATGAAATCATTCGTATCATCCGCCGCTCGGAAGGGAAGGCGGATGCGGCTGACAAGATCATGAAGCGTTTCCCGGCCGTCAATGGCAAAGGTGGTTTGGACGAAGAGCAAACCGATGCGATTCTGGAGCTCAAACTCTATCGACTCGCGCGGCTCGAGATCAACTTGATTCAGGATGAGTTAAAGGATAAAGCGAAGCGCGGTAAGGCGATCGATAAATTGCTCAAAGAAAGTACCGACGATACCAACTCATCAGGACGCTGGTCAATTGTTCGCGAGGAAATAGAAGCCCTGATCGAAGGGTATTCGAAACAGAAATCTGGAGCTCGACGCACGGCAATCATCACCATCGAAGAGGAACAAGAGTTCTCGGCCGAGGACTTTATCGTGGCCGAAGATTGCCATGTGTTGCTCTCGACCGATGGCTGGGTCAAGCGTCAACGGCAGATCGCCGATCCCGCCAAAAGTCGTTTGCGTGAAGGGGATCGCGCGTTGGCTTGCGTGGCTGGCTCGACCCGAGCCACGTTGGCGTTGTTCTCCTCCTTCGGCGTCTGTTACACGGCCCGCTTCATCGATATTCCCGCCTCAACGGGCTACGGCGAGCCGATCCAAAAGCTGTTCAAGATGAAGGATGGCGAGCGGATCGTGGCCGCCATCTCGCTCGACCCACGCGTCTGTGGCAACATTGCCGAAGATCCCAAGCATCCCGACTATTGCCCCGAAGTGCACGGGTTTGCCGCCACCAGCAACGGCTACGCACTCCGCTTCGGACTGCAGCAGTTTGTCGAGCCCTCGACCCGCTCGGGCCGACGCTTCGCTCGGGTCGCTCCGGGGTCCGAGGTGGTGGGCGTCGAGGCGGTCACTGGCAGCGAAAAACTCCTAGCAATTTCCGCCGATTGCCGTGCCATGGTTTGTCCGATCGAAGAAGTCAACTACTTATCGGGGGCTGGCAAAGGTGTGACACTGATCAAACTGGCCAAGACCGACCGCTTGGTTGGCTTCAAGGCTTCGACGGGGGACCGAGACCTATTGGTGGTCGAGACCAATCGCGGCGCGCAGAAGACCATATCAACCGCCAAGTACCGTGTTACCGCCCGTGGTGGACGGGGAACAGAAATTCAGAAAAATGGCAAGATCTCGAGTGTGGTCATCCAACCCCCACCTGCCCCGGAGCCCTTGCCGGAAGGCTAATATAAGCCGGTTTTTAACAGGTCCAGTCAGCTCACTGACTTGTTGGATTTATGTGGTCGTTAGATTTTAAAGTTGCTAACAGCAACGGATTGAACCTTAAATATGGCCTCAGCATCAAGTTCCTATAACGCTGAAGATATCGTCGCGCTCGAAGGGCTGGAGCCGGTCCGTAAACGCCCCGGGATGTACATCGGCGGCGTGGGCTCAGCTGGGCTACACCACTTGGTCTGGGAGATCTTGGACAACTCGGTCGATGAGGCGATGAATGGCCACGCGACCGAGATCACCGTCACCTTGTTCAAGGATGGGCGGACGGTGAGTGTGGCGGACAATGGACGAGGGATTCCCGTCGATAAGCACTCGAAGACCAAGAAGAGCGCCTTGGAAATGGTGCTCACCATCTTGCATGCGGGTGGCAAATTTGAAGGGAAAAATTACAAACAATCAGGGGGCCTGCACGGCGTCGGGGCTTCCGCCGTCAACGCCTTGTCCAAGCACTTGTCGGCGGTCGTCCGCCGCGACGGCTGTCAATACAAAATGGATTTTTCGCAAGGTAAACCGACCACGAACTTGCAAAAGGCCAAAGGAACGTTCCGCGGGACTGGCACGACGATTACCTTTACCCCCGACCCGACCATCTTCCCGAAAACGGACTTTAATCCGGAGACCATCCGACAGCGTTTGGAAATCACCAGCTTTTTGCATCGTGGCGTCAAAGTCAACTATGCCGATGAAGTCAATGATAAGAAGGACACGTTCCATCATGCCAACGGGATCGTCGATTTCCTTGACCGTGTGATTGCAGAACGGGCGACGCGAACGACCCACGACGCGCCGTTCACTCTCTCCAAAGATGGCGATGAACGGATTGAAGTGGCCATGAAATGGACCGAATCGACCGACGAACATGTGCGGTCGTATGTCAACGGCATTCCGACCGCCAACGGTGGAGCGCACGAAAATGGGTTTCGCGCGGGGATGGGCAAGGCCATTCGCAATTTCATTGAGACCCACAATTTGACCCCACGCGGTATTAAATTCACCCCCGAAGATATTCGCGAAGGAATGGTGGCGATTGTCTCTGTGTTCATCGCCGAACCGCAATTTCAAGGCCAAACCAAAGACCGTCTGAATAACACCGAGTTGCAGCCCATCGTGGACGGCGCGGTGCGGGCGGCGCTGGAGCAATGGTTGAACAATAACCGCTCGGTGGCCGAGTCCATCGTGGCCCGCATCATCGCCGCCTCGCGGGCCCGGGCCGCGTCACGGGCCGCCTCCGAGGCGATCTCGCGCAAGTCGAGCACGTCGCGGGGAGCCACTTTGCCGGGCAAGCTCAGCGATTGCTTGGCGTCGGGCCGTGGCAAGTCGGAGTTGTTCATCGTCGAAGGGGATTCGGCTGGCGGCAGCGCCAAACAAGGCCGCGATCGCAATCACCAAGCCATCTTGCCACTCCGCGGAAAAGTCCTGAATACCGAAAGCGTCAACCTGCAGAAGGTGATGGAGAACAAGGAACTACAAGATCTCGTGACGGCGCTGGGGTGCGGAATTGGACCCCATCTCGACTTGTCGAAGTTGCGTTACGATCGCGTGATCTTGCTTGCCGACGCCGACTCGGATGGCCACCATATCACCACACTGCTCCTGACTTTTTTCTACCGACATATGCCAGCCTTGATTGCCGACGGTCGCGTGTATATTGCCGTCCCGCCGCTGTTTCGGATCGACATCGGTAAGGAAACGCACTGGGCCGCCGATGAAACAGACCGACAGCGGATTCTGGCAGCCGCCGACAAACGCTCCAAGGTCGAGATCATGCGCTTTAAGGGGCTGGGCGAAATGATGCCCAAAATGTTGTGGGAGACGACACTCAATCCTGCTACGCGACGGTTGTTACGGGTGCAAGTCGATGATCAACTGGAGACCGACCGCGTCGTATCCGATTTAATGGGACGCGACGCTTCTGCCCGTTTCGATTTTATTATGGAACGCGCCGAGCACGCGCAGGAGATCGACGTGTAGTCGGTTTAACGCGGCAGTCGCTGGCGTGATTCGGTTTTGGACTCAGCCGAAAACTTTTATACTTCAACGTTTTCAACCGCTTCAGGGGCAGCCGTGCGTCGTCGCCGCCGCTTGATCTTCGCGCTGCTCCACTCTTTGGTAACCGTCTCGAAGACCTCGGGCGATTCGTATCGCACGATGTTTTTGCCTTCGGGAATAGGCCCAATTAAGCCGCGAAAAACCGGCAAGCCTCGCAACGCCAAGTCGGCGCTGCTATCGTCCACGCCGATTTGCGAGTGCATGCGGAGGATCGGTTCGGCGTTGGGAAAGTCGCGGATACGGAGCGAACCGTCGATGCCGCGAGTCACGATGCGATAAGTTTCTTTTTTGCTCATTCGGAGAGCCTCCACGATGACAGAGGGAAAGGTGGCTTTGGTTGGCCGTAACACAATTCCCTCTCGCAGGGTTCTTCGCGGTCAGTTTGGAGCGGACCTGATAGGGGCAGCCAGCTAGGTGCGGATCGTAACGCTCGCGACTGCTCGGCCAAATCTACACATGGCGTCGCAAACAATGAATGGAATCGCGAAAAAAGATGATCGCATACAGTTTGGCTACTTCGAGAGGGCTCCTCTGTCATCGTCCATGGCCGCCCCTCCCCGACGCTCTTTCTCCGCCCGCCGTTGCCTGAGGCAGAATGCGAGCAGTCGGCATCTCAACGCAACTCGGCATATTCGTTACTTTGCTAAGCAACGATCAACTCTGCTCAGCAGATCGGCTGCTGTCTTTGAGCGAGAAACGCTGTTTAGCTCCGTTTGACTTGCAACTTCCCCTCGCCGCAGGAATTCGAGTGTTCCACCTTGAATTGCGGCGAGGTGGAACGACCCATTAGGGCCGGGAAGGAGGCTTAGCCCGCTCAATGAAGCGTGAGCTATTCGGCCACATCAACCAGCGTTTGGCCGTTCCACTTGAGTTGTTTTGGTTGGCCTCCCACATTGGATCGGTGATCGTCAAACGGCGTGTTCACCGGCAGATTGAGACTCCTCAACGTGAACACTTCGTCGGCGATGTTGGCGTCAGCCTCGAACCGCGAGAATTCAATTTCGATGTTGCGCGAATCGACCGGTGGAGCATTAGGATTGTCCGACAAATAACGATCTTTACTCGCATAGCGGCTTACATATCGTACCCCGTGCGATTCACCCCAACGCAGCGAAATCTCGCGAAAAGGTAACTTGGCCTTAGGAACCGTGAAGATAACCCGTCGCAGGTCGTAATCGAATTCGTCGAAAAAATAGTATTTGGTCGTGTAGGCCGCATTGACCTCGCTCAAGATTTGCCCTCGCTGATTCAGTTTCTGGATCTGCACCTTCTGTGGATCCAATTGCGCACTGATGCCAGCTTGCCACAGTTGCAGCGGGGGGACGTAGGGATAGCCCGTCGATCGCAGCACGTGCTGTTGTTGGAAATCAAAAAAGATCTTGCCGCGGTGCCGGCCATTGCTGGACACAACCGAGTAGACCACGTCGCCGTCGAAGATGACCAAACGTTCGGTGAAAATCTGCGAGTTGCTGCTTCTTCGGGTGTTTCTCAGTTCCCCAGCAGCTTGAACAAAACCGGCTGCGGCCCGGACTTCCCCGTTCTCGTGATTCCGCAAATCGTGCTCGGCCTCAACTTCGTCCTCATCATCGTCGTTCCCCGGCTGCTGCTCGAATCGATTCAAATCCTCGGCTGCGGGGCGGGCTGCCTGCGGGCGACCGGGCCCGACGTCAGCGGCTGCAGCGGTTTCTGGGCTGATGTCGATCACATGCACCCGGAACTTGGGGGCATCGAAGAAAATCTGCACATCGTGCTCGACCACCACCGGCTTGGAATCTCTAAGCGTTTGTTGCCGCAATCGCCCAATGGCCAGCGCTGAGACCAGTTCCTCGGCGAGCAGTTTGCGGGCCGTTTGCAACCGCTCCACGACCTCTGTTGGCTCTTGTCCCCAGACTTTCACTCCCAGATGGGAACTCGTTCCTAGCCAAGCCAGCCACCACGGGACAAGCACCGCAAATAGTGCTCGGATTGTGTTTCTCTCCAGATGCACGGTGCCGAGCCTCCTGTTTTAGGGTGGTGGAAACGAAAAAGTAGAAAAATTAGGCTGGAAAATTGTCAGAAATTTGACAGCAGGGGGCCCAGCTCGATACAGTTTAATAGGTGAGGGATTCTGTCCGTAGCGATAGGTTCCGGAAATTTCAGCTCCACTGAGGTGCGAAACCTCGGTTTGAGTGACTTGTCAGATGATTCTAATCATGATTTCCATGCGTTCGAGCCACAGTTGCCCGTCGGTAGGCCTCCGACGTGCAGCGAGCCTGTGTTTGGCATGCGGTATTATGTAGGCAATTTCCGAACTCGACACATTGATTTCTGCTAAGGGAATACGACTGCGATGGCAAAAACAGCATCGGTTTGGGGTATTGAAATTGGACAAAGCGCTCTGAAGGCGTTGCGCTGCCGCTTGGATGGCGAGCAGGTGATTGCCGAAGCGTTCGATTACATCGAATACCCAAAAATCCTCAGCCAACCCGAGTCGGATCCCGAGTCAATGGTCCGCGAGGCGTTGCAGACTTTCGTTAACCGCAACGATCTCAAAAAGACCCAGGTGGCACTGAGCGTCGCTGGACAAAACGGCTTGGCCAAGTTTTTCAAGCCACCACCGGTGGAACTGAAGAAGATTCCTGATATCGTCAAATACGAAGCCAAACAACAGATCCCATTCGAACTGGATGATGTGATTTGGGATTACCAACTCATGTCAGGCGGCGACATCGCTGACGGCTTTGCGTTGGAGAGTGAAGTCGGCTTGTTCGCAATGAAGCGCGACGCGGTCTACCGCGCACTCAAGCCACTGCAGGCTGAGGGGATCGAGATCGATCTACTGCAGCTCGCACCGCTGAGCATTTACAACATGGCCACCTACGACCGTGGCTTGGCGATCGATGCCGACTTTAAATACGACTCAGAACACCCACCCAAGTCGACGGTGTTGCTGGCGATGGGAACCGATGCCACCGACTTGATCGTGACCAACGGCTATCGCGTCTGGCAGCGGAGCATGCCTTTGGGGGGTAATCACTTTACCCGGCAATTGACCAAGGACCTCAAGCTGACGTTTGCCAAGGCCGAGCATCTCAAACGCAATGCCATGGAAGCTGACGATCCTAAACTGGTGTTCCAGGCGATGCGACCGGTATTCAACGACTTGGTTACCGAAGTGCAACGGTCGATGGGCTTTTTCCGCAGTTTGAACAAGAAGGCGGAAATCGGTTCGATCCTGATGCTGGGCAATTCGGTCAAGCTACCTGGGTTGGCGCAGTACTTGAGCAAAAACTTGGCCATGGATGTGGATGTCCTCGATGCTTTCTCTCAGTTAACGGGCGATGAGGTAACGACCGCGCCAGCCTTCAAAGATCACATTGCGGCGTTCGCACCCGTCTACGGTCTGTGCTTGCAAGTCTTGGGCAAAGGGCCGGTCGCCACTAATTTGGTCCCCAAGGAAGTACTTAAGGAGCGGATGATTCGCGCTAAGAAGCCTTGGGCTGTGGCCGCTGCTGCGGCCCTCCTGATGGGCTTCGCTGGCAATCTGCTGTTTGCCGGCAATCGCTGGGCGTACGTCCATCCCGATAAATGGCAGGGGGCTATGTCAGCAGCTGACAGCACCAAAAAGACGAGCGACACCGAGATCGCCGAGGATAACACTCAGAAGAAACAAGTTGAGTTGCTGAGCACGATCGGCAACGAGGTGAGCGGCAGCAGTGACCGACGGCTGTTGTGGATGGAGTTGCTCGATGCAATCTTCCAAGCCCTCGAAAGGCCAGCCGATTTTGATGTGAAGAAATTGCCCACGGGTGATGAAAAACCCTACAACCAAAGGAAAGAACTGCACATCGTAAAGGTCGAATCGAAGTATTACGAGGATATTAGCACTTACCTCGATGAAGCTCTGCTTTCCCAATACGAGAGCGACAAGAATACCCGCCTGGAACGCTTGGGCTTGCTGAAAGTCGCTGAAGAAGGAACTGAAGGTGCGGAGGGCGAAGCGGCCAGTACCACGGCCGCAACTGACAGCACCGCGTCCTCCGGAGACGAGTCGACCGCCGGTTGGGTCATTCAACTCGATGGTTATCACTACCACAACGGCAAAGAGTATGCGGCTACGGGGGATGAACGCGAGGAATATGTGTTGAAGACTTTGATTCATCGCCTTGAGACAGGCAGTGTAAAATTGCCTCTGCGGGATGGAACGGAAGTTGAGTTTACCTATCAAGAACTCGGCATCAGCAATCCCTTTGTCGTCGGCACAGGGGTGTTTATGGAGAAAAACGTCGAAAGGAACCCAGAGTACGATAAGCAAGGCAGTGCAGCCGGAGGCGGCATGGGAATGGGCGAAGGTGGCATGGGAATGGGCGGAGGTGGCCGTGGCATGGGGGGGCCAGGAGGAGGCATGGGAGGCCCGGGAGGAGGTATGGGCACGGGTGCCGCAGGGGGAAATCAATCAGGCGCTGGTCCAGATGGAAAACCTCTGATTAAGCAATTTTTTGAAGCTCCCAAGTTTGAATTTCAGGTACAGATGGTGTGGCGTGAACGACCGCTTACCCCGCGTTTGGAAGCGAAGCTGGCAGCTGAAGCGGCCGCAGCCGCAGCCGCAGCCGAGGAGGCAGGAGCCGAAGGTGAAACACCGGAGGATGAAGCAGTCGATGATGGTCTTGCGAGCCAGTGATCAGAGCTGAAGTCCCAGGTGACGCGTCGTGCTCCGCGCTGGGGCGCTCTGTGGTGAGTCTCAAGCTCTCCAGCACACGCATAGTCACAACTGGAACTTAGCAGCGTTGAACTTAGCAGCGTTGCCTAAACATTATCAATGCATGAATAACATCCGTGCATGAACCCTAGGGGACAACGCGACAACGTCGCTTTCTTCCCCAGCGACTTTTAAAACATACTGCTTTTAAAACATCCTGCTTTTAAAACATACTGCTACCCGTAGGAATCAACGACCATGGATCAACTCAAACAAGTACTTGGACAGCTCGCTAAGCACCAGTTCTGGATCGTGACTGGTTTCGCCGTCATCTTGGGGATCGCTGGCTTTTTTATGGCGAGTAGCACGATCAACGGGCTTTACACGACTCAAAAGGCGGCCCTCGATTCGCACTTTACAAACCTGACCAACGTTGCGGCGGCGGTAAGCACCCACCCGAACCAAGAATCCAAAAAACAAATGGACTTGATCATCGACGGAATGGCTGAAGATGTTCGGGCTGCCTGGGCAAGCCAATGGGAGCGACAAGAGCCTCTCCTGCAATGGCCCGTCGATGCCATTGCATCCCCAACTTTGGTACGAAAACTCAAGGAATACAAACCGATTGAGCTCACGCTGGAGTATCCAGAAGAGCCCGCCAACATCGTCGACGGCGAGAAGGCCGCTTACGGTCGTTACTTCGATGAGCAGATGCCCCGTTTGGCCGAGATCATTGGCGTTACCTGGGTTGGTGAAGCCAACGCAAGTGCAGCTGGCGGTATGGGTGGAGGCATGGGCATGGAAGGCGGCATGGGCATGGGGGGCTATGGCGGTGAGGGGGGCTCTGGCGGCGAAAGTGGTGGCATGGGTATGGGTGGCATGGGTATGGGTGGCATGGGTATGGGTGGTATGGGTATGGGTGGCATGGGTGGCCGACCTAACTTCAATAGCAAACGGGATATTGTCACGTGGCCCAAGCCGAGTCAGGATGAATTGCTAACCTCCATCCGCATGTGGACTGGCGATAAACCCAACGTTTATCAGATTGTTTATACCCAAGAGAACATGTGGATCCTCGAGGGCCTGCTCAATATCATCAAGAGCACCAATGGCGACGCAAAAGCCAATTTTCAAACGACGATCAAGGAAATCGAGTTCATTCGTATCGGCCGAACTGCCGTCGGGCAAGCCGGGGATATAGCCACTGCGAAAGCGGGTGGAGGCATTGGTAGCGGCATGCCGGGCGGTTACGGTTCGGAGATGATGGGCGAAGAGAGTGAAATGGGAGGCGCACCCGACACCTCCAGTATGACCTCGGAGGATATGGAGGGGGAGGCAGCCACTGCAGTCGCCCCTGATCCGGCTAATGGGCGCTATGTCGACGCGGCGTTTATGCCAATCAGCGGCGAAGACTTGCGGACGCGGATGCGGAGTGAGGATCCTTCCGATGCTTACTTCGCTGTCGCAAAGCGAGTGCCTGTACGACTGCGACTGAAGATTGATCAACGCAAAACCCATGATTTTTTGGCGAATTGCGGTAACGCGGATTTGATGTTAGAGATTCGCCAAGTTCGGTTGGGCAACACGACAGCAGCTGCTGCCGGTGGTGGTGGAATGGCCGGCGGTGGTCGTGGTCCCGGCGGCATGGGAATGAGTAGTGGTCCCGGTGGCATGGGCATGAGTAGTGGTCCCGGTGGCATGGGTATGGGGGGCGGCGGGATGAGTATGGGCGATGGGGAGGATGGAGCGATGGGCGGCATGGGGGGCATGGGTATGGGCGGCATGGGCATGGGCATGGGCGGCATGGGCATGGGCGGCATGGGCATGGGCGGTGGCCGCATGACGAAAGATCCCCTTGAAATTCCAATCGAAGTTTACGGGGTGGTTTACTTGTTCAACCCGGTCAACATTGATCGGCTTGGTTTGAACAAAGTTACTGCCGACACCGAAATGGAAGTCACTGTCGAAAATCCGGCCGAAGATGATGCGCCCGTACCACCCGCGGTTCCAGCGAGCGAAAATGCGCAAGAAGCCGCAGAGCCTACGGCAGAGGGTGGCGTCAATGCCAACGGACAGGACGGCGAGAACGGTGGGACGGCCGCCGGGACCGGAGTGAGTGACGGCGAAACGACACAACCAGCGGGCGACGCCCCGTCTGGCAACTAATTTTTCTTGATCAACTGTGGACCTGTATAGAACTAAGTGTAAGGAGAACTGAAAATGTTCGGAAAAAAGAACAAAGCCGCTGAAGGCGATGCTCCAGAGTCCCCGGTTGACTCCAACAAGAAAACGATGGCTGCCAAAGAGCCCAAGGCCGTCAAGGAACCCAAGGCGTTGAAGCAACCCAAGGTTGCCAAAGAACCGAAAGCACCGAAAGGCTCCAAAAAGCGGGCCCCTTCGAAAGCTATGGTTGGCAAGGGAGGGCCGAACTTCTTCGCGAAACATGTCGAGAAGATAATTCTTGCGATCACGATCCTGGCCGTTGGCTACTTCATCTACGATGGCCTAAAAGCTGAGGGATACCCAACCTCTAAGGCTCCTGAGGGGCTCCAGAAGGAGGCTAGCGATCTGCTCAACAAAATTCGCGAAGACCATTGGCCACAAATCGCCGAAGAACGGCAGGTAAAGCACGACTTTGCTACCCTAGCAAGCGAAGCGAGGCTTCCGACCGATCCGAGACTCTATGTTCAATCCGATGTGGTATGGGATCCCAAACCAGCGAGCGTCTTTGAGCGACGGGGGGATCCCACTCTATTGCCTCCCGAAAGCCTCTTCGCGACCAATGTCTACGGTTCACTCGCCGTTGAAGTACCGAAGGACGCCGTCGATCCCTTCGAAGCTTTGGATGATGCGGAACCCATAAAGAAACCTGGCTCAAGGTCCAACGATCGGCGTGGTCGTGGCGCCCGCGGTGGAGCTGGACTTGGGGGTGAAATGGGAGAATCGGGTGAAATGGGAGGCATCGGTGGCGAAGGGATGGGATATGGCATGGGTGGAGCCGGTGGAGCCGCTGCAAACACTAAAAAGGTTCGCCGAATAACGGCCAGCTACGATCTCGGGGTTAAGGCCGGGGCAGGTGCCGGAGCCCGCGGAGGAATGGGTGGCATGGGAGGTGATATGGGAGGCATGGGAGGCATGGGAGGCGGCATGGGTGACATGGGCGGCATGGGAGGCGGCATGGGAGGTATGGGAAGAGGCGGTATGGGAGGCGGTGGCACAGACGGCGGCGGCGGCGGCGGCGGCCTTGGCTCGAGTCGCAACAAAGGTCCAAAAACCAAAGTTGGCTCGCGTGGCGTGGTGTTTAATGCCATCACCGCTCTGGTGCCCCATCGGAAGATGGCCGAGGACTACGACAAAAAGTTCGAAAATACAGGGCCTACCGATCCGCGACGCGATCAACCCATTTACATGTCTTTCGAAATGCAACGCGTGGAAGTTACCAACGATCCAACGCGTGTTATCGATGAAAAGGAATGGGGGAAGCCCATCACCGACGGCATTGATCAACTCAATTTGGTAACCAGACAAAAGTGGGCAACCAAGCCCCCTTTGGGAATGCCTGTGCCGGAGATCATCGACCGGAATGCATATTCCCCCGGATTGACGATGCCAATTCCACCGATGCTTCTGCGAGACTATCGTGAATTCAGCAAGCATCCAGCCGTGGCTTGGTCTTGGGATACCAAGAGTCTACTGCCGCCGCCACGTACATCTTCCAATCGTGAATCCGATAACGAAGATCAGGACCTGCTACCCGGCGAACGCTCGCAAGGTTCCGGTGCAGGCATGGGCGGCGGAATGATGGGCGGCATGGGCGGCGGCATGATGGGCGGCATGGGCGGCTATGGCAGTGAAGGGGGCTATGGCAGTGAAGGGGGCATGATGGGGGGAGAAGATGGCGAAATGGGCATGGGTGGCATGGGCATGGGTGGCATGGGTGGCATGGGCATGGGTGGCATGGGCATGGGCGGCATGGGCATGGGTGGCATGGGTGGCGGCTACGGTAGCTCAGCTGTGAAAATCCCCCAGCCTGAATTCAAAATGGTGCGTTGCTACGATATGCTTCCGATGGACGAGAAACTTGTGGGCCGCGTGTTCCGCTATCGAATTCGCTTAATCATGCGAGATCCAAACTACCCCGACGATCCGATGATCCAGCAGCCTGCTCCGAGCGAACTGAAAGACGAAGTATGGGCACGGGTGGCGGGTCTTCAAGATCGCGATGACAAACGTATCAAAGTCGATCCGAAGGCCAAACGTGAAATGTTGAAGACCCCCTGGAGTGACCCAAGTCCTCCAGTCATGATTCGAGCACGCCATGAAGTTTTCGCTGGCGAAGTTGAATTCGACGGGCCGCGAACCTTCGCTGCGGGTAACAAAAAGGTCGAAGTTACGACGTCCGAACCTGAGGGTAAGGTGGTCGTCTCCGCCTTTGATCCCGTAACCGGCGCGGTGTTCGCGTTTGAGGAAAACGTGCGTCGAGGATCGGTGCTCTCCAAAAAGGGAGATATTGAAGTGATTTCCCCTACCAGCCGCGTGATCAAACTCAACAAGGCCTATACCTTGGACTCACAGTCCCTAGTAGCCGATATCCGTGGGGGCCGCGAAATGGCCGGTAGCAGCAAAGACGATCCGATGCATGCAGCAGGGGAATTTATGATCCTGCATCGTGATAGTCGCATCCAAATCACCAATGAGTTGGATGATATGTTCCTCTATCGCATGTACACATTCGCCGATGAGAAAGAAGCTGCCGCAAAGTCTACCAACACCGGCGGTATGGGAGCGGGTGGCGGCTATGGGGATATGGGTAGCGAAGGCGGGAGGTGAGCGGTCATTTTGCCCCGCAAGATTCCGCTATCGCTTAAGGGCTCCACTTATGTTGAGGAACGACAACTCACAATCACTGCGAACGATGCGACACCGGCGCGTTGCCGTGCGATAATAGATTGAGGCTCTTGCCGGTGGCTTGAGCCTCACGTTGGGTTTCCAACCAAGCCCACAGTGTTCGTAACTTTTCAGGCGCCGAAGGCTCACCCATTCCCTCGGCGCCCGGCATATGCCCCCATACGATCTGATGTTTGTCGGTCGTCTCCAGCACTATAATCCAAGGACTGTCTCCACTCGAGCGATGATCCTGCTCAACGTAAACGCGCTGCAGCTTCTGCCGTCTTCGCTCCGACTCCAGAAGCCCACAGACCTTTAACGCATTCGCAATGCGTACATCGCCAAAGGCCATGCCGATCTGCCCGGAAGGTGTCGCGTTATCTGCCATGATCAAAAAGTACTCAAGCACCTGAGCTTGACTAAAATCTTCAATTGGCAGCATGATCCCCTCGGCGTCTACCGGGAAAAACCCGGGTTCCTTAACGGTCTGCGGGGCACTTTGCGCGTCGAGCGATCGCGGTTGGCAATAGACCATGGCAAGCGGCTGACGATAAACCACGTCAACGGCTACCTTACCACCTGCGACCTTGGTGACACGCGTGGTCGAGCGGATCCAAGGATGAGCCTCAAAGGCCTGCGCGATCGTGGCATTGGCTTTCGGATCAAGCAGCGATATTCGATCGAGCCGCGCTCGCTGAAACACCTCTTGGCGAACGTTCGAGGTTGGGATCCACGCGGGTTGCGAAGTCACCGTCAAATGCTCGGCTGTCAGGGCATACAGCGCTTGGTCAAGATGCTGCGCACCGTAATAAAACCACCCGAGATAACTGAGCAACACCAGCGGCACAATGGCGAACAGCAGCGCGCCGCCGGGAACATATTGCCAAATGCCAGCAAACCGCTCGCGGAAGCTCTTTTGGGCTGGGGAAGACATAGTGCTCTCTTGTATGCCGCCCTCGTGGCGACTCCTGAGTGGGGCCAAATCGGTGCTCAGCCTCTCCCTTTACCAAATTTTGAGCTGCGACTGCAACTGAATTCCCGTTTTTGCCTCGACCCCGCGCAGAACACGGTTGAGCAGTGTCAGCACATCGTGGGTGCTAGCATTTCCAGAGACTACCAGAAAACCTGGATGTTGCTGGCTCAACGCCGCTTCGCCCTCCCGCGCATCGCGCAAACCGACCGATTCAAGCACGTCTGCCAAGTTGGTTCCGTTGGGCTCGATGAGCGCCTGGACGACACGCAGATTGGATGTCGGCTGGGCAGCCCGACGCACAATCCAACTCGATTGCATCCGCCGGGTCAGCTCGGCCGGGTCCAGCGGTTCCAAAGCCAACTCAACCTGGGCAATCAGACTGTCCTCTAGATTGCTCCGCCGGAAACCGAACTGCAGCGAATTGCGAGCCCTTACCTCTAATTGGCCGTCGCGATTGATGACCTGTACCGATCGCACTCGGCTACCCAGGTCGTCATTGGTAACACCGGCATTGGCAACCACAGCAGCCCCGATCGTTCCCGGGATACCGGCCAAATGTTCAAGTCCAGCGAGACCCGCCGCAGCCGCTGCAGAAATTACATGATTAAGCCTCGCTCCGGCGCGGGCGGACAGGTGTGGGCCGACAATATCGATCTGGCACATTTCGGCAGTTGCCAGTCGAATGACCAGACCTTCGATTCCCTCCTCGCGGACAAGGATATTTGAGCCATCTCCCAGCAACCGCACCGGAATATTTTGCTCGGCGGCAGCGGCTATCAAGCCTCGGAATTCATCGATCGAGTTGGGTTCCGCAAAGTACTTTGCGGGCCCTCCCATACGGAGCCAGCAGTACGGAGCCAGCGGCTCATTTTCTCGGACGATGTGTTGAAATTTTTCGGAAAACATGCTGCTCCATCCAAAAATCGCGTCGGTTGGGAGGGTGGAAGACCTCGTTGTCATCGCAAAGAAAATGTTCGCAGATAAAAATGGGAAAAGGCGGTCGATCCGCGCTGGTGGATCAATCGCCTTTTCCGAGATCTGCGAAGACCAAGAACGTCTGGACTTCATGCTAACAGGTCGGGGCACCTAGGCTCAGCTACCGCAGGATCCTGTTCGGAACGAGTGAGGCGGCCCTGCCGATCAGCTCTGACATGCGATTGCGACTCTGCATTCCCGTCAAGCTGAATCGCTTCCAGTTAGTTTCTTCCTTGGCGAACATCACCACTTGGGGCAGGGTGTCGCCCTTCATTAATTGGGCTGCCAGTTCAGGACGTTGGTCTTTGTCGATGTACGTTACGACCACTCCATCCAATTCTCCAGCTTCCTTCATCGGCTCGATTGTATCTCTCTTCATCACTTGGCAAGAGGCACACCAAGGTGCACCCACTAAAATTAACAGCGGCTTCTTCTCCTTTTCAGCTTTGGCGAAAGCGGCCTCGTACTCGAGGCCCTTGTTACCTTCCCCAGTTATTGCGAAAAGAAGAGCCAGTGCCACATGAACCATACTTGTCATCCTTCTTGAAAAGACAGTGCGGCGGACACCCATCGGCTTTCGGCAAACGTTCGCTCACCAAAGCCAACAAGCTCGAACATCCCTGTGACATTCCCAGCACAGCGAACGATCGTTTAATGTTGGCATCTGTTTGCGAAGCTACCATCTCCAGCGCTCCCGACGAGTATCACGTGTTAGATGTCCCAGTAACATGTTGAGAAGATCGTGTGGGTAATTGGGAGTTTCGCAAAAGCTTTGTCGATTGCGATGCATCTAACGAAAAAAGTTGGGAGCGAGTATTACCTAAGTGAATGGCGCTGACAACCAGACATCAACGTCTCCAGAATCGGTTTGGCTAGCATTAGGATATGAGCCTGGATCCTCCGTGCAGACGTAAACCCCTCAAGATTCTTCGGAAACGTGCGGTTTTTTCAGCCTACGCCGTCCACAACACCCGCAAATCGGCTGGAAATTAGTCGCAATTTCCTGCTAGAATGAAGCGGATTCACTCATCAGGCAAAGCCCCTACGGGGGGAATGTATTCCATAACTTCCGGCGGTCACGACTCGCATGAGACTTAGAATTGGCTTGATCGGTCTCTCGGGTGATTGGTCCAATCGTCACTTACCCGCCTTGAGGATGCTCCAAGATCGTTTTGAAGTGGCTGGAGTCTATAGCTCGGTCTCCGCCTTTGCAGACACCGTCGCGCGGGAGTTCAAAGCGAAGCAACACGATGGTTATCGCGATTTATTGCGCCGCGATGACATCGACGCCGCGCTGATGCTCGAAAGCGATTGGTATGGGACCGCCCCTGTTTCGGCTGCATGCGACTTTGGCAAAGCCATCTACTGTGGGAGTGAAATCGACTTCGACCCGCAGCTCGCCAGCGAACTCAAGCAGGTGGTCGACCAGGCGGGCATCGCGTTTGTCGCCGAGTTCCCGCGGCGTTACGCACCCGCTTCCCTACGCCTGAAAGAACTCATCGCCACCCGACTTGGCCAACCTCAGTTATTGTTTTGCCACAAACGGCTAACTTGCGAACAGAAGCCTGGCGCGCGGAACGGCCGTAGCTTGGCCGCTCGCGCCGACCGTGAACTGATGGAACTGATCGACTGGTGTTCGTTCATCGTCGGCCACGAAATCCGCTCGGTCTACTGCACCGAACACCGCCGCCCCTCCGACAACCCTCAAGAACCCCTGGGCCCTGACTATCAATCGCTCAGCATCGATCTCTCCGCCCCGCACCTGCCACTCGGTTCCACCGTCGCCCAAATCAGTTGTGGAACCTATATCCCACCGGCCTGGAACGAAGCCATCGCGTTCCGCCCCCCAGCAGCCGTGCAAGTCTGTTGCGAAAAAGGTTTGGCCTTCGTCGATCTTCCCAATAGCCTCATTTGGTTTGACGAAGCCGGTCGGCACCAAGAGTCGTTGGAGTCCGAAATGGCCGTTGGCCAACAGTTGCTCACGCAATTCCATCGCGCCGTAACCAGCCTCGTGCGAAAGATGGGGGACCTGGAAGATGTCTATCGCAGTCTTCGCGCCCTCCAGGCAGCTCGCCAAAGCGCGCGGGAACGCAGGGCCATCGAACTTTCTTAAACATTCAAACGCAAGTCTCCAAGGATTAACCCGTCGATCGGCTCCTGTATGCCTGTGAGCCCGGCTAGTTGCTCCGCGACATCGGGCTGCTCTCACGGCTCGATCAACAGAAGTTCGTGCAATACGGATAATGGTACAGTTTCCAGAGCCGCGGATGCTTTGTGGACCGCAGATAGCCACAAAAAGGGATAGTATCTACGCGTAGCGAGGTTACACTCTCAGCATATCCGAGCCCCGTTCGTCTAGAGGCCCAGGACGCCGCCCTCTCACGGCGGTAACAGGGGTTCGACTCCCCTACGGGGTACTGAAGATTTTCCGTTATGCTAATGGAATCAGCGTTTTCCTTGGGTTTTTCGTGTTTTTCGTCGTCGTTAACGGCGGATTGACCCCCAGTGATGTCCTCCTGATCCGTAGTGATGCTGACCCCAGTGCTGACCAAAACAGTACCTTTTGTAAAATGCTGGTCGGTCACCTGCTTGTAGTGCTTCGTGGCGACGCGATCTGAATGCCCCCAGCCACCGGTCGACAACGTGGGAGGGAAAGAAATCATCTAGTTCCGTCCGCCGCGTAGAACGTAGATTCACGCATATCTTGGGCCATGCTTTCCCGACTATTCGCTCAGCTTGTTTCACGAGTAGCGGGGTAACCGAATGTTCATCAGAGTGCCATCGAACGACGGTCTCCTGCCTCACAGTTCGCTGCTCGACGGCTGCTTTCAGATAGGGCAACGTCTCGGGGAAAATGGGACACTCGCGGTCGCCGGTCTTCGTCGACGTGAATTCAATTCGCTTTGCGTCCCAGTCGACCTCAGACCATTTCAACTCAATCGCTTCTTGCCGTCGCATGCCCTGGTATCGCATGAGCACGAAGAGTATGCGCCAATTAGCGTCCGGCAGACCGACGATCATCTGTTCGGTAATTGTCGCGTTAACGAAAAACTGCCGACTTTTATCCGTCTTTCCCTTCTCGCATTTCAGGTCTTTTGCTGGGCTGCTTGCAAGGAAGTCATCATCGACCGCCGTAGCGAAAAACCGCTTTGCCCGCTGAATGTGCTTATTTCGGTTAGCGACTGATTTCAACTTGCTACGGATGTGGCGATGCCAGCGGGTCATGTCCCCCTTCGTTATGTCCGACAACAACTTGTCGTCTGGGAAGAACTTCAGGAGCCAGTCTCGCGTCTGGCCGTAGTTGTTAAGCGTTCGGGGCTTGGAGTCGACCATATCGTCGATGCATTTTGCAGGAACGGTTTCAGCTTCAACAATTCCGGATCGATTGTCTTAGCATCCTCCGACTGGATGAGGCCATGTCGCACAAGGGAGTCCCGAAGGCTACCGACGAGCTTCGAGACCCATTCGGCGGTCCGGTCCTTTGGATCTCGATTGAGCTTTCGTGCGCGAAGCAACTCCTCAACGTGATGAAGCGTATCGTTCGCGTCGGATTTCGCAGCTTCGCCGATGTAGATCGACCGCTGCCGCTGGTCCTCCAGGCGAAAAGAGATCAACCAGACTTTGCCGGTCTTGCGCGCACGCTGCGTCAGAAACGCCATACAACCTCCCGTAGTTTCCCCGAATGAAAGAAAAACGCGGCAACCAGCTCGGGAGAACTAGCATTCGGGAGCTAACCTAGCCGCGTGTTTATAGTAGACTTCTGCCTCAAGTAGGCAACGCACTCAGATCTCCGACATGACCTCTGCGCAACCGAGGACAAACCCTCGAACGAAGGTAGCCGTAGGCCGGTCGGTGAATGCCTCCCAAAACAGTGCGGCGGAACCGCGTTCGCCCGTCTGTTCGGGGAACAGGGCATAGAAGCACTTTTCCGCGACCGTGTATTCCGACTTGCGTTCATCTGAGAACACCTCGTCGAGTGTGTCGTGGTGAAAACCCGAGTACCAATCCGCCAATCGTCTCAGGTCCGCATATTCGCATTCATCCGAGGCGAACTGAGTTCCGGCCGACTCGCCCGCCTCCCTCTCTTCGCGCTCGAAACGCTCGAGTGATTCCTTCAATCTGTCTGATGTCATCGTCCTCGCTCCCTGCTTTTGAATGGAAATACCACTGCCAACCGGAGAAGCCCTGGTTGGCTACTGATTACGACTGCATCCAGCTGAAAGCATGTCACGCAAAATCTAGAATTTGCCGACTCGGTCGCTGATACTGCCGACTCATTACCAAATACCACCCGCTAACCGTAAAAGGATGCAAGCAGCATGAGTCGAGCTCGCAAAGAGAATCTGATTGTCGGCGCGATGCCGGTTGACCTGTCGGCCGCCGCGCTGAATGGAGCCTGGGTAGCCATGTCGCTGGTCGACCTGATGTCCGTGTTCCTTCTGTCCGGCGTCGGAACCGCTGTCGCCTCGCTTGGAAGATCAAGTCAAGTCCATGCGACTGCGCGATGACGCAGCCGTTGCCAGCGTGTTCCAGGAAAAAGTCCGTGTGAGCATCCCATCGCCCGCCGAAGTATTCAAACCATCGATCGGTAACCCCGAGGCTCTTTGCCGACTATCCGATGCCCTTTGTCCAGGTGATTCGCCAAGACCGCCAAAGAGCCATAACCCATGGAGAGAAATCAGGGGTATTTGGCGAGGTTTCGGGTCCACTCAGGAGGGGCATGTCCTTTGTCACCAACGGAAGTTCTCGAACCACCCCAGGACGGTTCGTCCTGGGGCACGACTTGGCACTTCGTAGAATCAGCGCTTGGTAGTGAGTCCGACCTAAGGCTCATGTCGGGACCGGCAAGAATCAACGAGTCCATAATTAACCATCAATACTTCCATTCCTTCTTGAGAATTGATGGCTTAAGGTCCTGACTGATGGCCGCCAGCCCCGGTTTTTGGACTTTCATTCCTGGGACTCATTGACTTCTTCGTAATAGGCAGCCTCCAGACCGTACGTATCAACATGCCGAATCGATGAAATCTTTTGTTTCGTCAAGTGTCAGACGCCCCTCGGCTATGGATCCGAAGGCAATGATCCCTTCGATAAGAATCGGGCTCGTGGCAGATTACAAGTAGCAAGACTCCCCTCGCCACTTCGCAGTGGATTCTCATTAGGGCGGGGATTGGGTGGACAAATTGGCCGCGGTTGGACGAACTACCTTTACCCTGTGTTAGACGCCGAGGGACTCTGGATGATGAATGAATCTCATTGGTGATTTTGTGTGCATGCAGGTGCAACGTCCAAGAATTGGCTAAACCTGAAGATGAGAAAACTACTCATGAAACGCGCCAACCTAGCTTTTGTCGCAATTGCGTGTTGTCTCGGATTTCGCGCGGAGGCGTTTGCTCAGTCATTTGGTACTGAATTGCAGAACACGATGATGCCTGCGTCCGGGGGGATGGGTGGCGTTAGCATCGCCCGTCCTCAAGACTTGACCAGCGCATTGAATGCAAATCCGGCGTCATTGAGGCAGTTTCGCGGAACCCAAGTATCCTTTGGAGGTGGCTGGGCCAGCCAACCTTCAATATGCAACAATCGAGTGATATTCCCGTCGTAGGTCCGCTTGCCTTGATTGAGCCATTTTCCGCGAAGTCGACCGCGCCTGGCGTACCGGTGGGCAACATCGGCTTGACCCAAGATTTTAGCGAACTGGGGCTTCCAGCAACGATCGGTGTTGGCTTTGTTACGACGGCCGGCGCCTTCGTGGATTACCGACACGTCCCTGAAAGTAACGGAACCAACGCTGCACTCGCGATCTTCAACTTACCCGTATCTCTCGGCGTCGATCTCACCGACCGGTGGTCAATCGGGGCAAGCACTTCGATGGGAATCGCGTTTTTCGACGGTCCTTTTGTTGGCTTCGGCCCAGCAAACACTTCCTTGATGGATGGCCGTTTGCTGCTGGCGTATGATGTGGTTTACAAAATGTGGGATGAGGCGGCTTTATATGATTCGATCTATGACAACCAATGGGTGGTTCAACTTGGGGCCCAGTACACGCAGGGACGATATCGATTTCGCTCCGGCTACGTCTGGGCGGAGAATCCGCTCGATGAGACCCCGGGAAACAATTTGGGTGGTGTGATTCAGCCAGGCGATTTGGCAGTGGTTCGCTATTCGCAAGGCTTGTTGGCCGTCACTAGCCAACATCGGATTTCGTTTGGCGTGGGGATCGCGGATGTGCTTCCTGGCGTTGACATGGACATGATGGCCGGTGGGATGTTTCGCGACAGTCAGCAGCTCGGTAACTTCACCAATACCTCGATCGAAAGTTATTGGATCGGATTGGGACTAACATGGCGATTCGGACGTGGAGCGTGTGGACCCGTTTCAGCTCCAGACCGCTGGTGTTCCAATTGATGAGGGATGGCGTTTTCTTTCCGTGTAATTTAGCGTTATCCAAAAACATGAGGCAACTGCTGCAATTCTCACACTTGCGAATGCTCAAAAACGATGATCGTCACTGACACGCAGAATCCCAGCACGGTAAAAACTCCCGCGTACTTTCCCCCCTGCTCATAGGCTTCAGGCATCATCGAATTAGCAAGCATCATCAGGATCGCGCCTCCCGCAAAAGCCTGCACGAATGCTATCCAGTGCGTCGGGATGTCTCCGAACAGTAGAAAGCCGGCAGCGGACGCCGAGGCACACACTACGGCGATGATGCACCAGAGCGAAAGAATTTTGGCACGGCTCGCGCCACCCGCCTTCATGCCAACGGTTCCCGCGACTGCTTCCGGAAGATTGGAGATGAAAATCGCGGCCAACATCGCCAGACTGACGGTACCCCCTTTGAGAATTCCGAGGCCGATCACGATCGATTCGGGGATCCCGTCCAGAATGATCGCCAATACCATGGGGACCACCAGGTTGGATTGCGCGGAGGCTTCAAGGTTCTTATGCTGCCCGCCGCCGAATCTGGCAATTAGTGCATCGCTGCCAAAGAAAGTGAGCGCTCCCATAAAAAGACCAAGTGCCGGAAAGCCCGTCAATCTCGCCATTTGGACGGCCTCGAAGACGAGCTCGTAGGACACGGCCGAGATCAGTGTCCCGGCACCAAACGCCATGATGATCCCGACGACCTGTTTGCTGAGCGTGGCTTGCAAGGCAATGAGCCCGCCAAGGACCAGAGAGGACGTTGCCAACAGGCCCCAAAGAAATGAATTCAACATAAGGTTGTTTTTCCCAGGTCTGTTGCCTGCACTCAGAATTTCTGTTGACTCTAGTGTACGAACTCGCTTGTGTTTTGTTTTGGCAAAACGCCTCTGGGAAGTGTCATGATCTTTTTCTTGCTCTGGCCAACAACTCATCCGAGGCGTCTACACGCTCCCACGTGAACTCCTCGCGGCCGAAGTGGCCGTAAGCCGCAGTCCGAAGGTAGACGGGCTCCCTCAGCTGCAGGTGTTCGATGATTCCGCCGGGCGAAAGCGGAAACACATCGCGGATGAGCGCCGACAACGCCTCATCCGGAAGCGTGCCAGTACCGTAAGTGTTCGCCATCACCGAGACCGGATCGACGAGGCCGATGCAATAGCCCAGTTGAAGCAGGCATTCGTCAGCAAGCCCGGCGGCAACGATGTTTTTCGCGATGTAGCGCGCCATGTAGCCGGCCGAACGATCCACTTTCGTTGGGTCCTTCCCGCTGAAAGCGCCGCCGCCATGCACTGCCCAGCCGCCGTAGGTATCAACGATGATCTTGCGTCCGGTCAATCCCTCCCAGGATGAAATCCAAAACGACGACGACTGGAGTGGCGAGTCCCGCGGACAGGACGTTCGATGAAAACAGCAGCCAGTCCAGCCCCAGAATCCAGATCCCAGCGAGAGGCAGCAGTATTCCCCGCTTCGGATCGATTAGCCAGTGGACTTGTTTCTTCGCCATCTCCACCAGCGCTGCGACGTTAACGCCAGCCTGCCGCATCATAAAATAGCTCGATTCATAGTTAGGAACCCGATCTCACTTTACCTTGGGTCTAAAGGACTGGCCTGCTGGCTGGTAGCCTCCGCAAGAATGATCTTTTCAGGGTCGATGCTGTAGGTCCAGGGAGCTGCATTCTTCCAGCCATTCCTCATCCGCTTTCCAAGAAAGACACTCTCGGGATCTTCGACTTTGTCTCCCTCGAAGCCATCGGTGATGTTGTAAACGTTTTTAAAACCGGCGGCTGCTAGCTGATTGACAGCCATGGCGGAGCGACCGCCTGAGCGGCACATCAGTAGTAGGGTGTCGGTGGGCCTGGCCAGCTTCTCGACCTCGGTGACAAAATCGGGATTCGGTTTCGCACCGTATTCGGTTTTGCCTGCTTTCCTTTGGTAAGTGACAAAGGCTAACGGAATATTCCAGGCCATCTCTGCGTGTCCGACAAACGCATACTCTTCCGGCGTTCTGACATCGATCACCTTTACCGTGTCCGGAGAAGTCTTCCACTTTTCATACGCCTGTGCGGCGGTGGCATACAGCCCGAGGGTCGTTTGTTTTTCCAGGGGAAGGTCTATTTTTATTTCCTGGCCCATGGCAGACGGTGCGACCACGAATGCGAATACCACAAGCCGCAAGACGACAGCGGGTGCAAGACTTCTCAGCGTCAATGGGCGGATTGTTAATTGCATCATGGATTCCTTTGATCGGCGTCAACGCCAATTCACGTGAGCCGGCTTTCTGGTGGGAATTCGGTGGTAGTGTTCAGCCGGGTAGCCGATCACGAACGTTCCGTACGGAATCGTTCCTGCAGGCATGTTCAAGGTCTCGATGAGAGGCGGGTCGGCATGGCTATCCCCCATGGTTTGTGCGATTTGAATAGTCAACTGAGGCTTCTCGCGAGTGACTACCCGAGTCTCGCCGTAGATGCGGTCGGCAGCTTATCGCCGGTTACCTTCTCCCAGCGTTCATTGATCAGTTCTTTTGCTGCTTGCTCCAAAAACTCCGGTGCAGCCCACTGATGCACGTCAAAATCGTTCTTGATGTAGCCGTGCTTCAGCATGAAGTTCTTCCCTATCTCCACCGAGGCAAGGTTCTGTGGTGAAAGGTTGGGAACCATGTCAATGTGCTTGATCCCTGCGTAAGTGTCCTCGACGTCGAGGTAGAACGTCTGCTTGTCGAGGATCGCCGCCGCTGCGTGCTTATGTTCGTTCGACCAGCGTCCCACTTTGATCATGCCTTTCATGAACGTAACGACCAGTTCCGGGTGCTGCTCAGCCATCTCGGCAGTGCAAGTGATGGCGGCTGGGATGTTAGCAACTTGGAGGGTCCAATCCGGATAACGCGAAAGATCCTCGATCGCCTTCAATTTGCCGGTCGCCTCCTGGATGTGCTGAAATGGTTTGCTCTGTGTGTAGATGGCGTCGACCTGACCCTCAAGCAACGCCGTCTCCAACGGTCGGAATGCCAAATCGTGCTTGTGGTCACGTTTGAGCCATAGTTCGGACGGGTTTTCCATGGGCTCGAGCATCCTGGGATCGTTGTACCAGTCATCCGCGTAGGGGAACTCCACGATCTGCACGTCGTCCATGGTCATGCCGTTGATCCGGAGCATGAGTTCAATTCCTTGATGCTCCTGGATTCGCCACCAATCGTTCTTGATTTGGTTGAGGCTCTTGGAGAGACCAATCTTCTTTCCTTTCAATTCTTGCACGCGGTAGATGTCGTCCTGAGCGCGCACGAGCATGCAACCGCCTTCGTGTGGGGCGTGGGTTACGCCCAACAACTTGGTCCGGCGGATATCGGCGTGAACGTGTACGGGCGGGAACAAGCCGCCGAAGCGGATGAGATTGTCCAAGTTGTGGATGTAGTGCGGATACCAATCGTTTTCGCGAGCAGAACGCATGAACGCGTACTTCACATCGATCTTCTTGAACTCTTCCCGCGTCCAGCCCAGTTCCTGATCCACGTTACTGGCAGAGACGAGTGGGCAATTCGTGTAGTACACCTCTTTCCAATCGAGTTTTACGGTACTCAATTTTGTGTTTTCAATCGTCGTTGCTTTCTCTTGTTCCTGCACCATAGCTGTTTTGCCTTTTTGGGATTTGCTCAGATCTTCAACACGATCGCTTAATCTACGCGCTGCTAGAGTCGGCTACCATTGGCAAAACTGCGCGCCCCCTATTGCGCTTTGCGCAGTCGGGTTGCCCTCGCAACTCCGGTTGGCAGGACTTGTATTGGGTATCGCGTTGAGCAGGGGGGCTGACTCAGGCCTACTCTTCAATGAAGTCCTCTAGTCTTTCAATTCAAACCACTACGGTTGAGGTTGAGAGATGTTGATTTTTGTGTAAAGCATCACAACTGAGCGGGGTCCTGCCTCGTAACTTGCAGTCGCAATTGGGACTGCGGACTGCCAATCAACAATGTCTTCCGGCGACGCTCGATGCGTGTCGACCCAACGACGCCATGGGTTACCAGCCTCCGTCGGCGGTAACTCAAACTCCAAGGCCTCCCAATAGCCGTTGAGGATCAAGTGAAAGCGGATTCCCTCAACCGGCAGGTCGGCACCAAAGGCAATGCTATGCGAATCTTGCCCCCAGTCGGCTTGGTTCAACTTAACGCCGTGCCAAGCCTTATTCGCTCGCTGGAGCAACTGTGTCAAGCTCACCCGCTGCTGTTCGTGCGTTGCATCCCGCAGCAATCGTCGGGCAATTAGCATTTTCACAAACCGGTGAATATCCGCGTGCTTTTCTAGCAGCGACCAATCGAACCAAATCGATTCATCATCGTGGCAGTAAGCGTTGTTGTTCCCCGCTTGAGATCGTCGAACTTCGTCGCCCATGAGGATCATCGGCATCCCCAGAGAAAGCAGGGTGACGGCAAGAAAATTTTTCACTTGCTGGTTTCTCAGTTTCTCGATGGCCGGCTCATCCGTCGGGCCTTCGACCCCACAATTCCAACTCTTGTTGTCGTTGGAGCCGTCACGATTCTGCTCGCCGTTAGTCTCATTATGCTTTTCGTTGTACGAGACGAGATCATTCAAGGTAAAGCCGTCGTGGCAGGTAACAAAGTTGATGCTTTGCTCAGGACCGCGCAGCTTATGCCCGTAAACGTTGTGGCTCCCCAACATGCCATCGGCTAAACGCCCAACGGCTCCTGGTTCGCCGCGAAAGAAGTCGCGGGCGTCATCGCGAAAACGGCCGTTCCATTCCTTCCATGCGTCCCCAACAAAACTGCCGACCTGATACAAACCGCCTGCGTCCCACGCTTCCGCGATCAGCTTGACACCTGCCAACTCTGGCTCAGACTCAATGTCCCACAGCACAGGTGGATTGGGCATCACTTTGCCACTCGAATCACGCGACAAAATGGATGCCAGGTCGAATCGAAATCCGTCGACATGCATCTCTGTGACCCAATAACGCAAACTGTCGACGATCATCCGGCGAACGATTGGATGATTGGCATTGAGCGTGTTACCACAGCCTGAATAATCCGCATAGCGACTGCCGTTATCCTCGAGAATATAGTAGGTCGGATTATCGATGCCGCGTAAGGAGATCGTCGGCCCGTTCTGGCTGCCTTCGGCGGTATGATTGAAAACAACATCCAGAATGACTTCGATGCCAGCTCGGTGGAGCGCTTTGACCATGTCGCGGAATTCATCGACGGTTCCAAGCGGATCCTGGCGGGAACTGTAGGCAGGGTGTGGCGCAAAAAAGGATACTGGCTGATAGCCCCAGTAATTGATCAGTCCTGGTGGGCAAGCGTACGGATCAAAAGCAAACGTCGGTAGCAACTCGACCGCCGTAATCCCAAGGTCTTGAAGGTAGGGAATCTTTTCGATGAGCCCAGCATAGGTGCCTCGGGTTTGCTCGCTGACGCCAGAACTGGGATGACGAGTGAAGCCGCGAACGTGCATTTCGTAGATAACGGTCCGCGCCGAGGGTCTCCGTAATGGCGATTCGCCTTCCCAGTCGTACGCGCTCGGGTCGACCACGACGCTCTTCATGGCGGTAGCCGCATTGTCGCCGGTCCGCTTCGCATCGCCTGGCCCGTAGGCTTGGGGAATCACTACCGCTCGGCCATACGGATCCAGCAAGACCTTCGTCGGATCAAACCTCAGTCCATGCGCCGGATTATTAGGACCATACACGCGGTAACCATACAGTTGCCCAGCCTGCACACCGGGAACGAAGGTATGCCAGTAGTGGTAAGAACGATTGGCAATCGGGTCCAGTGTGATCACATGACTCGGGCAGGGATCATCTTCACCATCGAAAAGGAGTAGTTCGACCGCGGTAGCGGTTCGTGAAAACAACGAAAAGTTGGTACCCGACTGCGTGACCTTGGCACCCAGCGGAGAAGGTTGTCCGAGCGACTCAGGTGAAAGTGTCATGATGAGATTGGTTTTAGGAGTAAGCGCGCGGGGTTCAGATATAGGACGAAATCATGTTGAAGATGCATTCCCGAACCAGCCTGGGTGTTGTCTTTGTGCAGTGGACAGTTCTCAGGCTGGGGAAGAGTCCTTAGGGGGTTTCCTTCATCATGGTCAACACATCGACCATGGCTTGTTGTCCGGTGGTAAGAAAGCCATCCTGGGGACGATCCAAGTCGGCAATCATCGTCATCACCGTCGAAAAACTGAGTACCAGCACCACAATTGCGACGGAACGGTTTGAATTTGCCAGCCCTTCGTGGTACCCCACTCCAGCCATTGTCAGAAACGTTACAAAATAAAGCGTTGCCCAAAGAACGACCGGAAGTCGACTTTGAAGTCCGACCAGCACACGGTGGGCATGGATGTCAATCGTTTCATTGAGCGACTGGATGAACAAGCCCGTGACAATCGAATTTGGTGATTGGCGACTAACCATTTCCGCTTCGTGCCAAAGTTCCCGATGCAGTTGTTCTGAGCGTGTGAGCAACTTATCGACGTCCTGAGACTCGATAATTTCCAGACGAGCTTCAACATAGCTGATCAGCTTGGTTCGGATAACATGACCATGCTCTTCCGGAAGCATCCCAGCCCGCAGAAAAGTCGTACCGATCGCATTGGCCTCGCGGACGACCATTTCTCGTCGTGCATCAAAACGAGTCGCTGCCAGGCCGAACGTGAATGCCAGAACAAACGCTAGAAGGCCAAGCGTTGCGGCAATGATCGAGCCAACTGGCCCCTCTCTTTCATTCAGCGAACAACGGCGGCGGAACTTACCGAAGCGATATCCGAGCTCGATGGCCAGCAGAACTAAGCCTACGACCGAGATAAACAATGCCCACAGAGGCAAGTAATCGGGCAAAGTTGAGAACATCATCTGTGAGTCACTTCTTAGACAGTGCACTTGACATTGTTTAGTCCATCAGCTGATCGAAGATTATCTGGGGGGGACTGCGTGGGGCGTTCGAATCCAGCCATTTTCCCAGACTTAAGAGTGCCTTCCGCGTCCAAGGTACCGAAGAGTTGTATGAGCTTGGCCACTAGTCCCGTCCAACCGGTCTGATGGCTTGCACCCAACCCCGCACCATTGTCGCCATGGAAGTATTCGTAGAAGAGTATCAAGTCTTTCCAGTGGGGATCGGTCTGAAACTTTTCAGTTCCTCCGTAGACGGGGCGATGCCCTTGGTCATCACGCAAAAAGATGCGTGTGAGTCGATCGGCAATTTCATTGCTGACCTCGAAAAGATTCATCATTCGCCCGGAGCCAGTGGGGCATTCTATCGTAAAGTCGTCACCGTAGTACAAATAGTACTGCAGCAGGGCCCGAATGATCATCGTGTTGACTGGCATCCACACCGGTCCACGCCAATTCGAGTTCCCACCGAACATGCCGGTGTTTGATTCTGCCGGCAGGTAGTCGACTCGATACTCTTGCCCTTGGACATTCAGCACATACGGATTGTCTTCATGGAACTTTGAAATCGATCGAATACCAAACGGCCCAAGAAATTCGTTCTCATCAAGCATCTTTGTGAGAACTCGGCGAAGTCGCTCTGGGTTAAGTACGGCAAACAAACCCCGGTTATTAACTCCATAGTGTTCAGGTCCCACGGGGTGCATTGTGCTACCAAGCTCTGGGATACGGCGCAAGCGTTCGGTGAGTCCTGCAAGTGCACGTGGGATATGCTCGCGCTGCCAAGGTTCTATGACCGTCGCTGCACACAGGGGTAACAAACCCACCATGGAACGCACCTTCAGACGCGTCGCGGATCCGTCGGGCAGACGCAACAGATCGTAGTAAAACCCATCCTCTTCATCCCACATGCTGTCTTGACCGGGGCGGTTCATGGCCGAAGCGATGTAATAGAACTGTTCCACGAACTTAAAAACCATTTCTTCGTAGGTGGGGTCATGAACCGCTAGCTCTAACGCCAGTTCTGTCATGTTTTGGCTGAACAAGGCCATCCAAGCGGTACCGTCGGCTTGTTCCAGATGCCCTCCGGTCGGGAGTGGCGAGCTGCGGTCGAAGACGCCAATGTTATCGAGGCCCAAGAAGCCGCCTTCGAATACATTTTTGCCGAAACGATCTTTACGATTTGCCCACCAGGTGAAGTTCAACATCAGCTTGTTGAATGAGCCCTTGAGAAACTCCAGATCCGCAGCTCCGCCCAGCGATTGGGTCGTGCGATGCATGAACAATGTCGCCCAGGCATGAACGGGTGGGTTCACATCGCTGAAGTTCCACTCGTAAGCTGGGATCTGGCCATTGGGATGAAGGTAAAGCCCCTTGAGCATCAACTGCAACTGTTCCTTTGCGAAATCGGGATCAACGATTGCCAGCGGCAGTGCATGAAAGGCTAGATCCCATGCGGCATACCACGGGTACTCCCACTTGTCGGGCATCGAGATGATGTCTTTGTTCAGCATGTGGAACCAATCCGAGTTCCGCGAGCTGTGGTAGCCACTATGCAGCGGGTTGGAGTTATGCTCGTCCAGCCAATTGTCGCCATCAAAGAAGAAAAACTGCTTGCTCCACAGCATGCCCGCTAAGGCCTGACGCATGACCATGGCAGCATCTTGGCTGGCGGTGGGAGGTGTAACCGACTGGTAGAACGCATCCGCTTCATTTAATCTTTCGGCGAAGACTCGATCGAAATCCTCGCCGAACACGTTATTCGTCTGCGTTGCAGTTCCTTTTGACAATCGCATGCGAATCGTAGCCGACTGACCGGCTTCGATGGTCAGTTGATACTGCGCGGCGACTTTGGTCCCGCGCTTTTCCGGATTCACCGCAGTCTGGTTCCCCGCGATGACGTAGTCATTGATACCGTCTTTGACGTAGCTGCTTTCGTTCTTCTGGCCGGGAAATAGCCGTTCGTGATTCGTTTCATTTTCCGTAAAGAGCAATGAGCCCGCCGCCTCGCACGATAGCGTGAATTCGCCGAGCAAGGAGTGGGCGGCGACAACCGTACTGACCGCGGACGACGAATCGACTTGGTAGAGCAGCGGTTTCTCGGATGCTCGATTTGAGGGAGCGATCCACTGTGACCAATCGTTCCGAAACCAAAGGGTGGGGAGCAGTTGGATTTCGGCCGGATCGGGTCCACGATTGGTCGCGGTGATGCGGATCAGGATATCTTCGGGCCCAGCTTTCGCGTATTCCACGAACACGTCGAAATAGCGATCTTCGTTGAAGATGCCCGTGTCCAGCAGTTCATACTCCATCTCTTGGCGGCTGCGGTGCCGATTGGTCTCCAGCAGGTCCGCATAGGGGAATGCAGCCTGCGGATACTTGTAGAGATACTTCATGTACGAATGCGTGGGGGTGTTATCCAGGTAAAAGTAGTACTCCTTGACATCTTCGCCATGATTGCCTTCGCTGTTGGTTAAGCCAAAGAGGCGTTCTTTGAGAATCGCATCTTTTCCATTCCAGACTGCCAAAGCAAAACAGAGTTGTTGCTGATCGTCGGAGATGCCTGCCAGTCCGTCTTCCCCCCAGCGATAGGCTCGAGAACGCGCGTGATCGTGAGTGAAGAAAGCCCACGCGTTGCCATCCTTGCTGTAGTCTTCGCGGACCGTACCCCACTGACGCTCTGACAAATAAGGCCCCCATTTTTTCCACGGGGCGGTCGCTGTACGTGCTTCGGCAAGGCGTTGTGCTTCGGTTGGCATAGATGCTTCACTTGTGAGAGAGCTTGTTGGTTCGTCGTGGGAGAGGCCGGATCCTAAGGCATCCGTGTGCAGCCAAGTCGCCGGGGCCTGCTATCTTGGAATCTATCCATGAAGCTCGTAATTTCGCACAATTTAACATTGTAAATCTGGCCGCCGGGTATTCCATTGGAAAAAGTACGAGAGGCGCATTGCGCATTGCGCATTGCGCAGCGTGCAGCGTGCAGCGTGCAATGTACAGCAAGCGAATCGAAGTAGAATGGCTTCAAACTTTCAATTCACCTCTTTAGGTTCACCGATGCCGCTCCCCACTGAGGATTCCAAACGCGTTACGCACTGGCTGGCCGCAGTCAGGCTCTGCCGAGGCTTAGACACCGATCAACTTGACGCCATCGGATGCAACTTTAGCATACGTTCGTTTCGTGCAGGCGAGACGATTGCCTTGGCGGGTGATCCCGTCACAGAATTTTGGGTGGTCGTCGAAGGTGAACTTGATTCGTTCCTGACCGACGCGCGCGGACGAGAGAGGCCGCTTGGTAAAGTCCGCCAGGGCGAAACGGTCGGTGAAGTCATCATCCTAGAAAGGACAGCGACTCGTCCTGTTCGATTCACCGCGCGAACAAACGGCACACTGCTCGTCGCGCCGGCAGAGTTGTTGCGGCAGTGGATCAAGACGTATCCGCAGATGATGCAAAACTTGTTCTTCACCCTGAGCGAACGTCTCAAAACGGTGGCCGGTGCTGCGTCTCGTAGCATCCCATCGCCGCGACTGGGAATCGTCGCTTCATCGCCACGGGGACTGATACTGACGGGCCGACTCGTCGCAAATCTACTCAGCGCTGGCGAACGCCTGAGCATTTGGGCCAACGATCCTGACCTACTCATAAACACGCAGAGCTGGCCGAAATCTCTACCCATTAAATCGACCATCGGTAGCGAAACGCCTTTACTGCAACCACCACCGCCGGAAGTAGATCGGCAGATCGTCATTTGGTCACCCGGTCATGAGGGGCGAGGCGATTCGAGGTCGTTGACCGGATGCGACGAGATCCTGTGGATGCTCGAATCGCACGAAACCAATCGGCTTAACAATGATTTAAAGCAAGTCCCATTTCTTCAGGGTGACGCTTCCGATGTCGTGCGCATCGTCTGGTTGTTGGATTCGGACTGTCCGGTAGCGCCAATTGCCAACGGCTGGACCTTTAAGAAGCCGGATGTAAAGGTGATGGTTGCATCCACGAGTGGCGTTTCGACCCGTCAGGAAACTCTGGGAGTCAGTCGTCTGGCTCGGGCCTTGCGCGGCTTTTCGATCGGCATCGCGCTGGCGGGCGGGGGTGCAAAAGGGATGGCCCACTTCGGCGTCTTGCAGGTGCTGGAGGAATCCGGGATATCGTTCGATGTGATGTCCGGTACGAGCGCGGGTGCGATGGCCGGAATTATCTACGCCGCAGGCATGACACCGCAAGATTCAATTAACCATTTTCAAGAGGAATTAACACCCTCCAAGTTGTTCCGCTGTCTTCCGAACTGGCCCAACTGGTACCTGGTTTCACAGTACCGACGCCGCGCCTGGGAAGGCATGTTGCGCAAGTACCTGCACCAGTGGCGACTTGAGCAATTATCGATTCCCTTTAATGCCGTGACGGTTGATCTAGTGCAGGCTCGTACAGTGGTCCGCAAGCAAGGCGATGCGGTCCATGCAATTCTTGAAAGCATCAATCTGCCGATCGTGTCGCGACCAATCCTGCGAGACGGCATGGCTCTCGTCGATGGGGGTGTGTTAAACAACTTGCCAGCCGACGTGTTGGCCGAAGACGGTGCTGACTTCGTCATCGGTGTGGATGTCTCCAGTCATGTACGCAGCGAGTTCGCCCACAATCGCCCCGACATGCCGACCTGCGAGATGCGCAACGCAGGTTCGATCGACACTTTGTTTCGAATCTTTGAAACGCAAGCGCACAACATCGGCAAACTGCGAAATCGTGCCGTCGATTTTTGGATCAAGCCAGACACATCATGCTTTGGTCTAGCAGAGTTTCATCGCAGTTCGGAAATCTCCGTCGTCGGCCAAACGGCTGCCCAAGCCGTGGTCGCCGAATTGAAACAACGGTTGTACGAGCTTGAGAAGCGACTGCTAGATGATCCCGCATCCAAGCTACGTTCTGAGCAGTCGTAAGTTTTTCAGATGCAGGTCACGTGGGCGGCTGGCACGATCCAAGCTTCATTCATGAATCCATCCATCGCCATCGCCATCGTACTAGCGGTTGCAACAGTCTTCACTTGCAATGAGTTGGACTCCACGCTGAGACTACAGGAAATCCAAAGTCGCCTCAGTCTCAACGGGCACTATGGTCTCCTTGGTCTCTGTGTTCTCAAGCGGACCTACCGGTGGTTGCAGTGCGACAGCCCTCCACCACGATTGTGCTTGAACAGATCCCCACTGGCTCGCGCAATCCAAGTTCTCCAGAGCAAGCTGCAACTCCACAGTGCTTTGAAAGCGTTCAGACCGAGCCTTCGCCATGCATTTAAGAATGATCCGCTCAAGTGCAGCCGGAATACTCGAGTTCACGCTGGTCGGGAGTTCCACCTCCCGACTACGATGGGCGGCGAGAAGATCCAGCACATTTTTGCTGGTAAAGGGCGGCCGTCCTGTGAGCAAGTGATAGGCGACAGCGCCAAGTGAGTAGATATCGGCGCGTCCGTCAACCTCTGCATACGCGGAGGCTTGTTCAGGTGACATGTAGAGCGGTGTTCCACTGAAGGCTCCGCCACCTGCGCCCTCTTCGGGCCGGTCATCCCCTTCTTTAACCAATCCGAAGTCGAGCAACTTGGCGACGTCGAAAAGACCTCCTCGTTGCGAGGCAAAAATATTTGCTGGCTTAATGTCACGGTGAATCAGGCCAACGGCGTGTGCTTCGCTCAACGCGCCGCAAATCTGTATCAAAAGATAGACCACGCGCTCGGGCGGCATGGGCCCGTACTGTCCCACGAGATCTTCCAAACTCATACCGGGAAGCAACTCCATGACGTAGTAGAACGTCCCATCTTCGGTGCGGCCATAATCGTAGATTTCGATCGTGTTCCAATGAGTGAGCTTGGCGGTGGCTTTGACCTCCTTTTCAAAACGGGCAACGGCCATGGCATGGTTATCGTTGGTCGGTTTGATTAGCTTGATGGCGCAGGGCCGTTTCAGCATCATGTGCTCAGCTCGATAAACTTCTCCCATACCCCCAGCACCGATACGATCCGCTAGATGATACTGCCCGAACTGTCGAGCCTTGAAGGCGTCGCGCCGCGATGAGTTGATAACGTGCGTGGCGAAGATGGCAACCAAGGCCGACACGATGGGAAGCGGCAGCGGTGAACTGGCGATGTCTGAATCCAATAGCAAGGCAACCTCCGGCATCAGCCAACGCTGGATTGCAATCAAAAAATAGGGCAGTGCCGCGGCCGAAATCATAATCAGTCCGCCGCGTTTCCAAGTGTTTGGTATGAGCGTGCCGTAGGTGAAGATCAGGACACACCACGCCATCAAGAACTGCTGGCAAAGGGAGACTAAAGACACGGCGTCATTCTGCGACGCAACCTCCGCCATTCGCGACAAAAGCATCAGTGACAACTGAAGAGCCACTGAGCCGAAGACGATCAATTCCACAATTCGCAACTGGGACAACTTCAGCGAAGGGCGATGGGCGAGAACCCACAGCGATCCGACGACACCTAGAAGGATCAGCCCTCGGAACCACCAGAGATTGGTTATCCCACTCACTAGATTTCCAGCAAATGCCAACGCAAGGACGGCAGCCATCGCTGTGGCTGCAGCTACAAGCCGAATACGAAGGAGAGAGGCTGTTTCATCCGCAAAATGCGCTCGTTCCCCGGCAACAAAGCCGACATTGGCCCGTGATACATCCAGCGTATTGTGCTCACTGTTTGACGGCGAGGGAAAAAACTCCATCGTTGGTTGCATATCGCACATTCGCTCTAAACGGTGTTCTCAGCAGAACTTGCTTCACTAGCCTGTAGTCGTTTTACTCATGTCGCCAAAGTTCTAATAGGCAACAACCATCAAGCCGGAGCGAACTGAATGAGAACTTTGATATCTTCTGGTTGCCGAGCCAAAGCCTTTTCGTAATCTTCCGGTCGCTCGCACCGAGTAATGAGGCGTGACAGCCACGATGGATCGGCTTTAGCCAAGGCTTCTCCTGCCTTGAACCAATGACGCTTGTTGGCGTTGACACTGCCGAATACGACATTGTTTTTTAGTACTGCAGCTGAGGCCATGTTGGCGGTCGGTAGAGTGGGCACGTGGCCACCATGCCCGACGCCCGTTAGGCAGACGACACCGCTGGCCGCAACGATTGCAATCGACTCAGCGATAACTCCCCCCGATCCCGTACATTCCATGATGACATCAGGCTCAAACTCCAACTCAGCAACGTTGCACGCGTGATACGTGGCTCCGAGTGCATTGACCAACTCGGGTTTAGGCCCGCTTTTCGCTCGGTCCAACACATGAACTTCGAGGCCCATTTGTGTCCCCAAAAGTGCGCCAAGCAGTCCGATGGGGCCCGCACCTGTTACCAGCACCGTTTTGGGCTCCCAGAAAGCTCGTTGCCCGACTGAGAGGATATGCTCCCAAGCTTTGGCAACGACAGTCGCTGGCTCCAACAGTACGCCGAGGAGGCCTAACTCGGGATTCACCTTGATTGCATACTCTGGCTCGATCCGCCAACGCTCACTCATATAGCCATCTATTTCCTTGATGCCCCGCTCGGTGTACTGGCCATTTCGGCACATATCCCATTCACCCACAGCGCAGTTCGGGCAAGGCACGGGATCGGGGCGCCGTACAATTCCCACAACCAGGTCGCCCCTTTTCAAACCTGTCCCAGGTCCAGGGTCTAACACGCGGCCCAACGATTCATGTCCCAAGATCAGCCGCTCTTTTCCGGGCGGGGCCCACCCATATTTTCCTTGTGCAATTTCTATGTCAGTCCCGCAAACACCAACGGCAATCGCTTCGACTAGTACTGAGCCATTCGCGAGATCAGGCTCAGGCACATCGTCCAAGCATACGGTTCCCGCTTTCATCGGTACGACGGTAATAGCTTTCATCTCTCCAACTCCTGATTCCTGGATTATCTTCGCTTCACAATGTCTACACAGGAGTCGGACCCCTTAGGACCGTTCGAACATTAACTGTCCCGTTTTCCGAGGGTTGCTCCGCGATCCAGCCTACGTTCCGTCGTCGTTCAGTTCGCCGCCGAGTGTCTCGGATGCGGTTCAGGCTGATTCCAGAGTTGCCGATCGGGTTGCCATAAGCGGAAGCCGCCGGTAAAAGCGTTCGCGTTATCGCCGAGACGGCAACCGTGCGGTAGTCCCTCCGCCCGCTTCAACTTTCAAAACCCGTTGCACGACCGTTAAGAGTTGTGTGCCCACGTCGCGTTTTAGCACAAAGTCAACGGCACCTGCTGCACGGACGTCCGAGGCGACGGTCGGCTCGTCATGCACGCCCAGAATAATCAACGGTATGCTGGGATGAGCGCTATGCAGTCGTTTGACGATATTCGCCTCACCAGCATCTGCCAGTGACAAATCGACGATTAAGAGACATGGATGGATCTTGTCGATGGCCTCGCTCAAGGAGCGTTCGTCGCTCACCATGACCAATGTTTCAAATGCCGACTCGAGCAGGCTGTGCACGCCGCCAAGCATCCCTAGATGGGGATCGGCCAATATCACACACCCATGTCTCATGAAGCATTTTCCTCCCGTTCGGCATGGCTTAGGTGCAGGGGAAGAAAGACATCTCAATTTTTGCTTTCCCAACTCCACAATCCATCTTGGATGAACATCATTCCGCATCGCAAGATCCATCATGAGCGAGATCTCATGTTGTCGCTATTGTTGGAATTACGAGTTCGGCAGTGCGCTTTACGCAGTGTCGATTGGGCGGTTCATTCGACGGAGATGATTCCGTGGCGAATCGCATACTGCACCAGTTCCGTTGTATTGCCGAACTCAAGAGTTTCCATGATTTTCGCCTTATGAGCTTCCGCAGTGCGGACGGAGATACCGAGAGCTCGTGCAACCTCCTTGGCCGAGCGGCCTTCTGCTACCAACTGAAGTACCTCGGACTGTCGCGTGGTTAATCGCTGGTTTTGCTTGCCCGATGGATTCTCGGAATCGCGATAGGAGTCCAACAGTTCGCCCGCAATCACAGGTGTCACATAGGTTCGGCCTTGCAGCACTTCGCGGACGGCCGTTGTCAATTCGGCCGAGGCGGAATGTTTTAAGATGTAACCTGCCGCTCCAGCTTTCATCGCGCGACGTGCGTACGCCACGTCGCGATGCATCGTCAGAAAAATCACTTTCGAAGTTACCCCCAGCTCGCGCAATTGAACGATTGCGTCGATCCCACTCATTGTCGGCATACTGACATCCGAGATGATGAGGTCGGGATTATGCCGTTGGGCGGCTGCGACTAACTCCACTCCGTCGGATACCAAGCCTATCACTTCGAACTCATCCTCCAGCATCTGACGCAAGCCCTCGGCCAGTATGCTGTGATCGTCAGCGATTAAAATAGTCGACCTATTCATCGTGGCCTCTTGCGATTGGAACACACACTTCAATGGTTGTCCCTTGCCCCGGAGCAGAGGCAATGGAGAGGGTGGCCTGGATTAAGCGAACACGTTCAGTCATGCTGGACAACCCCAGTCCCGGCTGCGAGCGCATCGATTCCAAATCGAAACCAATCCCATCGTCTTCGACCTTCAACACCAGTTGTTTGGGGGTCACGCTGAGCGTGACTTTGGCTTGATTCACGGCGGCGTGCTTGGCTATGTTGCGGAGCGACTCCTGGGCAATACGATAAACGCACAACGCGATTTCTACGGGAAGATCTTCAAGTCGGCCCGAGACAACGTAGTCAACAGCAATGCCCTCTCGTCGGGAAACGCAGGAACACTCCGAACGCAACGCTTCAACCAATCCCAAATCATCCAAGATAGACGGGTGCAATTGGCGCGAAAGCGCGTGCACGTCTTCCGACAATCGCACCAGTTCGTCCTGCATTTCATGCAGAGGCTGCCGGATGCTGTCGGATGTCTCGGGATGCTTTACGAGCTTCGCTACACTGATGCCGAGGACAGCCAAACGCTGCGTCCAATCGTCGTGCATCTCGCGGGCGACCCTTCTTCGTTCTTCTTCCTGTGCGGTTAGCAGCTTGGAGGCAAGTTGCCGAAGTTCATCGTGGGCTTGATGAAGACTCGCTTCCTTCAGTCGCAAGCCGGCATCGGCTCGCTTCCGATCAATCGCATGGGTAAAAATTTCGCCGATCAGGCAGAGACGATGGATTAGTTCGGGGGACCATTCACGATGCTGACGGAACGTGGTGAAGCCAAGCCCACCCACGACCATCCCCATAGACTTGAGAGGAATCGTCAAGTTCGATTTCAGCCCCGCTTGCTTGCAGTAATCTCGCTCAAGGGTGGCATCCTCAGGCAAGTCTTCGGGCATCCTGAATACATCGCCCTTCCGCAGGAGTTTTGCATAAGAGGGATAGGCTTGTTCCAGAATAACCCGCGGCGAAGGGGGAAACCCAGGCAATTCATAGGACTGCAAGATCTCAAGTCCAGCTGGCGTCACTTCGCCAAAACCGCTTCTGTCGATATCAAGGTACTCAGCGATTTGCCGAAGTGCGGCGGTGATCTGCTGGTCCACTTCAGCTGGAAGCACCTTGACAAAAGTCGCAGACAGCTCCGCGAGGAACCGTTCAAACTGGTGGTGCTCGCGCACGTGCGAAGCCAAGGGGCAGCCGGCCACTGTCAGACTATCGCAGATATCCAGCGTCAAGCCTTTGAATTCTTGCTCTGCAACTTCAATCAGGCATTTACGTGACGCGTCATGCTCCGCCTGCGGCTCCTTGAGAAAGGAGGACTGGCCAATCGATTGGGGACTCGTCATGGGGGTGGGTGTTCCTGTTCGTTGAGGCCAACATCGACAACATTCAAGTATAGTCGACCAAAACTGCGGTAAATACTACCACCCCCCAGACTTTGCTGCTAAAGAATAGCCATAGGCGGAAAACTGTGACGGTAGGGCGGTGGCGCTCGCCCTACCGTCGATGTTGAAGGTTACGTGTCAATCGCGATCTATTTGGCGGGTTCTTCCAGACGGACCATGAGCCATTGCTTTACGATTCCGCTGACGTGCGTGCTCTCACATCCAATGGTCCATGGCAATGCGTCTCCCACTAGATATGACCTCTAGTGTCGGAACGTGGCTGCGATCAATGCTAAAATCCCAAGCCCTGCGATCAGGGCTGCGATAAAGCCTGAGCTCGAGCGAGGCATGTCGGGATACAGCTTCCGCAGTTGTTGCCGATCGCGTCGATATTCGTATGACGTGACCAGAAGCAACGCCAGTCCGATAAGAATCATCGCAATGCCGAACTCACGCGGACCGATGAGCT
>JBGSHW010000114.1:0-121998 GCA_041751975.1 Pirellulaceae bacterium
ACGTTTTCGCAACTCGTCACGAACGCTTGACATGATCACATCCACAGGTCATTCATCTTTAGTTACCCTCGAACTGATTGTAGGCGGCGCTCGCTTTAAATTGGTACAGGCTGCCGATAGCTTTGCAAAGCTTGTCGAGCCTATTGAATTGCCTGCGGGCGATGCTGAGATCTTAATGCACGTCGATGGCAAACCAACTCGAATGCCGGTTTTTTTGCCGGAGGGTTGCAGCCTGGACAATCGCCGATTCCGCATCGCGCCGCCGCGCCACGCGACCTGATAGTGGCGTTTCAGACACCTCGGTCAGGCGACACATGGTCATTTAAGATCACGGGATCACAAGGTCGGCCGCCCTCAATAGGCTCCCGAATAACGGCCTCGGTCGCCAGCGACTTCTTTGACGCCGGATTGCGGGTCGATGGTTAAAATCACTGCCGAGGCGGCCGGGCGCTTGAGCTCGAGCGTGTGACCAAGTTCTTGGAAACGATCCATGGTGTCATTGAGATTTTCGGGTGCGGTGAGGCTTCCTAACTTGGCAGGCTCGTGACCAAACCAGTTGATGTGGTGGTCGGTCCCAAATCGCGGACTACGGGCGGCTGCGAGCGGATCCATTTTAAAGATCAGTCGATTCAGCAGGACTTGCAACGAAGTTTGATCCTGCTGATCCCCGCCTGCTACGCTAATCGCCATGATGGGGCGCTCGCCCTGCATTACCAACGTCGGCGTAAGGGTGATCCGCGGTCGCTTGCCAGGTGCAACAACGCTGGGGTGCCCATCCCAGGCGGTAAGCCCAATCATCCGACTGCCGAGCTCGATCCCGGTTTCGCCTGCAATAACCCCTCCCCATCCGCTGGGCGTTGCCGAAACAACATTTCCCATGGCATCTGCCACCAAACAACTTGTCGTATCGTTGCTGGTGCCGCTGTGAACCTTGTGATCTTGCGGCGCAACACCCAGCAGCGGTTTCATATTCCAAGGATCTCCCGGCAACTGCTCCAACGATGCCTTTTCGGGATCCACTAAACCTCGGCGCATCGCGATGTACTCATCGGAAAGTAGCTCTCCGATCGGCACGTCTACAAAATGAGGATCACCGAAGTACGCATCTCGGTCTGCGAGCGCCAACTTCATGTGCTCCACGATCGTGTGGATATACTCGACCGAGTTGTGACCAAGTTTCTCCAATTCGGTCGTTTCGAGCATCCGCAAGGTCTGCAGCATGTAGGGGCCCTGCGTCCAAACCCCACATTTGTAAATGGTGTACCCGTGCCAGGAGATCGACTGCGGTTCGTCGATGCGGGTGACATGCTGAGCGAGATCTACATACCGCAGCAAGCCCCCGTTGGCTTGCGACCACTGATCCAACTCGCGTGCAATTGGTCCTCGATAAAAATAGTCTGAGACTCTCCGCAACCCCTGCTTTCTGTGCTGGCTACCTTGCTCGGCTTCCACCAGTCGCTCGATCAGTCGGAGAAAGTTTTGGTGATGCTTGATGGTAGCTTCAGCTTTCGCCAGTGCTTCGTCCGGTTTGTCGCGGTTTTGTCGGTCCTTTGCTGCGAGTTGCGTTGGGTCTTGTTCGGCGCGTTCTTTCAAGACAACGAGCATCGCCTGAGCGCATTCGGTGAATGATCGAGAGCCATATCGCTCGAGCGCCGTCAGGCAGGCATCGAGGAAACCGGGCACGACTGCGTTGGCAATGTCACCTCGACCTTGAATCACCCCCTGGCGATGTTCATGGAACCATTCGGGAGTCGCCAGACGTGGAGCGGCTCCCAGCCCCACGATCACCTCGACGACTTTGCGTTCCGCGTCGTAGACAATGATTGGAACCTCGCTACCAAAGCAAAACAGCTGATTCTCAACGACCGACTGCACGAGCAAGCTGGCGACGGCAGCGTCGATGGCATTGCCACCTTGTTGCAGCATCGCCAAGCCGGCATCACGTGACTGAGTGCTACCCGTGACGATGGCCCCCTGTTTACCTTGTGCTACTTCATTGCTCCGTATGGCACCATCATCCGACGTCGAAGTTGACGTTTCTGCACTTTCCTGAGAATAGAGGATGTTGGCTTGGGAATAGAAGCTGTTGGACCAAAGGACGTGTGCGAAAAATAGAGTGCTGAAGATCCGACTGGTGCGGAGCGGAGCGCTCGACAGTATCCGAACAAAAGAAAGGGCTTGATTCACAACCATTCGAAACTACTTTCTCTTGGGAAGACTTGCCACTCGGACCCGACGCGCGCGACAGCTTGACGTCCATTCTCAGCAGGAAGCGTATTCGGTTGCGAATACCAAGTTTACCATGCCGAACGGCGAAATTGAATCGATCTCGCGTTGAATGCCCGAGCCTTCAAATCCCGAGCCGCACGACTTTGTGTCGTCGATCGCTCCGCCGATCGAAACGCAATAAGAGATTGGACCATACCGCGAGAAGAGTCCGAGCTAAAACTTTCGTGAAGTCTGAGCAAATACTCTCCAACGAATCAAAGGAGACCACGAATCCAGTTCATCAATTCGCTGTCTCCCTCAATTCGTTGGATTCATCGTTCGGCAAGAACCCGGTTCTGGGTGACGCCGAATGGCAAGCGTCGTTGGGTTTGATGAAACGCTCAGCGAATTTGCTCGATTTGCGCCGGGAGAGTCAGCCGTTGGAGTCTCCAACGTCTCCAACTAGCCATAGGCTCGCCTCCAGGGCTGCGAGCCAGAGCATGGCGGAACTATTTGATCTATTGGATCTCGCTGCGGAACGCGCGCATGAGCGTGGTTTCACCGACTTGCAAACGTTGCTCGACAAAACGATTGATGATAGCTGGATCCAAGCCGGGCAATTCAACGCTGGTTGGAATCGGGGCATATCGCCCTTCCACCCAGCGATAAAACTGAACGGAATCGCCGTCGTGCCGCCAGACTTCTCGGACTTGCATGGCTGCGAAAAGCTCCAATTTGTCGATAGCGGATGAAGTGAGCTCCACTTCGACTACCAAATCGGGTGCTGGATCCACTTCGAAATCTAGTTCTTCTTTCGCAAGCACTTGGTCGATGCTTGTCACGTAGTAGGATTCATCCGCTTCATAAGCTTTTTTCAGATCGCTGCGTTTCACGGTAACTGACGCAACGCTTAGAATTTCGATCCCCTTGACTTCCGAGTAGGCTTCGATCATCCGCCCGATAAGGCGGCCCAGGTTCTCATGTTTACGTTTCGGGCTCATCATTTCCAGCACTCCCTCGTTGTACGTCATGCGTGGAACGCTGCCACGACGCTCGTCTGCCAAGGCCACGAAGGTTTCCCAGCTAACGTTTTCCAGCACCATTCGCGTCTCAGACGCTTCGTTCAATAATGCACTCACGTGGAGTCTCCCGTTCGTATGATGTGGCATGGCCAGGTTGAGTCGCTGAGGTTACGTGGTTGACTGAACGTTTGGATTTCGCTCAAACGCGGTGACGTGAAGCAAATACAAATCATGCGTTCGATCGGTTTCGGGTTCGATCAGTACCATAAAGTGCTTACCGACGGCCAAGTTCTCTGGATGCCGAACCGCGTATGCTTGGCCGTCGCTCATCTTGATGATGAATGGGGCAAATGGAGAAGCCCTAAGCAATTTAATCAACTGTTCCTTCACGTCGGTGCTCCTGTTTGTCGTTTTCGGGTCCAATAAGCCTGTTCCTGAAAGGCTCTCGCAACCACCATTCTACTTCTCTGATCTGGCATCGGCCACAAGCGGGGCAGGGAGTGGGCCACCACGTTGGCGAGTCTCCCGAGGCTCGCATCCTACCGCGTCTCGGAGAGACGCGGCTACGTGGGAAAGACGCACTTCAGGTTCAAACCGCGTTTGCCCTGCATGCGATGGATGATCATACGTTCGGTGATTACTAGATTTCACCGTATTTTCAGAAAATTACGGTTTTTCGTGTAAGGCATACCCACCCTCTCCGTCAATACATTCAGGGAGATACCTTTGCGTGGAGTCGTTTCTCATCGCCAAGTGACGACAGTACTCAATACATCTTAAAGCGATGGGCTCAAAACTCGCAGCAGAAACTGGGCGAGAGTTGCTTGGGTTTTGCGCAATGTCCTGTCAGCAGATCGGGAATCTTCCTCTTCTTCGGCCGGAACGCTCTGCGACTTATTTCAAGTGTTTTTCCGATCCGATTGATGGCTGCCCCGGTCGCTCAGCCGACGATGCATTCTGCCTTCTGCCAACCTTTTTCGTACGACTCAATAAAAGCGCGTTGCGCAGGGTGGCGTGCCAACCACTAAACTGAACAAGGGCGAAACCTCTCAGGACAGAAGCATGGCTAATTCTGCGGACAAAGACGAACAGTGGGACAGTGAACTCGCGGATGTGGCCGACGCATATCTTCGTGCCCGCAAAAATGGGACTGCGGAAACGATCGACGCCCTGGTCGAGAAGCATCCGCATCTCGGACAGGAGCTTCGCGAGTCGCTCGAAGCGATCGAACTTTTGTCGATAGTGCCAGCGACTCATCCGCCGGAAAGCCTTGTTCCCCCAATCCTTGGCGATTTCCTCATTCATCACGAACTGGGGCGGGGTGGCATGGGGGTAGTCTACTTGGCAACCCAGATTTCGCTGAACCGACAAGTCGCGTTTAAGGTCTTCAGCTCTTGGAAAGCGGAAGACATTCCCGCAGAGCGATTCGAGCGGGAGGCGCAGACGGTCGCCGCTTTGCGCCATGATCATATCGTCCCGATCTATGCTGCTGGCAAAGTAGAGGTTTTCCAGCCAGAGCAACCTGTCGCTTACCGCTACTTTGCGATGCAGCTGATCGAAGGAGAGTCCGTGGCCCAGCTGATCGCCATGCGGGATAATCAGAGTCGATCGCGGACCCAGCAGCGCGAGCGAGCTCGCAGAATTGCACATTGGGGCTCACACATCGCCGATGCACTCGAGTGCGCGCACCAGCAGGGGGTGGTGCACGGCGATATCAAACCTTCGAACTTAATCCTGGATCGCGAGCAGCGGATTTGGCTCACCGATTTCGGCCTGGCTCGCCACAGCCTCGATTCGCAAGCCACTCTTGCCGTCCCCTATCAAGGCACCCCCAAATACATGAGCCCTGAGCAGGCCTCTGCAATTGCCGCTCCGGTCGATCATCGCACCGATATTTACAGCCTTGGCGTGACGCTCATCGAATGGCTTACCGGCGAATCGCTCGTCGGTGGCAACAACCCTGTCGAGTCGCTGTCGCGCTTGCAACAAAACAGCATCGAAGAGCCACAGTTGCTGCTTCGCGGGTACAGCCACGATTGGATTGCCGTAGTCAACAAGTGTACGGCTCGGGAGCCTAAGGACCGCTACCCATCGGCGTCTGAGCTTGCAGCCGATCTTCGTGCACTTGCCGATCATCGCCCTGTTTCTGCGAGGCCGCAACATAACATGGTGCGGCTAGTGCGTAGTGCGCTCCATCAAACAAACATGGTGCGGACAGCAGTTGTTTCTGCGGTCGCTACACTGGCGATGTTGGGATTAGGTAGTTCTGCGTGGCGAGCCTACAGTCAATCGCGACTCCATCCGGTGATGTTCGAATCGAGTTCCGGTGACTGGCTAGCGGTCACGGCAACGGATGCATCCAATGAGCCCATTGCGAAGCTTACCGTTCCGGGCGAAGAGGTGTTATTGCCCGGCAGCGAAGTTCATGTGGATGTTGCTGCTTCGCACCGGCTGAGCTACAAGCGGAAGATCGATCCGGTGCCATCATCGAACTCCTTCAACCGGGTAAAGGCGATTCAGCTGGAAGACCCCGCGTCGCATCGCTGGATCTTAGACGACATCGTGTGGTATCAAAATCTGGATTGTATTCGAAACGGTGAATTGGCAAGTTACTGCGTTGCCTTGCGGACAGATAGCATCGTGTTGCTTGAAACAAGCTCGGGGGACATCGTGTGGTCCGTTCCCTGCGGGCAGACCCACTGGGGCAACAGCGTACGCGGTTGCCCGGCTACCTTCCAGCCTGATCGCTGTGTTGTCGTTGATGATACGAATGGCAATGAAAGCCAAGAGATTGTTTTCGCCCACCCAACGAAACCCGAGCTGATGTGTCTCGATAGCTCGAGCGGTCAACTATTGTGGCGGACCGACCTGCTTGAATCAGCTGGCATACAGACCCCGGATGCGGGTTCACTTTGTCCAATCATCATGCACTACGTCCAAGCAGCTGATAGCGAAACCACTGTTGACGGAGCAACTGATCTTTGTGTCGTTGTGGCACCACACGTGCCCGAGCCGGCGACAAAGCATCGTTGGTTGATGAGTGTCGATCTGGCCACCGGTCAAGTCGGTTGGAACGTGGCGAGCCAGCAGACTTTGACAAACACCGCGGTGCCTGTTCCCATTGCATCCCATCCGCTTCACTTGCAGTGGGGCCAAATGGAGAAGCGTCCATTGGATTTCGGACGCCTAACACGTTTCTATTACTTTGATGATTATTGGAGAGTGCTTCCCAATGCAGGCCTTTCGAACCCGTATGATCTCACAGTTCGATTGGGGACGGATCGCCCTTTTTCATTGAGGGACGAGAATAACGCAACTTGGCATTGGATTGACGGCCAGGACTGGCACGTGATCGACCGGGTCACTGGCGAACTCCGAAAGGCGTGGCAACTACCGGATGATTGTGTGTGCTCGCCCAAATTGCTTCGCACGTCTGCAGGTCGAACGCTGTTGTTGACGGTCCACAAATCCATGGCAAGTGGGACAGACTTCATCGCTTGGGATGTCGCATCCAACCAGGTCGTCTGGAAACAGAACTTTGACAGCGATTTGGACCGACTTCCCCAAAGTTATTTGAGTCCCGCCTCGGACTTTCCAATCATCGTCGATCTTGACGGGGATGATTGCGACGAATGGATCGCACCTGCCTACATTCCTGGAACGAAATGGAGCAGCCCGATGACTCCGCCTTATGGCATACTCATGGCCCATCGCGGGGACAATGGAAACGCGATCTGGGATGAACCATTTTACTTGCCGAACATGGACGGAATGGTCGAACGTGGCGTGGCGGTGGTGGATCAGGATGGCGATGGCTGGAAGGATTTGCTATTCGGCAGCCGATTTTTTGGCGGAGGAGTGCGCGCTGGCGTGGCTTGCTTTGTGGACCTCATCAGCGGCAGAACAGGCGAGCGTCTATGGCAAAGTAACGTCCGCCTTGAGCAAAACGAGCCGACCATGGGCCCCAACGAACTCGTCGACTTGGCTGTGGTGGAGGAGCAGGGGCTCATCTGTGTGGTCACCCACGCGGGCCCGAAGCACAGTGATCTGGAGAGCGCTCGCCCTTACTCGACGACCTTTTTGAATCTTCAAACAGGCAGCGAAGAAACGTTTGGACTCGGAGTTAAAGCAGATTCCCTAGGACGCGACGACTGGTTGGAATATCGACTCCCTTCGCCAGACGCGGGCGTTCGCGCCAATCGTCCACAACCTGGGAAACTCGTTGGTTGGTCGTACCCCGAAATGCAGTCCGATTCGATTGAGAATATGACTCTCTGGAGTACAGAAGATTACGCGCCCATGCTCTGCGCCGACCTGGATCGCGACGGCTATCCTGAAGTGATCGGCTCGCAGAACCATGTGGCTTATCGGGAGTACAGTCGATTGGATGGATTGACCGGCATTAAAAGTTGGACTCGACGAGACCCTTCCCAGCAGACAACTTTTTGGCTCGAGTTGAAACAGGATGCGAACGGAGATGGCATCGACGACCTAGGGACGTTCGCATGTGGTGACTCTGGTCGATTCGCCACGGTGGAGCTGGTCTGCGGAGCGACCGGCAAGATGATATGGAAACATTCGGCCAAGGAGAAAGGCTTAGGGGAATGGGTGGGATTGCTTAGGCGAGAGTCGGGCACACTACCACTGCTCTTGTACCAGAACAAGCAGAGCGCGAGAGTCACCTGCCTTGATCTCAACTCGCGTGGGGTTATCTGGGAAAGCGATGCGTTTGGCGAAAAGTTGGAGTATCAGACTTTCGCCACGTGGGTCGCCGATGGCACGCTCATTTGGTTCACAATCAACAGCGTGGACGGGGCAGGTGCCGCCAGCTTTGTGAACGCTGAAACGGGTGAACCGCTGCTGCAAATTCCCGTCGGGCCGAAACTGGCTGCGCCACGGTCGGATTGGATTCAGTGGAACGGTCGTGAACTGCTTCGAATACAAACGTTTACTGAATACCAGACGGATCCCGCCAGTTCAGAAATCCAATATCAAATGGACTTGTGGTTGGTCGATCGGTCGGCAGCGATTGCCGGCCACTGGTCGGAAACCGCCACTGCCACAAGTGTGGTTGCCAAGAATTGGTTTCAACGATCGCACTATGATCTGCCTTATCCCACGGTGGTCACCGAGTCTACTGGTAAAGAACTACTGGCTGTCCCCACCTGCTTCGATGGGAGTGTCGTGGTTAGGTTGCTCGACTGGGAGAATGACGAACCCAGCAAGCTGATTGTCGATCGAACCGTGCAGTTGCCGATCGATCCCAGTTCGACGCAAGCTGATGTTCGTATCCTGGATTGCGATGGAGATGGGATTTCTGATTGTTTATCCGTTTCAGATGGTGGAATCGATTGCCTGACGCTCACCGGGGAGGTGCTGTGGCAGCGCCCGCCCCCTCCGACAGGAAGTAATGTTGGTCACGCCGTACAGGAGATTCGCGGTCGCAGTTTTTTACGGATACAAACAGCCCCAGGCTATTTGGATAGCATAATGTACATCGACGTTCGTACGGGCGAAGTGGATGTGGAAATCCAGACAGACCCACTGAAGAGTGCGTTAAACGGAGAACAAAAGAATCACGCTAGCCTGATCACCGTGGACTACTCCAAAAGCGGAGCCGAGCTATCCGCAATTGTTAGAAGCGGCACAAATATTCGACGTGCAACGAATAACGTTCAACATGCAACGAACACACGAGTCGATCTGCGCTACGTGCGTCTACTCCCTTGGGCTGTCATTGCCAAGGACTTTGCCTATAACAACCCAGTGGCTGTACAACGCTTTTCGTGGCTCCGCATTCTCACGCTATCCCTCGGCGTTTTCCTCTTGCCAATGGCGGTTGGGTGGAGTTGTATTCGGGTGAGGTTTAGCTTGCGACACTTGTGGGTCGTTGCGACCACGATTGCAGTTGCCTTATCGCTGGCGTTGGCCGACAAGAGTGCTTATTTTCCAACGGATGCATTGGGGCAGACTTACCTCCGAGCCATGCAGACTTCTGCGATAATTGCGGTTGTCATTTTCCTGTTTGCTTTGCCGATCATGGAGTTGGCGCGGGAGCGATGGCGGCGAAGATTGTCGCTCGGTGTATACTGCGGCTTGATCTTTATTATCCCCGTATTCACGTTGCTGTTGTATCCAATGGGAGCGATCCGCACGACCTATACGTTCCAAGAATTCTGGCATCTGTTCTGGTTCGCGCTGTTACCGACCGGAGCGGTGCTTTTTCTGGTTCACAGCTTGCGGATCTTGGGTGGTACAACGGCTCGAATCGTTAGAGTCTGCTGGCGAAGGTTGGGTTCTATGCGTTCTTCCGACATTCAGAACCTTCAAGGCATGGGTGATTCGCATGGAGCATAAGCACGAATCGTGGGCACGCTACTTGCCCTATTTGCGAACGGTCGCTGAGCAAGCGGCACGTCGAGCGGCGATAGCTGGGTTAGACCCATCCAGTATTGCCCAAACGGCGGTAGTGGAAGCTTGGAAGTCGCGTAAGAACTTCCGTGGCGAGGGGGATGAAGTTTTTCTTGCCTGGATGCGAGGGATTTTGGCAAACGTAGTGCGAACCGCAGTCAGAAATCAGATACGTCGCCCCCAGACGATCGACTTGGCTGAGTTGGATGCCACGCTCGCTGTGTGTGGCGATCGCATCGCCGTCTTTACACAGGCGGTGAGTAACCCACTCGATGAGTTGCACTTGAAGGAGCGTTCGCTGCAACTGACTTTGGCATTGGACAAGCTATCGACCGACCATCGCGATGTGTTGATCGCGCGTCATTTCGAAGACCGATCGTTTGCAGAGATCGCAGTTGCAATGCAACGTAGCGAGGCAGCGACCCGCATGCTTTGGATTCGAGCCCTGCGGGCCTTGCGGCGAACGTATGGCGGCAAGCCGTCGCGGGAAGTTGAGTGGAGTTGAGGGCGAATGCCTTGTTCTCCTTGGAATGGAGGATTCAGCCGAATGGCCCTAGCCGACTTTGTGCACATGGGGGTCGCAGCAGGTAGTGCTCTTCGTCGGAAGGCTGCTCCATGCGGTTGATGTCCGGGGTACAATCGGCGTTGGACTTAGTTACTAAGGCAATTAGTTACTTAGGCAACACGACCGTTCGCTCTGAGCCCCCTAGCCAGACGCGACTGGCATTGGCATTCAACAGTTCGGGCGCCTCACAATTTAACAAGTCGGTGTCCCAGATTACAAAATCTGCCCGCTTGCCGACTTCGATCGAGCCGATGAGATGATCCTGAAAACCAGCTCGGGCGGCCCACCGCGTGTAGCTCAGCAGCGCCTCTTCGCGGGTCATGCACTGCTCCGGATAAAACTGGCTGCCATCGGGAAGTTGCCGCGTGACCGACGCGTACAGACTGACGCGAGGGTCAATCGATTCGACCGGGGCGTCGGTGCCGTTGGCGATGATCGCTCCAGTGTCGATCAGCGACCGCCAGACGTAGGCTCCTTCGGCACTACGGCGTTCCCCCAGTCGCAATGGGACAAAGGGAGCGTCGCTGGTGCAATGATTGGCTTGCATCGCGGGGATAACTCCCAGCTTTCCAAAACGGGGTATATCCTCGACTGCCAAGTGCTGGGCATGTTCGATTCTCCAGCGATGGTCGCTGGCTGCATCGACCCCCAGCACCCGCTCGTACGTATCCAGCACTTCGCGATTGGCCCGATCACCGATGGCATGCACGCACAGCTGCCATTGGTTGGCTTTGCACATTTCTGCGATGATTTGCAATTCGTCGAGAGTCGCGGTGTTGAAGCCAACTTTGTCCGGTAAGTCGTAGTAGGGTTGCAGCAGCCATGCACCATGAGGGCCAAGCGCGCCGTCGATCGAGACCTTGACACTTCGAACCGTTAAGAAGCCATCGCCAGCCTGATCGATACGTGCAGCCGCTAGACGCCCCTCCAATTCACGGCTACCGGCACGAATCATGACCAGCATGCGGACCGGCAATTGTTTCGCTTCGGCAAACTCACGCAGCTTTTGGGCCAGGGCAAAACTGCTGCCGGCATCGTGCACAGTCGTGATTCCGAACTTCAAGCAAGCGTCACCTGCCAGACGAATTTGCTCCTGCAAACGGGACTGCCGGTCGGCCTCGGACACTTCGCGATCGGCTTTGGATTTTGCGCGGCGAATGAGCGACTGTGCATTCTCCAGGAAGACGCCAATAGCGTTCCCATTCTCATCGCGGAGAATTTGTCCCCCCTGCGGATCTGGAGTCTCGCGATCAATGCCCGCTAACTTCATGGCTGCAGCGTTCGCAAAGCAGGCATGCCCGCTGGCGTGGGTGAGAACGACGGGATGGTCCTGAGTAACGCTACTCATGGATGAGTGCACTGGATAACCATCGACATTCTCTGTCGGCGGATTAGACCACTTGCTCTGGTGCCAGCCGCGTCCTTCGATCCAGTTGCCGGGAGCCGTCTGTTGGGCAGCTGTTGCGACCTGCTGCACGATCGCCTCCCAAGAGTTGGCTTGCATCAGGTTGAGCATTTGCAGTGATTCGCCCAAACCGACAAAGTGCACGTGGCTATCGATCAGTCCCGGTGTGATGGTTTGACCGGCGGCATCCACAACCTGCGTTTTTGGTCCAATTCTCGCGCGGATCTCAGTACTGCTTCCCACCGCGACAAAGCGGCCGTTCTGGATTGCGACGGCTTCGTGTTTTCGAAGCTCTTCATCGCACGTCACGATGTGGGCGTTGATGACCACTAGATCGACTGGCGACTGCGCCTGGCTAGGCAAAGTCAAATGCAAAAGCAACAGACCGAATATCAGTCCGCGGAGCATCCCTGTCGGCTTGAAATGACGGAGGAACACGGCTGGTAGCGGGTGACGTTCTGAGAGCGGATGATTTGCTGACTGCGGCGCACATGCTGAGAGTGGATGTCGTTCTGCGATCAAATGACGTACTGATAGCAGATGACGTGCTGACGCAGGTTGCAGGGCCATATGCAAGTATTGGACTAACGGCGTGGAGAGCGGCAACATATAAGTTAAGTCCTTTAATATAGTTTAACGCATAGGTTTTATGCGAGTTCCCTATGCAGGTAGAAAGTAAAGCAGGTTTGGCAGAGGAATGGGGGCAAAGGAATAGATGCAATTGTCGGGAAAGTCTTCATTCCCTTGCCTCACCACGCGTCACTTCCGCGGCGTAAACTGCGGCAACCGCTCACTGCTCAACCCAAATCAAACCCGCTTGCTCCATCGCCTCGCGCAAGCTCTGCAGCTGAGCTTCGTACTGCTCAAGATCTGCTCCGACAGCCTCAACGCCCGCTTTGGCAATAGCGACTTGTTCTCGACAGGTGCCTGTCGGACCATGACTCGATGAAGCGACCTGGTAGAGCGACGATTGTAGACGCTCTCCGGCGGTTGGCACATCGACCACAAAACGCGAACGTTTTTCGACGTCACCTTCCAACTTTCGCATCAGCTTCCGCTGTAACTCCTCCAAGGCAACGATTTGCTTCAACAGATCTTCGGGAGCGCCTGCCGCAGACGCCACCAACTTCTTGCGACCATCCACTTCGGATGCAAGTCGCTCGCTTGCGCGTGACACATGCCGCCAACGAGCAAGCAGTTTCGCCGTCTCTTCGACAAATTGCTGCGCCTCGTCGCGGTCAACGGTAGGCAAGGTGGGTTCGAAGACAGCAACCAGTTCGACGTCGACTTGGCCACCGATCGTCTTGAACTCATCCCCGTGCACGCGGATCAGCTGAGCCCTGTAGGTCCCCGGCGCGACCAGGGTCGACGGTGACGACGCAATGGGGAGAACTTCGGTCAAGTTCCAGACAACGCGATGCAGTCCCTTTGCGGTGGGACAAGCCACGCGCTGGACAAATTCGTTTTGACCATCGCGTATTTCGATCATTAGTTGCGGCGCTTCTTCAGCTGCTTCATCAGCCAATGCTTCGAAGCTCGGGATGTCGACATCTTGGTTGACCTTAGCCGCCTCGTCCTCGGCTTTCTTGCGTTTGGCCCGAGTTGTTTCACTGGCCTCACGAACATAAAGCGTAAACACAGCCCCTAGCGGCGGATTGTCAGCAGTGTAGAAATCATGTCCGCGGAAGTCGACTGGACTAACACTCGTCTCTTGATACCAAGTGGTCCTACGTGGGGCAAGCAACTCTGCCGATTCTCCATCACTCTGCAGCTTGGACAGCTTGCGCAACGGCGAGTAATCGTCCAGGACGTAGAAGCCGCGTCCGAAGGTAGCACACACCAGGTCGTTCTCGCGGCGTTGAATCGCCAAGTCGCGAACGGGAATGGTCGGCATCCCTTGACTGAGCTTCAACCAATTTTCTCCAGCGTTTAGCGAGACAAAAACACCAAATTCCGTCCCGAGGAACATGAGTTCAGGAGTTTCGTGATCTTGTTCAAATCGCCACACAAGATGCTTGTCCGGCAAGTCACCAGCGATCGACTCCCAAGTTCGTCCCCGGTCGCGCGAACGAATCAGGTAGGGCTTGAAGTCACCCTCCTTGTGATTGTCAAGGCAGGCATAGACGATGTCGGCGTCATGGCGATCCGCCTTGATGTCGTTGACGAAGGCTCTTTCCGGAACACCGTAGATGCGTTCTACTTTACGCCACGTTTGACCGCCATCTTCGGTAATTTGAATTAGTCCGTCATCGGTACCAACATAGATCAAGTCGGCGACAACCGGTGATTCACTGATCGAAGTGATGCTTCCAAACTGACTCATCGCATACAAGTCGTAACCTGCATCAACGCCATGTTTGCGTCCCATCATTTGCATGCCCAAACGATTTTCGTTGCGCGACAGATCGGGACTGATCGTCGTCCAACTATCGCCGAGATCGTCGCTGCGATGCAGTTGATTGCTGGCGAAGAAGAGGCGATCTGGATTATGGGGGCTGATCAAAATGGGACTGTCCCAATTGAATCGGAACTCGGGTTCGCCTTCGCCCGGTGCCGGGCGGATAGCAATGGATTGCCCGGTGCGGCGATCAAAACGACGGATGTAGCCCTCCTGCGATTCACAAAAAATGATATCGGGGTTCTTGGGGTGGATCGCATTATCGTGACCGTCGCCGCCAATCGGAATTATCCAATCGCTGCTGACGATGCCCGTCGATTCGCGGGTTCTGGATGGTCCGTATTGAGTGCTGTTGTCCTGCGTACCACCAATGATGTGATAGAACGGAGTGTCGTTATCGACATCGACTTTGTAAAACTGTGTCAGAGGCAGGTTCGGAACATGTTGCCAGGTCTGGGCGAAGTCGAAACTCGTATAGACACCACCGTCGGTCCCGCAAATCACGATGTCGGGATCGGTGGGGTGAAAAGCGATGGCATGGTTATCACCATGTTTGCCATCTCCTTCGATATCCTCCCAAGTCTCGCCGCCATCGAGGCTTCGCGCAAGCGAGTTGTTCGCATGGTACAGGCATCCGAAGCGGTGAGGATCGGCCCAGATTTCTTGGTAGTAGTGCGGGCCGGTACCGCCGCTAACAAAGTCGCTGACCTTCTTCCAACTCGCGCCGTAATCTTCGCTTCGCCAAGTGCCCCCTTTCGTGGCTGGCAATTCGATCGACGCGTAGACGATGTTCGGCTTTTGAGGCGAAACGGCCAGTCCAATCTTCCCCATGTTTTCCCCAGGCAGACCACCGTTGAGCTTCGACCAGGTCGCGCCACCATCGACTGACTTGTAGATTCCCGATTCTGGTCCCGTGTTCAACAGTGCAGCGACGGTGCGATGGCGTTGATGCAGGGCTGCGTACATGACCTCTGGGTTCGACGGATCAGCCACCACGTCGGTACAGCCCGTCCACGGCCCAGCGGCCAACACTTGATCCCATGACTTGCCACCGTCGGTGCTGCGATACAGGCCACGCTCGCCCCCCTCTTTCCAGAGTGGACCCTGAGCGGCAACCAGAATCGTGTTGGAGTCTTCCGCATGGATGAGGATCCTGGCGATGTGTTCGGTCGCCTCAAGCCCCATTTTGTGAAAGCTGCCGCCGGCGTCGTAGGAAACATAGACCCCATCTCCAAAGCCAACATGGCGTCCCCCGACATCCTCGCCAGTACCGACCCACACCACGTTCGGGTTCTTGGGGTCGATGCTCACACAGCCGATCGAGTACGACGGATAATCGTCGAAGATGGCACGCCACGTTGTCCCCGCGTTGGTTGTCTTCCACAGATTGCCGCTACCCGCTGCCACGTACCACGTATTGGGTTGAACCGGATTCACCGCGACGTCCGAGATTCGGCCCGACAGCAGGGCGGGGCCGATCGACCGCAACTCAAACGCGGACAACAACGCACCATCAACTTTGATGGCGGCCGGAGCAGGCTCCGACGCAGCGTCCGCAACCGACTCATTGGAAGCAGCTTGCCCCCATGCCGACTGGCCATCAACCCATGCTGAGGGAGCGAACGATAGTAGTAATGACGCGCACAAGAATCCGAAGCTGTGGAACCGTCTAAGCACAGGTGCACCTCTGAGTGAAGTAATAATGACACGGACGCCTCGACAACATTCTAGTTGCTCGACACCGACTCCGCCTCAAAACTTGGCTTTCGGTTGGTCGCCTCCGTTTGCAGGGCTTTTCCGTAGGTTGGCCGCCTCGGTCGACCTTGTAGGATGGAACCATTGTCCCGTTCTTACCCACAAAATGAAGAGTCTTTTCGTGCTCGTGCTCAGAGAAAAGGTGCTCGAAAACGTAATCGCAGCAGTCCGGGGCTTCTGGAGGTTGAGCATGGCGATTGGGTTTCAAAAATGCACAAATCAGGAGCCGGCTTGGCGAGGTCTGGTAGAAGTGAGGAGGATCTTTGGCACGATCCACTACGGTGTAACTGTTGGTTATTTGGCCAGGGCCTGCCGCAGGGGGCAATCGGGAAGCGGGGGATCGCCGCGGCGGTAGCTACTGAGCAATTCACGCGAGCGGGCGGCGAGTTGTCGACGTACTTCGCGGCGCTCTCCTTTGACGCGACGAATGGTCATGGTGTCGTAGCCGGTCGTTTGATGTCGCAGCCATGCGATCACGGCTGATTCGGCGCGGCGCTCGATAGGGATGCGTTGGGTGCGGGCTACGGTGCCACTGCCAACCGGCGTGGCATGGACGGTTACTTTCTCCGCCAAGCGGATCGCTAGCTCCGAGTGGATCGGATGGAACTGGAGGAACGCGAGGACGGCACCCTGAAAGTCCTCGACGTAAGCCGTTTGCACTTTCTCGCGGCGGACGGCGTCCGCGACTTTGCGTTTCGCAAACGAAGGTTTGGCGCGCTCGGCTTCCAATTCAACACGAATCCGGGCGATGGTTGACGCCGGGGCCCATACGCCGCGCGAGAACAGCTTGCGGCCTTTCTTTTCCTGGACCACCCAATGCTCACCAGCCGCTTTCACGCGGCGAGTGAGCGCCGCATCGCCGGGCGCCAAAAGTTGCCAGCCGGGAGCAACGTCATGCACCTTGCCAGCCGCGTCGCAGGCTGTGTTGGGGCGGGGACCGATGGAAAAAACGGGTGCGTTGTTACTGACCGCCATGTCTGCGAAACTTCTCTGGGGAAAAAGACAATACTTTAGTCATAGGTATCTTGAGCTAAGCGTACGAGTTTGTGATTTGCCGCAAAGCCCCGTTAGCTTAATGTTCACTTTGTTGTTCAGTGCGGGTGTTGGCTGAAACGAAAAAGCCCAGGTGGTAGAAGCTACGACCCGGGCTAAGTTTCTTTCGGTTTGGTCGCTGTGCCAAACGTCATCCGCTCAAGTTACCGCCGACTACTTGTGAAGGTCGTGGCAAGCTTTGCAATTGGTCGCTGTTTCAAGTTCCTTGAGCGATTCTTCGCGACCGACGACCACTTTCGCAGCGGCCAAAGCGGCTTTGCCTGCCAGGTTGTGCCAGGATTCCATATCCCCCTTGGCTGGCTGGCTTTCGACCATGCTGACGTAGACGTCCAGCAGTGTTTTCTTATCTTCGTCGGTAGCTTCGCCACTGAGGATCTTCTTCAGCAGGCCATCTTTATGGCCGATCTTCATCGCTTCCTTGATCGTGTGTTTTGGGGCAGGCTCTTCGGTTGTGAAGGCAGCGAAGCTGAAGGTGCCTACGGCCAATGTGCCACACATGCCAACGAGCAAAGCGACTTTTGAAAACGATAACGACAATGTACGCATCTCAGAGTTCCTAAAATCAAGTAACAAGGCTTAAGCAATCGCAACGTTGCGATTTAAAACACGGAGTGAATATAGCTGAAAACGGAAGGGGAAAGCAAGTTATCGGTTTGCTGCGGTGTCTTGCGTCTGAGTTCATGACGCGTCTCGTTGATCGCCAGTCGTTTGCTGCAGCTGATCGTACTCGTATTTGTCCTCAATGAAATGGTTCTCGTACTCCAAGTTTCGATCGACTACGACTACGATTACGATTACGGGTACGAGGAGCGCCAAGCTTGAGTGCGGGTAAGAAAAGCTGGGAATGCGTGTATAATAAGTACCCGAGGAAGAACTTCAAATGCCGAAACGGGTCGCGAAAACCGTGTAAAGGTTTTCGAACCCGTTGCGGACGGTTCCCCCTGCCCTCGTTCACAGCAAAGCTGTTCGCAAAATATTTTCTGTTACGCTCATGGTGCTTCGCTGAGCGGTTACGCTCAGCGTGGTTGCCACTGCGTAGCGGGTGTTGTGGTAGCCGATGTTTTGGCACGGCGATCGTTGCCAGAGCTCATGACCTGCACGGCTCGCTGCTGCGTGGGCCGCAAGTTTGCAGAGCCCTGTTGCAAGGCAGTCGTTGCTGACGGGTCGTCGCTGATTCCCAAACCGCCCCAGCTGAATTCAGCCTCGCTAGCAACTGCGGCTTGGCGGACTGCCGTGGCGTATCCCGTTGGAAGCGAGGAGACTTGTGGTCGGCCGGAGCGAGGTTGCTTGAAGTTGCCGGCGGTTGGTCCGTCGCGTTCAGGGAGTGGTTCCAGTTTTTGCTGATTGTCCTCTTCCGAAGGAGAGACTTCCTCGGCCTCGTCTGTTGGAACGGCACTGGGTTGACCGAGGTTGATTCCCGAGTCCGAGATGTTACCTTCGGTGGCTCCTCCCGTACCGACTGGCCCTTGGCTCACGACGCCTGGACGAGTGTAACCGTAGTCGAAGTACATTCCGCTGGCACGTTCACGCGAGCGTTCCTCAGCATCCCAATAAGCTTTTTCAACCCAAGCACCTTCGCCGAGTTCGATGCTGTTGAGATCGAGCAATGAGCCTTTGAGGAAGTGAATGTTGACCAGCGACTTGTTGTATTCGCACACGGCTTGGTAGTACTGCAGCTGAGCTCGAGCGCGACGCTCTACGGCTCGCAGTCGTAGATCGAGTAGTTGGCTGTAATCACCGACGCCTTTCTCAATCTTGTCGGTGTAAACCTTAATTTCGTCTTCTTGTGCTTGCCATTGGTCGAGGGCATCTTTTATGGAGACAAAGGTCGACTCTTGGCTGCGCCAGGCGAACGTCAACTCCTGGACGAACGACATTTCTTTTTGGCGCAGCTCTTCTTGTGACTTTTTGATCTGGAAGCGTGCGAACTGAATGCCCGCGAGTGCTCGTCGTCGACCGACAGCTTGAGGGGTGAATTCAAGTCGTGCACCGAGTTCTTGGTACTCACCGCCGGTCAGTTCTTCCATGGCTGTGGAGCCAGGGTTAGGGAAGGGGCGACCATTGCGATCGGCGTTGGCAAACTCATCGCCCACACCGAGGAAGCGGTAGGTGGCGCTCAAGTCGAGTTGTGGCAGGATTTGGTTCTTGGCTGAGATCATTTCCAGCTCACGTTGCTTGATCGACCATTTGTGGCGACGCAGTTCGGTATTGCGTGTCAGTCCTTCTGCTTTGACCGATTCCCAATCGAAGTGGACCGAAGCTAGGGTTGGATCGTCCATCGGGCGAATCATGCGACCATCGGTGGCGCTCCAGCCCATCTTTTCTCGCAGGATTTGCTCGCGGCCGTATAGACCACGCGGATCATTGCCCGGAATTGGAGAACCATAGAGTGAATTGTGGATTTGGGCTTCAAACTGGTAATACAATCCACGGGCTTGGGCTTCAGATTCGATAGTATTGTCACCTGATGACTGTTTTCGCTTCGCTTCTGCCACTCGCCACAGGTCGAGTGCACTGGCGCGGGCGATCTTCGACGTTTCGAAGGCGCGGTAGCCGCAGTACAGATCCCAGTAGGCATCTTCAACGCTCTTAATCAAGTTACGCACGTTTGCTTCGAACTCGTGTACTTGAATGTCTTCGTTAATGCGTGCCAACACAACCGGAATACGGTTGACCAAGGTTCCCCGGCCGCGCATCAGTGGTTGCGTGACTTGCAGTTCGATGGCTGCGGTGTAATCGCTGGGGACGGCCCGGCCGAAGAAGTCCGAGTTAGCCGCATTACCTGAGGCAGGGATGTTGTTGCGGGAGTAGACCGTCGTGAACCGAGCAGTAGCAACGGTACCGGTGGCCAAACGCTTCGACAAGGCAGCTTGTCCGTTCGCATCGACACCTTGAAAGAACTGAGGATTGAACACATTTCCGCGACCCACGTTGCGTGGTCGGTCGGTTGTGTTGTAGCCCAGCACGGCCGAGAACTGTGCATCAAATTCGCTCAACGCATCCTCGACGCCACCTACTTGATTAGAGCGAGTGGAGCCACGCTGGGGAATGCGATTGCCTTGATTATCAATTTGCAGGGGCTGCGTGTTGGTGGTCGTTGCCGCTAAAGCCGGATCGTAGATGCTCGGCATCTGGCCGGGTTGGGCACTTAGCAACGCTGCCGCAACTGAGCCACTCTGTTGGTTGGAGCCACCGACCACCGGAATGATCTTCGTATTCTGCAGTGCGATCGAGATACAATCCTCGAGCGTCAGATCGATGAAATCGGTGGGAAGGTTGCTAGCCCCCAGGGGTACGTAGGCTTGCGTTGCTTCAGGCAGACTCTGGACCTGGACGTCGGCATACTCGATGCTCATCGCTTGATCTAGGTAGTTTGCTAGCGATTCATCCCGGGGGATGAAGAACGGTTGAGTTGGCGTACATCCTGTGAACACGACCAAGCAGATTTGGATGATGGCTGCCCAGCGAACAGTTTTTTGGCTCATTTGAGCTAGGTCCCTAGACCAAGAGCGTCGCGTGAACGAGGCGGGATGGGATGCCGACGAGGCACCACTCCGTGGCCATGCTCACGAATGCGACTAAATCTTGTATTTAAGAACCCCCCTTGTCGTGGGTGCAGTTGGGTTGATGAAACACCTCACGCACCTGTCGACACCGTAGTTATCGTCAGCAGTGCCCGCAAACTTTGACTGATCGTTACAGATTGCCAAATAAGTTTTCGGATCTGTGTGCTGTTGGGGGAGTGTGCTGTTGGGGGAGTGTCCCCGCGTTGCCTCGGAGAGTTGGAGCAGATGGGGAGTGTCCCTTTTCTTCCAGGGCTGTTTGGCTGTTTGGGGAGTGTCCCGGGGGGGCTGAAGGTGAATGGGGAGTGTCCCCGGGGTGGTGTGGCTTGGTAAACGGGGGCAGTCGGATAGAATGTCGACTTCCGAACAACGCTATGACACTTCGTCAAAGGAGGCCGACGTGCGATTTCCAAATTCATTGCTGGCAATACTTGGTTGCACGCTATGTGCTGTTTCCGTTCAGGCCGACGATTGGCCGCAGTGGATGGGGCCGGCGCGTGATGGAGTTTACCGTGAGACTGGCATAGCCAAGACAATGCCAATCGGTGGTCTGCCGGTGCTGTGGCGAGCGCCGGTGGCGGGGGGCTACTCGGGGCCAGCGGTCGCCGATGGCCGGGTGATTGTCATGGACTACGTCACCGCCAGTGGGACTAGCACCAATAATCCCGGTGGCCGGGATGCCATGACCGGCTCCGAGCGGGTGCTAGCTTTCGATGCGGCCACTGGCCGAGAACTTTGGAAAGTCGCCTACGAGCGGCCTTACAACATCTCTTACGCCAACGGACCGCGGGCTACGCCGACAATTGATGGCGAGCTTGTTTACGCGTTGGGTGCCGAAGGGGATCTGCATTGCTTGCAAGTGGCTACCGGAGAAATCGTGTGGCGGAAGCAGTTAGCGGAAGAGTACCAGGTGGAGTCACCTATTTGGGGGCATGCCGCTCATCCTTTGGTGCACGGCGATTTGCTTTATTGTTTAGCTGGAGGCGAAGGAAGTGTGGTGGTGGCGCTTGACAAATTAACTGGCCGCGAGGTGTGGCGCGCGTTAACCGCGTCGGAGATCGGATATTGCCCGCCGACCATTCAGCGACTGGGGACCGAAGATCGTTTGGTCATTTGGGACGCCGACGCCCTGCATGCCCTCGACCTACAGTCGGGCAAAGTCATTTGGGATTATCCGCTGCAACCACGCTATGGCATGGCGATCAATGCTCCGCAGCGGAGCGGCGATCTACTGTACGTGTGTGGCATTGGTGAGACGGCGGCCATGATCAAGCTTGATGGCGACGGCCGTCCTAACGAAACGCTGTGGACGGGTAAGCCGAAGATGGGGGTTTACGGCGCGAACAGCACCCCGTTGTTCGTGGGTGACACGCTGTATGGCTCGGACTGCGGATCGGGAGAGTTCGTGGCGGTGAACGCGCGGGATGGTGTGCAGCATTGGCAAACGTTTGCCTTGACAACCGGCGGCGAGCGTCGGGCATCGCATGGAACGGCCTTTGCCGTAAAGCACGAAGAGCGTTTCCTGATTTTCGCCGAGACGGGCGATTTAATATTTGCCGAGTTATCGCCAGCCGGTTTCAAGGAGCTGGGACGAATGCACGTGCTCGAGCCGACTAGCGAATGCTTTGGTCGTCCCGTGGTTTGGAGTCATCCAGCGTTTGCTAACCAGTGCATGTTTGCCCGCAATGACAAAGAACTTGTCTGCGTAAGCTTGGCAACCCAAGCAGAGGACCAGCCCACTAAAAACCCGGTTAAGCAACCCGCCGAGAAATAGTGTAGAGAAACCCGTAAAGTGAGAGCCGTTATGAGCGAAGCCTCGATCGAGTCCTATCAGGTTGGCAACGCTGGGGAGCTACTGAGTCCCTGCTTGTTGGTCTACCCAGCAGTTATCCGCTGCAATTTGGCTGAGATGATTCGCATCGCTGGCGGCGCGCAGCGTCTGCGCCCCCATGTCAAGACGCATAAGTGCGCTGAGATCGTACGCATGGAATTAGCGGCCGGGATCACCAAGCACAAGTGTGCAACGTTGGCAGAGGCTGAGATGTTGGCGGCATGTGGTGCTCCCGATGTGCTCCTCGCTTATCCTATGGCGGGGCCCAACGTTGCCAAGCTGTTGGAGCTGAAACAGCGCTACGCAGAGACTAAGTTCTCGGTGGTGGCTGACGATGTGCGGGCGTTGGATGCGCTAGGCGCTGCGACTGAACGAGAGCAGGTGGAGCGGCGCGGGACGAAGCTCGACGTCTTCATGGACCTCGACACGGGCATGCATCGAACGGGCATTGCTCCGGGTGCAGAAGCGCTGGAGTTGGCTCTGCAAATTGCCAAGTACCCAACGCTCCGTTTGGTCGGGCTGCATGTGTACGATGGGCAAAATCATCAGAGTGATCTAAGCGAACGCCGGGCGGCGGTGGCAACACTCATGCAACCTGTGCTCGAATTGGTGGGGCAATTGCGACAAGCTGGGATGGCGATTAACACCTTGGTGTGCGGGGGGACACCTACATTCCCCGTTTTTGCCGATTTCCAACTGCCTGAATCGCTAATGGCTGGAGGTTCCTTGGCGATCGAACTATCGCCGGGCACTTCGGTACTCTCGGACTTCAACTATGGCCGAGACTATCGCGATATGGCTGGCATTGCACATGCGGCATTGTTGTTGACGCGGGTTATCTCCAAGCCGGCAGACAACTTGCTAACCGTTGATTTGGGGTACAAGGCCGTTGCGTCGGACCAACCGGCCGGTCGTCGGTGCAATTTTCCTGAATTGCCGGATGTAGAGCAGATTCAGCATAGCGAAGAGCACTTGGTGCTTCGCACGTCGGCGGCCAGGCGCTACGAAGTTGGCGATATTTTGTATGCCATTCCGGCACACATCTGTCCGACCGTGGCACTACACGCAGAATTGCAAGTGGTCGAAGGCAACCAAGCCACGGGGAGTTGGCCCGTGTCGGCTCGCCATCGCCTCTACCGAACTTAGCGAGGCTCACCGCTCACCGGGCGCGGAGTTGGATAGCGCCTGCGGTCTTGCCAGCTGACCAAGTACCGCCAAGTCGATCCCCCGCGTGCTGCAGTTGCATGCGATAGTCGCCAAAGGGTCCCAGCCGCTTGGTGGAAGCCAGCGTGTTCCCATATTGATACACCGTACCGCGATAGAAGTACGGGATCACTACGGCGAAGCGGCCAGCGAACGTGCCTTGATAAGTGCCATCGCCCTGGGATCGCAGGCGGATCCGCAATGTGCCACGATGCGGCCGCGATTCTCCCTCAGAAAATGTAGTCCAGGTACCGTGCCAGCGTCCCGAAAGATCTTGGGCCAGGCTCACCCGGGGGTCCGCGAATAGGAAATAGACTAAGCAGCTAAGAAGAAAAACTCTCCGGTGCATCGTTGACTCCGTTGTTTCTCACAGAAGTGGGATACCAGTTGTTCTTATGTGCCGGTTGTTCGCGTGGCACAAAATTAGTTTAATCTGGAGTCGTTGTTTTTGCAGCGGGAACTTGATTGTCGTTCGTTCCCCGGTTAACATCCCACACTTGCCGACGGCATCCCACCGAATTTCCGCGTCCACTTGCCCCGCCAAATGCACCCGCTTGCCCAGTTGTTCTGTGAATTGAATGTCGATGCCAACTTGGCGTTGGGTACAACACAGTGTCACAAAGTCACAGTGCGCCACGACCGAAATGCTCAGGCAGGCTCAAGCCCCTATGTTCTGCAAGTGCTCCGGAGTGCTCAGGTGCAGTGCGTGTTGTGAGCGGATAAGCCACAGTGGTCTGCATGGGCCTTAGGGGTCCCTGTGTTCGTTAACCCGTGGTCGTGCGGTGGATGGGGTAACGCGGACGCAAAAGGGTGGGTGGAACTGAGATGACGATGAAACTCGCATGGAATTGCCCAAAAAGCGGCTCCCCACCCTTCCGTTCGGGTTGAACTATTTGTTATGATTGCAATCTTACGTATTAGTCTGGTGCATAGGATTACCTAGGCATCGATTTTTTGTTTGGCGGAAATGTTCGAATTAGTGTTTGGAGGAAAAATGGCTCGACAGCCTAAAGGTTACTCGCGGGTTGACTCGGAAGACGTGCATGGTTGGCTTGTGCGAATCAAGCGGGGTGACGTTCGTAAGTCTCGTTTTATGTCCGATTCGACTTATGGCGGGAAGCGCAAGAGTCGCGATGCAGCACAGCAGCAGTATGAAGAGTGGACCAAGGAGATGCCCGAACCGGCAACTTCGCATGACAAATTGAGTGTGCGGAACACGACCGGCGTGGTGGGTGTGCACTTCGCCTGCGACACCGACAGTCGCTTCCCAAACTGCCAATACGAGTCGTATATCGCATCTTGGCTCGCTGATGATGGCAAGCGCACCAAGCTGGGCTTTTCTTGCAGCCGCTATGGTGAGGATGCTTTCGACTTGGCTTGCATCGCCCGGGAAAAGCGACTGACTGATCGCGAGAAGGTGTTGGCGCTGCTGGAGCGTCGCAAGAAAAGTGGTGTGAAGTCCGCTACCAAAACCAGTGCTGCTCCCAAGGTGGCGAAGACTGCGAAGAAGAAAGTAGCCAAACAGGCGACCGCGAAACAGCCGAGTGCTAAAAAGACGAGTGCTAAAAAGACGAGTGCGAAACAGGCGAGTGCGAAACAGGCGAGTGCAAAACAGCCGAGTGCTAAGAAGACCGTCACCAAGCAAGCTGCCGGTAAGCAGGCAACGGCTAAGAAATCGAAGGTCAAAAAGACCGCCCGCAAGAAATAGCCAGGGTCGGGATGCGTCCAGCACTCCGAGCAACACAGCTCACGTGAGATATTTCCGGGGAAGTAACTCCGGGATAGCGTCTCACGAGTTCCAAAGGCAGAAGGTTCGCGTTGCTAACCAGGGTATCGAAGGGTGTTGCCTGGGCGGATGCCTTTCTTTGTCTCTCGCAGGACTCGTAGGCTCTGACGGGTGGGCAGGTGGGCAGGTGGGCAAGTGGCGAGTAGCTTTGCCGAGTGGGCTGTCAAGGTTGCAAGTTGCATTAAACGAATTGGCTGCCTACTGCTTAGCTAGTTGTCTGGAAGAGGTCGGCTAGGTTTGAGTCATTCAGCATCAGGTCGGCCGAGCGTTCTGCTAGGGCAGCGATGGTTAGGGAAGGGTTGCAACCGATTGAGGTTGGCAGGATGGCGCCGTCGCTGACATACAGCCCATCGTGAGTGCGTGGGCCGCCGACCTGCGCGTCGTAGTCCCCTCCGCTGGTTCCATCGAAGACTTGGCCACGATCATTCACCACACCTTGGGCCGGATCGTCGGCCATGGCGCAGCCACCCAGCGGATGCACCGAGATCATGCGGTCGCCAAAAACGCGCAGGAACTGGTACTCGCCCCCCAGAGCCTGTGCCACCCGCGCGAACTCGCCGCGAATCAGTTGACGGTAGGGGCTATCCAATAACCCTGGCCAACTCACCCGGGCAAAGCCGTTGTCATCCAAGCTAATGCATCCCTCGGCACCATCGTGTCCCATGCCGAGCAAGATTTGCACGTTGTCCAACTTGAGGTTCCGCATGAGCACGCCAAGTGCATTGGCGTAAGAACGGGCAGCGCTGCCGTCTTGAATGAGTACTCGACCGGCTAGCGAACGGTGGGGGTAGTTCAAGTTGGTTTGGATGGTTGGTCCCACTCGATCGCGGTCGGAGGGAAAGGCACTGAAGCCGCCGATCCCGGTCGGTAACTGCGACTTGCGAATAAATCCGAGTGCGTCACCGTTGCCGGTCCATTTGCAACCGAGTCGTCTGGAAAACTGCAGGCCAACGTTTTGCGAGCGCAGCAACAACTCGCTACTCCCCAGGCTCCCGGCCCCCAGCACGAGTATGCGGGCAGTGGTCGAGCCGTGATGCGCATCGAAGCCACCTTCGGAATTGGGAAGGTGTTGCGTGAAGTAAACGCGATAAAAGCCTTGACATTTTTCGAAGCGGTGCACTTCAGTCTGCGTGAAAAGTTCGGCTCCTGCACGACGCGCAAGCGGCAAGTAGTTATAGGCCAACATGTTTTTGGCTCCGACATTGCAACCCGTCAAGCAGTCGCCGCAGTCGATGCATCCGCGCTGAAGCATCCGCTGTCGATTGAGCACGGGTAGATCGCAATGGCTGGCGCGGGTGATCATCAACTTGGCTGGCTCGTAATGGGCACCACTGTTCGCCAGAGCATGACCGACATGCCGTTGTGCAAGCATCTTATGCGTGTGATCGTCTGGCTCGCGGGCAACGCCTAGTTCGTATTCGGCCAGTTCATAGTATGGCTCGAGAAACGCCCGGTCGCGCAACGCGGTCGGCCAAATCGTTTGCTGAAAAACATCCGCGTCGGTACGGATCGCGACGCTGGCGTTAATTAGGGATGAGCCGCCGAGCCCACTGCCGCTGAGGATACTGATCTCATCAAATTGATTGACGTTGAACAGTCCCAATGGATTGTTGACTTCCCCTTTTTTCTTACCGAGCAACTGCAATCGCGATTCGTCCATTACATCCGGGAAGCGATCGGGGAAGGTGCCAGGCACCCATTCACGTCCTCGTTCCAAAAGCCCTAGACGATGACCGGGGCGAAGCCGAGGAGTGAGTCGCGCGGCGGTGATCGCGGCGCCATAACCGGAGCCAATGACCAAGACGTCAAACTGCCATGGAGTTGGGCGTGGAAGTGGCTGTTGTAACCTGTGAAATGGTGCTGCCAGTCCACCGCCAAATTCGGCCATGCAATGCGCGTAGTCGCTTATCGCGCGCGACTTGTAGATAGAACCTCCCGTTTGACGCCGCCCCAGAACCTTGCTGAGTTTGCCCGTCTCCGGTGGCGTGGCTACCAAGTCGTTGCCGGTGGTTGCGGCGCAGGCCCCGACCGTGAGTTTTAGGACCGTGCGGCGGTTGGGGCGCTGCTTGGTCGTTGTTGGTGTGGGAGGAGACAGTGGTAAACCTTCTCCGGACCCATTTTCGATAGCCATCGGTTTCAGACTCTATGGGCGAATCGGTTGACTCCGCGCCGTGACACAGCATGACACGTGGTGCTCCAACCGTTCGTATCGTCTAGCGGGGCTAGGCAGGCGACACTTTTCGAAACATACAAAAAGGTCTTGTTAATCGGCTTAGATTAACAGCCAGGAAGGTGGGGTGCTGCGGCCACAGGTGGGCTATGCGACCAACGGCACTGCATTTTCTTTTCTGATGCGACACTCGTTCAGCCGTGGGCAGGTTCCGGCGGAGCGTTTTCGGCCAACCCTCACCACACGGTAACACGTCGTTTAGAAAGTAAACAGAAACTCTGAGCTGGTCATGAGGCTCCATAGGAGGTCTTCGTAAGATTCGCGACGCGGGACCCCAGCGGCATCAGCCTCCGCGATCAATTGCAACACCCGAGTCGACTCGTCTGCCGTCGGGTAACGGCTTAAAGCGGCCAGGTAAGCAGTTTCCACCACTTGCTCGGGCGACAGGCCTGCTGCTTCCCACTGGGCGATGCGACTGCTGGGATCGCTCAGCTTCTGGTTCAGCGTGTCACCGTTACTCAAGTGCAGCACTTGCACGACGGTGGGTTGGTCGCTCCGTTCGCAATCGCAGGTGATGCGCCGCTGATGTCGGCCAAACGTTTTGAGGAAGTAGTTGGCCACCGCTGAGTCATAGAGTTCCAACGAGCGGGTCCCTTCCGGATAAACGCCGGTGGCCACTTTGTCCGCCCCTGCAAATTCGATCTCGGTGAATTTGGTTGGAACACCGGTCACACTAACGATAGCATCGTGCATCACTTCCGCCATCAAACGCTGCGGATAATAACGGCAATAGAATCTCCCATCCATTTCATTTTCAGAGGTCGCTTGGGCGGATAATTGAAACGTTTGTGAGTTCATGATCAGACGCATCAAGGCCTTGAGATCGAAATCGTGTTGGACGAGATAGTCAGCCAGAGCGTTCAGCAACCGTTCGCTACTGGCGGGATTGCTGGCCCGCAAGTCATCCACCGATTCGACCAAACCGACCCCCATGTAATTTGCCCAAACACGATTGACGATCGCGCGGCTGAAGTAGCGATTGTCTTGGCTGGTCAGCCACTGAGCGAGGAGCTCTCGGCGATCGCCAAACGCGTCGAGCTCGAGCGGGGGTGCGTCGAGTGGCGCTGGGGGCTGGGGAACGCCCGTTGAAGGTTGGATCAGGTCGCCACGTTCCAATACCACCAGGCTTCGGCGGCCATCGCCGCTGCGCGCATCGCCCCCCCAACCCTTTGCGCGAACCCGCGCGTAGAGATTAGCCATCGCATAGTATTGATCATTGGTCCATTTCTCGAGGGGATGATTGTGGCATTTAGCGCAACCAATCGAGAGCCCCATGAAGGCTTGGCACGTGTTCTCTGTTAAAGCCTCTGGATCTTGATGAATCGCATAAAAGTTAGTCGCTCCTTGCTCGAAGCTGTCGCCGCGGGCTAAGACGATTTGCCGCGCGAACTCATCCCAAGGGGTGTTGTTTTCAACTTGAGTTCGAATCCATTTGTAAAAAGCAGCGACTGCATCGGGACGTAAGAGGTTGCCGTTGACTAACAACAAATCGGACCATTGGTATGACCAATAGTCGGTGAAGGTGGCGCTAGTCAGCAATTCATCGACGACGCGCTCACGGCGATCAGGGGTTGTGTCGATAAGGAACTGTTGCACGCGTTCGACCGAAGGGAGTGTACCTGTGGCTGTCAATGCGGCGCGACGCAAGAAGGTCGCATCGGAACATGTAGCCGAGGGGGCCAGTCCCAGCGCTTGCCATTCTTCGAGCAGGATTTCATCGATCAAGTTCTTGGGTTCAAAATTCGCGTAAGCAGCTGCGGGCATGCTCGCCTGCGTGGGAACGACCAAGGAGGCGATGGCGACGCGGCTGGCAAACCAGGCCACCACCGCTCCTTTGCCTGCCCCCATGACTTCCACGGTCCCCTGCTCATCCACCTGCGCCACCACTTCACTGGCCGAGTTGAATTTGGTCCATTGTGTAACATCTTCGGTGCGTCCATCGATGTAATGGGCGAGCACCACCAATTGCTGTTTATCGCCGGGACGGAGCACTTGGTCTCGCGGCAGTACTTCAATCCCCTCGAGCTTTGCAGCTTCGGCCACTGGACCGGGCGAACCCGCAGCGATCCAATTAGCCAGGATTTGGTAGTCACGCGAGGTCTCGAGCAACCGCAAGCCCCCTTTATGCGGCAGAAGTGTGCTCGGTTTTGCTAACAATAGACTGCGCCCGGGGTCGGCTGGCTCAATGCGGCGCCCACGGTCTTGGCGGGTGATGGTGTAGTGATCGGCCACGCTGTCATAGCCACGCAACGATAGCCGAAAACCACCTTTCCCAGCCAAAGCGCCATGACAAGCACCGCTGTTGCATCCCTGCTTGGCTAAGATCGCCTGCACGTGCGCTTCGAATTCCCACTCCCTAGGCTTGGTCGAGTTTTTAACAATCAATGGAATTCGGGCGATCCGTTGCGAATCGGCAATGCGGACAAGCAACTCCGTGGCTCCGTCCTGCTGCGCCATCACGCGACCATCCACGATGGTAGCCACCTGCGGATCGGCCACTTCCAGCGTCACTCCTGCGGTGATCTGCGAGCCGATCGCAGCACCTCCGATTGCATCGCTGATCGTCCGCTGGACCAGGATCTCGGCGGTCGCATGTTGGCCGGAGAGCGAGACGACGCGCGGTAAAACCGTAAAGCTGGTGGGTTCGTTGCCGAACGTAAAGGAACTCAGAAGCCAGCAGAGAGCGCTGAGGGGGAGGAGTGTGTGGTTCATGGCACCGTTGGCTTGTGGCGGGAGACTGGAGTGGGTTACCCCCATTGTACATCCTGCCGCCGCGTCCCGTTCAACTGCCTCAGCGGCTGACTGGCAAAAAAATGGTTGGCAAAAATAGAATGACTCAGCTGGCCCACCAATTTTGCCGTCCACATGGTTGCGAGTGCTCCACACGGGTAGGTGCAATTGGTGCGTAGCTGTCTAAGCCCACTCAAGCGACTTGATGTAGTCGGCGATGTCACCTTCGATAGCGACGACCAGTAACCGCTCCCCTTGCTGCAGGGCGGCCAGCGACCAACCGGTACTCGATTGCTGGATGACCCGAAATCGCCCTGGGATGTCGCGAATGGCCCGCGGGTGATGAAAGTCCAACACATATAGGTTTTTTCCCTGGCCGGTGTCAAACTTCCAAATCGTGCCCCCCTCTGCAACCGGCGAGGCCGCTAAGGACTGCGAGCCTACGAGGGTCAAGCGTTGGTTCAAGTTTCGCAGCAACGGTTCCAGCCGGTTCGATGCGTCCGAAGCGGGAGATTTCCATGCCGGCACTTGATTGGAAATGAGTTCCAATTGCTCCACGCAGTGCTGGGTCAATTGCTGTTCGGTCAGCAACTGCGGACGAAGGGAGAAGGCAAGAAACACAAGGGATGCTACCAGGGCCAGACCCGCCGCCAGCGTGCGGCGCCGCGTCCAGTTGCGAGTTCGAACGGGAAATGGGAGGGCCGTCGGTCGCTGGCCGCCATCGTAGGATTCAAGCGATGAGGCCTCAGACGATCGGATCTCTAGCGCTGGAACCTCCCCTGCCGCCAGGGCGCGCAAGTGCGCGCGAACACGGGTTGTTACTTCCGGGGCGATGGTGATTCGCTGCATGGCTTCCGCAATGGCAACGTCGTCGACATCCCACTCGCCGGGCAAGCGTTCGGATCCATTTGGCTGATTGTTTTTATCCATCATTTCCCTGATTTCCTTACGACTTCTGTCCGTTGCATCCGGAATGTTTAACCGTTTGGCTCCGCCAGTGCGGTGAGTGCTTTCTTCAAATGCGATTTGCCACGATTCAAGCGGCTCATCACCGTCCCAAGCGGAATCTCCAACTGCTGGGCAATTTCCGCATAACTTAATTGCTCAAAATAGAACATGACCACCACCGTTCGATAATCGAGTGGCAATTGTTCCAACGATTGCTGAACCCATTCCTCACGATCAACGGCCACACTGTCGGGCTCTTCAGGCACTTCAGGAGCTTCCACCATTTCGAGCGATGGTTTGGGAGCGTATTTCTTGCACCAACGAGCGAACTCGTTCCGCGTGATGACAAGTAACCATCCCTTGGCGGCCCCCACATCACGCAACTGGTGCAGGTTGCGAAACGCCCTTAGGAACACCTCCTGGGCCACATCCTCTGCGGCGGTCGCATTGCCAGTTAGGCGATACGCGTAGCGGAAGACCGTGTCAAAGTGATGGTCCAGCAGTTGTTCGGTGCTTGCTAGCGTATCGCCCTGTTCGCATGGGCTAACAGAGTTCGGCGCGACAGCGCTTGTCCCCTTTTTGCTTGGGACTTCAACCGACTCAGGTGATCCTTTCTGTGCTGAATCCTTGCCTGGGCGACGATTAGCTGGCATTGGATTCAGTCCAGTTGAAACGGCTGGCGTTGGGGCTGGTTCCGGGGCTTGATATTCGGTCACGTCATTCCGCCAAGTAGAGGGACCATGGAGTCTCTTCGATTATTCCATTAAACCTGGCGGAATCTTTGTAAATGCCAAAAGAAAAGGAGAATGTTAATGCACTTGGCATCGACCGCTTCGACGCTTTGTGGTTCTGCGAGTTGCTGCGCGGCAAGCCAGCGCACTGGGTTCAAGATAGCAGTCGCATGAATATCGCGGGAATAGTGATGGACCGGCTCGGAAAAAAATAAGGCTGCACAGCGAAAGCTGCGCGGCCTAAAGTTACACGTTTTGTGCTGGCATTTGCCCTAAACTCCAACTGCGTGCTACCTAGGTTCTCGGGAGGGAGATAGGAAGGGAGATAGGAAGGGAGATGGAGTGGGGCTTCGAGTTCCCATCGGGGACTCCCGCAGCGACGTCGCTCACCCCCCCCTTCGGTCAAGGACCCCCTATCGAAGTGGCTTGCCCCCCCGATATCGATACCCCCTACCGAAGTAGCTCCCCCCTCGACTTGGCTCCGCTGATGGGAGTCTGTGGATGGGAATCGGTGGAGGGGGCTGGTTAGTGCATCATGTGGGGACTGTCCCCTTCGCACCTTCGCGCAGCCCGGCTTTTGGGGACTGTCCCCCTCGAAGCCGCAGCTTTTAGCCCGGCTTTTGGGGACTGTCCCCCTCGAAGCCGCAGCTTTTGGGGAGTGTCCCCTTCGGGCCTTTTGGGCAAATGCTCCGACAAGATGTGGCGAATTTTGGGGAGTGTCCCCTTTGGCCGAATTTCAGGGACTGTCCCCTTTGCTGCGGGCTGTGCCTGGGGATCCTCCGATGGGGTGGGGTGGAGCGCGGCTAATTCTTGGGGGAGACAGGGACTGCGGCTGTGAAGCGCCTTCGGGGACTGTCCCCTTGGCGGGTTTGAGTCAGTTCTGGCTCGTTTAGTCTGCGTAGGTCAGGGCAGATTCCGAATAAGGGCTCGCCGAAGGGTATTGAGGCCACTATTTGGGCAAATAAAGTCGCAAAACACTGGTAAGGAATGCGCCCTTTAATTATCGTGAACTTCAGTTGGTGGAAGATTAGGTTAAGTTTGCCGGAGATTCATGTGATGCAACGTAAGATATTCGGTTTTGTTTTCACCCTTGCGATGCTGGTGCAGATCTCTGTCGCGACCGCGCAAACCACTATAAATTGGCGTGGTGGGAGTGGTTCATGGAGTTTGAACACCAATTGGAATTCCAACAACGTTCCTGACAGCAATCTTGAAAATGTGATCATTGAATTTGCTGGCTCGGGAACCGGGACAATCAGCGTCGACGGAGATTTTGAAGTTCGCGATCTCACCTTTCGCGATGGCAACGTTTTGGACATTCTCGATACAAGAACATTGACGGTTAACAACTTGGTGATGGCCTCCGACGGCCGTATTTCAGGAGCTGGCAACTTGGTTGTTGGCGGTTCGGGAGCACATTCATGGTCGTCAGCTAGGATGGAGGGGATAGGTCAAACGACTTTTTCTGCAGGAACTTTGACTATCCAAGGCTTGAATGTTCCCAATCAGGTCGTATCGAGAAGAATCAATACAAATGGTGTTACAAACTGGACGGACGGAGGTCAGGCGCTTACGCTCAGCTCTGGCGCGGTTTGGAATAACGCAGGTACTTTTACCAGAAACCAGACGTCCGAGAGCACCATCCGGAATCTTGACCTGCTTGACACTTCGATCTTCAATAACTCAGGAACATTCATTAAGGCAGGTTCGCGGGATTCGACTGTAAACGGCGGGACCTTCATTAATTCTGGTGAGGTCAGAGCGGAGAGTGGCAATGTTACTTTCACCGGCGTTTTCAATAACAATGGGGGTGATCTTATCGCTGTGGGGTCCGGTACCATTACGATCAACAGTAACTCATATGTCCACAACGGTGGGAGATTGATCGTTGATGGAGGGGGTAGTATCGGCGGTAATGCGGGGCTTACGATTCGGAACGGCGCGACACCTAGCGGCGAGGTGATTTTCGGTGGAGTTGAAGGCACGGGATCTATTAACCAAATCACCACCATGGATGCGGGGACCTACATTGCGGCTAGCAATCTTTCGGCAATTGATCCCAGCAATTCGGTGGGAACTCTAAGTTTCAGTGGCCTGACGATGACGGGAGGCGAATTGCGTATTCAGATCAGCGGACCTGACCCTGGCGGGACTGACCTGATCAATGTGGCGGGCACTGCCAGCATGACAGACATTACGGTCGTAACTTCTTTCCTCGATGGATTTACGCCAACCTTCGTGGGCCAGGAGTTCCTGTTTTTCACTGCTTCAAATGATCTGAGGCCCTTTATATCCAGTTGGAGCTTTGATCAGACAGTATTTAGCGAAATCCGGTTGAGTAATAGCTTCAGGTCAGCCTCCCTCGTTTCGGCAGTACCAGAGCCTAGCAGTCTAGCTTTGCTCGGCCTGTGCACGGGGTTGGGACTGTTCGCCCGCAAGCGGCGCGTGGTCGCCAGCCTGTAACAACTTGCTCACCTCTCCTCTACGCTTTAGCAGTCTGGGAGGGTGGAGTGGAGGAAAACGACAGTAAGCATCAGCCCGAGGCGACCCGCCTCGGGCTTTTATCTTGCGCCCCAGGCTTCTTTGCAGTCTATTTCTCAGGTTTTTTCTTAAGCGTTTCCAGCCGCAGATGATTAAGAAACTCGCCTTCGGTTTGTTGCGCCAACTCCCATAGCTTTTCCGATCCATCCGCTTGGTTTTTTTTAATGACATGCCCTAGGAAAAATGCTGAGTCGCGGCTGAGTTGCCCGCCTCGCTGAACGATGGCTGCCGCAATCTGTTCCGCAGGCTCTTGCCGGCCGAGTCGAAACTGAATCCAGGCGACGGAAGAAGCGAAGTTCGGTGATGCGGGGTTCTTTTCGAGATTGGCGTTGGCGATCTCCAACGCCTTATTCTTCTGAGCTTCCTCATCGATCTCTATCAAAGCCAGGGCCCATAGATTGGCGAGCACGATATTGTCTGGATCTTTTTCTACCAAGCGCTCTAGCTCTGTTTCAGCTTCCCGATAGTTGCCGAGCATGTAGTCGGCAATGGCGGCCACCAGCGCGTGCGAGTCCTCCAGCGGCGCATCGAGTTGGCTAGGCCGGATGAGCTTCTGTGCTTCAGCAGGCCGCTGCTGGCGAAGTAGCCACATGGCGTGTTCAAGTCGAATCTTTTTCTTGTGCTGTTGGCTCTCATTCACCCCTTTTTTGAACCAAGCTTCTGTTTCTCGGGGCTTCCGCTGCGCCTCGTAGAGGTTGGCCATCAAAAGTTCGGGGCTCACCTCATCAGGCGCCAGTCGAGCGACTTCTCGGAAGTGGGTTTCAGCCTGAGCAGCATCTCCCGAATGAAATGCAGCCCGGCCGAGCCACAACTCGAGTTGCCCGCCGCTCACCCCGGCAGCTTGCAATCGGGTCGCGATGCGCTGAACTGCTGGCCAGTCCTCGCGCATCTCTGCGACAATCGCCTGTTTTGATAAGATCGAGTTCAAAAACTCCTGGCTGTATTTTTGAGACCAGGTCGTGGGGGGGGGAGTCGTTTCGGCCACGATCAAGTGGGTCCAGGCATCAAACGCGCGTCCTTGGGCCCGCGCGAACTCAGCAAATGCATAGTGAACGTCAGGCCGGGAGGCTTGGGTCTTCGAGAGTTGTTCGAGCAATTGTTGTGCGGACTGGAATTCACCTGCCTCGACTAGCCAAAACGCCACTAAGACATCTGGGTGGGGTAGGTCGCCTGTTTTGGAGATGACTTGTTCGGCCAGTCGCCGAGACTCCCGGAAATCCCCTTGGCGCAACACATCGCGGGCGACTTCTAGCTGTTCTTGTGCGGTTTTCTCGATTAAGAGCGGTTTCCCGTCGATTCCCAACAAATCCGCGTATGCACTGACGGTCATATTCGCCAGGATGACGGATGCTCCAAGAAAGGCGATGAGCTTATTCATGTAAGGGTTAAGCCTGATGCGCAGAATGAAGGGGTTTGGTGGAGACAGCACCGTTCCGCTTTATCCGTTGGGGTAGATCCGGTGTTTCCACTTTGCTCCGATAGTATAGCTTTGGTTGGTATGCGAGCCCGCCGCCACAAGCTCGAATGGCTTGGACTTAAGCAGAATGTTGCTGATCGCTCCGCCGCTCAGATCTGCACTAGGCGGATGGGGTCGATCTTGCGACCGACGAAGAGGGGGGGATACGACGGGCAACGAAGTCCCACCATCCTGGCCCCTCAGTTGCGGAATTCACCCATTCGGATTGACCTCGACAGTGCAGTTATAGAGTGCTCGCGTTCTGCCAGAGGCATCATGTAAAAACTAACAAAAACCCTGTGAAAAGGCCCGATCCAAAGATGCGTTTACGTGCCGGTCAGTCCGCTCCCGATTTTCTAGTTACAGACATCTGTAGCGGTTTGCCCATTCGACTCGACGATTTTCGTGGGTTCAAGCTGCTGTTGTCGTTTCATCGCTACGCGGCATGCCCATTTTGCAACTTGCATGTCCACGAACTGAGTTCGCGGTACGCCGAGTTCGAGTCGCAGGGGCTGAAGGTCTTAGCGCTGTTTCGCTCGGGGGTGGAGCGGACGCTTGAGCAGTACGGGGGGCGAAAAATTCCATTTCAAATTGGAGCGGATCCCAAGTTGAGTGCTTATCGAGCCTACGGGATCGAGCGGTCGACGCTGGGCATGTGCGTGTCGTTTTTTCACCCGCGTGGGTTGTTGGCGGCAGCCAAGGGCTTTTGGCCGGGCAAAATCGATGCGGATGTGCGGACCCTTCCCGCCGATTTCTTGGTAACAGCCGACCAAAAGATCGCCCGGGCCTACTATACAACCAACATTGCGCAGCACTTGAGCCTGAGCGAGGTCGTTGATTTCGCGCGCAGCTGAGCGGCTGGATGCGATTTTTGGAGGAAGGAAAGGAGCGGTTGGTCTTCTGCTGGCCTCTGGTCGCGCGCGTGCCCGCCAGGCCGTTGCGGCCCTCACAGCGATTGCGGCCCTCACAGCGATTGCGGTTGGTGCCCCCTGTCCGTGGTAAGCGGACGGGCTGAATCAGATAGTTCCGGTGCTTTGGGTGGACTGGTTGATTCCTGAGGGTTTTAGAGCGTGAGGGAAGGGTTGTGGTGGAGTCGTTGCTGTTCGGTGAATTATCGCGATAACGCCTCGCGCAGGTGCGGTATTCCGCAGCGCGCGGCAACTGTGCGACCATTTGTCGCGTGGAATGTGTGCGGTGTGGTATTGAACAAAATGGGGTTACAACACAATACTGTTGCAACTTTCAATTAGTTTCAGACGCGTCTTCCTATCGATCTGGTGCTGGATACCGTCTCTCTTGTTTGCCCTGGATGGGCTTAAAGTGAGATGGTCTTCGACGAAGCGGCGATCTGCCACCGGATTATAACTTATCGCTAGGGCTATGACTCGATTTCTATTTCCGCGTTGGATCAACAAGTTTTTGCCAGTGGCTGGCGTGTTACTGCTGGCCGGTGGTGGTTATGCCGGGGCTTTGTTTATGGGGGCCACCGACCCTCAGACATTGAATCCTGGCTATATGCCCGATCAGCCTGTGCCATTTAGCCACAAGTTGCATGCGGGTGATTTGAAGATGGATTGTCGCTACTGTCACACGAATGTTGACAAAGCGGCCCACGCATCGGTTCCGGCCACGGCCACCTGTATTAATTGCCATAGTGGGTTTGCGGCCGACGGCGGAGCGCCGTTGTTGTCGGCTGTGCATTCGGACAGCCCGAAGCTCAGAGCTGTGCGAGAGAGTTGGGAAACGGACGAGTCGATTCCGTGGATTCGCATTCACCGTCTGCCAGACTTCGTCTTTTTTAACCACTCGGCCCACGTTAATCGTGGTGTTAGTTGCGTTACCTGTCACGGTCGCATCGACACGATGGAAAAGGTTTACCAAGCGGAAGAGCTCTCGATGGCTTGGTGTATCGACTGTCACAGCAATCCAGCGCCTCATCTTCGTCCGCAAGAGTTTCTGACCAAGTTGGATTGGGAGCCGGCTGAAGGCGAGGGGACTCGGGAAGAGATCGGTCAGAAGCTCATCGACGAAAATGCAATTCATCCGAAGACCAACTGCGCCGTATGTCATCGCTAGCGATCATGGTTTGAGGTGGAGCGGCCTTTACCGCGGTCACCTTTGGAATTTAATTCGCTTGGCATTCAATGCACACGTCACCCATTCGAGCAAGCAACACAATGCAGGCAAAGCTTCCTATAACTACTGTGAATCCATCCGAGGATCTTAAGCCGGGGGCTGTCCGCAGCACGGGTAAGTCGCCAGACGGCTATTGGCGGAGTCTTGATGCGCTTCAGCAAACTCCAGAGTTTGAGCAGTTTTTGCATCGCGAATTTCCGCAGGCGGCCTCGGAGTTTCCCGAAGGAGTTTCGCGGCGGCGGTGGATGAAGCTGATGAGCGCCTCGTTGGCTTTGGGTGGTCTTTCTGGATGCCGCTACGGCCCGGATCAGATCGCTGCCTTCGTAGTTCGTCCTCAGAACACGATTCCGGGTGTACCGAAGCACTATGCCACTAACTTTGAGCTGGCGGGTCGCGCCGTGCATTTGCTGGTGAGCAATGTCGACGGGCGTCCGATCAAGATCGAAGGGAATGCTTCGCACCCGTTGATGAAGTCCTCCGAGCCCAACGATGTCAGCGGTGGCAAGGAGCGTTTTGCGAGTGCTGGAACCGATGTTTTCTCCCAGGCTTGCATCCTTGGTTTGTACGATCCCGATCGCTCCAGTCGCGTAGCCAAGCGGGTCGACGGCGCCTTGGTCGAATCATCTTGGGATGAGTTCACGGAGTACGCCAAGAGCCATCTGGAAACATTGACGAGCACGCAGGGTAGTTCGCTGGCGATCTTGATGTCACCCTCGTTGTCTCCGTCGCTCAAGCGCATGGTGGCAGAGACCGTCAAGTTGCTGCCGCAGACGACGGTCGCCCAGTATGCTTCGGTTGACACCACCTCCCAGCTCAAGGCCTGCGAGCAGGCCGCTGGTGTGCCAGCTGAGTTGTTATTTAAACTCGATGCCGCTCACGTGATCTGCTGCTTGGACAGCGATTTGCTGGGGAATGACCCCAACATGCTGCTCTACTCGCGTGGCTTTGCGAAGCACCGCGAACCGCTTCCAGGCAAGATGAATCGTCTGTACGCAGTGGAGTCCCGTTTTTCGGTTACCGGTACCTCGGCAGATTCACGATTGGCTGTGCGAACGTCGCAGATGGGGGCGTTCATAGCTCGGCTTGAAGCGGCCGTTGATGCGTTGATCGAGGGTGGTGCTCCTACCGCACCGGTGGAGGGAGAGGTTGCGTTCGACAAGATCGAATCGTCCGAGGAACGCTTATCCCGCTTCGTCGATGCTATGGCAGAGGACTTGTTCAAGCATCAAGGTGCTGGGTTGGTCTCGGTTGGTGCCCACTTGCCGCTCGACGTTCAGACAGCCGCCTTGCGATTGAACAAGAAACTTGGCAACATTGGCAAGACGGTTATGTTGATGCCCAGTCGCACGGCAATCGCCGGAGTAACTCCGGTGGGCTTGGGCGAATTGACCGCGCAGCTGGGAAGTAAAATCGACACGGTCTGGATTCTCGGTGACAACCCGGTCTACTCGGCTCCGGGAGACGTAGCGCTTGGGGCAGCGTTAGAGAAGCTGTCCCATGTGGTTTACTTCGCTGAGTTCGAGGATGAGACGGCACGAGTGAGTTCGTGGAGTGTCCCGCTGGCTCATCAACTGGAGAGTTGGGGCGACGTGCTGGGAGTCGATGGCAGTTATGGATTATGCCAGCCGCAGATTCTACCGTTATTGGGTGGTAAAGAGGGTGTTGCAATCCTCTCTGTGTTGCATGGCAAGGGGGAGTCGGCTGAGGCGCTCGTGCGGGCCACGTCGGATGTGGTTACGAGTCGTCCGATAAGCTCTCGGCAGTGGCGCGAAGCTTTGCATGCTGGCTTTTTAGCTGAAAGCAGTGTGGAGCCGATAACCGGTGAGCTTACGTTGGATGCTGGGGTCCCGGCTGGTGCGCTGGATCTTGATTCGATTGAAAACAGTTCTTTGGAGTTGGTGTTTGTACAGAGTGATGCCATCTACGACGGACGTTTTGCAAAGAACGTCTGGTTGCAAGAGCTGCCGCAGGCGGTAACAAAGTTGGTATGGGATAATGCGGCCCTGGTTGGTTTCTCCACCGCTGAAAAGTTGGGGTTACGCCAAGGTGAAATCGTCCGCCTGTTGCACGATGGCAAGCAGCTTGATTTGCCGGTTTATTTGGTTCCGGGTCAAGCCGCAGGGACGATCATTGCCCATTTGGGCTACGGCCGTGTATGCCGTGATGAAGCGGTTTCCAGCGACGAGGAAACCACGGTCGGTCAAGATGTGGCACCACTGCGTTCGCTGGCGAACATGCATGTGCTGACTGGCGTTGAGGCACGGGCTACCTCGCGGCCTTACAAGCTGGCGACTACCCAAGATCACTTCGCGATCGACGAAACGGGGTTGTGGGGTATCGAGACACGGGTTGGCAGCTTAGTGCGTGAAGGGACGCTGGAGCAAGTCACTGAGGGTGGGGCGGAGTACGTCAAGCACCTTGGCTTGCATCACAATCCATTAGAGTCGTTGTGGGTCGAGCCGATGTCGACCTTCGCTGCGGATCCGACCGTGCCTTATCAGTGGGGCATGACGATCGACTTGAACAAGTGCACTGGTTGCAATGCGTGCGTGATCGCTTGCCAATCGGAAAACAACGTGCCGGTAGTCGGTAAAGAGCAAGTCAGTCGCGGTCGGGAGATGCACTGGATTCGCTTGGACCGTTACTTCCGTGGCGAACAAGACGCTCCTCAAATTGTGAATCAGCCGGTCGCTTGCGTGCACTGCGAGACGGCACCCTGCGAGCAGGTCTGCCCGGTGGCGGCAACGGTGCATACCGAAGAAGGTATCAACGCGATGGCCTACAATCGCTGCGTGGGAACGCGGTATTGTGCCAACAACTGCCCGTATAAAGTGCGTCGCTTTAACTACTTCAACTACAACACCGAGTACGGATACTTCTACGGCTGGCAGCAAAAAGGGAAGATCGAAGAGGCATCGCGGAAGTTGCAGCAACTCGTGCTGAACCCTGAGGTCACCGTTCGCGGCCGCGGTGTGATGGAGAAGTGCACCTACTGCATCCAGCGAATTCAGAATGGCAAGATCGATGCTCGCAACCAAGGCCGGTTGGTCGAAGATGGCGAGATAAAGTCGGCGTGCCAAACAGCTTGTCCAACGCAGGCGATCGTCTTTGGGGATCTCAAAGATCCGAACAGCAAGGTCTCGCAGCTGACTCGCGGACCACGCTCCTATGCAATGTTAGCTGAATTGAACATCAAGCCGCGCACGCAGTATTTGGTGCGCGTACGGAACACCCACCCGCGACTTCTGTTGTCGATTCAGTTGGCCGAACATGGCCACCACGACGCTGGTCACGGGAATGGGCACGACGATGAGCATGCAGCGGATCACGCGGATGATGCGCACAAAGCTGATGCACACGAAGCTGAGTCGCATGACCACTAGTATTTGACAGCAGTTACTAACCGATTTCATTCATAAGCACTTCTGGCGTTAGTCCATGGCGAGTATAGCAAGTCCTGTAGTTGACAATACGATTGACACACCCGGTCGTCGTACACCGCTGATCACCGGCAATCAGACGTATTCGTCCGTCACCCACATGGTGTCGCGGATTAGCGAGGAGGCCCAGCCGGCGATTTGGTGGATAGCGTTTGCAATCTCCTTTCCGTTGCTGCTGATGTTTGGTGCGCTAATCGGCTATCTGATTCTGACCGGTGTGGGTGTGTGGGGTAATATGTCCCCGGTGTTTTGGGGTTGGCCAATTGTCAACTTCGTATTCTGGGTCGGTATCGGTCACGCTGGCACGCTGATTTCGGCGATTCTGTTCTTGTTCCGTCAGAACTGGCGAACGAGTATCAACCGGGCTGCTGAGGCGATGACGATCTTCGCGGTTATTTGTGCTGGGACATTCCCCGGCATTCACGTCGGTCGCGCCTGGCTGGCTTTTTGGTTGACACCGTATCCCAGCTTAAATCTCTGGATGTGGCCTCAGTTCCGCAGTCCGTTGTTGTGGGACGTGTTCGCGGTTGGAACGTACGCGTCGGTTTCACTGGTTTTTTGGTACATGGGGATGATTCCCGACTTGGCCACGTTCCGCGATCGTTCGAAGAGCAAATGGCGGCGGATGATTTACGGTATTCTGTGTTTGGGCTGGACCGGATCGTCGCGGCACTGGATGCGTTACGAGAAGGCCTACACGATTTTGGCTGCTTTGGCGGCACCGTTGGTGTTGTCGGTGCACACCGTTGTTAGTTTTGACTTTGCGGTATCGCAGCTGCCGGGCTGGCACACGACCATTTTCCCACCTTACTTCGTGGCGGGAGCGATTTTTAGTGGTTTCGCCATGGTACTCACGCTGTTGATTCCAGTACGAGCGATCTACAACTTGAAGGATCTCATTACACCGCGTCACCTCGACAATATGTGCAAGATCATCTTGGCTACTGGTTCGATGGTTGGTTTGGCTTACACGACTGAGTTCTTCATGGCATGGTATAGCCAGAACCCTTATGAGTTCTTTGCGTTCTGGAATCGTGCGTTTGGACCCTATTGGTGGGCTTACTGGGCGATGTTCTTGTGCAACGTGATTTCGCCGCAACTGTTTTGGTTCCGCGTCTTCCGCACCAACACGGTGCTGATGTGGATCGTGACTATCTTCGTTAATATCGGAATGTGGTTCGAACGGTTTGTGATTACGGTGACCTCGTTGAGTCGTGACTTCTTGCCATCCAGTTGGGGCTACTTTGCACCCACGTGGGTTGATATTGGTATGTTGGTCGGCAGCTTCGGTCTGTTTACAACTTTGTTCTTGCTGTTCTGCCGTTATTTGCCCATCGTGGCGATTTCAGAAGTCAAGGGTGTGATGAGTCAAGATGCCCACGTCGCTCATCGCCGGTCGCATGGCGATGGTCACTGAAGTTGATTATTGAAGTGAGTCGATGGATATTGAATCCGTTGTGTTGTGTTGGAGAAGAGTTGGTTACCGGTCGGACAAGTGACATCGGTCGCTTGGCCACTTTGAGTGTCAGGCCCATTAATTATTTTGCAGCGAATTCATGAGCGATCACAAGCCTGAAAAAACCGTTAAGCCCCCCAAAGCATTTGGCTGGATGGCCGAGTATGCGGACGAGAATCAATTGCTCGACGCGGCTCGGCAAGTTCGCGATTCGGGTTACACTCGGACCGATGCATTTACTCCATTCCCGGTGCACGGCATCGACGAGGCGTTGGGGATTAAGCCCACCGTCTTGCCCTGGTTCACGCTGTTGGCGGGGGGGACGGGGACCATTGTTGCTCTAACGATGCAGTGGTGGATGAATGCCGTCGACTATCCCTATATTATCTCCGGCAAGCCGTTTGCGAGTTGGCCGGCGTTCATTCCGGTCGCGTTTGAGTTGACCGTCTTGTTTGCTGCGTTCACAACGGTGTTCGCCATGTTGGGCTTGAACGGCTTGCCCCGTTTCAGTAATCCGTTATTTAACAACCCCAAGTTCGACCGGACGACCGACGATCGCTTTTTCTTGTGGGTAGACTCAAGCGATAAGTATTTCAATTCGGATAAGGTCCGCGGTCTGCTTGACGCTACGTCGCCGCTCTCGGTTGAAGAAGTGCGTGAGGACGAGAGCTCTGACAAAATACCAAGACCATTGATCATTGCTATTTTCACGATGATTCTGGTGACTTTGATTCCGGCAGCGATCGTTTTGAACATTCGGGCAGCCAAGAGTGGCAGTGCTCGCTGGCACGTTTTCTTTGACATGGATTTCCAACCCAAGAAGAAGCCGCAGACAACGACCACGTTGTTCGACGACAACCGTGTGCAACGTCCGCCGGTGCCCGGCACGATCGCTCGAGGTGAACTGGATCTCTCCGATCCGTTTTACTTGGGATACGATGGTCCGACCGCCTCGCTGGGCGACAGGTCGGGATTGCGTTTGGTAGGCTTCCAGCAAGATGGCCAAGTGCCAGCGAGCGAAGAGACCCCGCCCGTCGATGCAACCCCGCCCGTCGACGGTGCAGCCCCACCCGCAGTTCCTGCCGCTGGTGAGCTGAACTACAACTGGCTGACCGAGTTTCCTTTGCCGGTCGACGAGAAGTTATTTGCGCTTGGAAAGGCAAAGTATGAGCAGAACTGCTCGGTATGCCATGGTTTTAGCGGCTATGGGGATGGTTTGGTAGCAAAACGTGCTGCCGAGTTGGCTCAGGGTTATTGGCTACCGCCGACAAGCATGCACGACGCAGCTGTGCAGAAACAGCCCATCGGGCAGATCTATTACACGATCGCGAACGGTAAAGGGAAGATGGGGAGTTACGCTGCCTCGTTGAATCCCAAGGAACGCTGGGCCGTGGTGCTTTATGTGCGAGCCCTGCAGCGCAGCCAGAACGCGAATGAGGGTGACGTACCTCCCGGTGCGGCGGTCAACACGCAGGCCACCGCTACGTCCGCTCCTTAATCGAAGTGAGTGTGGCAATGCGTCCTCACGAGGGTGAGCACTGCCAACACGATCCAAACAACAATTGATTCATCGCATCGCAAATTTCATCAGGTATCACGATGGCCGCGACTATTCCAAACGACAACATTACACTCCCGGCCAGCTGGCGTGGACTTGCGCCGGTCTTGGTGGCCGTGGGTGCCGTCAGTGTGCTGCTGAGTCTCGGGTTGTTTTATTTTAGCGACACAGCCGACCCGGATGCTGGGTACAAGGCGTTCTTCCATTCCTACTTGGCAAATTTCATGTATTGCCTGAGCTTTTGCCTTGGCGCCTTGTTTTTTGTCATGGTGCAGCATTTGGTGCGGGCTAGTTGGAGTGCATCGATTCGCCGCATCGCAGAACTCCTGGCGATTACCATTCCATGGTGGGCGTTGCTTTTCCTGCCGATTCTTGCCATGGTTTTGTTTACCCCGAGTGGAGCGCTTTACGCCTGGAACAAGGGTGCTGGATCGGGTTTGGGCGAGATGGTTGAGGCCAAGTTGGTTTACCTGAACCCCAGTTTCTTCGCAATTCGAACGATTGTGTACTTCGCGATCTTCACCGTAGCAGCCCGTGTTTACTTCAAACTCAGCCGACAGCAGGACGAGACGGGAGACACCCAGATATCACTCAAGCTTCAGCGTTGGGCTGGGCCATTTATCATGATCTTCGCCTTGGCGGTTAACTTTGCAGCGTTTGATTGGATGATGTCCACCGATGCTGCTTGGTTTAGCACGATTTACGGTGTGTACCTGTTCGGAGCGAGCATGCTCAGTTTCTTTGCGGTCATGATCATTACCTGCTTCCTACTCCAGCATAATGGTCGGATTGAAAAGTTAGTTACTGTGGAGCACTTCCACGACATGGCCAAGTTCCAGTTTGGTTTTCTTGTATTTTGGGCTTACATCGCCTTCTCGCAGTTCTTGCTCTATTGGTACGCCAACATCCCCGAGGAAACTCTGTGGTACAAAGAGCGGATGTCGCATGGTTGGGAATACGTGGGTTTGCTACTGATCGTCTTCCATTTTGTTGTTCCGTTTTTCGGGACCTTATCTCGCCACGTTCGCCGCAATAAGACGGCCATGGCGGGCTGGGCAGTGTTGATCCTTTTCGTGCATTGGCTTGATTTGATGTTTTTGATTATGCCCAATGTGGGGCATGTGACCATCATGCTTGTCCTCGGCCATTTTTTATGCTGGCTAGGAATGGTTGCTATATTTGTGGCATTATTCTTATGGCGGGTGGGTGACACGCCGCTGGTCGCGACCAAGGACCCCTGGCTCCCTGAATCGCTGGCGTACCATAATGTGTAGCTCTCTCTAGTTTTTATGTTCTCGAACCTGTTCTTAATAACGAAAGCGGCACAATGGCACGCTATGACGATCTAAATACTACCGCGATTGCGTATACCACATTCATTAGCAGCATCGTGTTGGTGATTATCATCTTGTTGGGACGAGCCTTGTGTTACGCCTGGATGGAAACAGAGGATCAGCGGAAGCTGACCAACGCAAGTTACGAAGTTTCGGATCGAATGATTGGTGAACAGAAAGCGCTGCTCAGCGGTTACAGCACGATGCAGGTCGAGTTGCCCGCCATTGAGGGTGCCGATCCGAAGGCACCGCCGCAATTTGAGGAGAGAGTTCGAATTCCAATTGAGAAGGCGAAAGAGCTGCTGTTGAAGGACCTCGCCACGGCACCGTCAGTGTGATTTCCCACGGGCGAGTGCGGTTCTCAACCTTTATTTTCTCACAGAACCGGATGCTTGGCGCCGTAGTTAGCGGCTCTTGAGCTTGTCGATTAATTATTTTGGAACGCATTTTCAACTGTAAAATCATGGCTCCCTACCGATCCCCGTCCACTTACTTTCTGCTTAGCATGGCCCTGTGGCTTTGCGCAGAAAGCGGCTGGGTCCATGGGCAGGTAGCCGACGAACTACCGCCAATGGCCCGGGGCATCGCTGTTGAGGACAAGGTAGGTCAGTTCGTTCCGCTTGAGTTGATGTTTGCTGACGAGGATGGCAATCCAGTTGGATTGCGGAAGTTTTTCAAGCAAGATAAGTCGATTATCCTCACCCTGAACTACAGTGATTGCCCTGGTTTGTGCATTGCGCAGTTGGACAATTTAGTGGCGACGCTGCGCGCCATGGATGGTGCCGGATTGGGAGAGCAGTTCGAGATTGTGACAGTCAGCATTGACCCGACGGAGTCACCGGACAAGGCGGCTCGCACGAAGGCCAAGTACGTAGGCATGTTGCGGGGGACTTCAGCGGAGGCGAACTGGCATTTTTTAACTGGGAAGCAGGCGGAGATTACGAAGTTGGCTGGCGCGGTTGGTTTTCGCTACACGTATGACAAAGTGAACAAGCGGTATAACCATCCGGCTGCCACCTATTTTGTCAGTTCCGACGGCCGCATTTGTCGCTATCTCCTTTCGTTGGGAGTTGAGCCCGAGCAATTGAAGCTGGCGGTGGCTGAGGCGGGCGAAGGAAAGTTGACGTATTCATTATCCGATGCATTCGTACAACTGTGCTATATGTACGACCCCGACTTGAATCGCTATTCCGCGAGCGCAAAGCGGCTATTGGCATTCGCGGGAGCTGCCTTTGTACTTTTGATGACTGGTTTTACGGCACCATTTTGGTTCGCACGACGGACTGCTCCTCTTGGTGCCAAGGCCCCTGCGGCAAAACCGCTCACCATCGAAAACGGAGCCGATGGTACTTTAACAGTCGCCTACAATAACACGCCAGATTCCTTAACCGTCGAATCGAACGATACTAAAGAGTAAGATTCATGTTGAACGCTACTTTTCCACTCCTAATGGCTGTTGAGCGCGAAGGCTCTTTTTGGTTTCCGCCGAAGGGCTCCTCGTTCGCTGAGGAGACGGATGTGCTGTTCATGTACATCCTTTACATTTCTCTGTTTTTCTTCGTGCTCGTTGTCGCGGCCATGATTTACTGCGTAATCAAGTTCCGGCGCCGTCCGGGCTATCGCGGAGACTCATCGGCACTGCACAACAATGCGTTGGAAATCACTTGGACGATCATTCCCACGATCGTTGTGTGTTGGATTTTCGCACGGGGTGTGTACGGCTACATGGACATGATGCGGCCACCTGCAGAAACGATCGACATCAACGTCGATGCGCTGCAGTGGGCTTGGTCTTTCGAATACCCCAACGGTGCCAAGGACAGCACCTTGCATTTGCCGGTTGGCAAAGCGATTCGATTGCGGATGCGGTCGACGGACGTGCTGCACAGCTTCTACGTTCCAGCCTTCCGTGCGAAGACCGATATTGTGCCCGGTCGCGTGAACATCATGTGGTTTGAGCCGATTCTGGAAGGAGATTTTCCGCTGTACTGCGCAGAGTATTGCGGCGAGAAACACAGTGAGATGGATGCGCGGGTTATCGTGCAGAGTGAGGAAGAATATGAAAAGTATTTGGCGGATGCAGTGAAGCCTCCAGACAACAAGGTGGCTCATGGAGAGTGGCTCTACGAGCGAGTTGGCTGCAAGGCTTGTCATTCGCTGGAGGAGGCCAAGGTGCAGATTGGACCGAGCTTTTATGGCATCTACGGTCAGGAGTTTACGAGCACGACTGGCAACAAAATCAAGGTGGATGAGCAGTACATCAACGAGTCGATCTTGCAGCCCCAGAAAGAGATGCGTCCTGAGTTTGCCAAGGCTTCTCAAATGCCATCCTTCCAGGGGAAGTTGAAGACCGATGAAATCGACGCGCTAATCGCCTTCATTCAGGCGATGCAGGACGGAGTCTTGAGCGACGAGGAGACAGGGCCACCGGCAGAGACACCATCAGCAGAGACACCAGCGGCCTCAGTTGAGGCTGCGGATGCGGCCGTTCCGGCTGCAACCAATTAGTCAGTTGAAATTTAGCGGCGAGTGATTTCTGCTGCTGATTTGATTTAAGATTCAAGAATTTTCGATTTCACTTTATCGGCATTACCCGACTAGAGGACGATAGCGATGAGCGCGGTAGCTACAAGCCCGACACATTCGCAGGCAGATCGCGATAACTTCCTGCTCAACAGCAAGGGTTTCCTGAGCTGGGCATTGACACTTGACCACAAACGCATCGGTCTGATGTATTTGGTGGGTGTTATGTCCGCTTTCTTGCTGGCCGGTGTGTTGGCGTTGGTTTTGCGGACTGAATTGATGACCCCAACGCAATGGTTCCTGACGAACCAGCAGTACAACCAAGTGTTCACGCTGCACGGCGCGATCATGGTGTTTTTGTTTATTATCCCGAGTGTGCCTGCCGCCCTCGGTAACTTTTTGGTGCCGGTGATGCTGGGTGCCAAGGACGTGGCCTTTCCGAGGCTGAATCTAAGCAGTTTCTATCTGTGGGTGGCCGGAGCGATCTTCTTCCTCACGGCCATGCTTTACACAGGATTGGATACTGGCTGGACGTTTTACACGCCGTACAGCACGACGACTCAAGGCCCGGTTGTGGCGGCGACCATGGGGGTATTTGTTCTGGGGTTCAGCTCGATCTTCACGGGCTTGAATTTCATTGTGACGATTAACACCATGCGTCCACCAGGCATGACCTGGTTCAAGATGCCTCTGTTTTTGTGGGCGACCTATGCAACTTCGATCATTCAGGTGCTGGCGACGCCGGTCCTCGGGATCACGGTGTTGTTGTTGGCGGCGGAGAGAGTTTTCAAGATCGGAATCTTCGATCCCGCCTTGAATGGTGACCCAGTTACCTATCAGCACTTTTTCTGGTTTTACTCCCATCCAGCCGTGTACATCATGATTTTGCCTGGAATGGGAATCATTTCAGAGTTGATGAGTGTGCACAGCCATAAGGCTATTTTTGGTTACCGCTTTATTGCGTACAGCTCGATTGCGATTGCCCTCTTTGGGTTCCTTGTATGGGGGCACCACATGTTCACGAGCGGTATGGCCGACGTGACCACCATTATCTTTAGTGCGTTGACATTTACGGTGTCGATTCCTTCGGCCATCAAGGTGTTCAACTGGCTGGCGACCATGTATGGCGGGACGGTGCAGTTGAACACTGCTATGTGCTACTCATTGTCCTTCATTTTCTTGTTCACCATTGGTGGTTTGACCGGGCTATGGTTGGGTGCTCTTTCTACCGACCGACCTCTCCACGACACTTACTTTGTGGTGGCCCACTTCCATTATGTGATGGTGGGTGGAACACTAGTCGGCTTCCTGGGTGGTGTGTTCCATTGGTGGCCCAAGATGACCGGTAAGATGTTCAGTGAGTTGTGGGGTAAGGTTTCATGCTTGCTGGTGTTCGTGGGCTTTAACCTGACCTTCTTGCCACAGTTCGTATTAGGTAGCCGCGGCATGCCACGGCGTTATGCGCGTTACGATCTAGAGTTCCAAGAATTGCATCAATTGTCTACGATTGGTGCGTTTGTTCTTGGGGTTGGTTTGTTCATTGCCTTGGGTGTGTTCATTCATTCGCTTATGAAGGGCAAGAAGGCTCCGCCGAATCCTTGGGGCGGTGCGACTTTGGAATGGCAGTGCGCCTCGCCGCCTCCTTACTACAACTTCGAGCATCCACCCACGGTCAATGATCCGTATGATTACAAGCCTCTCGTATACCGAGATGCCGAACGAGGTTGGGAGTATGTTCACCCTCAACAACAGCCGATTGTTCCCCAGCCACTTACTGAACCTGCGAAGAGCTAGGCCGAATGTCACACACTGATGCTGCACACAGCGGTCATGGTCACGGAGACCATGGCCACTCACCATTCCTCGCGCACCATTTCGACGACCCGGAGCAGCAATATGACTCCGGGAAACTCGGTATATGGCTTTTTCTGGTAACGGAAGTGCTGTTTTTCAGCGGCATGTTCTGTGCGTATGCGTTGTATCGCAGTCGCAATCCCGAGGTGTTTACGTTCGCCAGTCAGTTTCTGAATGCAAAGCTCGGTGCATTCAACACGGGCGTCCTCTTGTTCAGTAGTCTGTCGATGGCTTGGGGAGTGCGTTGTGCTCAACTTCGCCAGCGGACCGGTTTGGTGGTTTGCCTTGCGATCACGCTGGGTTGCGCCTCGATGTTTTTGGGAGTTAAGGCCATTGAGTACACGCACAAGTGGGACCTCGGCTTGCTCCCTGCGGGCTCGTACATATCTCAATATTCAGTGCCGTCGCACCATGCAGGTGTTTCACCGTGGTTGTATACACTGAGCATCGTACCTGCACTGTGCGTAGTCGGGTTCTTGGGGTGGTACGTGATGACGATTGTTCAAGGCAAGAAGCGTCACGCTGAGATTGCTGGGCCTTTGTTGGTGACCGCTCTTTGTTACTTCCTAGGAGTCTTCATTGGGCTAGCCTTTGAGAATGCTGAGGCCGCTGCGCATAGCGACCATGGGGCTGCACATGGCGCGCACGGAGATAGCGACGAGCACCAAGTCAATGGAGGGCACGCTGAAGGGGACCATGAGGGTGCCAGTCACGGAGCAGATTCCAGTACCGGAGCAGACAGTACCGGAGCAGACAGTCACGGAGCCGCTGATTCCACGGGGGCCAGCGGCGGGGGCGACGATCACACGAGTCAGCTTGCACCGCCAGCGGGCCGCTTGGTATCAGCCGATGCGGAGCGACGAGTGCCGGGTGCTGCAACGATCGAGTCGGTCGATCAAAAAGGTGGTGCGGGGCTCTTTTTTAGCATTTACTACTGCATGACGGGTGTGCATGCCGTCCATATCCTGGGTGGAATGGCCGTGCTCGCGTGGCTGCTAGCTCGGGCGACTAAGGACCAGTTTAACGAAGAGTATTATGGACCGGTCGACTACGTGGGACTCTATTGGCACTTGGTTGACTTGATTTGGATTTACCTATTTCCGCTGTTGTACTTAATCAAGTAGCCGAATTGGTGGCTCATCCGCACAAGCCTCTTTCTACCTTACATCACTTCGCTGGCGATAACTGATATGTCCGATCACTCAACACACGGCTCGCATTCGCACGGATTCTCGCACCCGATGCCGGTGTGGCAATTGTTAGCCGTTTTCTTTGCGTTGATCATTCTGACCATCGCGACAGTCTTTCAGTCGACGCTCGATTTGGGCAACTCGGAATTGATCATTTCGATGGTTGTGGCGACGATCAAAGCCAGTTTAGTCATTCTGTTTTTCATGCACATGATTCATGATAAGCCGTTGAACGCGATTATTTTTCTCAGCTCCTTCATCTTCGTGGCTCTGTTCCTCGGGTTCACGTTGATGGACTCGGCGGCCTATAACGATTCGATCGAATTGAAGCAGATTGACCCGGTGCCTACGGCGATGACTGCCGAGTGAGCGGACGCGCGAGTTGCCGCGGCCTGTCTGTCGTATGTACTCAGCCCAACCGCTGCAGCGGTCTTCGAATACTGTTTGGTTGTTCAATCATGGGTCAGTAGCTTGTCTACAGCCAAGGCTGCTGCGGACTCAATAGGCGACGCTGTAGAGCCAAGCTGAGTTGGGTTCGAGCACCGGCTCGCATGGGATATCAATGCACAGCACTCCGTTTCTGTGCCCAATAGAGCAGGGTTGATTGAGCAAGCCACTAGAGAGCTCATGGACTAGATGTTTTAGCCACTGGGCGTTGGTGGCGTTTTTCTCTGGAACGTCAAGCGCGAAGGTTATCCTCTCACCGTATTGTAGAACATTCAACTCGAGGGCACTGCTTACTCCGATCTGGGCCAACCCAAGTCCGAGGGCTGCCTTGGCGATGACTGGCGCAATCAAGGCAGGGGCATATAGAAATTGAAGTGCGGGAGCGATGCGAATGTTGACCGTGCTCTGCGTTCCGGTGCGCGCATGCAGGCATTCTGCCACGTAACGAGCCAGTTCATTTCGATTGAATAGAGTAGAGTGTCGTGGGATCGCGCTTGGGAGTTCGTGGACAGCTTGGCAGGCAGCTAAATGAAAGCCAGCGGCATCTAACGAAATGGTGCCGATCAAGGCGAACAGCGACAGCAGCGGTGCGTAGTCGCGCATGACATGGTTGAACAAGCTGGGTTTTAGCGAGTTCAGAAACATGTAACCTTGGACCGTTTCGCCACGGCCGATGGCCAAGCAGATCCCGCTTTTCAGTCCCGCTTCGGCGATATAGGCGATGGACCGCTGGGCTGGTTTGCCTTCGCGGGCGAACGAGTTCAGGACTTGCGAGCTGTCATCGAAGATGCGGAGAAGGCCAGGCTTGAGGGTGGTCAGCGAACCGGTGGGATTGATGAAGCAGGAGTAACCGGGAGGCATGTGGTTCGGAATCCCCAAATCTCGCATGCGAGAGTGGATGGCCGAGTCGACCACCACCAGTTGGTTGCTGCCTGGGATTAGTTTTGAACGCATCAGATCTTCGCAGTCGATATCCTCTTGCCGCGAGTCGACGTCGCTTTCAAAGATATCGACGGTCGGCACCACTAGGTGCGAGCTCCACTGCAGGCCCGGGAAGTCCATGTAACCATCCGACTTGGCGGAAAAGATGGTCGAGTTGGTACCCTGCACCACGGCATAACTACTTTCGCTCACATGTTCTTTCAAATTGCGGTGCTTGGGTGGCAGTTGTGCGTAACCGCCGGGTGGTAGCATCTGTGGGTCACTTGAGCCGACCACGATACCGGACGTGTTGGTGAAGAATGAGAACCAGCCAGCCTTGGCGCGTCCATCTTCGCCGCAAGGCATGTAGTCGTTCAGAATGATCTTGGCTTCTTCTTCCAGATCAAAGAAGGCGCCCATGGTGCCAATGGCGACCTCTGAGATACTGCCACCTTTGCGTACAGCGGTACTGAAGGCGAGTGTGTTGCCGGCACTTACCTGCGAGTCGCAGACTTGCTCGATGGCGTAGTCACTTCCGTCGCGACTTTTCACGGCCCGTTCAAACCAGAGTTCACCGGCGACACTCTTGCCTAAGATGTGGGCCCGCGACTTGACATTCGAGTTGGCGACGATTGTCCCTTCGGGGGTGGTGATGACCAAGTCGCTATACAGTGTGTAAGAGCTGCGAATATCTTCTAGTCGCGAGCAGGCGAAGTTGACGCAGGCGTGGACCTCATCCAATTGCGTCAGCAACTTGGTGAGCATTTTAAGGGTGGTTTCTTGATTTTTTCCTTTGCCGAGTTGCGTCGAGAGTATTTCAACTTTCGACTTGAAATCGGCATACACCTGACTGCTGTACATCAACTCCGATTTGCGACCCGAGTAGGCGCTGACGTCATCCACGTACTTGGAGATGTCCTTCATCGTCCAGTTGGTTTCGAGCGTGGGGACTTCGAAGGCCGTTTTGGCGGCATCGAGGTATTCGTTGATTTCCCCGAGCATGTTGTCGAGTGATTTGCCGAGGCGTTTGACCTTCTCGAGGCACTCGACGAAGGCGGATTCCATGGCCCACCAACGGACATCGCAGGTGCGTTCGAGCAGCGTGCGATCGATCAAGTTAATTTTGATGTAGGCTGTGGTACAGTAGATTGACTTGCAGAAATCCTCTTTGGCTTGATAGAATTGGTCGAATAAATTTTTCGTTCCATCGTGCAGTTCCTCTGCGAACGTTTCGACCCGCGTCATCAGGTCGGTGATCTGTTCCTGCTCGGTAGCTGTCTCGCTGATTTCAGCCGCAGTTGACTTCCCTTGGTTGCAAATGGGGGCAATGCTCATTAGTTCGTTGGTGATGCGCTCATAGAATTCGCGATGATCGTTGGTGATCAAGCTATTAAAGATGCTGAATTTGTTTTTGGTAGGTGCGTTCATCGCGATGGTCATGTGCTAAGCCTCTACTTTGCCGTTTTGGATGTCTGCGATTAGTTTGGCGACAGATAGAATCGTGACGTAGATCTCACCGCTGCGCGCGACTCCGTCCACAAAGTCTTGCGAGATATGGGCTGGTGGCGGGTACTTGCGATCGATTGGGAGATGGTGGATCTGAGTGGTTTCATCCACACTCAAGACTACAGGTTCCGAGAAAGCCTCCAACTTCAGTTGTCGCGCCTCTTGCACTAGGCCCGCACTCGTTTCGAGCAGGATCATTTCGCCTGCCAAGTCGGTCGCAAGATCTTCCCAACCCAAGCAGCGGCGCATGCTTAGGACCACAGCGGTGGTGCCCCGGATATTGACCACCCCCTCGATGCGGCGGTCGGCGCTGGGGACGCGTGTTACCGGGAGTGGACGGAACAGCTCTTCAACCAACAGCGTGGGGATCCCAAAAAACTCTTTGCCAATGCGGAACGTTGATACTTGCATTTAATTCTCCTCAGCCGAAAGACGTCGGGCAGCGCCGCCATCGCGTCGAATGCGGAGGCATTCGGAAACTGTTGCCCGCACTTCCCGTTTATCGATCTTGATCACGTAGCGATCGAATCCGAGTGCCAAGCCTTTTTCGCGAAAATGTTCTTCCGACATGGTGGTCAGGGCGACCATCGGCAGTTTGTCAAACCGGCGATCTTCACGTACCTTACGTACCAATTCGAAGCCATCCATGATGGGCATATTGATATCGGAGATGATCAGATCGTAGCGGGTTGGATTGTTGATCAATTCATCGTACGCTTGCAAGCCATCGTTGACGATTTTTACTTCCCATTCATCGCGTTGCATGTACTGGCCGATGAGTTTGCGGAAGAACAGGCTATCCTCCGCAACCAGAATCCGAGCGTTGTGCGTTGACTCATCCCGATGACTGATTTTCTCTGGAGAGTGTTTTTCGAGCACACAGAAGAGATCGAGCAACATCACCAGGTGATCGTTCCAATAAAACGTGCCGACGATACCGCTTTGATCATCCAATCGCGATTCGAACGTTTCGGCCACGTCGACGACTGCCAGATCGCGTCCAATGACCACACCGATTGGATGGTCTACAGCAGCGGGACGAATAAGGCAGACATCTTTCAGTTTTCGATTGAGAGGTGAGACCGGCAGGAATTTCTCCAGACGGACGATCGAAAGTGTCTCGCTTTTGAGTCGGCAGAACTCTCGCTCGCCGACCAACGTGAGATCGGATTCGCGGATGCGTTCAATGAAGGCAACCAACTCGATGGGGATCGCAAAGTATTCGGTGTCCGAGTTATTAAAGACCAGCATTTTTTGCGTGGCAGTGACTTCATAGGCTGGATAGCCTTCGACTTCGTCCAGTGGCGAGTTCTTCTTGGACGCTTGCTTGGGGAACTTGAGCGACATCTTGTTGACAATGCCATTGATGTCGAGGATGAGCGAGATGCGACCATTTCCCAATACGGTATGGCCCGAAAATACCGTGCAGTCTTGGATGAGTTGAGGGTTACTCCGGACGATGATCTCTTGCATACCCACGACTTCGTCGACCACTGTGCCGAACAACTGGTCGCGGAATTGAATGATGACCAAACAGGCACGCTTGTTCATCGGATGAGTGGCACGCGACTTGTCTACTTTCTTATTGACAGTGGGCGATTGTTGCAGTCCTAGCGGGGTCCGGAGATCAATCATGGCGACGATTTTGTCGCGGTGTTGATACACGTTGCGACCATCGACTTGGCGAATGTTCTTGAGTGTTCGTTCGTCGTACTGAATGATTTCGCTGATCGCCGTTTCGGGAATTGCCAAGCACTCGTTAGCGATTTCAATGATCAGGGCTGTGGTCAGCGAGGAGGATACAAGCGCTTTAGCGAGGGGTAAACGAGCGGCAAAGACCGAGCCTTCGCCTACACGGGTTCGCAGGTCGATGGTGCCACCCACCGACTCAATGTTGTTGCGCACGACATCCATGCCAACTCCGCGACCGGAGACATCGGTGGCTTGATCCTTGGTTGAAAAGCCGGCCTCGAAGATCAGCATGACTTTATCTTCTTCTGTCATGCTGTTCGCCTCGGCGGCGGTGATGATCCCCTTGCTCAGTGCTTTGCTACAAATGTACTCTGCCGAGATGCCTCGACCGTCGTCTTGAACCTCCAAGATGATTTCGCCGCTTTGAACATACGAACGCAGGTGGACATTCCCTTGTCGATTTTTTCCAGCCGCTACCCGTTCTTCCGGTGTCTCGAGGGCGTGGTCGATGCAATTGCGAACCAAATGGGTTAGTGGATCCGCGAAGCTCTCGAGAATGGTTCGATCCAGCTCAAGATCCCCCCCTTCGATATGAAACGCGACCTCTTTTTTCAGCTGACGCGACAGATCGCGCACGACGCGGCGATAGCGTTCGAACAACGAACCGGTGGTTTGCATGCGCGTTTCAATGACCGTCTCATGCACCCCTGTGATAGCCTGGGACAGCGTGCGAAAGGCGTTGCTTTCTCGGAAGTCGTATTCATTCAAGAGCTGATTACGGGCCATGACCATGTTGCCCGTCCACTCGAGCAGTTCGTGCAAGATGCGCGCTGGGACGCGCATCGTCGGCTCGTCCGCAGCGCGCGTCCGTTGCGTTTTCTCCGAGTCTGGCATTTTTTCTTCAGCGGCCATGGAAGACGTTTTGGCCATAGCCGCAGGAGGTAATGGAGGCACTTCAACGGGTGCGGGTTGGGTTGGAGCGGCAGGACCCCCACGGCTGGAAGAAGCAAGGGGAGGCGCGCTGGCTGCCGTAGAGCTGCTGGCTGGAGTGACCAACTTGGGGATTGCGGCGGGTGATGGAGCCGGGTGGCTGGCCAGCGGCGCAACGGGTTGTTGCGCGAGGTCGACCTTTTCGATGGCGGAAAGGCGAATATGCAAGTGCTGCGAGAGGATGCTAGGTTCTAGCATGGTCTCCAGATAGAGCATGCACTCGCCGCTAAGGCTGGTATCGATCAATTCCAAGGGGAGCGACGCATGGCGCACTTTGCCGATCGCGTTAAGCCCTTCGAGGACACCTTCTTTGATATCGATCGCTTGGTGGAGCTCACCCAAATCAACGAACAGTCGATACAGCGGATAAACGCGGTTGGTGAGCTGCTTTAGAAATTGCCAATCGGCCAACGGGAGAGGTGGGAGGGGCGGAAGCGGAACACCGTTGTTGTCAAGGATGCTACCGAGCTGTTGAACGAGCGAAGCACAGTCCCGCGCTGCCGAGTCATGTTCCGGGGTAAGCATCAACCTGAGGGTGCTGAATGCCTGGAACACCACATCGGTGACAGCATGTGTCGGTTGGAGTGTCTTGCGATGAATGCGTTCTAGAACCGTTTGGGACGCCTGGCTAAGCGCTGTGAGCTTGTGCAGTTTCAGGTAGGCCGCTTGACCGGCAATGGTCTGAACCGTCTGCAAAAGTCGCTTGACCAAGCCGCTGTCGGTCCCACCTTCACTTTCGAGCTCCTGCAGATCGTGCTGGATCTCGTCGAGCCCCTGCAAGCTTTCTGCCATGAAGTCTGCTAGCACGGTTGGATCGCAGTTGGCCATCGCGCTGTCGGCCGGGCCGAGAAGATCGCACGCCTGGTCCGCTGATGAATGGGTATTGCTCGGGGCACCATCAGCAGGACCAGGCGTTTTGCTCGCGGGGTTCGTCGAATGGGCCAAATTCCTCGAGTCGGTCGAGGTCATTGGGGCTTGGGCGTCCAGCTGCTGGTCCCCCTGCAGGACCAAGTCGAGTTGCTCCAAGATCGCGAGGCAGTTGTACGAGTGGCCTTGATCGTCCGCTTCCAACATGGCGGTCAAGGCGTCGACGGCACCGAGCACGGCATCGGTAACGAGCGCGTTGGCCGTGCGGCGGCCCGCACGGATGTCATCCAGCAAGGTCTCAGCGCGGTGGCTGACCGTCACCAGATTGGCAAGGTTCAGATAAGCGCCTGCCCCCTTGATCGAGTGGACCGCGCGAAAGATACGATTGACCAAATCTTTGTCGGCCCCGCCGTCATCTTCCAGGAGCAAAAGGTCCTGTTCGACGCTTTGCAAGCCGCTGAGGCTCTCGGTAACAAATTCAGCCAGGAGTTCCGGATCGTGAGCTTCTTCCATGTGATCCAACTTCTTCGCGCCAAGCCAGTCTCGTGTGCAATGCAGGTTGGGTTTACTTCGGATATTTTCCAGTGCACCGCCAAGCTATGTCGCCTGCTCGCCATGCTTTGCACTCCCCAGGGGCAATGTGCGGGGAGTTCGCGTGTTGAGCTGCAAAGTGCTGCAACTCGGCCACCTGCATTGTGTCGATGTGCTGCTGCTGGTCGATGGTCGACAGAGTGAACGTCTCTCGGCGCGGTAGAACTGCTGTCCGCAGGGGATGATCGACCCGACATGGGCTTTCCTTTTGCTATAAGTGGCTTCTAGGATGCAAACATCTCAAGCACGGCAACTTTGTGTTGCTTCGGACGACTCGCCATCGGCCATGCGATGTGTTGTTAGCCCAGAGTTGTTTGGGCTGGCACGCTCCCAGAACGAGTCTCCTGCTGCCGACAGTATTTACAGCTCGGTCAGTTCAGGCCCTTACGCGGTACTCGCCCGCCAGACAGCCGACCGACTCAGTCAATTGCCTTACGGTTCGCTGACGAGTCGCCCGCTCCGCCTGGAGGCTGCGCACGAAGGTTGCGACTCGCTGAACGGTCGCTTCCACCTTACCACTCGCGCCTGGGAGCTGAGTCGCCAGGGGAGTTGCGTGGCGGAAGTACGGATGGTGCTGATTGCAGGTACGACGAATGAAATCATCAACACTTGGATCTTCCCACACGACGCTGGCTGCGATCCCGTGTTTGCTAGCGAACTAATTGCAATGGCCAATGCACCCCGTCTCACGTTTATGGACATCCAAGTGCCTGGTCTGCAGGATGTGTATCAGCGTCAAGTCGCGGCTTGCGGTGCCCCCATTCGCCGACAGTTTCCTGATTTGGTGATTGATGAGTTACCACCGGCATGGGCCATCGATGCTACGCAAGGTCATTTTCTGTTTTCGCGGGCTGCGTCGAGTCAACAGTTCCCGAGAATTCAAGCTGGCTATTTAGCCCTGCTGGACAGTTACCTCGACCTGTTGGCACATGCACCGGTCCGTCAGACTCGGGCGGAAGATCGGTCCTCAGCGCAGCAAATCCTCCTTGCTTACCAACGCCATCATCTTCATCACAGCCCTGGGGGCACTTTTCTAGCGAAAGTGTTTGGCCAGGAGTGGACTCACGATTTTCTAAATTCGTTCTTATTCACGTTACCCTCGGAGCCATGTCATGTTTAGTGCACTTCGCGAAGCTATCGCGGCCGATCACGACGCTATTGAGAAGACACCTTACGCGCTGGCGTTGGCGGTGGGGAACATCGCTCGCGAAGATTACTTGCTGGGACTGGTACAGCTCTACCATGTGCATGCAGCGCTTGAAGTGGCGGTGGCTCAGAGTGCTGAACTTAAGCCGTTCTTTACGCCTGCGATGGAGCGGACACCGGCGATCAAGCGGGACCTAGCCCACTTTGGCCGGCGAGTCGAAGACTACGCTGTTCTCCCGCAAACCCAAGTGATCGCAGCAGAAGTTCTGCGGCTTGTCAAAACGGCACCACACAATCTTCTGGCGCACATCTATGTGCTAGAAGGTTCTCGTATGGGATCACTCGTATTAACCAAACCGATCGCACAAGCTCTACAGGTTCAGCCGGAGGAACATTGTGGGATTGACTACCACGTCGAAGGGGCTCGCGAAACACCACTGCGTCTAAGAGGTTGGAAGGAGGCGGTCGGGAGTGTGGCTTGGGGCACCGAGCAAGAATCGGCCATTTTGTCCACTGCCGCACAGTTCATGCACGCGCTTTGCCAACTCTACGCTGCACTCCCCATCACGGTGCGTGCCGATCAGCGCGTCGCCTAGAACCGTTATCCCAACGCCGCTATTTTCTAAGCAGAGATGAGAACTTGATCGATGAGTGACATAGAACAACCGGTTGATAAGACGCAGCAAATGCTTGAGATCATCTCGGGTACAGCTGACCAAAAGTCGGTGATGCGGCTGCGCACCGCCAAAGCGGACGATCAAATTCGGGACCACATTCGCATGCTCCCAGGTCCGCAACCCTACAAGCACAACTACTACACCAGCGAGCAGTTCTACAAACGTTCGCGCGACACCGGAATTATCCGCAATGTCTACGGTCAACGTGTGTTGCGGGTCACGGAAGATTTCATCACCGGCATGTTGGGTGGCCTCGAAGATGAACTGGGAAGTGAAGCGGCGATCGTTATGTACGATGCCGGTTACCAATGGGGCAAAGAGGACATGCGCAATTTCGTGACTCGCTCACAGGCGGAGTTTGAAGTCGAGTTTAGCCGGATGGGGATGGGGATGATGCTCGAGACTTGGTGGTGGCCACTAACGATCGAGGGTTGGGGGACATGGCAATTCGACTTCCGTGAAGCCAAGCGGGACATGCTCTTCGTCGATTTGTATGAATCGGCCGTGGCCAAGACGTTGGGCGATATTGGCAAAGTGGTGTGCTTCTTTTACGCAGGTTTGTTCGCCTCGGTCTTTAGCATACTCGCCCGAAAGTCCTTCGGTTGCGTCGAGATTCAGTGCTATGCCACTGGAGCGAACCATTGCCGCTTCCTGATCTCGCACGAGGAGCGTGTGAACGCGGCCGAGTTTTGGCGCAGCCAGGGTGCGAGTTCTAAAGACATCATGTCCAAAGTAAATGAGGTTTGAGGCGATAGCGAAAGTGCAGAAATTCCTGGTGTGATCAAAAATTGTTTTGTGTTCGGCAGAAGTGAAATAGGTTTTGAGGATGGAACAAGTCAAACCACCATTGAATCGCCGCCTAAGCGCCGGGTCGCTGAACGCCATGCGGTTAGGGGCCCAGACACTCGACGACCTCGCCGCCTTGGTCAACTGGGGCAATGCCCAAGACTTTACTCCACCGCAATTAACGCCTTGGGTTGAGATCGAAGGCAATGAAGTCGGATTTGAAGTGAAGCCAGCCAATCCGCCCAGCGCTGACGATGTGCAGGCAACCGCTGGAGAAACGAGTGAAGGCCATGAAAAGGTGGCAGCTGACGGCGCATCGGAAGCGGATACGCAAGTAGCTTCCGCGATGAAGGAGTCCATGCAGGGAGAAATCTCAGCGGTCGCAGAAGATCATGAGCACGATCATGAGCACGATCATGAAATAGCTGGTGCAGGCGACGGAGTGCATGACGAGCAGCAGACAGACAGCGAAGAAGCGGCTGAAATCGGAGTGGATAGGGAACGTGTTGATGAAGCCGAACCCATCGCCGATTCGCCTGTCCCACTCGTCGCACGTGCCAAGCCACCAGTAAAACAACGCGTAGTGACGACAGCGGGAGAACCACGGATGCCGTCTAGCCCATCAGCGGTTGCGGTCGATAGCGCCTATTTGCGACGCCTGGAATCATTGGTGCTCAATCTGAACGGCCAGTTGGCCCAGCAAGCCAGTAGGGCGCGTAATGCTCCGCTGGACGAACTGACATGGTTGCGGCAGAGAGTCATCGAGCTGAGTCTGGATAATTTAGAGCTTCGCGAGCAGTTGACGACGCGAAAGCGCTAACCAAGTTTCATTCTCCCTGTTCCATCAAGTTCCACTAGCTGGAGAAACAATTAATGAATCGTGAAATGCAACTTGTCTTTGCCGACAGCGAAGGCCGCTATTTGAACGATGCAGAGAAGGCAAAGCTCACCGGCTACATCGCTGGTTTTCAGCAACGACTGAAGATCGCTGAGATGATCGAGGAAGCGGAAGACGGCGCGGTACGTTTTTGCATTGACAACACCCGCAAACGCTATCCCAACTTCGATAAGTACCATGACAAGGCTTGGGCCAAAGCTTTTCGGGATGTGCAACTAACGACGCGTTATGCCACCCAAGCCATGTTGCTGGACGATGCGCGAATCCTCGAGGATAAACTGCTGTTTTGGTTACGCACTATTTTGGCTGGGTTGAATTTTACGCCGGAATTCAATCGCGACACCTACACCTATTTGACCGAGGGTTTTCGTCAAGCCTTGCCTCCCGATGTCTTCGCGGAGTTCGATCCGTATCTGGCCCGCGTGGTCGAGATCATGTCGAGTTTTCCTGAACCTGCGGTACCCGCTGTTTAAATTTTGAGCATCCGACTGGAAAGTACGATCCGCCATGTCAATCGATCTGGAACTTGTTTACCGCGACTACTATGTGGAGGAACTGTATATGACGGCCGATCTCGAGACAGGCATTCTATACAACCGTTCCGGCCGTCGCATGTTGGCCTTGACCGACGACTTCTTGATCGGCTTGCACCTGGCGCTCGAGGGGCGTTGTGGAGATCAAGCCGGTCGCGTCTTGCATAGTTGCGGCAAGCGTTGGGGACGCAGTTTTGGAGAGGGAATTGCCAGCGAATGGTCTGGCTTTTATCAAAAGCCGTTTCGTGCTTTTCCGCTGGCTCTTTTTCAGAGCTTAATCATTCAAGAATTTGCACATAATGGTTGGGGACTGCTCGACTTGGATTACCAGCATTTCAGTGGTGGGGTGATTTGGTTGTCGCTGCAGGGGGCTGTGATGGCAGAGATCCGTCCTACCGCCGAGGGCATCATGCCCGATTTGTTAACAGCGGGTATCCTGGCTGGCATGTATTCGAGCTTTCTTGGCCGCGATGTGGACTGCCTGCAGTCGCAACGTCCAGCGGCGGATGTGGCCGACAGTCGCTTTCTGATTTCAAGCCCCGAGCGGATTGCAAGTCTAAGAAGTGCAGGCGACTTAATGGCGGGCCACGATGCCTTGCTCCAAAGATTGCTTGGTCTGAAAGCATAGTACCGCATAGTCCTATAAGGCGTGTAGCGGTGCCAATTCCGCCTGCTGCCGTGGGTCGGATTTAGAAGTGTGGTGGGAATCAAGTGGGTGGAAATTAAGTGGTTGGTACTAACGAACCAACAATATCGGCAACTAACAACATTCGCAGGTTAAGTCTCAAGGAGCGAGGGAACATAGCATGGCTGCATTTTCAAAAATGATGAGTGCATCGGAGGGGCGATTTCTAACGCAGCTTGAGGAGGAAGCGGCCTTGGTCGGGGCGTTGGAACTCCGGCAGCGGATGGTCGTCTCACGGATGATCGCTCACAATGAGTACAGCATCGTCGACTTCGCCACCCAAGCGTTCTGCGACATCATGGGTGAATTCTCTGCTCCCAAAGGCTCTGCACGCCGGAAAAAGGGGCACCAGGATGGGCGGATCATGCTGCGGTTTATGGCACAAGCCATCCGGGAAGGCTCATCGGACATCTTTTTTGAAAAGGTCCTCTCGTGGCTCGTCGGGCATCTTGACGAACGCAATGTGAGTGGTCGGCACATGGAAGTGTTCGTCCACTTCATTCATCAAGGTGTGTTGCGCGAGTTACCGGAAAACCTCCACGGGTTTGTCGATCCGATCTTTGAAGAAGTGATCGATTTTATTCGCCTTTCTTCACACAGTGGTACGATACAACGCGCCCACCGTCGGATTGCCGATTTCGCAGCCACACGTGTCATGGAACTGCTCCCCGACACGAAGGCCAAATACGGCGCGGCCAGCGCACCCAAATGCAAGCGGGATTTTGAGCTGCTGGTCAAGGAAGTTGCTCGACTGATGAAGGCACCTTCGCAAGCTGCGATGAGTATGCAATTTGCCACTTGGCTCATCGATCGCTTGATGAATCAAGTGAGTTACACCCCCGAGGTCTGGTATTGGAGCTTCCTGGCGCTGCGGGAGGGGGTCGTGCATTGTTGCGGCACCGAAGCCGGAGATGCAATCTCTCCGCTATTGGAAACGATGGCCGATCACGCCCCGAATTTACTCGAAGCGGTGGAGCTGACGACGGCGGCGGGGGAAATCGCTAACGCCTCCGCCAGTCTGCTAATCGAAATGGGTGAGCCGCTAGGTTTGCTGCGGAAGGATGAGTTCGAGAAGACCGTGTCGATGGTCAACCGCGAGCTGGTCGGTAGACTGGCGGCCATCAGTGCCAGCATGGTGGAAGAGGCTCAAGGGCCTTTCCTTGCCGATCTGTGGTGCGGCGAGATCCTGCCGAAGATGCCATCCACGTCGACCAAGTTGTTGGCGGCAAACATTAAAGCTCTCGTCACGGCAGCCAGCGCGCACGTCTCCAAGCCTGTGGCTGAAAAGTTCAAAGAGATGCTCATGCGTTTGGTGGGTGTCGCTCGTCGGGCTGAAGCTGCAGAGAAATTATCTTCCCTGGCCGATGAGATTGCGGCTGAAGTGGCCGACTGGGCGACCGAGTCGTTTGGCTCATCCGCGTCTGCCGTGCGGGCATGCTATAGCGATGTGCGATTGGCGATTGGCCAAGTAGTCAAGCTCCTGCCGAGTGGTCCCTCCTCAGTCAATGGTTGGCAGTTCCGCCAGTATGTGACCACGTTGGTGCTACCCAACTATGCGGCCGCCCCGAGCGCTATGGAGCAAACGTACAGTCGCATTGTCGATTGTATCCAGCGGCACATGACAACCGAGGACGCACGGACCGCTTCTGCCTATTTCACAGAGGCCATGGGCTGCTTCGCCCGTTTCAATCGCTTCAACGGTGTTCGTCGCAATTTGGATCAATTGACGGTGGGTGCTGTGGAACGTGGTTATCAAGCGGCGCCGCGACATGAAACGCTGGCCCGGCATGGAATTGAAGCGGGGCGCCGCGATGGTGCTTTTCTGCTCAAGAAGGCTATCTTGGCCGCTATCGTTTCAGGTGAGCAAGCCGAAGCTCACTTGCATGACTACTTCCGTAACGAGCAAGTGCGCCTGAGTGGACTCCCCGGAGGTGTCGTAGTCGAGTTTGTACGGGGATTGCAGGAGCAAATGCACGATTATCCCGAGATCGTCCAACTGCTGGTGGGATTGGCTAAAGCGGCCCCGGGTTATACGAGTGCCGCAAAACTGAGTGCACACAGTTTGAAGCTGGCAACTGAGGTTTCAACACGCGTGGTCAATCAAGCTCCGGGATATCGTGAGAAGCTCAGTGAAAATGGGCTGGAGGCTTGCATCCGCGACAACTCCATCATGATCCGCGGCCTAGCGTATTATCTGCAAGTATCGCCAAACGATGTGACTCCGATGCGCGACTGGTGGATCCGACGGATCGGCAAGAATATTCGTGCCAAGCCCGACGCGTCCAGCAACGGTGCAAAATGTTCGACAATCAACTTAGAGTCGATCGCCCACGCCTTCCAGTCGGTGCTCGATCATGAGGAATGGGAATACGTGGTGGACTACTTGCAAACCGTCTTCAACCCGAACCGCAAAGAAGAGTCGACGGTCCGAATCGCTCCGAGTCCGTCGGGAATGTTTGGGCTGCCGATTAGTGTCCCGAGCTCATTCAGTGAAATCGACTTTGTGTGAAATCACCGTCGTGCATTGGACATGAGACAGTTGGTGTGTGATGCATTCGAATCTTTTCAGTAGGGCCGGTGCCTAACGCCGGTCCAACGGCCTGCCCGCGGGAGGGAACATTGAGGCAATTAGCGTTAATTCCCATCATTCATTCCCCGGAAGACTTAGGGAACCTGCGTGCGGTTGTGACAACCATCAAGCAGGAGTGGTTCTCCGAAAAGATCCGAGATGCCACTGCCGCCGCGGTCACTAACTTCTGGACCAATTTGGAAGCGGCTATCGCGGATTGGAAGACGAACTGGGACGGAATTCTGGTTTACCAAGATGCACTCCCATTTTCGGATGCAGACAATGGCAGCTTGATCCACTTGATCGTTGATGAGCTGGCCGGGAAGGGGAGTCACAACCATCAAATCCTCAACTGGCTAAGCGCTCAAGGTGCTCGCTTGCAAGGTACCGAGTCGCCGACGCTGTTGCTTAAAGAGTACGACTTGATCAAACGCTCGCTGGCACTCGAGCTCGAGGGTGATGCGGGTGAAGAACAACAGCGGCAAATCGTTGAACAACAGCAAAACTTGCTGCATGAACGCGATCGGTTCATCGCCGAGCGGATCGATCAAACATTGCCCAACGCCGGTGAAGGCCTCGTATTTCTCGGCATGTTGCATTCGCTGGAAGAGCAGCTTCCTCTTGACATTTCGGTGGCATATCCCTTCGGTCGACCCGACTTGCACGAGCACCGAACACAAAACAATGTTAGTTAAACAAAGCATTAGTCAAACCAACAATCAGGCCAAGTGAGCAAAGGAACTTGAAGATGGTAGAGCCACGTGATGGAGCACCCGGCAATAGCAAATCCTCCGAAGATCCCATGGTCGGTGCCCTGGGGAGCTTGGGAGGATTGACCGATGGCCTCGCTAACTTACTTGGTAAGCTGGGAGAGCTCGCTGAGAAAGGTGAACAGCTAAAGAAAAGTGGCGAATTTCAGTCATCGAGCGGCAAAGGGATGAAGGGCTCTTACGGATTCTCAATGCGCTTTGGGGCTGGCGATGATGGGAAATCCGTTGCGAAAGTGGAGCCCTTCCAAAAGCAAGGTACCGCACCCGCACCAAGCAAACCGAAGGTCGAAGATCGAGAACCGCAGGTGGACCTGTTTAGCGAGGCAGAACATTTGCTGATCATCGCTGAAATGCCTGGTATCGCACGGGAGGGGATCCAGCTCGACTTTTCGGGAAGCACCTTAACCCTGTCCGGCAGTTCGCCGCGCGTCCGTTTCAGCAAACAAATTGAACTGCCGCGCGAGGTAGCCCAAGAAGAGGTGGAGCTGAGTATCAACAACGGAGTCGTCGAAGTGCGGCTCAAGATCCTCGACTCCGCTGAGTAGTGTGTGCAGCGAGTGGGCTGTTCGTTGTCCCTACCCTCCCACTTTGTACTGCATTTTGACCTTTGTTCGTGAGCTTGCTTGAAATGAGTCTCCTATCATGATCGATCTACCGGTGACTTCGTTACGGCTGCGAGTGTGCGAAGCGGCCAGTCGTGATGTGGGACGGGCCATCGTGCGGATCGATCCACTCGACGCCTTGCAGCTAGAGTTGCGGGCTGGTGATATTGTCTGGTTAAGTGGCGAGCGCCAGGCGGTGGGCAAGATCATGCCGAGCCAGTTGGAGGATCGTGGAAAGTCGCTGATTCGCATCGATGGTTTGACGCGCGACGCGGCAGGTTGCAGCATCGATAGCTTTGTTCAACTGACCCCCGCCGAGTCGCAGGCAGCGCGCTGCGTTACCTTGTGCCCTCGAACGATCAAGCCGATCGAGCGCGACATGGATTACATCGCAAGTTTGATTGATGGAGTTCCGGTGATTGCCGGCGGGGTCATTCGCGCGACACTGTTCGGCAATGAGCCGATTGACTTTGAGGTCGAACAGACGCTCCCCGAGGGGGTGGTCGTGATCGGTCCACAGACGCAGTTGGTAGTTGAAGGTTGTCGTCAAAAGCAAGCTTCGCGTACACCTACCTATGAAGATATTGGGGGAGCCAAATCCCAGTTGCGGCGGATTCGCGAAATGATTGAATTGCCGTTGCGATTCCCCGAGGTCTTTGATCGACTGGGGATTGATCCGCCCAAGGGAGTGTTGCTATACGGTCCGCCCGGCTGCGGCAAGACACTGATCGCGCGCACGATAGCCCACGAAACGGCCGCCAAGTTCTTTTCGATCAGCGGGCCGGAGATCATTCATAAGTTCTACGGCGAGAGTGAAGCGCATCTGCGCAAGATCTTTGAACAGGCGGCCAAGGAAGGGCCCAGCATAATTTTCTTGGACGAGATCGACGCGATTGCCCCCAAGCGTGAGCAGGCGGCCGGTGACGTGGAGCGGCGCGTGGTAGCTCAACTGTTGGCTCTAATGGATGGACTTCAGGGGCGGGAAAATGTGATCGTCATCGCCGCGACCAACCTGCCCAATTCGATCGATAGCGCCTTGCGCCGGCCTGGTCGCTTTGATCGCGAGATTGAAATTCCGATCCCAGACCGAGCAGGACGCAAGCACATCCTCCAGGTTCATAGCCGCGGTATGCCGCTGACGTCAAGCGTCGATCTCGATCATTTGGCAAGCATCACGCACGGCTTTGTCGGAGCCGACTTGGCTGCTCTGTGTCGCGAGGCGGCGATGGCTTGTCTGCGCGAGGTGCTCGATGAGGTCGACTTTTCGCAAGACAAAATTCCCTATGAACAACTCTCTCGACTCGGGGTCTCCATGACGCACTGCATGGCGGGCTTTCAAGCGGTGGAGCCATCCGCGATTCGTGAGGTGTTTGTCGAAGTGCCCTACGTGCGGTGGGAGGACGTGGGAGGGCATGAGGATGTCAAGCAGGCCATCCGCGAAGCGGTGATTTGGCCCCTGGCTCATCCTGAGTTGTTTGAGCAGGCGGGCGTTAGACCGTGCAAAGGTTTGATCTTGGCAGGACCTCCGGGGTGTGGCAAAACAACGCTTGCCAAGGCGGCGGCCACCGAGAGCCAAGTCAACTTTATTTCGGTGAAGGGTCCCGAGCTGCTTTCCAAGTTCGTGGGGGAATCGGAAAAAGGAGTCCGCGAGATCTTCAGCAAAGCCCGTGCAGCGGCCCCCTGTATCATCTTCTTCGATGAGATTGATGGACTGGCGATGACCCGGCAGGCAGGCCAAATTGACTCCGGCGTTTCGAATCGCATCCTCAGTCAGTTCTTGGCGGAAATGGATGGTATCGAAGAACTTGGCGGAGTCTTTGTGCTTGCGGCGACCAATCGACTCGATGTGCTCGACCCCGCTTTGCAACGTTTCGGAAGGTTCGAAAAGACCATCCACATCGGCTTGCCCGATCTCGACAGCCGTCAAGAGATTCTTCGCGTTCACTTGCGCAACAAGCCGATCGCAGCGGGATTGGATGTAGCTCAGTTGGCCGCCGATACAGCCGGCTGCTCGGGGGCCGATCTGGCAGCCATTTGCAATAGTGCGGGGCGCTTTGCCCTGCGCCGCGCGATGCAGGAGCGAGCATCTACCGGGCAACTCGACCCGCCAGCGACGTTAACTGCCGCGCCACTGGTCATTCAACTCGCCGACGTGGCGGAGGCCTTAGCCGAATTTAAGCTGGCAATTCGGTAACTTATTCGCGGACGGGGCCTTAGCCATGGATTGGTAAACCGTTTTCGGGTAAATGAGAAGCAGAAGTTGGCGGTCAATCGTTCGAACGCACAAATGACAGTAGCCTACAGCCAGCAGACACCGTACTTGAGAAAGATAAGTAGATGAGCAGCACGGAAGCGATGGACACAGTCGTGGATACAGCGATCGACACAACACGGGAAGCGGTTTATTTGCTCGGTTTCTCCTTGACGTGTCAACGGGCGTTGGTTGCTGAGTTGCTGGAACACTTTCCGGCCATTGAGGTGGCCACGTTCAAAGGGCTTGACTACTGGCATTTAGGGGTGGATCGGAGCGAGTTTGAAGGGGAAGCGGGAGAGAACCATTTGACGGATGCGGCGTGGTTGACGCCGCGCGTCTTGGCACACCAGGCAGCCCTCGAATATTTTGCCGCACGGATCTCCTTTTTTCCACTCAGCTTTGGCTCCCTCTTTTCCACGCTCGATGCGCTGGTGGCGACGATCGAGTTGAACGAGGCCTCGATTATCGATTTTCTCGAACAGTCGCATGCGCAAACCGAGTGGGGGCTCAAGTGCTTTGTCTCTTGGGAGGCAGCCTACGATCAGGCACAAGGCGAGGACGGAGAATTGCTTCCGCCTCCGAGCGGAGCCGACTACTTGCGTCGCAAGAAGGCCATTCGCCAGCGCGACGAGCATTTGCGGCAGGTTGCTGAGCAGCAACTGCAGGCAGTGGTTCAGGCGGCATACCTGCATGCAAACCGCCTGGTCGAACGTCGGATCGTAGCTCAGTCGAGCGCGCAGCAGTGTGTGAGCAACTGGGCGTTGCTCGTGAGCCAGGAGAAGTCTGAAGCGCTTCGCGAGTGGGTCACAGGTATTAACGAAGCCACCGGAGAGACCTGCATTCGAGTTGAATTGACCGGACCTTGGCCGCTCTATAGCTTCGCTCCCCCCCTGCAAGCATCTATGCAAGCAGAGGCCGCGATGGCTTAACGCAGTGTCCCTGCTGGCAATCAACCTGATGACCATTGGCACTTGGGAATTAAGCAATTTGCTATCTTGGTCGATTTGCACCTGGACAAAACTTGGGCGCCCCTAAACTTGCTGTTAAAGCGCGTCTATCCCGAGGGATTTGAATTCCAGACGCAGTCGGAAAACGGCGTTTGAAATGGGGTTTAACCACGATCGCGACCGGTCCGCTAACAACGGATGGGCGAATGTGCTACTTTATAGGTCCAATTGCCTGGGTTGCCAGGGAATTACCTAACTGTAGTAGATTTGCCCGGTTGTAGATCGGTAGGGGACGCAGTCTCGATGGCCAAAGCCTCGGATATCAGTATAAAAAAAGTTGATAATTCCACTCACAGCTTCGTTTACCGCCAGCCCATCAAGTTTGGCGGACGCGTTGTAGAAGATGTGACCATTCTGAGGTCTGAAATCTCTGTGACACTGGGGGGGAGTCGCAAGAAGGTTAAGGGGATCGGCGAAATGACGATGGGGAATGCGTGGGCTTGGCCTAGCAAGATCCCGTCAAAAATCACCCTCAAGTTGCTGCTGGAGTTGGCCAATCGCTTGGCGTTGAGGGTCGAAGCGGCCAACTTGACCGGCGATCCACTGCAAATCACCCACCAAGTCGCTGCGATGCGAGACTCCGTCACGGACGAATTGAACCAGGAGTTCAAAATCACTGAGCGGATTCCGAAGTTGGCTGCCATGCTGGCGGCCAGTCCGCTCGAAGCGGCGATTCACGATGCCTTTGGCCGAGCTCAGGGGAAAAACAGCTTTGACTGCATGACAGCCGAGTTTCTGAATGAAGATCTCAGCGCCTACTTGGGCGAGGATTTTATTGGCAAGTATCCGGTAGATTATCTGTCGGACAAACCGAAGCCGACGATGCCCCTGTACCATCTCGTCGGCGCCTTGGACCCACTTAGCGACGCCGATATCAAGTCGAGACTGAACGATGGCTATCCAGAAACGTTGGAAGAGTGGTTGCGTTCCGACGGCATCACCCATCTAAAAATCAAGTTGGCTGGCAACAATATTGACTGGGATGTCGGTCGCATTGTGGAAGTAACTCGCATTTGTGAAGCCACCGCTCCCGAGCGCAATTGGAAGTTGTCGTTTGACTTCAACGAGCAATGTCCTAATGAAGACTATGTGATTGACTTGCTAGAGCGGATCGAACGGCTGAGCAATCTTTCGTTCCAACGGTTACAGTACATTGAGCAACCGACCCCCCGTGATTTGACGATTCGTACGGAGATGACCGTCCATCGGATTGCACGCATTCGCCCGGTAGTGATTGACGAGTCGCTGACCGATTTGCAAAGTTTGAAGCTAGCTCGGCAACGCGGCTACACGGGCTTGGCTTTAAAAGCTTGCAAAGGCCAAACGGAGTGCTTGTTGATGGGAGCGGCTGGCGCTCAGTACGGGATGTTCACCTGTGTCCAGGATTTGACCTGCGTGGGTGGCTCGTTTCTGCACTCGGCTGCCATTGCGAGCCGTTTTCCGAAGGTGGTGGCCATCGAGGGGAATGGACGGCAGTATTGCCCAGCTGGTAATCAAGCCTACATGAAGCAATATGCCCCGATGTTTCGAGTACGGTACGGAACCATTCCCACCGAGTTGCTGAGTGGGGAAGGCTTGGGATTTGATTGGGAACCGCTGGGTGCTTAGTCTTGCATCGGAAGAATTGCCGTTCAAACGACTTGACGCAATCGCTAAGCTGAGAAGCGACGCGGCGGGACTCGGCGAGTAACATTCGGCGATAGGGGGCAGTTTGAGTGCCAGCCCGGGCAGAGTCTGTCGGCAGTCGCGTGTCTTGGAATCGTCACGATGGATACTATGTCGTGAGTCAGTTGGCCCATGGCCAGCTGATTTGCACGCAGATTGGGCTCACTTTGCATGGATGCTCGACGATTGATTTTCCGCACGGCTGGGCTGTTAGCCTTTAGCGTTTGGCCTTCGATGAGTGGCCATTCCACCTCGGCGCAGCAAGAGGTGATTCACAAATTCGAACGGCGAACTGTGCCAGCGAGAATAGCTACTTTTACGAATCCATCGATTGAGAATGCCCAGCTTGTGGAGAATGAGATTGCTACGCCGCAAATGGTGGCATGGCTCAAGCAGATGATTCGCGATAACTTGCCGCCAACGTATCAAGACGATCGCAAGTGGAATCAGCAAAAGGAAGTCTGGGACGGAGTCAAGGTGTGGCGTGAAGGCGGTCATCTCGAGACCAAACGTAGAACCAAATTGGTTAATTCAGGTACATGGACTAAATATGCCATCTCCATTGTGGAGCCGGAGGAGAATTTGCACATCGAGTTCCATCGGCTGGAGCCGCAGCCCGATGGGAAGATTGCCTTCAGTGTAACGGTCGACTGCACGCTCGATGTCTTTGGTCGTCTAAGCCAATGGGCTCGCGACGTCCAGCTAATCAGTTTGAGTGCGAATGCGGATGCGGCCTGTCGTCTGACATTGGAAGGGACCGTGGGGCTGCACTTAAACGTTCTTAGATTGCCTCCCGATGTGGCGATCAAGCCTCATGTGAGCTATGCCCGCATCGATTTGACCTACTACAACGTACGTCGCATAAGTCAGGTGGGAGGTGAATTCGCGCAGGTACTGGGCAAGGGTCTTCGGTTCACCCTCGACGATCGGCTGGACGATTTGAATGGAAAGCTAGCAGATAAGATTAACAAGCAGTTGGACAGGCAGAGCCATCGATTTGCATTTTCAACCCAGGATTGGCTGAAATCCAAGCTGTCCGTTCCGGCAACGGGCCAACCCTAGCGCACATCAGCGGCGTCGAAGTACGTCAGCGTTTTCCGTTTCGATACCTAGCACGACCAGGTCTCAAGTTCCAGTGCGGTTTGATTTGGCTTTGTCATCGATTAGTTGTTGCAAGTGTACTTTAAAAAGCCAATCGCGAGCCGCTTCGCGGGTCGCGAAATCGATGCTCTGGATAAGTGTCGCGCGGGACACCGGTTTTTCTAAATAGGCGCAGCAGCCTGCCAAGCGCCATTTCCGCTCAACCTCAGCTGATCCATTGGCGGTGATTGCGATCACTGGGAGCAAGGGTTCGTAGGCTCGGATGGCACGTGTTGCGGTAATACCATCTTCCTCCTCTAGGATCAAATCCATCAGAACCGCATGATACTGCTTGGCTTCGCGTTGACGCTTGCGTAGGCTGTCCAGAGCCGCCGCACCGCTGCATTCCAGGTCAACTTCAGCCCCTTCCTTTTGCAAGATATGTAGCAGCAGTCGTTGCTGATCAGGACAGTCCTCGACGATTAGCACCCGCTTATTCCTCAATCGCATTATTGTCCTCGCCTGGTGGTTATGCGGCTTTCGCAAGAGTCGGCATACGTGCCTGCCCTGTAGTCTATAGCGCCGATAAAGCCGGGAACGAGTTGCGTGAATAATCGCACTAATTGGCACTGCCAATGCAATTGGCCGCTTTGACCGTGGAAACCGCAGTGCAATTGCAGGTGATTCGAGAAAATAGCGCCTGCGGTAACCGATTTCGATGCTAACCTTCAACGTGCGGAAATTACCGGCGGGGGCCTGTGTTGACCGCACTTATTTGAAGGGGCAGAACATGATGAGCAAGTTACTCCATACCAGCCGCGCGGTGCTTCACGTCGATGACGACCCGGACATGCTCCAGTTGGTTGCCAAGTACCTCTCTAAGGATTTTCAGGTACATTCGATTGTCGATCCGACAAAAGCCATTGATCATCTCGCCCGCACCGGCTGCCGGCTGGTCATTCTCGATATCCAAATGGGGGAGCACAACGGGCTGGACCTACTCCGCACCATCAAGCGACTTGATGGGGGTATTTTGGTTGTCATGCTCACTGGGCTGGTATCGCTCGAGTCTGTCTTGGTTTCCATGCGTGATGGGGCGGAGGCTTGTTTATTTAAGCCAATGAATAAACCCGAAGAGCTCGTATGCACCATGGAACAATGCGCCGAAAAAGTTGCGCGATGGCACCGTTCGGTGAATGAACTGTTGGTGCGCCGAGCTTCTGAGAGCTGTAAGGCTGAATTGCAACTCGCGCTCATGGAAAATTAACTAAGGAAGTTGGAATATGCTCGCTACCTCGACGGCACCGATTTTATCCACTTTCTCCGACGACCCGGACATGCGTGAGCTGGTAGAAATGTTCGTGGCCGAAGTCCCTAATAAAGTAAACGCATTTGAAACCTACGCCAGCGCTCGAAACTGGCCCAAGCTGAGGCAGCTTTCGCACCAACTTAAAGGTTCCGCAGGTGGCTATGGTTTCGACGCTATTTCGCCGCTGGCCCTGCGATTAGAAATCGCGGTCACCCCCTCGCAACCCAACGTGCAAGAAGTGGATGCGTGCATTCAGCAAATCGTAGAAGTGCTTCGCCGGCTGAGCGTTTAGCCTGCCCGATCGGCGAGTGCCTGCCTTTAAAAACGTACCCGATTCCCGCGACTTTTCTTTAGGACGTATCGATGTCAATTCAACTCGAAAGTGATCTTCTGGCCCAAGTAATGGGACGGAGTGAGGCCAAAACCGGCAGTCTACAGCTGCAGCCCGAGGATGCAGTGATTTCACACGAGCAGTTTGCGGACTGTGTGTACCGCGCTGCCAAAAGTGTCCTCTCGACGATGTGTAACATGGAAGTTGGGCCTGCCGGTGAAATTTGCAGCGGGGTAGCTACCCAGCGTCACGCCTTGAGCGGTATTGTAAGCATGTCAGGTGCGCTCAAAGCCACGATCGTTATTAATCTGCCACCTGTGCTGGCTATGAAAGCCTCGGAGGCGCTCCTGGGGAGCGCAAGCAAAGAGGTGGATGGCGATGTCATTGATACCATTGCTGAACTTGCCAACATGATTGGTGGCAACACCAAAAATTTGCTTGGCATCAAGGGAGGTCAGTTGAGTATCCCTACTGTTGTTAAAGGTCCCGCTCACTCGTTAGTTTTGTCATCCAAGACCGAACAGTGGGGGATGTGTATCGACGTCGACGACCATGATCTGCGGCTTGAATTCATTCTCTGCGACGCTTGATCGCAGGCGAAGCTCATCGCACGGTCTCATCGACCGTTGCCGGTATTGGTTCCAGCAAATCCGACGCATGCCATCGCAGTCGACGGTCACGTAGAAACAGCACCGAATCGATGAGCTGTGCCGGTTGAAACGGCTTGACAAAGTAGTCGTCGACTCCCAGTTGCAGCGCCGAACGCATCGCGTTCGGTGAATCATGGGCAGTGGCAATGATCACTTGCACCGTAGGTTCAGTAGCCTTGATGCTCTTCAGCAGATGAAAGCCATTGGTTTCGTCCATGTCCAAGTCGGAGATGACTACGTCGACGGGTGACTCTTGCATCATTTCCAAAGCGCTTGCCGCATTGGATGCCGTGCGAATCGCCACATCTTGCTTGAGATAGTTGCTTAGGGCGAAGTGCAGGAGCTTGACCGCATCTTCGTCGTCATCAACGATGAGTAGCTGTATCGGAAGGGGCCGAACGAGCATCGTGTTACTCCTCGCAAATTAGGCGGTTCGCCAAAAGGTTAGGGCAGGACCACATGGGCCGAGCTGGATGATTCATTTGAATCGACTGGTTCATTTTATTTAGCGGAGGAACGCTGCTGCGCAGTTCCCAACAATGTTTCGAGAGCCGCACTCCGGCCGCACGCGCCGAGCTTACGAAACATGGCCTTCTTGCGATAGTGTATCGTACGAATGCTGAGATCAAGTTTCACCGAGATTTGTTTCGTACCTGCTCCCTCAAGCAGCATTTGTGCAATTTCTTGTTCTTGCTTATTAAGCAGCGCCGCGACGTCGGGGGAGAGTTGGTTTTTCGAACGTACCAACAGTTCTCGGTTCTCTTCCATCGCGAAGTGAATTGCCTGTTCAAGTTCCGCATAGGAAAACGGATACTCAAGTACCGACGATAAACCCAGACGCATCGCGTTGACGACCTCGCGGGTCTCGCCGTCACTGCAGAGCAGGACGATTCGGGCCTTCGCATTTCGGCGAATGATCTCGGCAGCCCATTCCAACGCCTGCTTCAACTCAAGGAAGCCAGAATTAAGGACGATACAACTTGGCTCATCAAATCGGATAATTTGATCGATGTTCTGAGGGCTTAGGTCGGAACGCGTGGTGTAGCCCATGGCCGATGCAAGAATTTCAATCGACTGACGCGTGTGGTCGTCAGCGCCCGTAAAAAATACAGTACCTTCCATCGGATCGCTCCCTGTAAGTGTTAATCAAGCTGATCGTCAACTAATTCAAAACTAAGCGACAACCAAGTGTCCTTGGCGTGGGAGCAAACACGCAAGTTAGCTTGGAGAGCTGCTAAAAACTTTAGGTATTCGCCAAATCCATTGTGCGATATCACCCGCAAGAAAGCCTGGGTTTCATCCCAGCCCGAAGAAGGACACACTGCACACACCGGACCGTTCGAAACTACTTTTAAAATGCACGCACGATTCTCGCGCTCAACGGAGATAGTCAGTCGCATGTCATCGCGCTGGCTCGATTCGAGAGAGTTCAAAACCGTTCCCAATAATCCGGTGAGCAGATAGCATAATTCTGACTCATTGCGAACCATTAAGGCAAGATCAACTTCCTCAAAATCAATGTTAACGTGTGCATCTTGCGCTCGGCGCGCCAGGGCATTCAAGATATCTCTGAGGATGCCATTTAAGTGCGATTTCGCTCGATGTTGTGCACGGGTGTGCCGATTATGCAACTCACGCCGCACGGTCGTTCCGGCCAACTCAACTTCGCGGTTGGCCTGCTGGAGACTTGAGCGGAATTGAAGTTGCAGTTCATCCGCAAGGGCACACGAACTAAGCAGATGCTCGCACACACCCAGGTGGGTCGAAATGCGGGTTAGGATTTGCGCAAGATGATGTGGTGTATCGATGGCTGTGCAGGAAGTTGCACCTGGGGGGAGGATGTTCGAGCCATCGTGGCAGGTTGGTGCTGGCTGTCGACTATCAAAAAATCAGTTTTGAGTTTCATGCAGCAACGTCAGGGTAAGTGAATTTAGATTCCTGTGACACAGCCATAGTCATCTATCTGGCTCCTTACCAGTCCTTTTCAATTCGATTAACAGATTTTGCACTCCAATTTGCAGAACGCGTCTTTGCGTGTGCAAAAGTTGCACTGGGGTATGGCTAGAGTCAGGTTGGCTGAACCACTGCAGGGTGGTACCAACCCGCTCGCTTGGTGTTGGGGTGGCCGCATTGCGCCGGATTGGGGCGACCGCATGGAAGGATGCATGCTAGACTATCAAAGAGGAAGGATCGCAAGCGCGCCATGGATCGCGGTCCACTAAGTCAACGTCCCCGTTTATCACTTCCGAGAGGGCGCCCCGCAGGCCTTACAATCATGCCATTTGGGATTATCGGATTGTCACACATGAGTGCCGGGGATGGCGTGGGATCGCCAGGACCTGCCTCGAGTGGCTGCACGCTCGATTGCTGCGAACTCGAAGCTCACATTCTTTACAGTGCGACCCTGCTGCCCATCGAAGCGGTCGATGAAGTACCGCGGCCGGTGCCGTCGCTGGATTTCTCAAGTCTCGAATCAAATCTAACGCATCTAAACTACTTGTCTAGCGACGAGTCTGGCAACGGCTTGAGCTATCGGGTTCTTGGCGCGGAACTGGAACGTGAGTTAGACCATTGCTTGGACGAACGCGCCGCTCTCCTGGCCGCCTTCGACGGGCGAGTGGGGGACGACGGTTCCGGCCAGGAGTTTACGCAAGGGGCCAGCGGGGCACCGGCGCTTAAAACCTACATAATCGAGAGCATCCTGGCGGCGGACGTGGCCCTCAGCTACGACCAAGCAACGGATAGTTTTTACCGAATCACACTCAACCCCGAACTCGATAGCGGCTCCGAGGCTCCACTCCTCGGCAACCAACTCCACAAAGTTCCCTCGGTATACGAGTCGATGCTGCTGGGGTTTCTGACTGCGGCCATTTTAAGCCAGCGCCCAGCGGATCCCAAAGATGACTCGTAAAAAGCCCACATTTAGAGAGTCACTCGACCTTGGCTGCCCGTAGCAAAGCCGCATCGTCGCCAGCCACGAGCAGGGTGTCTGAGTCGGTGAGCACTTGGTCGGGATTGGGTGAAGCGGTGATGCGATCGGTTAGGATATCGTGCAAGGCTACAATCGTAATGTCAAAGTTCTGACGTAGCTGCAAATCGCGAATGGTCCGCCCTAGCCAGCTATTGGGAACCCCCATCTCTTGGATACTGAAACCGGTGCCAAGTCGCACATAGTTGAGTAGGGCGGAACCGCTGATGCGCGTGGCCAGACCAATCGCCGAGTCACGTTCTGGAAAGACGATATCGGTGACGCCGATGCGGTTCATGACACGGGCATGATCGGTCGAGATGACTTTGACATAGATGTCTTTGACTTTCAGGTCATGCAAAGCCATCGTGGCGAGAATGCTGGCACTGATATTCTCCCCCGTGGAAACTATGGCCGCATCCGCATCGTTGGCACCAATCCGTCGCAGTGTGTCGATATCGGTACCATCGCCTACTGCCGCATGCGATACAAATGCAGCAATACGATCGACCACATCTCCCTCAAAATCGACCGCGATGACATCGTGGCCGTTGTCCGATAGGGACTTCGCAACGGTGAAGCCAAAGTTACCCAAGCCGACGATTACAAAGCGTTTCATGCTGCACTCAGTTTCGAAATAAATACTCAAACTAGCCGACGATTACATCTTCATAGGCCAAGCGAAAGCGGCCGCGGCGTGATAATCGCAAAATAAGAGCCGAAGCAATGGCTAAGGGGCCGGTGCGCCCAGCGAACATCAAGCCAATTACGATCCAACGCGATGAAGTTGACAATTCGGAGGTAATGCCCATCGACAAACCCACGGTATTGAAGGCACTGACCGTTTCAAACAATCGTGCAAGAAATAGCTGTCGGTTGCCGGTCACATCCCCAATGAATGCCAAAGCAAACACTCCCAGCACCACCACGCCGGTCGCGATTACGAATAGACCTGTTGCCCGCTGAATTGTTTCATCAGGGATCGAGCGCCGTGCAAAGCTGGCATGCGGGTAGGATCTCAAGCGGGACCAAGCCAACAGTCCAAGCAACGCAAAGGTGGTTGTTTTCATGCCGCCGGCGGTCGAACCGGGCGAACCGCCAATCATCATCAGGATGATCGTGAGGAAGTTGGTGCTATCGGATGCCAAGGCATAGTCGATCGTGTTGAAACCGGCCGTTCGCGGCGTCACGCTCATAAACAAGGCATTGCACAGACGGTCCACGATCGACATCTCTGCCAATAAGCCGTTCCATTCAAAGATCGCGAAGAAGATCCAGGCCAAGACGATGAGCACCGCCGTGGTCGACAGCACGATTTTACTATGCAACGATAATCGCTTGCCGGTCGGCAGGCGGCGAATCAGCAGTTGGTACAGTTCTTCCATGGTCACAAATCCCACGCCGCCCGCCACAACCAACAGGGAAATCACCACGATGGTTGCGGGTGAATCGCGAAACGGAATCAACGAATCGGTATTCGTCGAGAAGCCGGCATTGCAAAACGCACTCACCGAATGGAAGATCGACGGCCAAACAGCCCCTCCCCAACCGAGTCGCGGTACCCACAACCCATACAGTAGAATGGCGCCGACCGCTTCGAAGAAAAAGGTAAAGCGGACGACATCCAGGATCAACTTGCGGGCGGGGATGTACGGAATCATCTGGCGGGCGCCGGCGGCCACGGTTTCGGTTCGCAACGAGGGTCGACCACCCAAGGCTGTGATGATGACACTGGTTAAGACGAGCATCCCCAGTCCGCCGAGCTGGATGAGGAGCAACAGGAAGGCTTGGCCCGCCAAGGTGAAGTAGGTGGCCGTGTCGACCACGATCAACCCTGTGACACAGACGGCGCTGGTGGCGGTGAAGGCGGCATCGTTCCAGCCGAGCGGTGCTGCTTGATAAAGCCCGGGCAACAGCTTGAGCCCCAGGGTGCCCAAAATGGTCAACGCTAAGAAGGAACCGACAAATAACTCGGCCGGAGCTAAATTACGCCTACGAACCACCGAGGTCCGTCGCAGCCAAGCGTTCTGCCAGCCCTGTGTCCCGCTTCGGCCGCGCGGCTTAGTTCGTCGTTCCACGTTAATCTTTTGGCCTTAGTTCGTTCCGGGGCGAAACGCTTTTTTAGTGAAGTCCGCTTCACTGAAGTTGCGTTTGGGTCGCCCACTTTACTACTGATCGCACCAAGTTATTAAAGCGGCTTGGAGCGGTTTGCCAAGGTGTCGTGTAGGAGCCTGCGACTAAGTTCCGAGCTGCTGGAGCACGTAATCGGTCATTTGTACCGTCGAGCAGGGGCCGCCGGGAGTCGCTTCACCGGGGCGGACGAGGTCGGCTGTTCGATGACCGGCCGCCAAAACGCGTTGTACGGCCGACTCAATCGCCACCGCTTCGGTCTCAAGCTGGCAAGAGTGCCGGAGCATCATCGCGGCTGCCAGGATGGTGGCTAGGGGATTGGCAATGCCCTTACCGGCGATGTCGGGTGCACTACCGTGAATCGGTTCGTAGAGCCCTGGGCCAGCGGCGCCTAACGAAGCACTCGGTAGCATCCCCAGCGAACCGGGGAGCATCGAAGCTTCGTCGGTCAAGATATCACCGAACAAATTGCTGGTAACCACCACGTCAAAGCTGGTCGGACGGCTGATCAAGTGCATGGCCATCGCATCCACCAGCACCACGTCGTATTGTACATCGGGGTATTCCTCGCGCGCCAACTTGGCACAAACTCGACGCCACAGCCGACTGACTTCGAGTACGTTCGCTTTATCGACCATCGTCAATTTGTTGCGCCGCTTGCGAGCCGCTTCAGCGGCCATCCGAAAGATGCGTTCGATTTCATAGGTCTCGTACACCATCGTACTGAGCGCTCGCTCGTTGCCGTTGGCCAATGTCTCACACGCTGCTGGGCCAAAGTAGATGCCCCCCGTCAATTCCCGGAAGAACAGAATGTCGGTCCCCTCCACCACTTCGCGTTTGAGGGGCGAAGCGTCCAGCAGCTCGGCAAAAGGGGCGATCGGCCGCAAGTTCGCAAATAGCCCAAGCTCCTTGCGTATCCGTAGCAAGCCAGCCTCAGGACGGGTCTTAGCCGTTGGATCGTCCCACTTGGGACCACCCACGGCACCCAAGAGCACTGCGGTGCACTTGCGGCACGCTTCGACCGTGGCTGCTGGGAGCGGATCGCCAGTTTGGTCAATCGCCAAACCACCAATCAAGCACTCGACATAATGGAACTGATGATGAAATTGCTCGGCTATTTGCTCGAGCACGCGCCGTGCCTGGGAAACAATTTCCGGACCGATGCCATCGCCGGGGAGTAAAACGAACTGTGCGTCCAAAGCTAGAACTTCTTTTCCAAATGAAGGTTAAATAATTGATCCCTGGTACTCGGCAAACTTACTTGGCAAGCGGGTTACTTGGTAATCGCAATCTCTTTGTCGCCGTCGTGCAAAAACGGCTCTCGCACTTGTTTGCTTTTGAGGGCTGTAATCGGACGGACCCAGATGTTACGGAAGCGAACTGGATTGCCATGGTCTTGCAAGGTGATTGGCCCAACCGGCCCGTGCTGCTGATATTGCGGCGGGCGATGATAAGGAGTGTCGCCTAACAATTCAAAATGGTTTAGTACTAAGACACCGTTGTGCAAGGCTGTGATGTAGGCGGGCGATTTAAGAGAACCATCCTCGTTGAAGCGGGGTGCAGTCCAAATGATATCGTAGCTGTTCCATTCGCCTGGGGCCCGCATGGCGTTCACCATCGGCGGAGTCTGCTTGTAGATCGCAGCGGCTTGACCATCGAAATAAGTCTCGTTCTCATAGGAGTCGAGCACTTGGATTTCATAGTTGCCCATCATGAACACACCGCTATTGCCACGTCCTTGCGATGTACCCTGCGGTGGCGTAGGTGCCGACCATTCAATGTGCAATTGGCAATCACCGAACTCTTCGTTGGTGGTTACCATTCCTTTGCCAGCATACATAATGCCATCTGCAACTTTCCAGTTTTCACCATTCTTCCAATTCGACAGGTCCCGACCGTTGAAGAGCACAATCGCGTCAGATGGAGGAGCCGCATCGCTGGTGCCGGGATCGATGATGGGGGGCTTTTCCCACTCTTTGCCGGTCAAATACTCTTGAGCCGGAAGGATGTTGGCCATGGCCAAACCAATCGGTAGTAACATTGCAAGGGGCTGGAGTCGCATGGGGACTTTCCGAAGATTGAGAGGGGTTGAAATATTGGGGGGTTTGTAGGGGGGCGCAGGGCTAAAGCCCAACGGAATCAAGGACCTCGACGAGTTGGACGGCAAAATCGACCAGACATCAATGCCCAGTCCGTACGCCTCATGGACACGGAGCTAGATTATCTCCTGAGAGTTGCAAGTTATCAACTATGGCGGAAGGAGCAGGCTTGGCCGCTGAGTGATCCCTGCGAGGTTGCCAAATGGGGTTGGTGTGGCGCGTCTATCGGCAGCAGCGGCGACTTGCGTGCCGTACGGCTGTTTATTGACTGCGGCTGCGATATACTCGCAGCACGCGGGGCTAGGCGATTGCCGCCGGTAGGGCCGAAAGTGGCTTTAAGAACATAAGAGTTCATAACGAGGACGATTGATATGTTGAACGCCGCCATTGTGGGCGTGGGCTTTATGGGGTGGATCCACTATCTGGCCTACCAACGTTCGAGTCATGCGCAGTTGGCTGCCTTCTGCTCACGCGATGCTAAGAAACGGTCGGGAGATTGGCGCGGGATTCGTGGGAATTTTGGCCCACCCGGCGAACAGATCGATCTGGTCGGGGTGAACGCCTACGAAACTTTCGATGAGCTGTTGGCCGATCGTTCGATTGATTTGGTGGATATCTGCTTGCCCCCCAACCTGCACGTCGATGCCGCTTGCCGTGCCCTGGCAGCTGGGAAACACGTTCTGTGTGAAAAGCCCTTGGGCTTAAATACTGCCGAGTGCGATCAGATCATCCTGGCGGCGAAGGAGCACGATCGTCAAGTGATGGTAGCGCAGGTGCTGCCGTACATGGGTGAGTTCCAGCAGGTTTACAAGTTCAACCAGGATCGGACGTACGGCCGTCCGCTGCGTGGTTATTTTAAGAGAATCATTTCGCCCCCGGACTGGATACCGAACTTTTATGAGCCGACGGAGGTGGGTGGGCCGCTGATCGATTTGCATGTGCATGACACACACTTCGTGCGGATGCTCTTTGGCATGCCACGTCGGGTGATGTGCTCAGCGGAAATGCGTAACGGTTTGGTCAAATTCTGCCAAACTTTGATGGAGTTCGATGAGGCTGGTGTCATCGTGGGGACAAGCAGCGGCGTGAGCGATCAGACGGCCCGCCCATTCTGCCATGGGTTTGAAATACAATTTGAGCGGGCGGCAATGCAGTTTGAACTCTCCGCCGTATCAACCGGGGCGGATATTATGCCGTTTAAGGTGTTGGGGCAAGATGGCGCCGTTACCCTCCCTGGCATCGCCGCCGGCGATGACATCAGCGCGTTTGTGGCCGAAATCGACGATGCGGTGGCTTCGATTCGCACTGGCCGCGTGGATCCGCGTTTAGACGCGAGGCATGCCCGAGATGCGATTCATATTTGCCAGTCTTTGCAGCAGTCCGCTGAGTCAGGTGAGTGGGTCGCGTGCGGCTAGAGCCGTCGGTGACCATCAAAGATCCTTGAGATCGACGCGCAAACTCTGATGTTGGAATGCGAGTAGACTATGTTGCAGTTCGAGCTGCCAGCTGACCTCAACCCACAGGACTGCGAGACGATGAAGGCCGAGAAACGATGAAGGCTAAAAAACTTCTCGAAGCACTGAAGATCGCCGTGCTGATTAGTTTGCTTGCAAGCTTGGTTTCCTTGAGCGGCTGCAGCGGTTGCTTACCCACCGACCAAGACAAACTGAGTCGCGAGGAGCTAGAAAAGCGCAAGCTGGAGCAACGCGAGGCGATAGAACAGGTCAGCGAACCACTGACCTTGCCGACCGATAGCGAAACGAAACAATTGACTGCCAAGCCTGGGCATTGGCACGAAACGCAACAGCAGTTCAAGTCCAATCGCGAAGATTTGCAAGTCGTGGCGGTGGGCTCGATCAATCGCGGCACCACCCCAGCCCTCATTCCTGGCACCAATACCCTCAGCGACTACACGCGGCGTACGAGCCTTCCCAAGGGGCAAACGAAGACGATCGATCTGCAGTGTTTTGTTCCAATTTCCGGTCCGAAAGCAGACGAAGATCCTTTTGCTGCCGTTTCCACCCGGTTGAACTTTCAAACGGAATTGTTGTCTTGGCCCTTGATGACACCGATTTTGCAACCGCCTAAGCAGACCCTAGCCAACGAACTGAAGCCACATGAGTTCCAGTTGTTTGTGATCAGTCCACAAGCCCTTTCGTACGAGTATCTGACCGTCACTGATGCGGTCTACTGGCGCAAAGATGAGGGACTGACCGAGGACTACCGCACCCGCAGCTACCAAGTTTCCCTGGTGAAGCCCAAGGAAAACCGCTACGCGATCCCACGTTCTATGCTCACCATGACTGCAGTGGCGGTGGTCATTTGGGACGACGTGGCGGTGGACGACCTGTCCGCCGATCAGCAAACAGCTTTGATCGATTGGTTGCACTGGGGAGGCCAGTTGTTGGTTAACGGACCGAGTAGTTGGTCCCGTTTGCAGAACTCTTTTCTGGCTCCCTACTTGCCGGCGACCGAGGCAGCTACCGCTGAGTTTACGACTGCGGACTTTGCAGGGATCTCAGAGCATTGGCAGACCGAAGATGTCTCGGAAAAGCGGACAGCTGCTCCACTTGAGATGGTCGGCCCGCCTGCGGCTGGCCTCCGCTTCACTTTGAATGGGCGAGGTCAATGGTTACCTCAAACGGGAGAGTTGGTGGCTGAATCCCAAGTGGGCCGCGGTCGCATCGTGGTGACCGCTTTCTCGATGCGCGAGCCGCGGATTTACCGTTGGAAATATTATGGCAGTTTCTTTTCCAGTGGTTTGTTGCGCCGCCAGCCACGGACCATCGTCCGCACTGCTGACGAGCGTTTGCTGACGCAAGTCTGGGCCAAGCCGTTTGAGCGTTCGCTGTTCGACCCCCGTCTGCATTCGAACTTCCGCATCTTGGCTCGCGATTTACCCTTGGCCAATCGCGACGCATCGGAATTGGCGACCGCTGGGGCGCGCGACGTTTTGACGGGCGCTGACGGGCTCGCTCAACAGCGACTCGCGCAACAGCGGCTCGCGAACGGGGCCACGACCGGTGCCGTCGGCGAAGCGGCTAGCGACCTGGATATCGCTTTTGAATCCTCCACGGAAAATTCGAGCGCGTTCGAGGTGGATATGGCAGGGGGCGGCCCATCCCGCGAAGACGTCCAGTGGGGAGCGGGGGGAGCCGTTTGGAACGATTTTTCAGGGCTCTCTTACCAAGCGATCAAAGCGCTGAAGGCAGCTGCTGGCATCGACCTACCCTCGCGGAAGACGATCTTATATTTGTTAGGAGGCTATCTAATTTGCCTGGTGCCACTCAACTGGTTGGTGTTTCGCAGTTTCCGGCGTTTGGAGTACGCCTGGATCGCCGCTCCGATCATGGCTTTGATTGGGGTGGTTGTGGTGACCAAGGTAGCGAGTCTCGATATCGGTTTTGCGCGACGGACCACCGAAATATCGCTGCTTGAGCTTCACGGCGATCACCCCCGCGGTCATCTGACTAAATTCCTGGCGCTGTACACTTCACTATCAACTAATTACGCCGTCGAATTCGCGGAAAGCGATAGTGTGGCTTTGCCTCTCGGCGACGTAGGACGCGTTCAAACGCGGGCTGCCGCTGGAGTCAAAAACATACGCACCTCGTACGGGCGTTCCGAAGGTGTCCGTTTGGAACCTGTCACAGTTTATTCCAACTCGACGGAAATGCTGCATGCGGAACAAATCGTCGCCCTACCGGGCGGCATCTCGCTCGGCAGTTCGAGTACCAGCGATGCTGCGATTCGCAATCAAACGGGATTGAATCTGCGTGCCGTCGTGGTGATTCGCTGCGGAGCTGGCGGTGACGTCGAAGCAGCCTGGATCGGTGAGTTGCAGTCGGGGGAAGTTGCCGCAGCCAAGTTTGAGCGATTCGATTTGAAGACTTTGCCCCAGTGGTCGGGCGAACTTTCGACACAGCCGAACATGCCAGCGCAAACAGCGGATATCGTCGACGGCTCTTTGTGGGTCGGGGGGATCCTGGATGAAGTGCTCCGCAAAACGCCGCTCGTTCCCGGGCAAACCCGGTTGATCGGCTTCACCGATGATCGGCCAGGCAAGCTGGAGGTCATCCCCACGGCCGATCAATTTGATGGTCGATGCGTGGTCGTCGTCCACTTAACGCCGCAGACCTTGGGGGATATCGTACCCGACAGGAGGATCTTAAGTAAAATCACGAGTGTCTTCGAGCAACCGGGCATCGTAGAAGATCCGCCAGCAACAACCGGCAATGACACAGGAAATTAAGACACAGCTCACTGGACTGAGTAGCCCATTCGAGCAGCCGATACGAGCCTCTCGCAACTCGGCTGTTCGCAACTCGGCTGTTCGCAGCTCGGCTGCTCGCAGCTAGCCATAACCTTAGAAGGCTTCACGCATCGATGATTGAACTGTTCGAATTTGGTAAAGATTATGGTGATTTCACCGCCGTTCAATCGCTGACGCTTAAAATCGACGCGGGGGAAATGTTCGGTTTTATCGGACCCAACGGGGCTGGTAAGAGCACCACGATTCGCTACTTGGCGACGCTGCTCAAGGCCTCGCGCGGCGACGCGCTGGTTAATGGATTCAGCGTCAATAAACATCCGATGGATGTGCGGCGCAGCATCGGCTACATGCCCGACGATTTTGGTGTCTACGATGGGATGAAGGTCTGGGAGTTTCTCGACTTCTTTGCGGTTGCATATAAGATCGGTCGCAGCCAACGCAAGCAGATCATCCTGGATGTCCTTGAGCTCTTGGACTTGGGGCACAAGCGCGACGATTTTGTGAATGGTTTGTCGCGTGGGATGAAGCAACGCTTGTGCTTGGCGAAAACCCTCGTCCATGACCCGCCGGTGTTGATTTTGGATGAACCCACCAGCGGTCTCGATCCACGGGCGCGAATCGAAGTGAAGGCGTTGCTTAAGGAATTGCGGCGGATGGGCAAAACGGTGTTGATCAGTAGCCATATCCTTTCGGAGTTGGCCGATTGCTGTTCGTCGATCGGTATTATCGAACGTGGCCAGATGTTGGTCAGCGGTACGATCGACAGCGTCTATCGCCAGATCCGCAGGAATCGGATGGTCGATATCCGCTTCACCGACAAGGTCGAGGCGGGAGTCTCGATTCTGCGTTCTTGCCCTGAGCTACGGGACATCGAGATCGATGGCAATCGCGTGCTGGCCGAGTTCGAGGCGGACGAAGCTCAGTTGGCGGCGATCATGACACGGTTGGTTGAAGAGAAGATTCCGATGCGCAGTTTCAATGACAAAGAACCAACCTTGGAAGATGTTTTCATGATGGTCACCAAGGGCTTGGTGACTTAGGGCCGCTAGGGCTCGCGAAGGCAATGCATATTGGCGATGGAGATGCCGCTGACGATCGCTCCGATGATTCCCACAAAACCTTGATCGGTCCCGCACAGAAAGAGATTCTTGAGGTGCGTGGTACCGTCGAGTTGTTTTTCAGGGGCGCCGTAGACGGCGCCATTGTCTTTCGAGGTGAAGCGGCGAATCGTCTTGGGAGTGAAGATGTCCGTATCAATTACATGCCCACGAAAGTCTGGGATGAAGCGAACTGCCGAAGCCACACTCCGATCGTACCACCACATCTTTTGCCGCTGGTAATCAGCGTCACTCAATTGAGCCCATGAATCGAAATCGGCGATGGTCGTCAGGCGGATGATGCCATCATCCAGGTTGCCAAGTTCTTTTGGGTACAAGTAATTGTTCGGGCTGCAGATGACCCCCGTCCGCGTATCGCACAGGCCGTTGGTAGGCCGCGTCCAGTGGAATTCGGGGCTGTCGTTATAAAACACGATCGTTTCGCCAAAGCCGATATCTTTGGGCTGTTTGTCGAGCACGGAGATCGATTCGATGAAGGTGAGTTGGCCAGCTCGGTCGGGCTCTTCGGTGGTCAGGTCGTCGCACAACCGCTGGGTCTCGATCACACCGGCACTCGACAATACTCGGCGACCTTCAAGGACTTCGCCATTCTCAAGCACGACCCCGACCACACGCTCTCCCTCGACTTTGAGTTCCGCCACGCCGCTGCGAAGTTTTAGCTCTCCCCCGAGCGATCGATAACGTCGCACGAGGTGCTTCAAGATCAACCGCACTCCCTTGAATGGCCGCGCAAAGCCCTCCAGAAAGATGCTGCGAAACATGATGCAAAACTGGCCAAGATCCATGTCGTTTTCGCGGGCGTTGCCGTACCACATCAGCGGGCACAGAAGCATCTCAACCAGCAGTGGCTCGCTGAATATCTCGTTGAGGAAACCACGGGCGGAACCGGCAAAGTTATCTTGATTGAGGTCGTCGTAGTCGCTCAGCTTTCCGAGCAATGCTTCGAAGTTGTCTCGTTGCGTCGGGAACAGCCGCGCAATCTCGCTGCGCAGGAAGTCGATGTCGTTGGAAAAACCGAGCCTCAAACCCGGAAAGGCAACCGCCGAGCCGATCTGTGGGGACAGCTCAAAGTCCTCCCACTTGAAACGCAGTTGCCGCAAGAGTCGGGCAAGGGGCCCCTTCTTTGTGCCTGAAGGGGTGTAGTTGGTAACGGCGTGCAGACCCACATCGTAGTTCCTGCCCCCCACGCGGTAGAACGAATTCAAGCCGCCGATCGTCCAGTGCTTTTCGAGAATGCACACCGTTTGGTCGTAATGGGCCAAGCGAATGCCGGCGGCCAGGCCCGACATTCCCGCGCCAATAATGATGGTGTCGTACATGGGATAACCGTGACAGGGCGGCTTTGGACGCAGGCGGGCCATTAATTGAATGCGGTTTTGCAGCAGAGTGTGCGCCGCAGGTTACTGGGCCGGTTAATGACAGTCACCGAACGCTGATGCATTTCGGCGGCTCTACAAGCTCGCCATTTTCGGCTCGAGGTACTTGACTGTGCTGGCCATACTCGCCAGCTCGCCGTATTGGTCTTCGGGTATCTGCACGCGGTGACGTTTGCGAAGTTCCATGACGATGTCGAGGAAGTCCATGCTGTCCAGCTCCATTTGTTCGCGGAACGACACCTCGTCCTTGAGATCGCTCAAATCTTCGTCCGGAGCAATTTCACTCAAAATGTCGATGATTTCTTTTCGGATTTCCGCGGGGCTCATACTGGAACTGCTCCTAACTGAACGCTTGATATTTATCGGATAACGGTCGAGTCCGCGTGGGAGCCGCCGTGCACATGGGTGGTGTTGTGATTGGATTGGCGGCGGCTTGCTACGGTGAGCGACCAACTAGCGCCGCAGAGCCTCGCCTCGTAAGGGGAATCCACACGCCGAAATCTTACCCTTCGTCTCCGGTTTAGTATAGTGATAGCAGGCTGGAACGGAGCTCGACCCCTCACCGCAACCCCCTTGCCGCGTGTGCCCCGGGATCTCCACAGAATTTCTGCACGAACTCGCCCAAATCCCCTCGCGATCTCTCCCTGATCTATCGCGTCTACAATTGCGAAAACCACGCTTTGCGGGTATCCTCGCACCACAATGCGTAACATCTGACATCGGCGTTGCCAGCAGGGAATGGACTGGCAGCGGATCAATGAACCTAACTTTTTCCTGCAGAAAGTGGCACATGAGCGTTTCTTCTCCCAGCTCGAGCTCCGCGGCGATCCAAAAACTCGCAATCGACACGATCCGCACCCTGAGCATGGATGGTGTTCAAGCAGCCAACAGTGGTCATCCAGGCACACCCATGGCCCTCGCGCCGGTCGCATTTCAGTTGTGGACGTCGGCGATGCGTTATGATCCGGCTCAACCACTGTGGCCGAATCGCGATCGTTTTGTGCTGAGCGCTGGCCATGCCTCGATGCTCCTCTACTCCGTGCTGCATTTGGCGGGTGTCAAGGCGGTCGGTGAGCAGGGCCAAGTGCTTGAGCGCCCTTCGGTGACGCTCGAAAATTTGAAGAAATTTCGACAGTTGCACAGTCCTTGTGCGGGGCACCCCGAGTTCGGAGAGGCGGCTGGGATCGAGACGACCACAGGGCCGCTGGGGCAAGGTGTGGGCAATAGTGTGGGGATGGCAATCGCATCAAAGTGGCTTGGTGCGAAGTACAATCGCCCTGGTTTCGAGCTCTTTAACTTCAACGTCTACGCCATTTGCGGCGACGGGGACTTGATGGAAGGGGTTGCCTACGAGGCGGCCTCCCTGGCCGGGCACCTGCAGCTGGCTAACCTGTGCTGGCTGTACGACGATAACCACATCACCATCGAAGGCGAGACCGATCTCGCCTTCAGCGAAAACGTGGAGCAACGCTTCCAGGGGCTGGGTTGGAATGTGGCGCGGGTTGCCGATGCCAACGACACGCAGGCCTTGGCCAAGGCGCTGGATAGCTTCCAGGCCTGCAACGATAAGCCAACGCTGATTATTGTTCGCAGCGTGATTGGCTATGGTTCTCCCAACAAAGCCAATTCGCATTCCGCGCACGGTGCTCCGCTCGGCGACGACGAGATTGCGTTGACGAAAAAAGCCTATGGCTGGCCAACCGAAGACAAGTTCTACGTCCCAGCGGATGTTCCAGAATATTTCAATGAAACGACCGGCAAACGCGGTGCGACAGCCAGCAGTCAGTGGCGGGAAATGTTTGCCGATTACAAGAGTCAGTTTGCCGCCGAGGGGGGCGAGCTGGAGACGATGTTTGCCCGCAAGTTGCCTGAAGGTTGGGATGCAGGACTTAAAGCATTTCCGGCGGATGCCAAGGGCTTGGCGACCCGCGTGAGTGGCGGCAAAGTGCTGAATATGCTGGCCCCCCATCTTCCGTGGCTCATCGGCGGCTCGGCCGACTTGGCCCCTAGCACGATGACGCTGCTCGATGGAGAGGCTGACTTCAGCAGCCACAATTTTGGTGGTCGCAACCTGCACTTTGGCATTCGCGAGCATGGCATGGCAGCGGCCTTAAATGGTATGTCACTATGCGGCTTGCGTCCGTACGGCGCTACGTTTTTTGTGTTCACCGATTACCTCCGCCCCTCCATGCGGCTCAGCAGCTTGATGCATCAGCCGGTGCTATATGTGCTCACTCACGATTCGATTGGACTTGGGGAAGATGGCCCGACGCATCAACCGGTGGAGCACTTGGCGGCCTGCCGTGCTATTCCAGGGTTATATGTCTTCCGTCCCGGAGATGCCAACGAAGTCCTGGAGTGTTACAAGGTGATCATGAAGATGGATCGGCATCCGGCCGCTTTGGTCCTCTCGCGTCAGAATGTGCCCACCTTCGATCGCAGCCAGATGGGCCCTGCCAGCGATACCGCCCGCGGCGGCTATATTCTGAAGGACTGCGCGGGAACGCCAGCTGTTATACTGATCGGCACCGGTACCGAGTTGCAGTTGTGCTTGGATGCGCAGGTCGAGTTGCTAGAGGCTGGCATTGCCACCCGCGTTGTCAGCATGCCGTGCCAAGAATTGTTTGAAGATCAGCTTCCCGACTACCGCGAGCAAGTGCTTCCGAAGCGATGCACCCTGCGGATCGCCTGCGAAGCGGGTATTCGTCAGTGTTGGGACAGATACTTGGGAACGGATGGCCACTTTGTGGGGATGAACAGTTTCGGAGCCTCCGCACCGTCCAGTGAGTTGTTCAAGCACTTCAAGATCACTAAAGATCAGATTGTCAGCTACGCGCAAGTCGCTGTTCGTGGACTTAGTTAACGAACCGCGGCGCAACTTTTCAGCCTTCCCTTACTTAACTCCGCAAACCGATTCGCTCCCGGCAGTACCGCCGCGAGCTGAACTGGTTTCTATTTTGAAACAGGCGGCGACGAATGAATTCGGCCAGTTCGAAACCGATCATCACGCTTCGTTTGCTCGAGCAGCTCAAGGCGTGTGGCAACCGCTTTAAAGCGGCCGACTCCACCGGTGTCAAGTTATCAGGTATTAAACTGTTGATCCGCACGCTGGCCCTCCGCGGTTACTTGTTGCGCGAAGTGCTGGCTCCCGATGAGAAATACGTAGGGGTCTTTCTACCTCCCACCGTACCCGCCGTGGCTACTAATTTTGCGGTTGCGCTTGCCAATCGCGTGTCGGTCAACTTGAACTACACAGCCTCATCCGAGTCACTTAAGCTGTGCTGTGAAACGGCTGGGTTAAAACATGTGATCACTAGCCGCAAGTTCATCGAAAAGGTCGGGTTGGATGTCGGTTGCCCGATGATTTACTTGGAGGATATACGCGAGCGAATCACCCTCGGAGACAAACTGTTTGCGTTTCTGAATGCCAAGCTGCGGACGGCTAAGTCATTGCATCACGCGTTGGGGTTGTCGCAGCAGCGTCCCGAAGACCCGATCACCGTGATCTTTACCTCCGGTTCAACGGGCGTTCCGAAGGGTGTGGTGCTCACCGCCGGTAACATCGCTCATAATGTGGACGGGATTGGGAAGGTGATTCACCTCAATGATCAAGACATCATTTTAGGTGTGCTCCCTTTCTTTCACTCGTTCGGCTTTACGGTCACACTGTGGACGGCGATGGTTCTCCCTTGTGCTGCGGCTTATCATTTTAGCCCCCTCGAGGCGCGGCCGATCGGCAAGTTGGCCGAGCAATTTGGGGCCACCGTCTTGCTGGCCACCCCGACCTTCTTGCGGTCTTACATAAAACGCATTGAACCGGCTCAGTTTTCGAAGCTGGATGTAGTCGTGGTAGGTGCCGAGAAGATGCCAATCGCGATCGCAGAGGAATTCGAGAAGACATTTGGCGTGCGACCCGTCGAGGGCTACGGTACGACTGAGTTGAGTCCGGTGGTGAGTGTCAATATTCCACCCAGTCGTACAACAGCAGCGCGCGGAGCGGGACTGCGCGAGGGAAGTGTGGGCAAACCACTAGAATTCGTCGAGGCGCGGACGGTTTCGTTTGATGACGAAATTCCATTGCCGATTGGCGAAACCGGCTTGCTCGAAATCCGTGGACCGAATGTGATGCAAGGCTACATGCATCGCAAGGACTTAACGACCGAGGTGATGCACGATGGCTGGTACCGCACAGGGGATGTCGCATGGATCGACACCGAGGGTTTTATCTACATCACCGGACGCCTCAGCCGCTTCTCAAAAATCGGTGGCGAGATGGTGCCGCACATTCAAATCGAAGAAGTGTTGTCCGAGATCGTTGGCTTAGATGAAGAAGGTACGTTGCGTGTGGCCATTACCTCCGTACCGGACGAAAAGCGGGGTGAGCGCCTGATCGTCCTACACACCAAACTGAGCCAGCCGAAATCCGAGCTACTGAAGCGCATGGCCGCTGCAGGTCTACCGAACTTGTTCCTCCCCGGTGAGGATGCCTTCATCGAAGTGGATGCAATCCCCGTGCTCGGCAGTGGTAAACTCGACCTGAAAGCCATGCAGCAGGTGGCCGCCGAACGCGCCTAGTGCTCTGTCACAGGATGATTTTAGCGTAGTGGTTCTTGCTAAAGATCCCGCACCAGGCGCCTCAAAATTTTTAGGTACAACAAAGCACTTGCTTACCAGCCATCAAATTACTAGGATGTCAAGGCGAGCAGTTCATCGGCGGTTTTGCTCAAGCCAGCCATGAGCACTGATTGTTCCTCGACCGAAGAGGCCACGCTGGTCGTGTTGCTGCTGACCTCCGTGACCCCCTGAGCGATCTCCGCGATTGAGCCCACCACGGCCGCAATGTTGGACTGAATCGATTCAATCGTCTTGCGGATATCGCTGGTGGCCTTGGCGGTTTGGTTGGCCAATTCTTTTACTTCGCTGGCGACCACGGCAAAGCCCCGGCCGTTTTCACCGGCTCGAGCCGCCTCGATAGTCGCGTTCAGAGCGAGTAGGTTGGTTTGCTCTGCCAAATCCTGGATCAAGTTGACGACCTTGCCAATGTTCGTGCTGTTGGTATTCAGTTCGATGACGATTTTGCCCGCCGAATCGGCTCCGGCTTCGGCCGTTTTGGCTAGCTCGGCGGTGCGTGCGATGCGACCTGAGATCTCTCCGATCGCATGCGACATTTCGGTCACGCTGTTAGCGATCGAGTGGCCCACGCACCCAGCCCGTTCCCTGGCTCTAATTTGCGGAGTGATGTTCGAGACACCTTTAACCACACGCGCCACTTGGCCTTTGCCATCAAATATTGGGTTGTAAGCGCCAAGCAACCACAGTTCATCACCTCGTTTGTTGATTCTGCGGAACTCACCTTGCTTGGTTTCACCGCGGGCGAGAGCTGGCCAGAATTGTTGATACTCGGCTGAGTTGGCATCCTCGCCAGGCATGAACATGCGGTGATGCGAGCCCTGGATTTCATGCAAATTGTAACCGACAGTTTTCAGAAACAAATCGTTGGCGGTGATGATGGTCCCATCGGGCTCAAACTCGATTACCGCTTGCGAACGGTTTTGTATTTCGGCTTGGGCGCGTTTCTGTTTGGTGACATCGGTGGCGAGTTTGATAATCCGAATGACCTTTCCTGCATTGTCAAACACAGGATTGTAGGTGGCTTGAATCCAGATTTCACGCCCACCTTTGGCAAACCTTTGGAACTCAGTGCATTGAAACTGACCTCGCGTGAGTTCGGCCCAGAACTGAGCGTACTTGGGTGAGGCTGCGACCGCGTCGGAGACAAACATTCTATGTTTTTTGCCGACGACTTCTTCCAGTGTGTACCCCATCGCCGTCAGGAAGTTTTGATTTGCGTGGACAATGGTGCTATCTGGCTGAAATTCGATCACCGCCTGGGACTGATTGAGGGCGGCCATCGTCGACTTAAGATGTTTGTATTCAGCAACTTTGGCATCTGGGAAAAACTCGCCGCTGATCGGTGTTTCTACCGCTACCTTGGCCGTCGACTTAAATCTTCGTAATAGCATCGTATGCCTAACTGGGATGAGGGCGTTACCCGGTTTGTTTTGGGATGGAGGCGAGTTGCTGGCGCCGCGTTTGCAAGCGACGAAACAAGCATAACACCAAGTTTAGCCGATGGCGTGCTGCGCGAAGGAAATGCATGGATTTGCCGACGTCGAAAGTGCCTGATGCTCACAATCGCACTTTCCCTGTTTTTACTTCTATCCGGTACAACTGGCATAGGTGGCTGAAGCGTCGGTGAGTTTCCGCGGATCGAAACGAATCCCGAATTCAGGCCCAGGACGGGTCCTTAGCGAATGCCGGTCTGGCTGACCACGGTTCCCGCGCGGATGCCGCAGCGAAACGCCTCTTCGGGCAAGCGACTGTGTTCATCGCATCTGGGAAAGGGCTCCCTTGGACAGCTGACCTGCAGAAAATCGCAGAGCCGGTCAAACCCAAATGGTTCAAGGTCCGCAGCGTCCTCGAATTGCAACCAATTGTCCGGGCAGTCGGTCGCTTGCAATGAACCAACTGCGGCTTGATAGTCATGGTAGGCCGCCAGATAGTCCGCAGCGATAAAATCTGCCTGCCCAAAAGTCAGTTTGCGGAAGAAACGCAGGACATCGACCAATATTTGTTGTTCCGTCGTCGCCCGCTGGACAGAACCGATCAGTTCGAGTCCAACGAATTGTTGTTCCACCGATTGCAACCAGCGCTCCTGCGAGCGATCGCGGCGGACGTTGATGAATAGGCTGTGCGGGTAGTGCTCGCGTAACTTGACCAGCACCGGCAAGCAGCAGGCTGGGTAGTCCGCCAGCCCGCGGCACTCCGCAAGTACTTCCAAATTCAGGTCGCCCTCCCGCACCTGCGCATACAATCTGACCAACCGCTGCGTGTCATGATGCGGTAGGCTGGCCGTCGCAGCGTTGCCATAGATTTGCCCTAAATGTGCGGTTGGAATGCCGAGTCTCCCGAGCGCTTGACTCATCGAGACCGTGGCACAACGCGGCAACGACACGACGAACAATTTGTTAAACACGCGCATTGTTTCTTGTCCATGCCCTAACGGGCCAGAGGCAGTGAGTTGAGTTTCGATCGAAGGCGGCTCCGGCCGATTGATTTATAACGCTGGGAGCTCGTAGAATAGAAAGAACCCCCTATCCCATATTCCGCTCGGAGAATTGATTATGGCAACTGTTGTTCAGTCCGTCCCTACCCCCAAAGTCCGTCATACCGAGTGTTTTATCGGTGGCAGTTGGTTACCGGCGGCTAGTGGTAAGACCTTCTCCACTGTAAATCCAGCGACAGAGGAAGTCATTGCTGAGGTGGCCGAAGGGGATCAACCCGATATCGACTTGGCTGTCCAAGCGGCGCGGAGGGCCTTCGAGTCAGGGCCATGGAGCAAGATGGACGCGCGGGATCGCGGTCGCTTGATGTTTCGCTTGGCCGATTTGATCGAAGAGGAGATCGACGAGTTGGCAGCGCTCGAAAGCCTCGATAACGGCAAGCCTATCAAAGATGCTCGCGCAGCCGACTTGCCACTCGTGATCGATTGCCTACGTTATTACGCCGGTTTTGCCGACAAAATTCATGGTTCGACCATCCCGGTCCGCGGCAACTACTTTACCTATACGCGTAAAGAACCGGTGGGCGTTGTCGGGCAGATCATCCCGTGGAACTTTCCCATGCTCATGACGGCGTGGAAGTGGGGACCTGCCTTGGCTGCTGGCTGCACGATTGTGATGAAGCCTGCTGAACAAACGCCACTGACTTGCTTGCGTATGGCTCAATTGGCTCAGGAGGCAGGCATTCCCGACGGAGTGATCAATGTGGTTCCGGGCTTTGGCCCAACTGCGGGTGGAGCCATCGTGAAACATCCTGGCGTTGATAAAGTCGCGTTTACGGGGGAGCACCGCACGGCACAAATTATTATGCGCGAGGCGGCCGAGACCCTCAAACGCTTGACATTTGAGCTCGGTGGGAAGAGTCCCAATGTGATTCTCGCTGACGCGGACCTAGACGCTGCGGCTGCCGGCACTCACTTGGGTCTGTTCTTCAACCAAGGTCAATGTTGTTGTGCCGGTAGTCGCGTGTTTGTCGATGCGCGTGTGCACGATGAATTTGTGGACAAACTTAAACAGTTGGCAGTGAATCGCAAGCTTGGTAATCCGTTGTCGAAGGATACCGAACAAGGTCCACAGGTCGACCGTGCTCAGTTCGATAAGATCATGTCGTACATCGACAAAGGCCACGCTCAGGGAGCCAATTGCGTGACCGGTGGCAACCGCTTTGGTGAGCAAGGCTACTTCATCGAGCCGACGATTTTTGAAGGGGTCACCGATGACATGGCCATTGCACAGGACGAGATCTTCGGCCCCGTCATGAGTGTCCTCAAGTACCACGACTGGGATGAACTGATCGATCGAGCGAATAACACCTGTTTTGGTTTAGCCGCTGCGGTTTGGACCAGCAACGTGGCCAAAGCGCACGATTTTGCGAGGCGTGTGCGGGCAGGGACCATCTGGGTCAACTGTTACGACGTGTTTGATGCCGCCGCTCCGTTTGGTGGCTTCAAGATGTCGGGCCAAGGGCGGGAGCTTGGAGAAGCAGGCCTGCAGGCCTACACCGAGACCAAGACGGTTACGATTAGCTTGGGGTGAGGATTCGACATCAAGCGGTTTCAGGCTGGCGAGGCTGAGTCAAAGTCATTGCGGGGTTAGGAGGCAGGTTCGCCCTTGATCGCCGCAATGGCTTCGCGGACGAATTTCTTGCGGAAGTCGGAGCGATCACGTCCCTCTTTGAGCAATGCCTCTAGTTTGGGTAGGGCTTCGGCAGCCGGTGGGCCGATTTTGCCCAGGAGCGACACGGCATAAAAGCCGACGCGGCGTTCTTGCGAGTCAATGTTCTCGATCAACATCGGGATGGCTTCGATCGGGGCTGTATCGATTTCGCGCAACGCATTGTTCGCGTAGTCGGTATCCTCGTCGCTGAGCAGCAAACTAAAGAGCTTGGGGACCGCTTCCTTGGCGGCCGGTCCAAGTTTACCAAGTTGTTCACCGGCCAAACGCCTTACCGGCCACTCGGGATCTTCCAAGACCGCAGTCAATTGACTGGTGAGTCGTTCTTTGTCTTGGTCGATGGCGGCCAAGGCGGTGATGGCGGCGAGTCGAATGTCGGCGAGATCATGTTGAAGTAAGTTGCTGACGGTTGGCAGCGCGTCAGCAGCTTTTTCACCGAAACCAGCCAATGCCTCTAGACTCACGAGCAGCAAGTTGACGTCATCAATCAGATTTGCTGTAATTGCATCGCGGAAGGGATCATCGGTCAACGCCAGTTGCTGAACGGTTCGGGTCGCAGCGATTCGGACCTCATGTTCGGCGTCGGCGAGTGCGGCGGCGAGGACGGAGCGGGTTTCTGGAGATACTTGATCTTTGTTCAGCTTAGCGAGGGTTTGAGCCGCTTGCCTCCGCACCTGCATCTCGCCGTCCGACATCGCGCCGATGACTTGGGCAAGTTGCTGCTGCAACTGCGCTGGTTGGGCTGCTATGACCGACAAAGCGCTCGCTCGTACTTGCGGGCTGGTATCGTTCAGTGCGGACTCCAGGGCGGCTTGTACTTGCTCTTCCGAAAATGTCACTTTGGTGAGTGAGTTCAAGGCGACCGAACGCACTTCACTATCTGCATCAGCAATCGCATCCAGCAAAGCGGCTTGCGAGCTATCGCTTTGTTTGGGGGCCTGCATGAGGGCTTCCGCTGCAACCGCACGGACGCGGGGGGACCGGTCACGGATCGCGGCGGTGAGTGTGTCAAGTAGCGGTTGGCTGAGGGGCTGGATGCCGCCGATGGCTCGTGTCGCGGCCAGACGAATCACCTCGTTATCGTTTTGCATTCCCTGCAACAAGGCAGGTACGGCTGGCTCTCCAATCAGAGCGAGTGCGCGCGAGAGGATGGGTTCGATGGTCGGACGCGTTTCGATGGCACTTAGGAGGTCCTCAACAACGGGCTGACCGAAACTTGCAAGCGTTGCTGAAATCATGTTTTCATCGAGCCCGTTGAGGGGCAAGGCCTGGAGCAGTTGTGGCAAGGTAGGACTGGCTTCGGGTCCGATGGCAGAAATCGCCTTGATCAAGTCGATCGCGGCGGGCGGCTCAGCCGTCTGTAGGCGGCCGGCGATCCGCATCGCGAATTCGGAATGGGCTAAATCGGCTTTTCGCATGGCCACGATGGCTGCTGCCCTAACCGAATCCTCAGCGTCCAGCAGTGCCACTTCGATCAAGTCGGCCTTGTCTGCACTGGGCAACTCGGCCTTGGCCAACGCAACAATCGCCGTTTCCCGAATCTTGGGTTCGTCATCGCGCGTCGCTTGTCTCAAAGCCTCAGTGGCTGCTGCTGACAGCGTGGGGATGGCCACGAGGGCTGCGATGCCAACGCGGCGAACCGCAACCTGCTGGTGTTTGACCAACGTCAAGACCGCCTCTTCGTCCTGCGGGGCAATCGCTACCAAGGCTTCTGCCGCGTAGCGGGGCACGTTGCCTGTGGACTCCTCGAGCGCTTGGGACAGCAACTCAGCTGCGGGTTTTGCTTCGGTGCCGATCAGCGCGAGCGCCTGGGCGGCAGCGATCTTTGAATTGTCGTTACCTGTTTTCCAGACCTCGATCAGCGGTTGCAAGGCGGCAGTACCGATCTTGCCAAGGGCATCCGCGGCGCGGAACCTGATTTGATCATCGCGATCTTTCAAGCATTCGATAAGCGAGTCGATGGCGGGCTCGGCGGTGTTTCCCATCCGCGCCAATCCCAATAGGGCTTGGAACCGGACCTGTTCGTCTTTGTCAGACACGAGTTGTGAAAATGCCGAGACGACTTCGTTCGAAACATCGCGGCGGCGTACCAACTCGTAAGCCGCATCGCGACGGCGATTGGCGTCTTCCTCGCTGAGCAGCTTGACTACTTCTTCAGTTGGGCTGTCGGTCAACTGCGCCAGGGCGGAGTTAGGCAGCGCCATGACTCCGCCGAGCGCGAGAGCTGAGAGGGTCCAGAAAATGCGCAAGAGAGGAGTCCTCCGTCTAAATTTGCCTGTTTCAAAGCTGGAAGTGTGCAGAGAACTGCTGGGACTTAGGTGGTCAGTCCCGGTAGTCTTCCAGTGCTGTCGCCGATGAAGGGGACGTTGACTTCCATCCGTTCGAGCATCGACATGAACAGATTGCACATCGGCGTTTCCGTGTCGTAACGGAGGTGGCGACCGGTTTCGACCGTACCCGCACCTCCACCGGCCAAGATGATCGGCAGGTTTTCGTTGTTGTGGCGGTTACCATCGCTGATACCACTGCCATAGCAAATCATCGAGTTGTCGAGCAGAGTTCGTTCGCCTTCCTTGACCGACTTCATTTTCTGAAGGAGGTAACTCAGTTGCTGCACATGGAAGCGATTGATTTCCGCGATCTTCTTGAGCTTGTCCGGATTTCCACCGTGGTGCGACAAGTCATGGTGGCCGTCTGGCACACCAATCTTGCGGTAATTCTTGTTGTCCCCCTCGTTGGCGAACATCATGGTTGCAAGCCGTGTCGAATCGGTTTGGAAAGCGAGTACGAGCATGTCGCACATCAATCGCATGTGATCCTGGTAATCGCCGGGAATGCCATCAGGAATTGCATAATCGACATCAACATCGAGAGGGGCTGCGGCAACATTCGTCCCAATTCGCCGCTCGATTTCACGAATGCCGGTCAAGTATTCATCGAGTTTGCGATTGTCATTGCGCCCCAATTTTGTTTGCAGACGCTTGGCATCGTCAGCTACAAAGTCGAGCACGCTTTGCTGGAGCGCCTGTCGTTGGCGAGTGCTCTTGTCCACCTCGCTCGCTTTGCCCCCTGCAAACAGCCGCTCGAAGACCAAGCGTGGATTGACTTCTTTGCCAACGGGAGTTGCTTCGGAGGACCAAGAAATATTCGAGGAGTACGCACAGCTGTAACCGGAATCGCAACCGCCGGCGTTGCGTCCAGGATCGACACCCAACTCAAGTGATGAGAACCGGGTCCGCTGTCCGATCGTCTGCGCCGCGACTTGATCAACGGAAATTCCCGAACGAATATTCTCACCGTCTGTTTTCCGCGGTTGAGCCCCGGTTAGGAACACCGAGGAACTGCGTGCGTGATCGCCGGGACCATCGCCGTTGGCTCGCCCCTTGTCGTGTGTCAGGCCACTTAGAACAAGCAGGTCGTCATGCACTGGGGCAAGTGGTTCCAAGATGTAGGGAAGCTTAAATCCGTAGCCCTCGGTCGCCGGCGTCCACTGATCGAGCGCTACGCCGTTGGGAACGAAAATGAATGCCATGCGGTTTGGACCCGCGGCTACGGTCGAGGCTTTCGCGATCGACGCGGTGACCTCAAGCCATGGAAGCGCCAGAGAAACTCCTAGGCCACGCAGGACGGTTCTTCGTGAGATTTTGCTATTGAAGTTCGACATGGTTATCGCCCCGACTCCTGAAACATGAATGGCGGACTGGTCACAATTGACTTAACGAGCGTTACAAAACGGAAATCATCCTCAGCAAGTTTATCAACGATCGCACTGACATTGCAACGATCGGAGACACCTAATCCTCTCCCTAACGCGTAGGTGAGCATCTTGTTGGTCATACAGCGTGCGAATTCTTCTTTTTTGTGGTCAGCCAGGATTTGCACTAAATCGGCGGGGCTGGAGAAAGCGCGTCCCCCCGGAAGCTCGCCAGCTGGGTCGATGACCTCGCGACCGTCGGCATCGCGCCACTGGCCAATCGCGTCGAAGTTCTCTAGCCCAAAGCCAAGGGCATCCATTTTGGTGTGGCAGACCGCGCAATTCGGATCGGCGCGGTGTTGCTCCATCCTTTGACGCAATGTTCCCAGCGTCTCACCCGCTTCGCCCAACTCGGGGACATTCGGTGGCGGTGGCGGCGGTGGTTCGGCGAGTAGATTATCCAAGATCCATTTGCCCCGTTTGACTGGCGAAGTGCGGGTCGGATTGGAGGTTAACAGGAGGATGCTGGCGTGCATGATTACCCCGCGGCGTTTGCCTTGCAGCTCGACCCGCTGGAATTCATCCCCCACGATTCCATCCAATGCGTAATGTTCGGCCAAGCGTTGGTTGACGAAGGTGTAATCGGCGGTGAGCAGTTCAAGGATACTCCGATTCTCAGCCAAGATATGTTTGAACAACAACTCGGTTTCCCGCCGCATCGACTTCCGCAAGGGCTCATCAAAGGCTGTAAATTGATCGGGATCGGGAGAAAGCCGATCGAGGTCGCGGAGCTGCAACCATTGTCCGGCAAAGTTGTTGACCAACGCTTCGGCTTTCGGATCGGCCAACATCCGCTCGACCTGCCCGGAAAGTTGCTCGGGTGTACCCAGTTGTCCCGCGCGTGCGGCATCAAACAGAACCTTATCGGGCATGCTGCTCCACAGGAAGTACGACAGACGCGTCGCGAGCTCGAAAGCGTCCAGCGGCCGGATCCCATCGACGAAGTCGGTGGATGCATCGTCTTCAATGCGATACAGGAAGTGGGGAGAGGCCAGGATGGCAGTGATGGTCGTGTGCATGATTTCAGCCGGAGTGGCGTCCGCTTCCCAGGCACCGCGCATGAGGGCGAACAGTCGTTCGGATTCGTCGTTCGTCAATGGTCGCCGAAAAGCGCGACTGGCAAAGTCCGTGGCATTGGCCCGCGCGACCTCAACGGCTTCCTCAAGATCTGCCGGGTTTTCTGCCGCAAAGGGGAACGCCGTTTTGCTTGCCGCTGCGTCCTGCAAGACTTCGGTCGCAATTCTATTGGCAGACTCCAGATACTTTTCCATCAAGATGGGAGGAATGGAAAGCACTTCGCCGATGTTGTCAAAGCCATTGCCCACATCGTCGGATGGAAAGTCATCCGCCAAACGCAAATCGAGGCCAGTGAGATCGCGGACCGTGTTGTTGTACTCGTTGCGATTTAGTCGACGGATGGTGACGCGACCGGGGCGGCTGACGCTGCCGCAGTCAAACTCTTGCAGCTGCTGTTCCATCCACTGAAGTGTTTTGACGCGATCTTCGTTCGAGGGCTGTTCGGCCTCGGCCGGAGGCATCTGCTGCTCCTTGATCGCCAAGATGATCTTCTCAACCAAGTCGATGTGGTTGTCGAGCGCCCCACTTTCTTCAAAGATGTCGACGCGGATACCACCTTCAGCCCCATCGCCAGTGTGGCAATCGTAACAATACGTCTGCAGCGTCTTCAACGGCAGTTCTGAAGTCGACAGTTCCACGTCTTGTCCTCGGGCGTCGCGTGGTCGGCCAAGCGGCGAACTCGCGACGAGGCACAGGCAGGTCCAGATCGATAGTGTGCGAATCGACATCATTAGGTCGCTAACTAGCCAACGGCGGGAGGTGGGGGTGGCGGGCTTCGGCGGGCAGATGCTCGCCGGTCTTGTAGTATAAGCCACCGCCAATCACAACGCGAGCGCCTGGCTCTTGTGGGTGGCTGGCCGTGTGACTGTCACTGTTTTGAATTTCGGTTGTGTCCACGACGATCGCCCCACTAAACTTGGCGACGTCGAAGAATATCATCGAAATCGGTCAAGTGATAATCGATTCCGACATAATCGAGTAGGCGACACAGCCCCCGCAGAGCGACCCCAAAACCGTCGGGGCCGCTGAATCCGCCAAACTGTCCACCTCCCTTGACATGTGGCTCCAAGTCAAAAAAGACCCCGGGCGCTCCCAGCTTTTTCATCCGTTTGTCAATCTTGGGTAATTCGCTGGCCAAGTCGCGGAGGATCGCCTCATGGCCGGAGTCCCCGATGTCGGCTGGGACAAAGTTCTTGAGCGAAGCTTCATCGATGTGAGCCAGTCGTTGCCCGTGGCCACTGTGACGGTAGTCCTTGATGTGGATCCAGCCCAGTCCGGGTTTCATCGCCAAGTATTCGGCGTAGACTTCGTCGGGCGACATCCCTTGGCAAACCAGATTGGCACCATCGAAGATCAGCACGAGGTTCGAATGTTTGTTGCGGCGATGAATTTCAGCGAGTAATTTACCCGATTGCCCCACCAGATTGGCTTCGACCTCCACTCCAAAGACCAGTCCTTCTGTGGCGCACACATCCGCGATCTTGCCGAGTTGATCGCTGACGTGATTGAGATGTTCTTCCGGCTGGGAGCCGATCGGATGGTAGAAAGAGAAACCGCGAATCAACTTGGTCCCCAGGGTATTGGCGACGTCGCAGGCATGCTTGACCTCTTTGGCTAGGTACTGTTTGAAAGGCACAAAGCGATTGGGACTACCGTCGTCGACATCCAATAGCTTGACTTTGCCGATCGGCGAGCCCACCGTGGCGACGCTCAAACCATACTCGGCTTGCAACGCCACGATTTGTTTGAGCTCTTGTTTGGTGAGGGCCATGGCGTTCTTGACGCCATCGCCAACGTCAATAAAGCGAATCGAGTAGTATTGAAGTCCCGCGGCTGCTAAAGCCGCGAACTGCTGGACAGCCAATTTGTCATTGGCAGCTTCATCTGCAAAGCCGCTAAGTAGAATGTTAGGTTTTGTCACGACGCTCTGCCTCAAAAAAGTATTCGTTGTTCAACCTCTGCACCCCGGGGATGACCTGGGCTCGGGCTGCTGCCTCGCCGCAGATCATACACTTTTTTGCTGTCTATTCGTAGCTCAGGTTTCCCGCACGCTCTCTGCCCCCCTCTTATCCCAATGTCTCCAAGTTTCGATCTGGCATTAAAGGGCTCAGGCTGCGAGAATCGGACGAGATATGGGTCAAGGATTCACTTTGTGGAGCGGAAACGATGGCGCGGCGAACGCAACGCGATAACGAAGATGGCAGACCACGAGGACGGCGCAGACTAAAGCGCTGGCACTTCTTTGGAACCCTTTTCCTGGCGTCCTTGGCTGGGATGGTGTTGTTCCTGCCGCAGATTTTGACATCGCGGACCGTCCTGACTACGTTGATCGCGCGTTACGGTGGTTTGGCGCCGCTGCAGGTTGATTTTGAGCGAGTTAATGCGGGTTGGTTCGCCCCGATTACTGCCAACGGTTTGCAATTGAGGGATGGTGAGGGACATGTAATTGCTAAAGTAGAGGCCGTCACCACTGAAAAAGGAATTCTGAATTGGATTCGCAATAGTTCTGACTTGGGGACTATTCGAATTAAGAAATTAGAAGCGGCGGTGGCCACGGGGGATGGCACCAGCAATTGGGAACGCCTCCTCGCACCGCTCATCGCAGGTATCGAACCTGCCGCTCCCGATGCCCCGGTAGTTGCCACTACCACGACCGGGACGATCCAGATCATCGACGCTAAATTTCTGCTGACCGAAGTGGGCCGCGCGGAACAGTGGGTACTTCAAGTCCCGCGCATGTCGGTGACGCTGCCGACGGCAGAACAGGTAACTGGACCGATAGAGGTGCAGGCGACCATTGGTGAAGTTTCAGGCACAGTCGCTGACAGTATTGGTGAAGTTGTCGCGGAGGTGCAGCAGGTCGGAGAGGCTTTTGAAATTAACGCCGAATTAAAGCATGTGCCGGTCGAGTTCTGGCATGTGGTCCACGCGCGGCTACCGGAGATACCTATCGAAGCCATGCAGGGGCGGGTCTCTGCAAAATTGGCGGGACAACTGGCGGATGCCGAGCGCTGGAGCTTTGATTTTCAGCAATTGCAAGCCACAGACTTCGCCATTTCTGCGCCGACCTTGATCGGCGAGGCGCCAGCATACTTAGCTCTTATCGCAGCCGCTGGCCGGGCCTCGTTGCTGAATTCGGTCATGCAAGTTGAAAATGCGCAGATAGCCTGCGACTTCGGAAATGCCAATGCAACTGCGCGCATGCCCTGGCCCCTGACCTTGCCCACGGCGACTCATCCCTTCTTTGATGGTGCGGAGCTCAGTGCGGAAGGGACCGTGGATTTGCCCAAACTGGCCAAAGCGGCCGAGTCATTGATGCCGATGCGCGAGGATACACAATTGCAAAGTGGTACCGCACAGTTTTCGATCGCGCAGTCTCTCACTCCTCAGGGGACACCTTCGAGTCGCGCCAATATGACGCTCGCCGGTTTAAAGGCCCAAGCTGCCGGCCAACAGTTGCAATGGAATGAACCGTTGACGATTGAACTGTCGGCTGATCTCGCGTCGAATGCCGCACTGCAGTTGTCTGCCAATGCGAATGCCGAGTTCTTTAAGTTGCAGGGGGCTGGGACGATCGAAGCGGGACAGCTCAGCGGCAATGTCGACCTGGATCTTCTGCAACAACGCCTCAGCCAGTGGATCGAACTGCCGATTAGCACGATGGCGGGTGCCGCCCAAGTCGACTTGGTCTGGAGCATGAAAAATGGGGAGCAGGTCGAGGCGCAGGGGCAATTGAAAACCACGCCGATGACGCTTGCAACCAGCGTTGGCGGGCAGATGAATGAACCCGCCTGGACCGGTGTGTTCAGCGCGACCGCACGCTTGGCCGAAGGTTCACCCACTCACCTTGAACGCGCCAAACTCGAGCTAACCGCTATTAACGAAAAGCTCACGGTCGACTTGCAGGAGCCACTGGCTCTTTACGAACAACCAAGTGGAACCGAACCTCCGGCTGCCTTTGCGTTGACTCTAGCGGGCGAACTCCCCAAGTGGAAGCGGCGGGCCATGGTCTGGTTGCAGGAGCCTCCCGAAGTTGAGCTTGGCGGTAACATCAATTTGGCGGTCGGTGGTCGTATTGACATGCAGCACGTGGAAATCTTTCAAGCCAATTGGCGTTCAAAGCCTATTCAAGTGACAACGCCGCAATTCAGTATGTCGGAAGCCGAAATGGTAGGTACATTCAAGGGCCGTGTGGACTCTTCCGATTTGACACGTTTGCAGGTCGAGGGTTTGCAAGTTCAAGCCACCTCGTTTTCCCTGGGGGCCCGCGATGCCGCCAGTAGCCATGGCAATGGTCGAACAGGGCAAGCCAAATTCTTGGTGAACCTCGGACAATTGCTGAATAACGTCAACACGCAGTCCGTCGTAGCCGTTCTTCCGCCGGGTGCGGTCGTACCCGAACCGACCGCCAAATTGAGCGCTACGGGTCAGATTGAGGGGGATCTGCAATGGCAAGTCACCTCGACCGCCGCCGGTGTGGCCCTTTCCGCCAATGCGAAGCAACTGGTTGTTCTAAGTCAAGCACCCGGCACAATTGCTCCGCTTGCGTTGTGGGAAGAACCAAGTGTGTCCACGCAATTGCAAGGAAAGTGGGCAGCCAATAGCGGTGCGATCGACCTGAGTACACTGAAGTTAAACACCGACTGGTGCAATTACAGTGGCACCGCCAGTTACCGTACTGAAGAGCAACTGATGAAAGTTGTTTCTAAAGGAGAGGCGGTTGTTGAGACCTCTAAACTGTCGACCAAGCTGGCTCCGATGACCGGGAATCAAGTGCAGTTGATGGGTGTTAAGACTATGCCCGTGGATGTCCAGTGGACGAGTTCGCTCGATCCCAATGCCTCGCTGCTCGCTGGCTTGCAAGCCGCCACGCGCATCGGTTGGGAACAGGCGCGCGTGGTAGGCGTTCAAGTGGGGAAGGCTGATGTGCCAGTCACGGTGGTTGCTGGGAAATTGGCGACTGCTGCGGAGATACCGGTCAGTGGTGGTGTTCTGCGGTGGGATGTCGACAGCGATTTGACTGCCGATGAACTGGTCATTGTGCAGAAACCGATGACCGTGCTTGAGAACGTGGCGATCACCGAAGAGATGAGCAAGGGCTGGCTGAAGTATGTGACCCCCCTCATTGCCGAAGCCACCAGCGTGGACGGCCGCTTGAGTTTGGTATTAAACCAAGCCCTACTCACTCCCACCAACCCAAGGCGACAGACGGTCGTCGGGCAATTGGTTATGCACAGCGCCGAAGTTGGGCCGGGTCCACTCTCCAATCAGATCATTGCGATGGTTAAGCAAATCGATGCCATTCGCAAAAAGGATTTCACTCAAGCGGTGAGCAGTCAAACCGTCTGGTTGAGGATGCCTGAACAGCGTATTGACTTTCAGATGGTGGAAGGTCGGGTGAGCCATCGCAACCTCAATGTGCGCGTCGGCGATGTGACCTTTTCAACTGCAGGCAGTGTCGATGTCGGTGGGCAGATGGACCTGCTGGGGACGATGCCGATTCCCGATGATTGGATCGACAAGAGTCCGTTGCTTGTCGGCCTGCGCGGGCAATCGCTGCAGTTCCCGATGCGGGGAACGCTCCAAGCGCCTCAAATGGATGCGGGGGCGATCCAACAACTGGGACGTCAGGCCGTTCAAGGTGCCGTTCAAGGTGCCGCTCAAGGGTTGCTGGAGAAGAGTTTTTCACGTGGCTTCGATAGGATTTTCGGGGGGAATCCGCCTGCCACGACGCCTCCTACGCAGCCCTGAGAGCTGGCGGGCTCTTGGTTCAATCAGCCGGACGCGTTAGCGTCCGGTTACCGTTCATTCACCGGTGGGAACGCCTTGAGGCGGTTCTTCGACTATAACTAGCATTCCTACCAGCTTTAGCTTGGTGTTTCATTTTTTGATTGGCCTCTGGGTTGCGACGCGAACATGCACGTCCATTGCCTCGGTACAACCGGTTACCATCCTAGTCCCACACGACACACCGCATGTTACTACCTGCCGGATCAAGCTTTGTTGCTGGATGCAGGCACCGGCTTGTTTCGCATGATCGAACTATTGCTGAAGCATCCGCAACCGTCGCTCGACATCCTCTTGTCGCACGCACATCTGGACCACGTTGTTGGCTTGACGTTCTTGCTAGACGCCTTGGCCGTCACCGAACTCAAGAAGATCCGGGTGTTCGCCGAAGCAGAGAAGATTCAGGCCATTCGCGCGCACGTGTACGCGCCCTCCATCTTCCCGGTGCAGCCTGAGTATGAATTCATTCCACTGGCATCCGGCTCGGGTAGATTGACGCTGGGGACGACCCAGGTGGAGTATTTTCCGCTGGAGCATCCGGGCGGTGCGATCGGCTACGTCATAGAAAGCGCTGGCAAACGCCTAGCCTACATCACGGATACCGTAGCCAGTCCCACCGCTGGATACCTCAACGAGCTCAAGCAGATCGATTTGTTGCTGCACGAATGTTACTTTAGCGATGACTATCAGGAGTTGGCTATCAAGACAGGTCACAGTTGGTTGAGCGCCGTGACAGAAGTCGTGCGCACAGTCCGACCTAAGTGGAGTGCCTTGATTCATATCAACCCGCTGGCCGAAGTGCTTGGTTCAGGTTTTCAGTTAACTGCTGAACATCTCGCTCTTGGCATGTTCGTTACCGAAGATCAGCAAGTCATCGAAGTTTAGGATTGCAGGAGACCACGGTACTTTGCCAGGTTTTTACTTTGCGAGGTTTTTCGAAAAAAAAACCGCGGCTTGGATAGTTCCAAGCCGCGGTCCGTGCGTAGTGGCGAAAACCGTCGAAGCGGTTTACTTCTGTGGCGAGTCGCCGCCAGCGGGTGTTTCACCCAATATCAAGAATGGCAGGTTGCCAGCCGCAGGGGACGCCTGGTTGTAGACGTAGCTGGCGTCGAGGGCCTTTTCGATCCGCTGCCGGGCCTCGTACAGGTGAGCCTTCGAGTAGGGGTCGATCGATTCTTTGGTCGCTTCGAGCACTCCGTCAATGCTGGTCTTCAGTTCTCCCAACTGCATGACGCACAAGTTGGAAATCGCTTTGTAAGCCGCCGACGTCCCGTTGCCTGGAAGGGTCAGATCGATCAGCCGCTCCATGTGTTCGCGCTGCAAGTTGCGGCGCAAACTGCTGATCATCGGGGCGCGGGCAGAAAACTTTTTCTCGACGGGCTGCTTGAGTTCGCTCCAAATCTCATCCGATACCGATTGGAGTAACTCGGGCAACGTAAATGCATCCTGATCAGCTGAAATCCGGAACTCGTTGTCGTACACGCGGCGCAGCGACGTTGCGTTCATCAACTGGGTCAAGGTGCTGGCCTGCATCGACAGGATTCGGTCATGGACGGGCCAAGCCGGATCACCGCCAAAGCCTTCGAAGAAGTCTTTGGTCAAACGGGCAAGCAGTTCCGGCGAGAGGGCGTAAGCGCTGTCACGGAAGGTCGACTCCAACACAAAATTCAGTGCCGCCCGTTGCGTTTCAGCTGGGACTACTTCGATCGGTAAACGCTCTTTGGGGTCACCCTTCTTGTCGCGATTTACGTGTGCACCACCAATCCAATTGGACATCATGCTGGTGTTGCGCATTTGCAGGTTGAGTGTTAGCTCGTAGCCTTCGCGGGCCTTGGACCAACTGTCTCCAGTCTTGACATAGTCCGACATGAGCTTTTGGCGGAAACGCTCGATCAAGACCGATTGCTCTCTGACATAGTCGAGCGGATTCTTGCTGAAGTCGTAGCGTCGCGCCAGAGGGTCAGGACCGCTGGTGTCTTCGTCGGTAGCGAACTGAAGTTCAGGTTCGCTAACGCGCTGCAGGACCGGTTTGAGATCGCTCTCGAAGCTATAGCCATACTCGATGGCCCAGAAGTCATAAGGTCCAAGCTTGATCATGGCATAGTCGCCTTGGATCTCCCCTTCCTTAAAACGCAGGTTGATCGGGAGATAGTCCATTACCGATCCGGCAAACGCCTTTTGTCCCTTGACCGCTTCGCTGTTGACTTCCTTGAGCGTGTACAAGCTACTGGCTTTGAAATTGTGCCGTAGTCCGAGCGTATGGCCAACTTCATGAGCTACCAGGTCGGCAAGCAGTGGACCGATGAAGCTTTCCGGCATGCCGTCCAGCTTCGATTCTTCTTCTGGCTTGGCTGTTTCTGGTTGGGCTTCAGCAGCTTTTTCTTTGTCGGCTGCCTCAGGCTTCGCATCCTCGTCTTCTTCTTCTTCTTCTTCTTCTTTGTCCTCGTCCTCGTCCGTGGCAGCCTCATCAACTCCCTCGGACTCCTGCTCGTCGGACTTTGGCTGTTTTTTCTTCTTTTTCTTCTTCTTGCCATCCTCGTCAGCTACCGCATCGACGTCGCCAAAGAGCGCGTCGGGACCCATGGCAAGCATCATCCGCATGACGGATGTATCAACCCGTCGTCCTTGGGCTGCCAAGCACATGCCGTTCACCTGGCTGGTGCGATTGACCAGTCCGTCCAACGGATCGTTCCCCATCATGCGTTTGTTCAACTGGGAGTTAAAGACGCCAGCGTGGGGTTGGGTGAGCTTACCGCGAATCTGCGCCGCGACATGTTGCCGCTGGCTAGGTTCCGCAAAACGCACACGTGGATCCCAGTTCGGATGTTCTGCCAACCAAGCAATCGTTTCTGGGCTCATCCCTTCCATCGCCAATAGCGGCATGTAGTCGGCAAATTCTTCATTGAAATAACGAATCCAACCATCGGTCAACACAATGTCGGCATCCAGGATCTGTCCCGTCTCGGGATGCACGCGACTTGGTCCAATCGCTGTACTCACATTGTTGTTCAGCCAACGAATGAAGTTGTAACGCACATCCTCGGGATCCTTGTCCATGTGCGCGCCGGTCGTTTTGTCTTGGTAATGAACCACGATCGCATCTGAGATGCCAACCTTCTCGAAGGCTTCGTTCCAGTACTCAACACCCTGCTTGACCCAGCGGCGATAACGCACGGGGGTTGTGTGTTCCAGGTAGAAAATGATGGGTTCGACAGGTGGCGAGATTTTCAATGCCGGATCGCGTTTGCGCAGGTGCCAGCGGTTGATGAAATGCACGTCCACTTCGTCCTTGGTGTACTTGCCGTAGTCGGCATACGAAGTGGTGAAGTAACCTATTCTTTGATCTGCGATGCGTGGCGTGTAGCCAGTGTTCTCCGGAATTTCACTGATCGAATAGTAAAGCGTTTGGAGTTCGCCTGAAGCATTGGGCAACTCAAACGCCAGTTCGACATTTTTGGGGAAGACCTTCGACTTGACAATTTTGGCTAAACCTGGGCTACGACTGCGGCCATCGCCACCAAAAAATGTCGACGCGTTGGCAACCAACAATTGATCCCCATCGATGACCGGGCCGCCACGCGGAGAGATCGCTAGGATGGGAAGATCCAAAAGGACTTGGCCGGTAAACAAGCGATCCACCGAATCCTTGGATTCGCGATCACCTCCGGAACGAATGCCAATGTTCGGGGAAATCAACGCCAAACGCTTGTTGTACTGACGCCACTCGACGTAATAGTCTCCAGCTTGCAAACCAGCGAAGATCTGGCCGCTGGCTACCGTCATTCCAAAGAAGTACTTCTTGGCCGCAAAGTTCTTGGGCAGTTCAATCAACAATTGCCCTTCGTCTTCTTTCGTGAACAAGGTGTACATCGATTGTGGATCATCGGCAGGAGGCTGGACCTGCTTATAACCCTCGATGACTTTGTCAAAGGGGGGGTAGTCTTCAGCCCGGGCTGAAGCGACCACGGATATGAGCAAAGCAACCGACAGGCAGCTGCTCAGCCAACGAAAGGCTAAATTCATAGAAACTCCCTACAGAAACAACGCATCGAAAATGTAAGTATTAAGCGCACCACACTAGCCAACCAGCTGCGAACAGCTTTCAGGGCGTTCCAGCGACCCTGGTCGCGAAGCTCGCCCATCCCACCCTAAAAAGTAAGCAACTCGCCGACTACAGGTCGCTCAGGGGAGGATTCAAAGGCTATACGTTCAAAATGTACGTCAGCCACGTCATATTGTAAGCAGCTGAGGCGTTATTCATAAGAAAAACTGAATAGTCGACTTGCGTAGACTAGTGGGGGTGTGGTGAGTGCTGTTTTCTCGATTAAGATGAAGCTCCGCAGCGGGCTCCTAACGGTTGCTCTGAGTGAAGTCTCGAGCTGCCGGTCGCATCACGGACTCTGTACGTCGCAGAATCCGTCAATTCTGGGGGTGGGGTGCCTTACCTATGATGAAGCTTGTTGAAGCGCGGTCAGGTCATTTGAGCGGTCACTCCGAGTCCCCAAACAGCACAAGGCAACCTCAGGCTGACGAGCAGCGGCTGCGTCCGACTCACGTCCGAGTGGTCCTGCCCGCTTTCAACGAAGAACTCGCCCTTCAGAAACTGATCCCGCGAATTGTACAGACTTTTTCAGAGACCTCGTGGGAATACGACATCGTCGTGGTCGACGATGGCAGCTCGGATAACACCGTCGAGGTCGCGCGGCGGTTGCAGAGCGAGTTTCCGGTGGACATCATTTGCCACGACGTGAACCGGGGGCTTGGGGCGGCAATTACCACCTGCCTCACCGAAGGTATAAAGGGGTTGGATGACAACGACATCCTAGTTGCCATGGATGCGGACAACACGCATCCCCCGCAACTCATGACTCGCATGGTACCGATGATTCGCGAAGGGCACGACGTTGTGATCGCATCGCGTTATCAAAGCGGCGGTCGCGTGGTAGGGCTGGCACGTCATCGCGAATGGCTCAGCTTGGGAGCGAGATTGGTGATGCAAACGGTGCTTCCTGTTCCGGGCTGCCGAGACTACACCTGCGGCTATCGCGCTTATCGGGTTGGCCTACTTCGCGAGGCCACCAACCAACTCAATGGAGTCTTGGTACGTGAGTCGGGATTCGCATGCATGGCAGACCTGCTCCTTAACCTGAATCGCTGCGGCGCGGTAGTTGGTGAAGTTCCGTTGCTGCTGAGATATGATTTCAAAGCAGGTGCAAGTAAAATGCCGATTATTCCCACCATTTATCGTTCGCTCCGCATGGTGATCCGCCATCGTTTGGGGTGACGTTAAGTTCCTTTTGGAATGCCCCGCAAGGTCTGGTTGCTGGGCAATCCCCACGCTCGCGATTGTTGCGGGTTTGTGCCAAGGTGGGCTCCCCACTGAAGTCCACTTCTAATCCGCAAGTTTCTTAGCATGACCGCCGAATTGCCCGTGTTCGTTACGAACGACGATCGAGAGTCCACCGACACCTCGGCGATTGGCCCAGAAAATTCGAGCTCTCATCGTCGCTGGGCGGTCGTAGGTGGAGGCATGCTGGGCCTCGCAACCGCGTGGCGACTGGCGAAAGCTGGGCAGCGAGTCACGTTGCTCGAAGCGGCCGATGCGATCGGTGGTCTGACCAGCGCTTGGTCGCTGGGTGAGGTTGAGTGGGACAAGTATTACCACGTGATCCTGCTCTCCGACGCGCGGCTGCGGTCGCTGTTGCAAGACATCGGGCTGGAGCAGGAAATTCGCTGGGTGACCACGCGCACCGGTTTTTACAGCGACGGGCAGTTGGTTTCCATGAGCAATTCGTGGGAGTTCTTGCGTTTTCCCCCGCTCAACTTGATCCAGAAGTTTCGCTTGGGGGGCACGATTTTTTATGCCTCGAAAATACGCAGCTCGGACAAACTCGAACAAATTCCGGTCGCTCAGTGGCTGCAGAAGCTGAGTGGCAAACGCACTTTCAACAAGATCTGGCTGCCGCTGCTCAAGGCGAAACTCGGCGAGGCCTACGAAAGGACCTCCGCAGCGTTCATTTGGTCTTACATCGATCGTATGTACAAGGCGCGACGCAGTGGCATGAAGCGCGAGATGTTCGGCTATGTCCCCGGGGGCTATCGTCGCATTCTCAACGTCCTAGCCGATCAACTGAAAGAACTTGGCGTGGAGATCCGTATGGCCAGTCCAGTCAACGAGGTGGCCTACGCAGCCGAGCTCGGTCGCTTGCGTGTCCGGCATGGTCGCGCGGGGGCCGAGGTGACCAGCGAATTTGAGCGCGTTATCATGACGGTCCCCTCCCCCATGATCGCCAAGTCGTGCCCACAATTGTCCGTCGATGAAATGACCCGGTTGACCGAAGCCGAGTACCTGGGAGTCGTCTGCACCTCGCTGCTGATCGACAAGCCGTTAGGTGGCTTCTATGTCACCAACATTACCGACGACTGGGTGCCGTTAACGGGTATCATCGAAATGGGCTCGATTGTCAAACCGGAGTATCTGGGCGGCCACTATCTGGTGTACCTGCCACAGTACTTGCTGAGCGACGATCCACGTTTCGAAGAATCCGATGCAGTGATCCACGAACGTTGCTTGAGTACTCTAGCCAAGATCTATCCCAACTTTGATCGCAGCCGCGTCGCCGCCATTCAAACCGCTCGAGCGCGGCACGTGATGACTCTGCCAACGCTGAACTATTCCAAACGCCTGCCACCGGTGGTGAGTAGTGTGCCCGGGCTGTATCTACTCAACTCGGCTCAAGTCACGGTTGGCAACTTGAACGTTAATGAAACCATTGAGATCGTTGAACGCGAGCTCGCGCGGGCTGTGTTGCCCGACGCGTGCGCGAAATAGGCACTTCGCCAAGTCTCTTGGGGGGCGTTTCTTCGGTTCGGGATTCGTGCTCGTGCTCAGCAAAGCGGTACGAGCACGAGCATCGTCGCTGCGAGACTGAGCACGAGCACGAGGCCTAATCGCCAGAGCACTTAATGACCTGCTTAGGTTGCCAAACTACCTGACCTCAACCACTCCGTGACCGCATTAACTACGGGACGTCAACGACTTCCCCGCCAGCCCGGGTGAAGAGGGCATTGAGTATCTGCGCTTCGATGCTGCGGGCGATGCTGCGGACACTACCGTCACCAAATACAAAATTCCCCGCCTCCCCATCGAACAAGCCGGCTGCGGGATCATCGACATCAACTTCATAGTCTTGAGGGGCCGTCCAGGGCACTGCACGTTCCGCGGTGGTCTCGACGAGCATAATCGTATTGCTTGTTCCATCGGTGATGTCTGCAAAGCGGCTTGGTTCTTTTAGTCGTAGCAGAGTCTCTTCGCCGACAGGTGCCTGATACACTGTATGTCCGGGTGGCGTCGCCCGCCCTGGATGCTTAAAGACCTCCGGCATTTCCTCGAGCAAAGCCAAGTTGTGTTCGCTATCCCAAGGTTCGTCGAGGTTGAATTTTTGATACAACGCACCTTCTTCAATGAAGGGTAGGATCGCCACGCGCCAACTGATCATCGGCTCCCCTTGGTCGTCTAGACCTGCCGTCGCGGGAAGCGAGCGGTAGGCCGATTCGAAATTGTGCAACGCCAGGGCAAGTTGCTTGAGGTTGTTGGATGATTGCATCCGCTGCGCGGCTCCACGCGCCGACTGGACGGCTGGCAGCAGCAGGCCGGTGAGGGTGCCGATGATGGCCGTATTCTGGAAATCATCGAATTCAATGACCAAGCGATTGCCAGTTTGTTTGGGTTTGAGCAGTGCCAGGACTTGGCCTCCTACGCGGTCGAAGTAGGCGTGCATGGCTGCTCCCGTGGCGGTCTCGACCGGGATCTCTTGCTTCATTTGACCGATGATCTGGTTTTCCGCGAACTGCAAACTGCGTTGCAGACTCTCATCGACTTCGGTAGCGCTGTCTTCATCCTGCGTGGAGATGACCAGTTGCAGTTTCTCTTCGTTGCCAACCAACACGCGGAGTGCTAACAACTCGGTTCGCTCGACGATCGTGTTGATGTTCCCTAGGATTTCGGCTGGCAAGGGGATCCCTTGAGCTAGCACTTGCAGCAACATGGGACGTACGGCACGGATCGAAACGATAGCCAGCGCATCTTGTTGCGATTTCACCGAAGCCATGACCGCCGCCACATCCCCTTGGTCATCGGAGGCTCTGAGCATCGCCAGCACAAAGTCTTTACTCCCCACAATCGCAGTTTGCGAATCCAGTTGGTGGATGATCAACTCGGGTGAAAAAAGATCCCGGCTAAGCGTCATGTACTCGAAGCCATCTTCGTTCGTTAGGCCATTCTCATCGAAAATTTCGGGATTCAGGTTCTTTACATCGATCGGTTCGGATGCGTGGACCAACGCACCCACGCGTGGCGTGGGTTGCATGATGTCTCCCAGCACAATATCGACCCGCTTCAGCTTGAGCGGGTCCACGCCAAAATTCTCAATGCCAGAGGCGGAGAGAACCTCGAGCGGTGCCAGGCGCATGCGTGGGCTGGCAGCCAGTTGCTCGGGCCACAGGGACACGACCGCCACCGTTTCCTCAGGTAGATACTGAAAGGGCTGTTTGGAGTTCGCTTCTTGCCCGCGAACGCTTGCGCTTAGAACAAACAGCAGCATCGCCGCGACGATTGACAATTTGGGCATCACCGGTTCCTCGTGGATGTAGACTCGCCATGGAATTCGTATGTTTGTAGCGTTTTTCCAAAGCACCGTCAAACTTTCGCCAAGGATTAACACCGGCTGGGTGGTCAGGAAAGAAGCCCCTCGAGTTAAAATTGGTGCTAGATGGTGAGCCGGTGTGTGGGGTGGCACCCACTTTGTCGCGATACAACGCGAGCCGTACTGCTACCGGAGCATTGCGGCGCGGCGTGAATAAAAAACGAAACCTATGGCACAGTCTGATATTTCGCATACCTCACCTCGCAAGTGGGTTACCTGGATTGCCTTGGCGTTGTGCGCCGGCGTGGTCAGTGCAACGGCGCTGCGCATCGTGCGCGAGCATCAGAGGCCGGGACCCTTTGACACGACTCGCCAAGGTTTTTGTGATTTTCAGAACGGAGTCTATTTCCCCTCGTTGGCTTTTCGTCGCGGACTCTCGCCCTACAGCCAGTCGTACGCAGCCAGCTATCCTGTGGAACGTTCGATCCCTTTTTTTTCACCCGTGATTTTGGCGGCACACGTGCCTTTCACTTGGCTTGAATTGCAGGCTGCGGAGGTGGTTTACTTTGTGTGGATGCTGTTGATCGTCGCGGCCATTGCAGTCTGCGTGACCTATTGGCATCAGCAGCCTAGCGACGGTGGGCTGTGGCGTTGGGACCTGTTCGCCTGCCTCGCCTTGGGACTGGTCGCAACTCGCAGTGGCCAGCAGACTTTGTTCACGGGTTACTTCACATTCGAAATGATTCTGGCTTCGCTGGTGGCGGTGCACTACGCTCAGTCGCGGCCGCTGCTGAGTGCCCTGGCGTTGGTGTTTGTTTCGGCCAAGCCGAACTATGTACTGCCGATCGCGCTGTTGATGCTCTGCCGCGGCAATTTCAAAGCCGTGATCCTGGGCGGTATGGTCTCTGCGACTTTGGCAACCGCTGCCTTCGCTTGGATCATGCCAGTTGGCGGAGTGAGTGAGCTCTTGGAGCAAATCCAACAAACGCAAGAGATTCACCGAAGTGATCCCATTGAACGCCCGATCAATAATTGGATACGCATCGACGGGCTGGCGATCATCGCCAAGTGGACCGCGACCGACCCGGCTGAGTTGCTCACGTTAACGGTCATGCTGGCGATGCTTGTGCCAGCTGGCGGTTTGTTATGGCTCCACCATCATCCTTCTTGGAATGTGTTTAACCAAGACGATACTTCTGCTGATAATCCGTTTCCCAGTGGTTCGGCACTTGGGCTCAGCGGCGGACTGGTTTTATTAACGTCCCTGGTTTCGGTATACCACCATGTTTATGACGGGCTGGTGCTGGTGGCTACGATCGCGGCACTGTTAATAGGCACGGACGATTGGAAGCCGACGGGGAAAGCAACCCGCTGGTTGTTGGCTGGTTGCTTACTGTTCCCCGCACTGAATTATCTTTCGAGCCAGAAGTTGCTGAACGCATTACAGATGGAAGGGAACCTGTTTCAGTTGATAACCAGTGCCAATGCCGTCTTGCTCTTGTGCGGATGGTTGATGATGCTCGGGCTGCTAGTGCGCCGAGTTCGCGGTCGGGTTTGACTTCAGTCTTGGTCAATGTTGGAGGTTGAGTGCAAGGTTCATCGCTCGGTAAGGGCGTGGGCTTGTTCGGCAATTTCTGGTGCAAAAAGTTCATCCATTTGCGTTATGGCGAGTCGGACGAGCAGCACCACATGTTGCTCGGTCTGGTCGGCAGTCTTCGTGACGAACAGCGCATTGCCGAGCGACTTGGGTGGGTAGGTGCTCGACACCATCAGGACTTGCCGAGGTTGCAAGCGGGCTTGTATTGTTAAGGGTTTCCATGACGCTTGGCGGCGTTTTACCTCAGGCCGCACGCCAAACTCGGAGCTCACAAAGGCCTGCTGCCGATCTCCATGTTGTATCTCCGGTATCAACTGAATGGTCGCTTGCCCGTCAGCGTGGGGTGTAACGCGTAGGTCGAAGAGTGCAGTGGCTCGCTCGAATGTCTCGCCGGTCAGGGAGCCCTTGATGCAGGTCACTACCGTGAGTGGTTCCGAAATCTCTCGACGCACGATGAACTCTTTCCGGCGACCAGCTCTACAGGTCAATTCCCACTTCCTGTTATCCACATCCGCAGCTAGCCCCGCATGTTCCAACGCATCGGTGGTCTGAGCGATGGCGGTCTTGTTCAGTTGTTCGACGATCGAGGCGGGGAGTTCACCGCGCAGCAATCCCACACGCAATCCGTTTTTGTCGAGTTCGTGTCGAAAAGCTAGATCGATGACGGTCTCGTCGGCCGTCCGCCAGATCTCTTGCAGCTTCTCAGTCGCGTCGATTGGGAAGCGGGCCAAGACAGTTTCAATCTTGACGCTGTCGGGGCTGAGGTTTGGCGCCGGAAGTGTTACCTTCGATTCGACGGTGCGATCCGGCATCCACTTGGCACAACCCGTGGGCGCGGCCAAAAACAAGCCAAGCCAACCGATGCCGCGCGCGAAGGACAACATGCGTCCCACTCGACTTGGGAGGGGCGCAGGCCTGCCCCCAACCGTTGGAAAGTCAAGCGGCGAAGACCGGTCGACTGACGGCCTGTTGGAAGCGGGCGGCCTGTTGGAAGCGGGCGGCGCTGGTGTAGCTAGGCTCACTCAAGAACCAATTCTCGAGAGGGGCGGGAATGGGAGGGACATCTGTCGCACCATACTCAGTTCTGGACTTGAAAGTCAATGCGATTCGCCACCCGCCAAGCCAGTTCTTGCGGTTGCATCCGATAGCAAAATCTGCCAACTGCCTACTATCAGCCGTCAACATTGGCGGAGCCGGTGATGCGATCGCGGAACATGGCCATCTGACCGAGCATCAGGTCGACATCTGCTTTTGAGATTCCGCGGGCTTCCATGGCGGTGGCCAAGTGACCGACAAACTTGGAAAAATGCTGGGCTTGGATGCCGCGTCCTTTGTGAATGGCCTGCAATTCAGCTCCACTGTATTGAATCGGCCCACCTAAGGCCGAGGCAATAAACTCGAATTGCATCCGCTGCAGGTGTTCGATATCGACCTTACTAAAGAAATGCGCCAAGTCCGGATCGGCCAAAACATGGCGATACATATCGCGCACAATTTCAGCCACCGCATCGGCTCCACCGATCCTATCAAACAACTGGTCGTCAGACATTACTTACAGCCTTCATTCGATTTTTTTCGCGCAGTCCAGGACAGCATGGAACCCAAGTTTAGCCTTTGGTAAGCAGAAGGGAATCCGGGGGCTTGGGCCTTATCGTGCAAACAAAGCAGCCATGTATTCGTGTTGGCTACGGGCTACTTGGTCGAAGGCGCGGGCGCTGGGGATCAAGTCGACAAACGAGTAATGCTCTACATGCGTTTGATAATCGGCAGCGACTGGGATTAAGTCGTACATGCCAGCAGCTTGTGCCAGTCGCAGCGCGCGAGGCAAATGAAAGGCGCTGGTCAACAGTCCGATGCGTGCCGCCGGGAATTCATTGCGCAGTTGTTTCAAGCTCTGAATCTCTAGATAGGTATTGATACCGCTCAACTGCCCAATGTGTTCGGCATCGATACCCAATTGGAGCCAGATCTCTCGTGTATGTGCGGAGGGGTGGCTCCGCTCCTTGCCGAATCCTGGGGTGGAGTCGCCCGTGGTAATCAGACGCTTGGCATGTCCTTGGTGGAACAGTTGTGCAGCCAGCACCACACGGTCTCCACTAACGCCCGCTTGCGCCCGCAGCGGGCCTTGGCTGGTGCCACCACCGAGTACGACCAAGAGGTCGAGGTCTTGATCGATGCCTGGTCTAAAGTTGGAAATCTGGTTTTCCAGCGAGCGGAGGCAGACCTGTGAGCCGGGGGCCGAACCGAGGAAGGTGAAAAGCAGCCACCCCATGCCAACCAGACTGGCCCTGAAAAAGTGCCTGGACCACAGCAATTGGAAGAGGCCAGCGGTGATCAAAAGCCACAGCAGGCCGATTGGAAAGCACAGGCGGGTCAGCGTTTTTTCGGCACCCGTTTTGCCGTCGAACAGATACCCCAGCATCACCAATACTCCGGCAAAGAGGACCACGGTAGCCAGCGTGCGGGCGGGCTGAAAAGAGCTCCCCAAAGAGCGGCAAGTGGTTGAGGTCATTGGTTCCGGATCCGCTCGCATGGACTCTCATTCGGCAAAAACAAAGGGGGCGGTCTGGCACAAACAGGACTGATCGGGGTGCGCAATTTGCCCGCGAAAAAAGACCTGGTAGGCGCATGGCTTACCAGGTCTCTTAGGATATTGTTGTGTATCTTGTTGCAAGCGACTGGTTGTTGCAAGCGATTATTCGATGCAACGCGATGCATGCGCGAGCGTTGCAGCGGGTCGAATTACTTGATCTCGACGGTAGCGCCGGCTTCGACCAATTCCTTCTTGACCTTTTCAGCGTCTTCTTTGGAGACCCCTTCCTTGATCTTGGCAGGGACCCCTTCGACCATCTTCTTAGCGTCCATGAGCGAAGCGCCGGTCAGGTTCTTGACGACCTTAACGACGTTCAGCTTGGCATCGCCGAAGCTAGTCATAACCACGTCAAATTCCGTTTGTTCGGCGGCTTCAGCAGGTCCACCTTCGGCGGGAGCCATCATCATCATGCCACCGCCCGAAGCGGCTTCGATGCCGTGCTCGTCCTTGAGGTAATCGCTCAAGTTCTTCGCTTGCTTCAAA
>JBGSHW010000115.1:0-1732 GCA_041751975.1 Pirellulaceae bacterium
GCCTCGGACATCGACGTCTTTCGCGAGTTCGACACGCCTTTGCTGACGCTCGTTGATCCCCTCGACGGGCTCCGCTGGCGCCAGGAAATCGACCGCCACCGGACCCGCCAGTCCGCATCGAAAATCGAACTATCGCTGCCCACCCCCCGTCCAGCGTTGCAATTTCGACACATTGACGCCCTTTTGCAATATCTCGGCTGATCGAGTGCCTTGATTCTGTCGACGGACAGGGGTCGGCCTGTTACGATAAACAATCATCAGCTTAATCCTTTTTTTACTTGCTTGGGGGGGGGCCCAGACCATGAACAGGACCGAAGCAAGCGCTCTGCCGCGCATTCACAATAGTGTACTTGCAAGTCGCGAGCGAAATGTCCTCAATGCAATGGCGGGACGATTGCCGGCCTCCGTCACACCGGATCAACTGACATTTTGGGGGGTCGTCGGCGGCGCCATAACGGCCCTTGGATGCATTCTATCGAACCTGCACGACCTGTGGTTGTTGCTTGCAGTGATTGGATTAGCCGTAAACTGGGCAGGCGACTCGCTCGACGGCACCGTGGCGCGGTTTCGTGGGATAGAGCGTCCTCGTTATGGCTTCTTCCTCGACCAGTTCTGCGATGTGGCCACACACTTCATGATGCTGATCGGGCTCGGCTTGTCACCGCACATGGATCTCAGCGCTGCGCTACTTGCTTTGCTGGGTAGCCTCGCGATCATGTTCTACGGTCACTTGAAACTGCAGTTCGCACGGACTTGGCAAGTATCGCACTACGGTGTCGGTCCGACGGAACTACGGATTGTGATCGCTGCCGGATTTCTGATGGCAGTATTGGTTGGTGTTCCGAGCATCGCTACTCCATTCGGCACCGCTACACTGTTCGACGCCGTTGGTGTTTTGGTGTTCATTGCGGCAATCGCTTGTATCTTGGTGATGTTCGTCAGTGATCGCAGGACACTCGCCGAGATCGATCCGCCCCGCTATCGAGTTCCTGCAGAAGTCACGATGCGGGAAATTGAACCCGCCGGAGCTCGCGTGAACGGATAACAAGCTGGGGTCGGAACGGCTGCGTAATCGATTGGGATTATACCGGTTACCTTTCAGCCGCGTTGTCGGTAATCTGCGATCTGTTTCGGTTGGTCGACCCAGGCTTATTTGCAGCATGCGGCGTGGTGCGAGCGACCGACTACGTGCAGTCAGTCTATTCGGCGCTCGAAAGAAGCCGCATGGGTCGAATGCAGTGTCGGACAACTGGTTGATCGTCGGTCGAGCAAGATGCTTGGGGTCCAGATCGCTTGAGAGGCCGCCACAGACCCTTGACGTTTGACATTACGCATCTTGTGACGAGGTTGACGACGGCCCGCACGTCAGGCATCGACAAAGTCGATATGGCCTACGTTCAGCATTTCGCAAATAGTCAGTGTGACGGTTTTATCCATTATGGGCTTCTTCGCCCCAGGCTGCACTCAAGTAAAGCAATCCAGCCGCTCTTGCGCCTGATTTGGGATGACGATCCGAACGCTGGACTGGATGATGCCTACCGTTGGCTGACTGGGATAAGCAGTCCGCCATCAAGCTATCAAACGGAGACCACCGGCGCTCAGCGACCTCCGTCGTTTTCACGGACGCTCGCAAAAATTCGATGGCGGCTCTCGCCAGGCGAAGGGGACGTGCCGACCAACAGTCTCTACCTCAACGTCGCACAGCACCACTTCGAGCATCCGCGCTACTTCC